>CAYYUG010000135.1:0-2506 GCA_964474755.1 uncultured Rhodospirillaceae bacterium | reverse complement strand
CACAAAGAATCCTAATGGGAGACCTTTCAGGGTCATGCGCTCTCACCCGCAGCTGCAGCTGCATAGCGTTCCAGCGCCGCCGCGACAACGGCGTCGATATCTTGTTCGAGAAGGTAACGCTCGTTCGACAGTTGTTTTGCAACCTGTCGAACCTGAGCTTCATAGTCATCGGGGCTCGTGTAGCGCTGCGCGATGGATGGGCGCGGATCAGCGCTGCGTTTGCGCTGTTGCTCGTCCGCTGCAAAGAACAGAGTCAGTCCGCTCATCGGCACGATCTGATCGGGTGAGCCGATGGATGGGTCGCGCGGATTCCAGCCAGCATTAGAGCCGACCGGTACCACCACATCCGGCAGTCGAATGCCAGCTAGTTCATTACCATCGGCATCAATAGCCGACACCAGCGCGGGATAGAACGCACCTTCGCATGCTGGAAAGTGGCCGACACCGATGTCTTCCTGATTGCCCATGTCCACCGTGCGGACAAATGGTAGACGATCGGCCGACAATAGTTCGAATTCAGGAATAGTTGCGTAATACTGCAGGATCTCGTCGCGCAGCACAGCCGTACCGTCAGCGATGCGCGGATGGCGACTCGGCGGTGGTTCAACACCTTCGTTAATCCACAAATCAAGGTTTATCAGCGCAGCACGCAGCAATGGCCGATAGTCGAGCACATTCAGTGGATAACGCATCGTCGTATGCACAGCGGCATTGATACGTGATTGGCCGAGATATCCAGGCGTGTGCTGGGTACTCGCGAACAAATAGCTTCGTGCGCAAGGGTGTTCAGCAAGGTCGCGCTCACCGACCGTATCCACGTGCGCGAGCGTAGCATCGCCACGCCAGTACTCTGCCGCACTATTGGTGGAAATGATTTTTGGAGTCACGCCGGTTGCTGACAAACGATCGAGCAAACCAGCACTTTGTGTGCTTAACGGATCGGTGGTCGATACATCCGCATAGGGAAATGCATGCCCCCACAAGGGTGTGGTCTGGTTAGAGGGCTGTGCAAAGCGATGGTTGAATGAACCACGCCGCGCCCCAGCAACGTGCGGTGCAATGCCTTCATAGGCCATCGTGCCGTCTTCACACAGGTTTAAGCCGAAATACATAAAATCGCGGAGCATGCGCCCGGTTTGAGAGACCCCCCAGGCGATCAGCGCGCTGAACCCTCCAGGAGTGGGATTCTCACTACCCGCATTGCGCAAAAATGGCGCTACGTCGCGCAATGCTAGCAGGCCGAGACCGGCAACCGGTGCATAGTCAGTTTCATATACGATCTGGTAAATTCGGCCAGGATCGAAACCTCCTTCAAGATGCAGATACTCAGCACTTGATTCAAGCACTCCGGAGTCGGTGCAGCGCGCAAAATTCCAGCGATCCCGAGCGACGACGGTATCCTCTCCATCCTCGAAATCGCGCACGTAAAGCACGGCCTCGGGCTGTTCTCCAGCGGCAGCGGGCATAGGCCGGTGGATGCGGTCTGCAAGCAACCAGGTGCTAACCCGTTCGCACGGCCGAATTTCCACCATGGTCTGGCCGCGCACAGCAAGGCCATCACGCATCGCACAAGGCGCGCTCAAGCCCATAAGTGCATCGCTACGATTAACGTCCCACTGCCAGCCGATAGACGCCACGGTGAAGCCGCGTTCGAACAGAAAACCGTCACCAGGATGCGAATGTCGCGACACCGGTGCATCAGTAGGTGCGCGATTGAGCATAGCAACGACGCGACGCCTACCGCGATTTGGCAGTTCGACGATCGCGCGGCCGTTGCCCTTTCTGCCAATTACCGGCATCACAATCGACAAGTCCGCTTCAAATTCAACTAGACCAACGGCGTTCGACGGTGCCAAGGCAAGATCGACGACACTTTGATTCACGGCATGCGCTGGATCAACGGCAAAATGCGCAATGCCATCGACTTGTTCATAGGCGCCGGTTGCGCCAAATGCACGAGCGTTGGCATACGGTTCACGTTGGGTGATTTCAAATCGTAACAAAGCCATGTCAAGAGTTTCCAAAATTAACTGTAGATGTTGTCCGTGCAACACCTTACTCATGCGTCGAAGGTCGGTCCAAATGGCGTTAGAGCGAGGCATGGTACTTGTCTAGGTTATATCTTTTAGATTTGGCTGATTTAATTAGACAAGGTATTTATTATTCTGACAGCGCCTCCGGACCACATTATTCTGGAGCTACTCGGCGAGTTAGGATCCCTTTGAGCCAGGTCTTAAATTTGCTCAACGGTTCGTGATATTTTTCCCCTCAGGGTCACCTTCAAGCCACGATGGCTCTCACCGGCACGGGACCGACAAACATAGCACACTCCACAATCTAGGCCCCATTCGTCGTCGGTGACGGTGGGAAGTGATTAAAGACAGATCTAGGCTATGATTGTTTCGAGACCGTTCGCCTGAGACTCAAAATCGCCTCACACTGATAACCTGCTTCCCCTTCAACGCGTTACAGAGCGGTGGTCCCCTTCGATGGGTCGTGACAGCAG
>CAYYUG010000134.1:0-3047 GCA_964474755.1 uncultured Rhodospirillaceae bacterium | reverse complement strand
TGGTTCGAGACCCTGGCGAAGGCTGAGAAGAGCCACGCTGGACGTTTCCAGCGTGCGCTGGATACGCTTGACGACTAAGCGTTGATGACCCGGCCGCACACGGCGATGAGTTGGGTGTGTGGCCAGGTCTTTTTTCAAGGACATAGTAATGAGTGAAGGTAGCCTCGAAGCGCCCATACGCCACCCCTTGGCCTGGCAGGAGAAGGGGTTTTATGACGAAACGGCACTTGATGAGGAGATGCGCCGCATCTTCGATATCTGTCACGGCTGTCGGCGGTGCTTTAACCTGTGCGATACCTTCCCGCGTCTGTTCGACCTTATCGACGAATCGGATAGCGGTGAGTTGGATACCGTGGACTCGGTCGGTTTTGAGCCGGTAGTCGGTGCGTGCACTTTGTGCGACATGTGTTTCATGACTAAATGTCCCTACGTGCCACCTCATGAATTCAATCTAGATTTTCCGCATCTGATGCTGCGGTATAGGGCCATCCAACACCGCAAGGGCAAAGTGCCCTGGCAATCGAAACAGATGAGCAAGACAGACCGGAATGGCCGCCTTGCGAAGCCGCTGGCACCATTGGTTAACTGGGCGCTCGATGAGAAGAACGGATTGACCCGTAAATTGATGCAGTCTGTAGCCGGTATTCACAAGGAAGCCGCGCTGCCGCGCTTCAACAGCTTTACCCTGGAGGATGAGGCTGCGCCCGAAGTGGCATCGAACGCACCCGCAAAAGACCGAAAGGTGGTGCTGTACGCCACCTGCTATGGAAAATTTAACAATCCAGAAATCGGCTATGCTGCGCGCGGTATATTGGCCCGCAACGGTGTTGAGACGGAGGTTGTCCATCCGTCATGTTGTGGCATGCCATTATTGGAGCAGGGCGATCTCGCCGCGGTTGCGGAGAGCGCGCGCAATGTTGCCGCCGAATTCGGGCCTTGGATCGACAAGGGATACGATATCGTAGCCTTGATGCCGTCCTGCGCTTTGATGTTGAAATTCGAATGGCCGCTCATTCTGCCCGACGACCCGGCGATAAAGAAGCTCAGTGAAGCGACGAAGGATATCACCGAATACATCGTTGATATTGCCAAGAACGAAGGACTGGCCGAGGGCATGACGCCGCTTGGCGGCAAGATCGCCGTCCATCTCGCCTGTCACGCGCGGGCGCAGAATATGGGTGCAAAGGCGGCCGAACTAATGCGTTTGCTGCCAGATTCCGAGGTGCAAGTCATCGAACGTTGCTCGGGCCATGGCGGCTCCTGGGGCGTGATGCAGGACAATTTCGATACCGCGCTGAAAGTCGGCCGACCAGTTGCTCGCCAGCTCATGAAGGACACGCCGAAATATTACGTTTCGGAATGCCCGTTGGCTGGCATGCATATAGGTCAGGGTGTGGAACGAGCTGATGGCAATGTGCCAGAAACCGCGCCTCATCCCGTCGTGCTATTTGCCCGCGCATACGGGATTGCGGTCTAGGAGTACACCAGATGAGCAAAAGCCAGATAACCCGAGCCGACGTGATGGCGATGGACGATTTCGAAAAGCTCCGCGCCAGGAAGCGCAAGGAAATCGTGGCGCTCAAAAGGCCACGGCGCATTGCGATTGGCCCGGATGCTACATGTTATTTCGAGTCCTACGACACAATGTGGTGGCAGATCCACGAGATGCTTTACATCGAGAAGGGAGGCGAGGAGCAAATTGCCGACGAACTGGCGGCCTACAATCCGCTGATCCCGAACGGCCGTGAATTAGTGGCCACCGTCATGTTCGAGATAAATGATGAAGAACGGCGGCATGCCTTTCTAGCTAAGCTTGGCGGTATCGAAGAGACGATGTTCTTACGATTTGGCGAAATCGAGGTGCTCGGCGTACCAGAAGTCGATCTCGATCGAACGACGGAGAGCGGCAAGGCTTCCTCCGTCCAGTTCATCCATTTTCCTTTTACCGACGAACAAGCCAAAGCGTTCCGCGAATCAGGTGGCCAGACAATTCTCGGCTTTGAGCATGCAGCTTATGGACATATGACGGTCATCCCGGAAGAATCGCGTGAGTTGCTTGCTGGTGATTTGACAGACTAGAATTCTCAGCGCCTATTCGATGACTTCATTGGCGCGAAGACCCCACAATCCGCTTTGTCGCACCCAGCCAGAATAGGCGCCAGCTTCGACCTCACACCACTGACCATTGCAGCTTTCGATCTTGGCAACAATCCCCGGCTTCATCTGGGCTACGGCGGGCGCGGTGTCACGAGCACTGCGCCGAAGCGTTTTCGCCCTCTCGACTATCACTATACTGCGCTGGATAGATAGCATTGCACGATGCACCCAGCCCTCCGCGTCTTCGGAATCGCGGATTTTGCGCCAGCTTTCAAACTCCGCCGTGACAGCGACGGGCAGCCGTTTGCGGACGAAGACCCATTTCACGGGATAGCGGACACCGGGTCCTGCGCGGACATTAACCTCGTCTGCGCGCAATGACGCAAAACGGATCGGGTCTGTAGTTTTTGCATCCTGTGCCGCCCCATCGACGGCATGCGATGCGATAAGCGTGAAGGCGAAAAATGTGATCAGAATCGCACGGGACATGAGCTGTTTCATCCGATTGTCATCGCGGTTCAATAAACGTTTGTGAGGACCTCTGGTCAAGGCACGACTTGGCGAAATGGAGATTGTATCATTGACGCCTGTGAGGAGAGGTGTTGAACATTGCCACGACAAGGCCACTCGTCATCGTGGCGCACAAGCACCCCGAGGCGATCGAAACACAGAAGATGAAATTGTTCGAAGTGGGTTTTAATCTGGATGACATACTGATGACACAGGTAGACATCGCAGTTGCGATGAAGGAAGCCAATGTGTTGGTCCCGACTATGGCAGACCGGGTCAATGGTGCGCCATTCAACGAGTTGATACTACAACTCAAGGTCACTGAAACTTGCGGCACAGGGGCCGAAAATTTCGATCTCGACGTGGCCAATAAACGCTGGATTATGGTACTTAATGCGCCGGTTGTTTAACCGAGGACACTATAGATATGACCATGGCAC
>CAYYUG010000133.1:0-3106 GCA_964474755.1 uncultured Rhodospirillaceae bacterium | reverse complement strand
TCGTCCTCGCAAACTACCCCAACCGGGACGGCCGACTAGGGAACGGTGTCGGACTTGATACGCCAGCGGGCGTGATCGAAGTCTTACAGGCACTCACCGAAGCCGGCTACCATACAGCCGACATTCCCGCCACTGGCAACGACCTGATAGCGCGCCTCGCTGACGGACCCACCAACGCGGGCTGGCGTAATCGCAGAGTCGAAGAGAGCCTCTCTTTTGCCGATTACAGCCTGTTTTTCGCTACGCTGCCCAGCGCCGTCCGTGACCAGGTCCTCGATCAGTGGGGACCGCCGGAAACCGACCCATTTTACCGGGCTGACACGCTGGATTGCGGCAGCTTCGCGGTTCCGGCCTTTCGCTGTGGCAACATCGCGATTGGGCTGCAGCCGGCGCGCGGCTACAATATTGACCCGGTCACAAGTTACCACGACCCGGCGTTGGTGCCGCCCCACAATTACCTGGCTTTCCACGCTTGGCTGCGCGAAAGCTTTTGTGCGCATGCAATCGTCCACATGGGCAAACATGGCAATTTGGAATGGCTGCCAGGCAAAGCGCTAGCATTGTCCGCCGAATGTTTTCCGGAAGCGGTGCTCGGCCCAATGCCGAACATCTACCCATTCATCGTCAACGATCCCGGTGAAGGCACGCAGGCGAAACGACGGAGCCAGGCAGTGATTGTCGACCACATGACACCACCGCTGACGCGGGCGGAGAGCTATGGCCCCCTAAAAGATCTAGAGGCGCTGGTCGACGAATATTTTGAAGCTTCTGGCATCGATCCAAGGCGGCTCGCCGTACTAAGCGGGCAAATCCTCAACCTTGCCCGCGATATTGGGCTCGACAAGGATTGCGGTATTACGCCAAACGCAGAGGAGACGGAAGCGCTCGGTCGACTCGACAATTTTCTCTGCGAGCTGAAGGAAATGCAGATCCGTGATGGGCTGCATATTTTCGGCCGCTCGCCCGACGGCGAACACCGAACCGATCTACTGGTGGCGCTGACTCGCGTCCCGCGGCACAAAGGAGAGGGCGGCGACGCCTCACTAATTCGGGCCTTGGCGGCGGATTTAGTATTAGGATTTGATCCATTGGATTGCGTGTTGGGGGCTGCTTGGACCGGACCGAAGCCTGAACCATTGTATCATTTCCACAAACACTCCACTGCTCAAGGCGAGAGCAATGGTGAAGCTAAAATCGCGTGGCGGACAAACGGAGATACGGTTGAAAGACTTGAAAGCCTGGCCAAGGACCTGGTCGCTGGAAATTTAAAACCTGACTCAACCTGGACTGCGACCCGCGCTGTTCTCGACGAAATAGAAACCCTTATCGCACCAGCGATGGATTGCTGCGGCGAGGCCGAGATCGACGGGCTGTTGCGCGGACTGGATGGGCGATTTGTGCCCCCCGGCCCCTCCGGCGCGCCCACGCGAGGCCGGCCCGACGTGCTACCGACCGGGCGTAACTTCTTCTCGATCGATACGCGCACCGCGCCGACACCTGCCGCCTGGCTGCTCGGTTGGAAGTCGGCGCAAATGCTGGTCGAACGCTACGCGCAGGATCACGGAGACTGGCCGAAGCAGCTGGCCTTAACCGCCTGGGGAACCTCCAACATGCGGACTGGCGGCGACGATATCGCCCAAGCCCTCGCGCTGATCGGTGCGCGACCAACCTGGGATTCCGCATCCCGCCGGGTGACAGGTTTTGAAATTCTACCTCTCGATGTGCTCGACCGACCGCGGGTCGATGTGACCCTACGCATCTCCGGATTTTTCCGCGACGCCTTCCCAGCGCTAATTGATCTTTTTGATTCTGCGGTGCGGGCAGTCGCAGTCCTTAAAGAAAGCAATAGTAACAACCCACTCGCGGCACAGGTTCAAGTGGATACCGCTACGCTGTCCAAAAGCGGGCTTGCCAAGAAAACAGCAAAACACCGCGCCGCAGCGCGTGTATTTGGTTCAAAGCCTGGTGCTTACGGAGCCGGCCTCCAGGCGCTGATCGACGAACGCGGCTGGCAGAGCACCGAAGATCTGGCGCGGGCCTATCTCGCCTGGGGCGGCTACGCCTACGGTGCTGGAACGGATGGTGAGGCAGCGCACGGTCTGTTCGAGTCCCGTCTGCGCAACGTTCAGGTTGTAGTCCATAACCAGGACAACCGAGAGCATGATCTGCTTGATTCGGACGACTACTATCAGTTCGAAGGCGGTCTTTCAGCTACTGTACAGTCCCTCTCCGGCGAGCGGCCTGCTATCTATCACAACGATCATTCGCGGCCAGAAACACCAAAAATCCGGCTGCTGGAGGAGGAGATTGCGCGTGTTGTGCGCGCCCGTGTCGTCAATCCGAAATGGATCGCGGGCGTCATGCGGCATGGCTATAAAGGCGCCTTTGAGATGGCTGCGACGGTCGATTATATGTTTGCGTTTGCGGCAACAACCGGTGCTGTTGCCGACCATCATTTCGACGCGGTGTACGACGCCTATCTAGATGACCATCACATTTGTGACTTTATAGCTGAGAACAATCCAGCGGCGCTGCGAGAGATCGCGGAACGGCTGATTGAGGCGCAGGACCGAGGCCTGTGGCAGCCGCGATCAAACGTCAGTTACGATCGCCTCGTCCAACTGCGCCATACGGCATAACCGGGGAGATGCGCATGAAAACCGAAGGGATGACGGAAATCGAGGCCAATGCCAGACACGCAGAAAAGATGGCCAAGAAAAAAATCGCTCGCGACAAGATGTTAGCTACCAAGACGCTGGAGAAAGGCCTGCTAATTGTTCATACCGGCAAGGGCAAGGGCAAATCGACCGCCGCCATGGGGCTAGCAGTCCGCGCCATCGGCAACGGCATGAAAGTTGGCATCGTACAATTTGTCAAAGGGGTCTGGGCGACCGGCGAACGGGATGTGCTGGATCGGTTTCCCGAGCTTTGCACGATCAAAGCGATGGGCGAAGGCTTCACCTGGGATACCCAGGACCGGCAACGCGACCTCTCAGCAGCCCGCACCGCCTGGGATTATGCCCAGCAGCTGATGGCCGATCCGAGCTATCGGATGGTAATTCTGGATGAACTAAATATTGTATTGCGCTATGACTATATCCCACTA
>CAYYUG010000132.1:0-3120 GCA_964474755.1 uncultured Rhodospirillaceae bacterium | reverse complement strand
GCGGTAGACGAACTTGGCCCGCGTATTCCGATTACCGCCAAGCTCGCAGCCATGGCGCTAGGCTTTTCGGTTCTGTTCGGTGTGCCACTAGGCGTGATTAGCGCCGTCAAGCAAGACACAGCATTGGACTACACATTGCGAATCATCAGCCTGAGCGGCCTTTCGCTGCCGTCCTTCTGGCTTGCCTTATTGATATTGATGGCATCGCTTGCCTTATTTGGCGACATCCCAATATATACCGATCCACCGGACAATTTATGGGATGAATTGCTCCTATATCTGATACCGGCGGCAGCGGTTGGGTTTCGAAGTTCCGCCTTGATCATGCGGCTCACTCGATCATCGATGCTAGAAGTGTTGCGACAAGATTATATCCGTACCGCCAGATCGAAGGGCGCGTCGGAGAATGCAGTCAATTATTCTCACGCACTGAAAAACGCCTTCCTGCCGGTCACCACGATCATCGGCATCGAGGCCGCTTTTCTGATTGGAGGCCTGATCATCACGGAAACCGTCTTCAACATACCCGGCGTCGCGCATTTTCTGGTCGAAGCCATCCTGATGCGCGATTATCCAATTGTGCAAAACCTAGTCATGTTGATCGCCTTAATTGTCGTAACAGTGAATTTCATAGTCGATCTGACCTACGGTGCGCTCGACCCGCGCATCAAGTATGGCGATTGAGGAAAATTACGCTATGGCGCACATAGACCAACAAGCGGAACTCGACCGGGCGGGCGCGAACATCGAAGGACGGTGGGACGCCATCCTTCATTTTTCCAAGAACTACCCGCTCGCCGTAACCGGCATCTTCATCGTCATCATCTTCGTCCTATTTGCGATCTTTGCCGATTTCATCGCAGCGCACGATCCCGTGCAAACCAACTCAACCCTCTCCTTGGCGCCGCCATCGGCCAACAACATTATGGGTGCAGATATGATGGGCCGCGACATGTTCGCGCGCATTGTCCATGGCTCGCGGATATCGCTTATCGTCGGGGTCGCGTCGACATTGCTCGGTGGGAGCATCGGTGTCTTCATCGGCCTGATGTCCGGCTACCTATTAGGGTGGTTCGATCTATTCATGCAGCGGATCATCGACATCATGCAAGCGCTACCGTTGCTGGTGCTGGCGCTGGTCATGGCGGCGTCGCTCGGGCCTTCGCTGGAAAATACAATAATAGCCATATCCATTCCCCTGGTGCCTAGGGTCGCGCGCGTAGTCCGCGCCAGTACGTTGGCGCTGCGCGAAATGCCTTTCGTCGAAGCCGCGCGCGCCGCCGGCATGGTGGAACTGCGGGTGGCGATACGCCATGTACTACCCAATACACTGGCCCCACTAATCGTGCTGGCAACCGCCCAGCTTGGCTCCGCGATCCTGGTCGAAGCTTCCTTGTCGTTCCTGGGATTGGGTGTGCCAGAACCGCATCCTTCCTGGGGCCGAATGCTTTCTGAAAATGCAGCAGAATACGCCCGCGTCGCACCGTGGTTGGTGATCTTCCCTGGTCTGGCGATTAGTTTTGTGGTGTTTGGCACAAACCTGCTGGGCGACGCCTTACGCGATATTCTCGATCCCAGACAGCGAAGCTAGGCCCTGAATTCTAGTTTAGAAAGACATCAATTTTTTTGAGTAGGTGAATGGTCGATATTTCTAGCGACGAAAAGACAGCGCCGGTCGCGCCGGAAGGTGCCGAGCTGATGATGGAGGTCGATGGCCTCAAGACCTATTTTTTCACGCGCCAAGGGACCGTGAAGGCGGTCGATGATGTTTCCTTCTACCTGAAGAAGAGCGAAACACTCGGCATCGTGGGCGAGTCGGGTTGCGGTAAAAGTATTACGGCGCTGTCCGTCATGCGATTGGTACCGGATCCGCCAGGGAAAACTGTCGCCGGAACGGTCAAACTCGACGGCCGGAACCTGCTTGAACTTTCTGATGCGGAAATGCGGGAAGTTCGCGGCAACGAAATGTCGATGATCTTCCAAGAGCCGATGACCTCTCTCAATCCGGTGTTTACCATCGGGCATCAAATCAGCGAAGCCTTGATCCTGCACCAAGGAATGGACAAAGCACAGGCTCTGGCGCGATCTGTCGAAATGCTGGATCTGGTAAAAATTCCAGAGGCCATGCAACGCGTGAAGGAGTATCCACACCAACTATCCGGGGGTATGCGGCAACGAGTTATGATCGCTATGGCGCTGGCCTGCAACCCGAAGGTCCTTATCGCCGACGAGCCCACGACAGCACTGGATGTGACAATCCAAGCGCAAATCCTAGACTTGATTGTGCAGCTACAAGAAAAGTTGGACACCGCCGTCATTCTTATCACCCACGACCTCGGCGTTATCGCCGAAACAGCCCAGAGGGTCGTGGTTATGTATGCCGGTAAGAAAGTTGAAGAGGCGAGTGTGGAAGACCTTTTCGCCGAACCGCAGCACCCTTACACACATGGTCTACTGGCATCGGTACCCCATCTTGACATTATGAAGGGCGAGGAATCGAAGGTCGAACGGTTGGCGGAAATTCCGGGCATCGTCCCGCTGCTGAATAATCTACCAGAAGGCTGCACCTTCGCCCCTCGCTGCAAATTTGCGGACGAAAAGTGTACATCAGCGTACCCTCCTTACAAGGAAGCGAAGAGGGATCATTGGGTCGCCTGCTGGCACTATGACAGACTGTATGGAGATCAAAATGGCTGAGGCAGCTGCCATCGGCACAAGCAACCCGCCGGTACTGAAAGTCGACGGCTTAAAAAAACACTTCCCAATCAAGAAGGGCATCCTGTCACGCACAGCCGGATACGTCTACGCGGTGGATGGTGTCAGCTTCAGCATTAACGAAGGTGAAACGCTTGGCTTGGTCGGCGAAAGCGGCTGCGGCAAATCGACCGTTGGCCGGACCGTCCTGCGATTATTAGAACCAACCAACGGCTCGATTGAAGTCGATGGCACCGATATTACAACGCTTGACAAGCCAGGCTTGCGGAGCTTTCGGCGGGAAATGCAGATCATTTTCCAGGATCCGTATTCTTCGCTAAACCCGCGCATGTCGGCCGGTGATATCGTCGGCGAATTGCTCAAGGTGCATGGCATCGCCGACGGCAAGGAGAAGGATGAACGTGT
>CAYYUG010000131.1:0-3309 GCA_964474755.1 uncultured Rhodospirillaceae bacterium | reverse complement strand
CTTCACACCTCTGGCGGCCGCGTGTATCACTGCGAGTTCGTTTGATTAAATTTTTCTGAAGAGGGTAAGGATGCCGAAACTCGTTCCACCTCACGGGGGGGGGCCGCTCAAACCACTGCTGGTCGGCGATGCCGAACGGGTAGAGGTCGCCGCACGTGCCGAGTCACTGGCCCGTGTCAGCCTGTCGAGCCGTGAGCTATCCGATCTGTTTATGCTCGGTATGGGCGCTTATACCCCACTCGACGGATTCATGAGAGAGGCCGATTGGCGCGGCGCCTGCGTTGATATGAAACTGGCAAACGGCTTGTTCTGGCCGATACCGATCACGTTATCTTGCGGGCAAGGCCAGGCAGACGAAATCGCAATCGGCGACGAAATCGCACTGGCAAATGAGAGCGGAGCCTTGGTCGGCGCCATGCGGATAGGCGAAAAATATACGATCGACCGCGTCCTGGAATGCCAAAAGGTCTATGGCACGACCGACGATAAACATCCCGGCGTGCAGAAAGTATTGGAACAGGGCGCAGTCAACCTGGCCGGACCGGTATCCGTCCTATCAGAAGGCCACTACCCTAAAACCTATAAGGGTCTGTACTACCGTCCGGCGGAAACCCGAAAACTCTTCGAAGATAAGGGCTGGTCAACCGTCGCCGCCTTTCAGACCCGCAACCCAATGCACCGCAGTCACGAATATTTGGCCAAGATCGCTATTGAAATATGTGACGGCGTATTGATTCATCAGGTGCTGGGCGCCTTGAAGCCAGGCGATATCCCTGCCGAGACGCGGGTCAAGGCTATCAACACATTAGTTGAGAACTATTTCGTTCCGGGCACGGCCGTGCAGGCAGGATATCCTATAGAAATGCGTTATGCAGGACCACGCGAGGCATTGCTACACGCACTGTTTCGCCAAAATTTTGGCTGTTCGCACCTGATCGTCGGGCGCGACCACGCCGGTGTCGGAGACTATTACGGACCCTTCGATGCACATCATATCTTCGATACGCTTGATCAGGGCAGCCTGGTGACACAGCCACTGAAGATCGACATCACCTTCTACTGCCACCGGTGCGATGGTATGGCAACCGGCAAGACCTGCCCGCATGGTGAAGAAGACAGACTAAATATTTCTGGAACCCGCTTGCGCGAGATGTTCGCCAACCGCGAGACGATCCCAGCCGAATTCAGCCGACCAGAAGCAGTCGAGGTCCTGCAAGCGTACTATGACGGAATTAACTAATCGGCCATCGAGGCCATGGGGTAGGCCGGATTGACAGGTCCCGGACCCTATACTACACACGACGACAGATTTTCGTATGGCTATATCGCCTTAGCACACAACGCGATACGCAGATTTTAGGAAGAGCCGTCGCGCATGTCCCGTACAAACTTTATTTGGCGTAGTGATGCCGTTGTTCCGCGCATTGCTAACCACAGGCTAGCATTGGGGTAGTTTAATGTTCAGCACCAATCCCTTCGCCGAACTCTCGGCGTCAATCGATCCCGTAATAATGCAGGCATATGTTATTATCATGATCCTGTGCGTAGTGGTCGGCACGCTGTTCGATATCATTCATAAGAAGAGCGCAAAATACTTCTTCGCTAATTGGCGGAATGCACAGGAAAAAGGATCACGTAAGGTCGGCGGTGGAGAGATCGTAACCTTAGGCGTGCAGACCGCGGTCGTTGAAGTAGCAACGTCTGGCGAATTCTGTAACCCACAACGCCGTGCCGCGCATCTACTGACGATGTACGGTTTTATAGCCTACATCGTGGCAACCGTAGTAATGGTGTTCGGCTATCCGACCCCCGCTTCGTCAGTGCCAGCGATCTGGCCTACACTTTGGACACTCGGTGCCCTGCTGGTTTGCGTTGGCGGCTACTGGTTCTGGTTTTTCATTCGCGTCGACGTAGCTGCGGAAGGCGGCTCACCGTTCCGATTAATGCGCGCCGATCTGTTCGTCGTCTCTTTGCTGGCAAGCGTGACGTTTGGCCTGATCTGGGCCTTCCTGCAATCTACGGGCGCTGGCGGCACAATGATCTTTCTGAGCCTATATCTAATCGCAACGACGATATTGTTTGGTGGCATCCCCTGGTCAAAATTCTCACATATGTTTTTCAAACCTGCTGCAGCGCTGCAGAAGCGTGTCGAGAATGCCAACGGGTCGCGTAGCAACATTCCTGAACCGGCGGACAAGCCCGAGATCCTCGGTAGCGCCCGCACTCTGCCCCGCCACTATTGATCAGTTTTATTCATTCTTCGAAATAGGAGTTAACGGGATATCATGCCGACATTCGTTTACATGACCCGCTGCGACGGTTGCGGCCACTGCGTCGATATCTGTCCGTCCGACATCATGCATATCGATAAGACCTATCGTCGTGCATACAATATAGAACCTAATATGTGCTGGGATTGCTATTCCTGCGTAAAGGCCTGTCCGCAGCATGCAATCGCCTCGCGCGGATACGCTGACTTTGCTCCGCTTGGCCATAGCGTCCTACCATTAAGAGAAGAGGAAAAGGGTACGATTTCCTGGAAGGTTAAGTTTCGGGACGGGCGCGAAAAAGATTTCGTTTCACCAATCCGGACTACCGAATGGGGATCGATCCAATCGCCGCAAGATTACAGTGCTCCCAGCGCGGACGATTATAAATCGCAAGACCTCTCACATGAGCCAGACGTGCTCAATATCGATGGCGGGCTGCCTGTTTTAAATCCAGATAAGCTCAAAAAGGGAGTCAGCTGATGGGCTTGTTTGGAGGCAGAAAAACCATCCGAGTTGAGTCGGACGTCCTAGTCGTTGGCGGCGGCATGGCAGGTTGTGGTGCGGCCTATGAATCACGATTTTGGGGCCGCGATAAGAAGGTCGTCGTCGTCGAAAAAGCGAACATCGAACGCAGCGGTGCCGTCGCGCAAGGCCTGTATGCGATCAACTGTTATATGGGAATGCAGTGGAACGAGAACCAACCTGAAGATTTTGTCCAATATGCCAGTAACGACCTGATGGGACTGGTGCGGGAAGATTTAGCCTATGACATTGGAAGACATGTCGATTCGACCGTGCACAAGTTCGAGGAATGGGGCTTGCCAATGATGCGAGACCCGGAGACGGGTCGTTATCTGCGCGAAGGCAAGTGGCAAATCATGATCCACGGCGAGAGCTACAAGCCGATTGTAGCGGAAGCCGCCCGCAAAGCTGCTACCGAAGTCTACAATCGTATCATGGTGACCCACCTGCTGATGGACAAGCGCGATCGGAAACGCGTTGCCGGCGCCGCAGGCTTTAACGTCCGCACGGGCGATTT
>CAYYUG010000130.1:0-3796 GCA_964474755.1 uncultured Rhodospirillaceae bacterium | reverse complement strand
AAGCGCCGCTCGATCGGGTTAAACGGTTCCAGAGATTGCATAGCCTGCGGCCCGACCATTCCGAAAGCCATCTTGCGCTGGCTGAAGCGAATCTGGCGGCACAGCTATGGGGCGAGGCGCGACGACATCTCGAACAGTCTGAACCGGTGCCCCGCTCGGTCCGCGTGCTGCGCCTTCTTGCCGATCTCGAAGAGCAGGAGCATGGTGATTTGAAGGCGGCGCGGCGCTGGCTCGACGAGGCTGCGACGGCCCCGATGGAAGATGCCTGGTATTGCGACTCCTGCGGTTCGATTGCCGGACAATGGGGCGCCAGCTGTGCCAGTTGCGATAGTTTTGCGACGCTGTCCTGGCAGTCGCCACCGGGGCAAAGAATGACCCCACCCGCTGCGCTTCCAGCACCTGAAACCGCTGAGTAAGGCGTTGAAAAAGAAAAGGCCGGCGCAAAGCTGCCGGCCAGGGAGATTCAGGGAGGAAGGAACGATTTCCTTAACAGGATGACCTCAAAATAGGGTCGAACCTGAGTTTGTGCAGTGACATTGGTCACATTCGGCAACATTATTTTTAGAAATTATTGGCATTCGAACCGTTCTGGCCGTGCCCGTCGGCCGGCAGACCGGTATTCTCCGCATACATTCTCTTGCCTTGTTGATACGCCGTGCCTATTTTGCGCGCCGAAATGCCGCCTTAGCCCAGCTGGTAGAACACAACATTCGTAAGACGCGGTTCCACCGATTTATTGTGTAAAAACAATATATATTATTTCAATAATAACCCGTGTGAACAATATTTGTAATTCACATGTCGTTGGATGTGTAGGTTCTTGAACCCTGTGTTATGATGGTTTATCAGACGTTCTAGGGATGTGCCGCCTTAGCTCAGTTGGTAGAGCACAGCATTCGTAATGCTGGGGTCACAAGTTCGAGTCTTGTAGGCGGCACCACCCTTTTTCACCCCCATATTCCCTCTCCGGTGAGTTCTAAAGGGTGTTCCGTATCCATTAGATACATCCAGTCCCGAACAGGAACATCGTGCGTCCTGAGGCGTTTACGGTATCGATGATTTTGGCGGTTTATTTGTTTTCAGTCCTCTTGACCTCTTTCGACTTTAGATACCCATTTAACTGGATAGCTGATATTCGGATTAGGACAGTAAGCTAAGGACAAACAAAAACCCCCACTGAAATCAGTAGGGGTCTAGACAGTCGATTTTTGAAGGCTTTTCGGGATACTCAACGGACCGATGACGCTTACTTCCGCGCCACTTCCACCATCGCGTCGTACGCCGCCTGCCCCACCGTAAACGGAAACAGGTTGAGCGCCGTTTCCGGCAGTACCGGCGCGCCAGAAGTTACCCGGTTCAGACCCTCGCAGCCGTCGCGCATCCACACTGTGCCCGGGGGAATGCGGTCGGTGACATGGGCTGTGGCCTCGAATGCGCCGCGCTGGTTATGAACGCGGATGGCGTCGCCGTTCGACAGTATCCGCGCCCTGGCATCCGCCGGCGATATCCACAGTTCCGGCCCCGGATCGCGTTCGGCCAATAGCGGCAGTGCCTTGCCGTGGTCGTAGAAGGCATGGAACTGGGTCAGGGTCCGCCCTTGGCACAGCGCCAGCGGATAGGCGGCCACAGCTTTGCTCGTATCGTGCATCGGCAACGATGGCAGGCCAGCGTCCTCGGCCTTTGCAGAATAGAACTCGATCCTGCCGGATGGCGTGCGAAACTTGCGGTCAGGATGGGCGACATGGGAGATGTTGAGCGCCACACGTCCGCCATTCGCCCGCAGCGAGTCAACCGTTGCATGTCCGGTAGCCGGGTGATCGAGGATCACGTCCAGCAGCGCCTCCTGTGAATCCCAAGGATAGAACTCGGTGACGCCGAACCGCGCCGCCAAACGCTGCAGCACATCCTGCACAGGCCGCGCTGCGCCTTCGGGCTCGAGGACTTTATCGACCAGATAGACATGCGTGTTGGTCGCCTTGCAGCCGATATCCTCTAACCAGGCGGTGGCGGGTAGTACGATATCGGCGAAGCGGCGTGTCGTTTCGTTCATGAACAGATCGTGACAGACGACGAGATCGAGGCCCTCGAGCGCGGTTTCTACGGCCTGCGAATCCGGATACGAGGAGAGGAAGTTGGAGCCGAAAATTAGCAGTACGCGGATCCGACCGTCGCCAAGCGCCGCAGCGATCTCTGACATCTGATCAGGAATACGGTCCAGCGGACGTGCCGGCAGCCCGGCTGTGATATCGGTTAAACCGGCACCATGCGATGCACCGCCGTGGCGGGGGCCGAGCCCGCCGCCCGCGATACCAAAGCTGCCGATCAATCCTGGCAGGCAGGACACAGCCCGCGCCGCATGCCAGCCATTGGTGCCCTTGTGGATCGAGCTACCGCCGAGCACGATCATCGCCGGTCTAATGCGGGCGTAGTCTCTGGCGAATGAGACGATCCGCTCAGCCGCAATTCTGGTCTCGCCGGCCGCCCAGTCCGGATCGTATTGCCGAACATGTTGGGCAAGTTCGTCGAAGCCCACCGTGTGATCGCGAACGAAATCGGCGTCGTACAAGTTTTCCGCGACGAGCACATGCATCACGGCCAGCGCCAGGGCCGCGTCCGTGCCGGGACGGATCAGCAGGACGTCGTCTGACTGCGCCGCAGCTTCGGTCTGCCGCACATCGATGGTCACTATCCGCGCGCCGCGCTGTTTCGCTGCTTTCAGGTGGCGCACGGTGTTAGGTTGGCTCGCTAGATTGGCACCCCACAGCACAATCAGTTCCGAATTAGCGCCCATGTCTTCCTTGGTGTTGGTTTCTAGCGCACCCGTCAGCCCGACTCCGAAGCCGCCGAGCCCCCAACAGATCATCGCCGGGCTCCAGTTCTGCGTGCCGGTCGTTGCGGCGAAGCGGGTCATCAATTCACGCGCCATGCGGAAGCCGTAGCCATTGGCGAAATTGCCGTGCCCAGACCAGGTCGCTGTTGCCGCGCGGCCCACCGCATCGCTGCGCGCGGCGATGCGGTCCAGGGCCTCATCCCAGCTCGCCTCCTGCCAGGCATCCTCGCTGCGGCGCTCGCGGATCAGGGGTTTCAGAATCCGCTCCGGGTTGCCGATGATCTGATGCGCCGCCCGCCCCCGCACACATAGGAAACCGCGACTGTCCGGATTGTCTTTGTCGCCGGTGATGCCGAGTAACTTGCCGTCCTGCACCGTGACCCGCATGCCGCATAGCGTCGGGTGGCAATTCATCGGACACATGGTGGGTGTCGTTTTCAGAGCCCCAGTCATACTTGCACCACTTTCTCCAATGGTCGGTGTGCGTCTTCTTACCCTTTGTATTTTAACGAACTTAACACCTTAAAAGTCTAATCCTTACGTTTTATGTAAGGGTTTTCTTTGTCTCTCTTCCAATCAACCTTTCTGGTTTACCCAACGGCGGGATCGTGGCCGCACTCAAATCTGTATAACAGACCGTGGAATATCGTTTCCCCGAAACCCTTATCGCTGTGACACAGTGAAGAGATTTACTGTCAGCAATACAAACGCTGTTGTCGGGTAGGTCAATTCCGATACCCCATCGTGGAAATGCGAAATACGCACCTTCGTAATCCCCATCGATCCGAACGCTGGAAATGATGATCTAGCGCGATGTTTTTCCCATTCGACGCTGCAGGCTTCGCATAATTCCGCAGTTTATTTGTCGGACAGCATCGGCCGGCCGGGCAGAAACCCTTGTATCCTATAGTTTGAGACTTCTTCCGGTGTCAGCATCGTTGTACCGTGAAGTTTTGAGCGATTTCG
>CAYYUG010000129.1:0-3877 GCA_964474755.1 uncultured Rhodospirillaceae bacterium | reverse complement strand
ACCGGTAGCCTTGGAGACCGGCTTCTGGACCAATAGCACAAGGACAAGAACGTGCGCTGGCACAGCTATCGTCAAACCAACGCAGCATAGTAAATCACCGCTTTTCCCCTCGCCGGAGCACAGGCGTGTGCATTGCTATAAACTCTTCTAGAGTGGGGGAATACCGCCACCCACTGCCGAGTTTCGGTAGCAGCTATTATCGGAAATGCGTGAGCCATTTGCTTGCCCCCAATTGAGGAGACAGAAATGCCGATCACCGCGAATTATCTGTTCATCGTCAGCATGGACGTGGAACCGGACAAAGAAGATCTTTTTAACGAAATCTATGACACTGAACACGTCCCTAACATTCTCAAGGTCCCGGGCGTCATCTCAGCAACGCGATCGGCGGTAGTGCCGGTTGATGTTAACATCGGTGGCTCCCACCGCACACTGAACGCTGATGGCGAGCCGCGTTACCAGGTGATCTACGAGCTTGAAAGACCCGACGTGATGGTCAGCGAAGCCTGGGCAAAATGGGCTGAGCGCGGCAGATGGCCCGATGAGGTACGACCGTTTACTAAGAACCGTCGGCACGTGGTAAGGAAGGTTAAAACTCCCCGTTAAAAAAAACCACAAAACATCACCAACCGCTACATCGCGGAGGATTCAACTGCACTCACCTCTCTAGACCTATGGCTCGACGAGCTGCATACCCGCCGCCGCATACCGCACTAGTATTGGGCTGCAGAGAACGCCTGGCTTCAGCAAAAATTGCGTAGCCACACCAAAATTAGCTTCTGTTAAGCCGCTATAACGAGAGTTGCGCTGAAGCGAGTCAAAGCTTTATGCCGGCTTCCGCCAGAATTTCTCGCCCTCGCGCGCGCTGTTCGTCAGAAATCACAAGACGCTCGGCAAAGTCACGACCGTCCGGCTTAGTAGCATCGACACCAACCTTGGTGAGTGTAAAATATTCCGGGTCTGAAGTCGGGTCCAGGATTGCTCCCTTAGCACCTGGGATGAAGACCAAATCCTCGTCCGCGCGCACCCGCGTCGCCACCGCCCACATCACGTCGGAGAGAGTGAAGATGTCTACATCGTCGTCAACGACGATGACGATTTTTGTATAGAACTCTGTACCAAGTGCGGCCATAATTGCCTGTTGCGGCTCGCCCGGCGCAGTTTTTTTCATCTTCACAATCGCCATCAGCCCACCACAGGTGATGTGCGGCACGTGCACTGCCTGGACATTCGGAAGGTTGCGGCGGAGCGCATTCAAGATCTCTCCCTCCCTGGTAATGCAAGACACCAATATATGGTCCTTCGACATGCCGGAGACGACGCTGTGGAACTGGGCATCGCTACGCATAAGAATACGACTGGCGACGAAGACGTTCTGGGTCGATCGATAGGACGCATAACCGGTGAACTCGCCAAATGGACCCTCCGGTTCGTGCGTATCGGCCAGAATTTCACCCTCAATGACGATCTCTGCCCCGGCAGGAATTTCCAGTCCGTCGACACCGCATCCGGCAACTTTGTATGGCTCTCCAAAGAGCGCACCGATGATCTCGTATTTGCGAACGTCCGGCGGGTAATTATAGGCCATAGAGCCCATATAGTGCAGCGGATGGATGCCGAGTGTGATGGCGGCAGGCAGGTTCTTACCGAGCGCCGCAGCCCGACGGTGGAACTCGTACATGCGGCGGCGCGAATGCAGTGAGACACCGAGCCGGTTCTTACCCGAAACCATCAGCCGATGGAAGCCTGTGGTGTCTACACCTGTCTCCGGATCGCACGCAGTGATCTGACCGGCGGTTATGTAGGGCGCTTTGTCGACATCAAACTGCAGAGGGATCGGCAGTGCACCGAGATCGACATCGTCGCCCTCAATCACTACATCTTGCCAAAGGGCTCTCTCGACTCGTTCAACCGGAAGATAGTTCTGGCAACGCTCGCGGAAGGCAGCCGGCAGGTCACGCTCGTCAACCTCCAGCAGTGAGGCCAGCAACATCCGGTTACCAGCGACGTTGGTTACCACCGGCATGTCATACCCGATCACATTCTCAAACACGATGACCGGGCTCCGCCCGGCGCGCTCCAATTCAAACACGATAGCCGTCATCTCGTATTTGGACTTCACTGGTTCAGCTATACACAACAGTTGATTAGGGTGGTTCGCCTTAACGAATTCGAGGTAGCCGCGCAGCCCCTGCTTGTTGAGGTCGGCATGGTAGTTAGACATCGCGTTTCTCCCCGCGGCCTGTTCAGTTCACCTGCAGATGCTAACCAACACCTGCAACATGCGAAACATTCTTCGCCAGAGACTGAGGTACATGTACCATTCCCGCTTTTGGTTTAGGATAAGCGATATGTGACACAGAAGGAGGAAAGTCATTTAGACGAACATAAGTTGTACGCTTTGTAACCTTGTCTGAAAATCGAACGGGCTGCCACCGCACTGGGAGCGGCAGAGCGTGCGGTCTGCGAAGCAACCTTTCCTAAACCGGAATATCACCACGCAATTGGCTACGGTGCATAATTCGGCGTTGGCTGCCTTCGAATTCCTCACGGCGGTGCATGGCGCAGCGATTGTCCCACATCAGAACGTCACCCTCTGTCCAGACATGTTCATAAACAAATTCAGGCTGTTCTGCGATTGCCCAAATCGCGTCCAATGTTTCCTCACTCTCTTCTAGCGACAACCCTTCGATATAGGCCCAGGCCCGCTTGCCGAGATAGAGCGCCTTGCAGCCCGAATCCGGATGGGTGCGGATCATCGGATGCCAGGGCCCAGGGCATTCTTTAGCGTTGGCCGAATCCTCAAAATCATGCCGAAGAACGCCGTCACTGGTATGCGAGACGTCGTGCTTACATTTTCGGCCATCGATCTTTGTAAGCAGGTCCATAGGCAGTGCCTCTAACACCGCGTACATATTCATAAAGGAGGTATTACCGCCAGTCGGTGGGATCTCCCAAGCATGCAGAATGCTTGCCGCCGGCGGTTGCTCAACGAACGGTGTGTCGGTATGCCACTTAGCCTCTGCATTGCCAAGTTGACCAATCTTCTTACCGTTCTCCACCACATTGGAGATGACATTGATCTCAGCCGGAATATCCTCATTCTGGCCCGAGCCTTGCGAGTAGTTAAGCAGTTTGTACGGCGGGTATTCCAATTCGCCGAAATAGCGCGTGAAATCGAGCAACTGCAAATCGGAAAGTGCTTGCCCGTGGTAGACTAATACGATGTGCTCCAGCCACGCGTTGCGCAAACGCTCGACCGTATCAGTATCGAGTGTCTTCGAAAGATCGAGCCCGGAAACGGTTGCTCCAAGCGCCGTTTCCTTGGCAGTAATTTCTAGCGTCATTTCAAGCCTCTGTGCCTAATACGGTTTGTCGCCCGCGATGGTCACGCGGTGCATGCGGCGGGGAAAACCAACATAGTCCGCCACCGCATAATGGCAGGTGCAACGATTGTCCCACATGACCAAGGTGCCCGGCGCCCAACGCACCCGGCAGGTAAATTCTGGCCGCTGGATGTGGGCCATGAGGAAATCCAACAGTGGTGCGCTCTCTTCAAGGGTCAACGCGTCAAAGCGCTGAACCTGATCGCCGATAAACAGGCATTTTCGGCCGGTTTCCGGGTGGGTACGTACAAGCGGGTGGATGGCGATCTTTGAATCCGTATCCATGCCGTTCAGTTTTTCCGCCATATTGTCACCTGCATACCATTCCGCTCGCGTTTTGCCCCCATAGCGGGATTTGTCCGCTGCGTCGCAATGAATGCGTAAACCAGCCAGCGTCGCCTTCATGCCGTCCGACAGAGCGTCATAGGCAGCTTCCAAGTCGGTGAAGATCGTATCACCGCCGACCGGCGGCAGATCACGAGCATAGAGCA
>CAYYUG010000128.1:0-5023 GCA_964474755.1 uncultured Rhodospirillaceae bacterium | reverse complement strand
TCTGCCCAATATATTGTGCTTGCGGTATTAGGCGAGATTTCACCCGGCCATACAAGCTGCCAGCCGGTCATGTCTCGGCCAGCTGCTTTTCAACTTCATGGTACTGCATCTTGTGCGCCGTACGGCGTGGCAAGTCGCCGCCGGTGAGATCTGGATTGTTCGCGGCAATAAAGGCAACCGGCACTTCGCTCCACCGGTCGTCTGGTGCGCGGACCACTACTGTGTCATCGACCTATGTTCGGCAACAATTACCTGTTTTATCTCCGCCGGATAGATGTTCTCGCTACCGGGCTTGAACATTAATTTTATCTATTTGACGAAATTGAGAGTGACGTCCGTATTGCGCAGGAAGACCTCCCCCAAGTCGAACCAGCTGGCGCGAAAATCTTCCGCGTCCGGTTGTAGGAACGTCTGATCGCGCAGAATTTCGCCGATGGTCAGCTGTGCCGACTGGGCGATGACTGTTTCCGGTGCTCCACCATCATCTCCCTTTGCGGTGCCGTACAGTGAGTGGCAGGTTGCGTAAGCCGCGGGCGATCAGTTCGTCGCGCCACATTGGTAAGGGGCCGCAAAATTCGAATCTCATGTAGCGGTCGAGCAATGCTTCAAAGGCGACCTGGCCTTCCAACCGGGCAAGCGGTGCTCCAAGGCAGAGGTGAATGCCCTTGCCGAACGCCATGTGCCGGTTGCGCTGCCGTGTGATATTAACGGACATGGGATCCTTGAACACAGCTGGGTCATGCGCGGCTGAATCGATTGCGGCGAAGACTCGTTCTCCCTTCTTGATCAGCTGCCCGCCGATTTCGATATCCTCGAGGGCCAGCCGGACGATCGTGGCGATTGGTCCTTCTGCTCGTAGGAACTCCTCAACCGCCGGAGACACTAGTGATCGGTCGCGCTGCAGTAGCGCCAGCTGGTCTGGATTTTTCAGTAAAGCAAACATGCCGCTGGTGATCAGATTGGTTGTTGTCTCATGTCCTGCGAACAGGATCAGTACAAGTGTCGACACGATCTCCTCGTCGTCGAGCGGTTTACCGATGTCGCCTCCTTCGATCATCAGACTGGTCAGATTGTCCCGCGGGTTGGCACGGTGATCGGTGACAAGGTCGCGGTAAAAGGCGACGCATTCTGTTAACGCTGAATGCGAACGGTCGTACTTATCCGGCGTCGAACGGCCCTGCAGTACGAACTTGGCGATGTCGTCCGACCAGGTGCGCAGGTTTCCTACCTGGTCGCGCGGTACCCCGCACAGGTCGCCGATTACGGTGGCGGGCAACGGTACGGCGAAATCGGTCAGCAGATCAATTTCTGTCCGGTCGCCAAGACCGTCGAGTATCTCCCGCGCGATCAATTCGACCTGCGGTCGCAGGGCCTCCATAGATTTGGGCATGAAGGCGCTCTGCAGAACCTGACGCAGCCTGGTGTGAGCCGGTGGGTCCTTGAAGACCATCCAGCCACCGAGAACTTCTGTTAGGAAGGCTATCTGCTGCTGCTTAGAGCCCGTGGCCCGATCCGCGAAAGGCGACATTTTCTCTACCGAGAAACGCGGATCGCGCATCACAGTGCGGACGTCGAAATAGCGGGTAATGAACCAGCCTTTTACCGACTCGTTCCAATGCACCGGGGCGTCCCGGCGCATCTTCGCGAAGGTCGGTTGGGGGTCCTGGATGACCCCCGGGTCGAGCAGGTCGAACGCCTTGTCCATGACGACGCCTTCGGCTGGCTCGAATCCTAGACCGGCGATTCCGGATTAAAGACCGGTTTGCGCTTCTCAAGATGCGAGCTGAGGCCTTCGCGCACCTCTGGCCCGGCGAAGCCGAGCATCTCCAGCG
This sequence comes from uncultured Rhodospirillaceae bacterium, assembly GCA_964474755.1. GTDB lineage: Bacteria > Pseudomonadota > Alphaproteobacteria > UBA8366. The sequence goes on along the minus strand of CAYYUG010000128.1, from coordinate 3,191 downwards.
CCGTGGAGGCGTCGTAGGACGGGCCCATCATACGATACCAGTTATTTAACGCGTATTTGGTCCAGCGGATTGCGCTGGGCGCGCCAGCTGCGAGGCGGGCAGCCACTTCCACCGCCTTGTCCTGTAGCTCGTCATCCTCAACGCACAGTGAGACCAACCCGTACTTTTCAGCATCCTCGCCATTTACCGGCTCACAAAGCATCAGCAGATACTTCGCCTTGGCCATGCCGCACAGCAGCGGCCAGTTGATGACCGCACAGTCACCGGCGGCTACGCCTAGCCGGGTGTGTCCATCGACAATCTTGGCGGCCTTGCCGGCAATCGAGATGTCGGCCAACAGGGCGGCGACCAGCCCGGCTCCGACTGCGACGCCATTGATCGCAGAGACGATTGGCTTATTGCAGTTGATGATGTTGTAGACGAGGTCGCGCGCTTCCTTCCACGCCTGCATGCGGGCCATCTCGTCATTCATGTTCGCTTCGATCATGCCGAAATCGCCGCCGGAGGAGAACGCCTTGCCCTTTCCGGTCAGGATGACCGCGCTGATGTCTGGGTCGTCGTCTATGTCGCGCCATATATAGGTGAAGTGATTGTGGCCTGCGGCATCAAGTGAATTGTATGTCTTCGGGTTATTCAGCGTGATCCGCAGCACCCGGTCAGACGGGTGGTCAAACTCGAAGCTGGTGTATTTTGCGTATCGGTCAGTCATTGGATTCTCCCAGTAAATACGGTGTTTCAGTTCGACCTAGTCGACCATGGTCAGGCCGCCGCTCACGCTGAGCACCTGGCCGGTGAGGTAGTTCGAACGGTCGCTGGCGAAGAACAGTATCGCATCGGCGATTTCCTCAGGTTCGGCCACGCGGCGGAAGGGGATGGCGCGGGTAAGTGCTTCGCGCATGCGTTCCGGCTGTGCGTTGAACAGCGGTGTGTTGGTCGGGCCGGGGCAAACGCAGTTGACATTGATACGGTAGCGCGCCACTTCGCGTGCTAGCGATTTCGAAAAGGCGATGATGCCGCCTTTGGCGCCGGCATACATGGTTTCGCCCATACTGCCAACGCGGCCAGCATCGCTAGAGACGCTAATGATTTTTCCGGCATTACGCTCGATCATCGGATCAAGGAAGGCCCGGGCGAATTTGACCGGCCCCATCAGATTGATCTTGACTACTTTGTCCCAGAAATCTGGTTCCTGTTCAATGAATGGTTGGATGATGTCCCAGCCGGCAACGTTAACGACGCCGTCGACCTGTCCAGCTTCCATAGCGGTCTTGGCGAAATTCGCGATCGACTCGTCGCTAGTGATATCGAGTGGGACGAAATTAGCGCCTTTGCCGACTTGCGATGCGGTCTCCGCACCACCCTCTTCGTTTATGTCACCAAAGAACACGGTTGCCCTTGCTTCGCACAAGGTAGCCACTGTTGCGCGACCGATGCCTGAAGCGCCACCAGTAACGGCGAATGTCTTGCCTTCTAAATTCATCTCTAGTCTCCCTATCTTTCCCTAAAAGGTGGGCCGTCAGTCGCGGCCGGCCATCATCCGTGTGACATCGTAAGTGGCGACAACCTCACTACGCTGGTTAACGATGTTATTTGTGGTACTAACGATGCCGCGGTTGCCCTTGCTGGTCTGCCGTACTGCGGTCACCTCAATTTCGCCATGAATCGTGTCATTGACGAAGGTAGGTGCTTTAATCTTTAAGGTTGTTTCCAACATGGCAAGGCCGGTGTGTTGCATCGTAGATTGCACAAGCAGTCCTTCGATGAATGTGTAGCAAAGTGCGCCCGGCACCGGCCGGCCTTTCACCGCGCCATGTGCGTCGCCAAAAGTTGCATCGGTGAACATCACCTCGACCATGCCGGTCGCGTTGATGAAATTGACTAGGTCGGTTTCGGTGACTGTCCGATTGATAGTGCGGAACCTCTGTCCGACAGTTAGATCGTTCCAGTACAGGCCAAGTCCGACATATTCTAATTCATTCTGCATATAACCTTCCCTCTCGCTGTAATTTTCAACGGCTGTCAGTCGAACGCGTCGGAATGTTGCGGCCGATGCCTTTGTCGATACGGTCATGAATGTGATCGAATACGGCAAAACAGGTCTGTAGTTGCGTGTCCGTCAGACCGGATAGGAACTCTGAGCGCAGCTGTACGATGATGTTCTGTATTTTGCGCACTATCGGCGCTGCCTTGTCAGACAAATGGATGGTCTTGGCGCGGCGGTCCCCCGGGTCGTTACGTCGTGCGACCCAGCCGTCGGATTCGAGTCGGTCGAGCTGCCGCACCAGGGTTGAGCCGCGGATGCCAACGATATCGGCAAGCTCGTTTTGCTGCAATCCGTCGCCATGGATCGACAGATAATGCAGGATAAGTCCGCGCGCCTGGCTCAACCCGAGAGGCCCTAGCCGGAGGTCCAGCTCGGCGCGCCATCTTTGGTTGGTTTCGGCCAGGCGCCTCGCGAAACTGACGATCAGTTCGTCCGACGGCTTTACCATCTTCCCGTATCCGTAGTCCGTTAGGGCACTAATTATTAGCCTTCAAACAAACAACGAGCAACGTTATGGGCTGGAGTAGTGGTCAACGCAGGTGACAGGACACCTGATGGCCTGGCGCGATTTCCTTTAAGGTAGGTACCTCGACCCGGCAGCGTGCCTCCGCATAGGGGCATCTGGTGTGGAAATGGCAGCCTGAGGGAGGCTTGATAGGGCTTGGCACGTCACCCTGCAAGATGATCTTCTTGCGCTTGATCGTAGGGTCTGGGATGGGCACGGCCGACAGCAATGCCTCGGTGTAGGGGTGCTGTGGGTTGGTAAACAGGGTTTTCTTATCTGTGTATTCGACAATCCGGCCAAGATACATGACGGCGATGTAGTCGCTGATATGTTCTACGACGGCTAAATCGTGCGCGATGAACAGGTAGGAGAGCTTGAACTCCTCTTGCAAATCCATGAGCAAATTGATCACCTGGGCCTGGATTGACACATCCAGGGCGGAAACCGGTTCGTCGCCGATGATCAGGCGTGGGTTCAGGGCCAAGGCGCGGGCGATACCGATGCGCTGCCGCTGCCCACCAGAGAATTCGTGTGGGAAGCTGTCCATCTGGCCCTTGCGCAGTCCGACCTTGTCGAACAGGGCGGCGACACGTTCATCCTTCTCCTTGCCGTCGGCGATGCCATGCACCTTGAGCAATTCGC
>CAYYUG010000127.1:0-5031 GCA_964474755.1 uncultured Rhodospirillaceae bacterium | reverse complement strand
CTCTTCGCCGAGTAAGAGCGCGCTGGCATATACCCCGCTTATCGGAATCGCTACGGTCGAAGCCGCGGCAACCACTGCGGGGACCAAGCGCAGCAGCGAATACCAAGTCCAGTGGCAAATCACCATGGCGATGGTGGCCGTATAAAGCATTCCGCCAATTGCAGGTGGGCTTGCGGTCAGGATGGCGGCGGGATCTTCCATCACGAGCATGCCTATGACCATTGGCAGGGTCCCGAAGGAAATCTGCCAACCAGTCAGCATGATAGTCGACAGGCGCCATCTATGCATCTTGATGGCCACAGTTCCGCCAGCCCAGCACACTGCAGCACCCAGCACCAGCAGGGCGCCGCGGAATGAAATCATGGAACCGTCCAGTTTTCCGATATTAAGTACAAGAACACCGCTAATACCGAGTACGATTCCGAGCAGCCGTACCACGGATAGACGTTCCTTGAGTAGCAGACGCGCGAGAAACGCTGCCCAGAGCGGCATAGTGTAAGCGATGATAATCGCTTTCGCTGCATCGATCTGGAGTAGTCCAAATGTGAGGAACAACTGCCAGCCCGCGATGTTCAGCATGCCGGCAATAACTACCGGCCAAAAATCCTGGCGCGGGATCAAGAGCGGTTTCCGCATAGCAAGGGTGCCAATGCAAAGCAGCCCTATTGCCGCGATAGTGTTACTGATCGTGCGAAAGGTGAAGGGTGCGATTTCGGAAAGGCCTAACTTCATCGCTGGAAAGTTCGATCCCCACAGTAGCACGAGGACGACAACGAGAAGGAGGCCAAAAAGCGGCATCGCCTCGGTCGTACGGTGAGATTTACTAGGTGTCACGTTCATCTGGCAGCGGTATTTGTGTCGCACACATTGGTTGACCATCCGGCTGGTCGGTGCGCTCGTTGCAAGAGGAGACCAACGCAAGGAAGGATCTCAGGTTAGTGTCTTCCGCCGTGTAGACATATGTCGCGGGATAAAACTGCGGGTTCTGCGACCGTAAGTTCAGGGCCGCATCAAAGTGGCCGGCATCATAGAATAGAAGGGTGGGAATGCCGCCGTCCCCTAATACATTATGGGGTTAATTTAACTGTCGCTGACAAACCGGACGACGCGATTGGCGTCCGGCGCGGCGATGTCTTTGCGTCGTGTGATCTCGATGCCCACGCTGGAGACCCCGTCAATCGCATCCAGCTTCTCCGACCGCACCGTTGCCTCGACGACCCGTTCGTCTGCGAGGCATAGATCGGCGACGCGGCTGGCCAAGGTCTCAACCAGATTGACGTGTCCTTCATCGGCAAGCTGTCGGATACGTTGGACCACATCGGCATAACAGACCACCTGGCGGTATTTATCGGCGTCGAATTCTATGGCCTCGCGTGCTAGCAAATCGACATTGAAGCGAACTCGTTGCGGGCCGTCCTGCTCATAGTCGTATATCCCGATGCGCCAGTGCACTACGAGATCGCGCACGAAGATTCGGTAGAAGCCGGTCTCGGCGCTTTTCGAACTGGGCGCTAAGGGCGTGCCTGCAGTGGTCAAACCCGATATCCTCCCGGTTTTTGACGGTGGCGTTCGACGCTCTCATTATGGTGAGGCGCCGTCAGCACGGCAATGGGTTTCGGGAAAAGGGTCGTTGGGCGATGCGTCTGCAAGACAGATTCGAGTGGGGTAGAAGGACCTACGTTATGGGTGTTCTCAACGCCACGCCAGATTCCTTCAGCGGTGACGGCTTAGGCGATGCGGGGGAGGCAGTCGTCTGCAGTGCCAAAGTTCAGGCGCGCGCATTCGCAGCCGCTGGGGTTGATATTATAGATATCGGTGGGGTTAGCACGCGACCCGGTGCGGACCCTCTGACAGAAACGGCAGAACGGGATCGCGTCGTGCCCGTAATCGTGGCCGTACGCGCCGCATTGCCGGACATGCCTCTTTCCGTGGATACTTATTGTGCCGAGGTGGCGGAGGCCGCGCTGGAGGCTGGTGCCGATATCGTCAACGACGTTTGGGGTCTACGTGCCGATCCGGCCATGGGCCCCCTCGTCGCGGCCCGGGGAGCGCCCGCCATTTTGATGCACAACCGCAGTACGCCAGGACGAGCAGTCATAGACGAGCGGCTTGGCGGACAGTATCAAGCGCCAGAATACGATGATCTGCTGACGGAGGTCGCGACCGATCTCGCGGCCCTAGCGGACGCTGCTGTTACTGTCGGGATCGAGCCAAATCAGATTATACTCGACCCCGGTCTTGCCTTCGGGAAGACCACTCGACAGAACTTAGACCTAATTGATCAACTGGATATACTGAAGGCGCTGGGCTATCCTCTGCTTGTCGGGCCAAGTCGTAAATCCTTCATTGGTCAAATCCTCGACCTGCCGATCGAAGATCGGTTGGAAGGAACAGCGGCGGCCGTCGCCATCGCTATCGCGCGGGGGGCGGATATCGTTCGGGTGCATGATGTCGAAGCCATGACACGGGTCGTCCGGATGACCGACGCCATCGTACGTGGAAGATGAGCCGTGTCCCGCGTTTTCATCGCGCTTGGCGGTAACCAAGGGAACCGGGCTGTCTTGCTGGCGACGGCGTTGGATGCGTTGTGGGAATTCGTCGTGCTCGTGAACCGGTCGCCGGTCTACGAGACGGCGCCAAAATACGTCACCAACCAGCCATCCTTTCTCAATATGGTTGTCGAAGGACACACCGAACTCAAGCCGAAAGGCTTGTTGAAGGCGTTAAAAGCTACCGAGCGGAACATGGGACGGGTCGCCGGTCCCCGCAATGGTCCGCGTCCCATCGACCTTGATATCCTCTTCTACGAAGATCTCATAATGGATACGGAGGCGTTGATCGTGCCGCACCCGCGGATCGCTGAGCGGCGTTTCGTTTTGCAGCCCCTGGCTGATATCGCTGCCGGCTTTAGCCACCCTGTCACCGGCGAAACGGTCGCCACGATGCTGACCGCGCTACCGACAGAGAATGATATCCGCTTGTTTGAGGGCTAAAACGCTACCTCGTTGAAAGACAGCACAGCGTGATATCCGTCCCGGACCGGAGCGACAAGGCCTACCGCCTGTGGCAGGATGTTTTCTGCGTAAAACCGCGCCGAGGCGAGCTTGGCTATGTAGAAATTCGGATCTTCGGTATTTGCGTCGAGTGCCGCCTGTGCGGCCAAGATAGCCCGACCCATCATGGCGCCACCGGCGACGGTTGCGAACAGGCGTAGATAGGGCGTGGCGCCCGCCAGCACGCGCGCCATGTCCACTTTACTCTCGGCTAGTAGCCAATCCGTCGACTCGACGAGCGCGTCGCAGGCAGCTACTAGCTGTGGGCGCATCGCTGCCGCCGTTTTACAAGCGCTTTTTTCAAGCGTGTCGCAAAGGGCGCTGACCTCAGCGATATAGTTACGCGCCTCCGTGCCTCCGTCGCGCAGTACCTTGCGGGCGACCAGGTCCTGAGCCTGGATGCCGTTAGTACCTTCGTAGATAGGGGCTATACGGGCGTCGCGCAGATGCTGAACCGCGCCGGTCTCCTCCATGTAGCCAACGCCGCCATGCACCTGTATGCCGATCGAGGCGATTTCGACGCCAAGGTCGGTGCACCATGCCTTGACGATTGGGGTTAGTAGGTCGACACGTGCTTGCGCCGCCTGCCGCGCTTCAGGCTCGCAGGCACGGCGAGATTGGTCGAGTGAAGTCGCAGTGTCATAGACCAGTGCGCGCATCGCCTCGATCTGCGATTTCATTGTCAGCAGCATGCGGCGCACATCGGGGTAGTGGATGATGGCCATCGGCTTGCCGTCCGGCCCGGTGCCTTGGACCCGCACTCGGGCATACTCAACCGCCTGTTGATAGGCGCGCTCGGCGATCGACAGGCCGCTCAGACCGACATTGATGCGTGCGTTGTTCATCATTGTGAACATGCATGCGAGACCCTTGTTTTCCTCGCCGATCAGATAGCCTATGGCGCCCTCATCGTCGCCATAGGACATGACGCAGGTGGGTGACGCCTTGATACCGAGCTTATGCTCCAGCGAGACACAGCGCAGATCGTTGCGTTGGCCCAGCGAACCGTCCGCATTGACCAGAAATTTGGGCACGATGAACAGTGAGATACCCTTCGATCCGGATGGGGCACCGGGCGTTCGTGCTAGCACTAGATGCACGATATTGTCGGTCATATCGTGCTCTCCCCAGGTAATGAAGATCTTCTGCCCCTTGATGCGGTAGTGATCGCCATCGGGAGTGGCGCGCGTTCGTAGTGCGCCGACATCGGAGCCGGCATGCGGCTCCGTCAAATTCATCGTGCCAGTCCATTCGCCGGAGATGAGCTTTTCCAAGTAGGTGTTTTTCTGGTCCGCTGTGCCGTGCTCGGTCAGTAGGTCGATGGCGCCTATATTTAGCATGGGGCACAGTGACCAGGCGTTGTTGGCGGAACTCCACATCTCCCCCGTTGCAATGCCGACCAGCCATGGTAGGCCCTGGCCGCCATAGTCTGGATCAAATGGAACGCTGTTCCAGCCACCCTCGACGAATTGGCGATAGGCGTCGGAGAAGCCTTCCGCCGTGCGAACCACGCCGTTCTCCAGAAACGCGCCCTGCGTGTCGCCCGAGGCGTTGATCGGCGCCAGGACGCCACCAGCCAGCTTACCGGCTTCTTCGAGGATCACGTCGACTAATTCTTCGTTTGTATCCTCGCAGCCAGGCAGTTTCTGGATGGCGGGCAGTAGTCCGAGTTCGTTGATCACGAACCGCATATCGCGGGAAGGTGCAGTGTAGGTAGTCATATGCGTCTCGTTGTTTCCGTTACAGTATCTTGCCGGGATTCATGATCCTGTTTGGATCGAGCTCATTCTTGAGTTTGCGCATCAGGTTCAGCTCCAATTGGTCCTTGTAACGCGACATCTAGGCAAGTTTCAACTGTCCGATGCCGTGCGCGGCACTGAACAAGCCGCCAAGATCGACGACGATGTCGTAGACGGTTTTGGTGACGCTATCCGACTGCTCGAGGAAAGTCTGTTTGTCGCTGCCGATCGGCTGGGCG
>CAYYUG010000126.1:0-5159 GCA_964474755.1 uncultured Rhodospirillaceae bacterium | reverse complement strand
TGGCGGAGGGAGGGGGACTCGAACCCCCGGTACGAATTAACGTACACGGGTTAGCAACCCGCTGCATTACCACTCTGCCATCCCTCCGTGAGCGCTAGTTCCTAGCGATGGGGCAATTGCCTGTCAACGGCTCTAAGCGACCTTCAAGGCCTCCTCAAGGTCTACAATGAGGTCACCAGGGTCTTCGATCCCGACCGAAATACGCAAGAGGTCCTTCGGCGTGAGAGACTCGGGGCCCTCTACGGTCCCCCGGTGTTCGATCAGGCTCTCGACGCCGCCAAGCGACGTCGCCGGTTTGAACAAGCGGCAAGCTGCCGCGACACGGCGCGATGTCTCCGGGCCGCCTTTCAGGCGGATTGACAGCATACCGCCGAAACCACCCACCATCTGACGCTGCGCGACCGCGTAGTCCGGATGATCTGGCAGTCCCGGGTACAACACATGACTAACCACCGGATGGCCGTCAAAATGCTCGGCGATCAACTGTGCAGATTGCGATGCAGCCGTCACCCGTAGGAACAGCGTTCGCATTCCTCGCGTAAGCAAGAAGGCTTCAAAGGAGCCGAGAATAGGGCCAGTTAGTTCACGATGTTCGCGGATCCGTCCCCAAAACTCATCCGCTACTTTAGTCACCACAACGCCTGCCATAACATCGGAATGGCCATTTAGGTACTTGGTCGCCGCATGAATGACGATATCGACACCGTGCTCGAAGGGCCGCGTCAGAACCGGCGTCGCCGCCGTGCTGTCAACCGCAAGACGCGCACCGCAAGCATGTGCAATTTCGGCTGCCGCCGTTAAATCCGTCACCCGCCAGATAGGATTGCAGGGCGATTCAACCCATACGAGCTTAGTCTTCCCGGGTCGGACGGCATCCGCCAAGGCGTCAAGGTCAGCTGTGGGCACGAACGTAACGGACAATCCCCGGTCGGCACCAAACCCGCGCAACCATTTCGGCAAACCATAATACATGCTCTCCGGCACCACTACGTGCGCGCCCTGACGAAGCACCTGAAATGGCGCTGTGCAGGCCGCCATTCCTGAAGCGAACAGAAGGGCACCCGCACCGCCTTCCAAATCAGCGATCATCGCCTCCGGCTGTTTGAACGTCGGGTTCTGATCGCGGCCATAACCATGTTCAGTACGAAGCTCGTAATCGATATTTCGGGCAAAGGTCGTCGAGACATGGACCGGCGGCACGACTGCACCGGTCACCTCGTCCTCCAAGCCCAACGCCTGTGCTGCTCGAGTAGCCGGCTTCCAATTTTTCTCTATAATAACTGGCCTCCACTAGTGCTCAACGACATGGTCAATTTAGGATATCCGCTTGGGCCGGGATGACACGACAAGGATGACAACAGCTACGAAGCTGCCGACATGTCTCCAACACGCCACGTTCCCGACAGGCTCTGGAATGCTCATAGGCGGTTTACACAAAATACACATTACAAAGATCGCAAAAACCGGCAAGAAAATTGGTATTCGGATGCACTACCAGATAGGGGCCGATGACACCGCCCCTGGCGCCAATCAAAAGTTTCTGCAAGCCGAGATTGACCACGACAAAGGTCTGTGTCGCTTCCTGCCCAGACAAAAAATAGAACCCTAAAAAAACACCATTGGCACATTGCGTATTCACTATTTTAGCCACAGACATAAGGAGACAGCATTTTAATGAAGAAATACACCCACCCAATGCGGATAAAAACTACCGGCAGAACGGTTTATTTAACCGGAATGCGGAGGAGTATCGCCGAAAGTGCATACCGAAGGGCAATTTCTGCGTCAAAACTCAAATCGGCCCATGGGGTCGCATCCCGCGGGCCGCATGGTATAGGCTACGGCGCTCGTGCAGGCTTCGAAAACAAGGAATACCATGACTGACGGAACCATGAATGGTGGCGAAGTTCTCGTCGCTACCCTACTCTCCCGCGATATCGACACCGTCTTTTTTGTGCCCGGCGGCACCTATACGACAGTGCTTGAAGCACTCAGTCGCGTACAGAACAAGATCCGTTCAGTGCCAACGCGACTGGAGTCTTCTGCCGCCTTTGCCTGCGATGCCTACGCCGCAATTAAGCGGAAGCCAACCTGCATGTTCGTCTCACGCGCACCAGGGGCGTCCAATGCAGCGATCGGCGTTCACAATGCAATGCAGGCCTCGCGGCCCTTCGTTCTTTTTATTGCAGATATCCCAAAACCCCTTCGCGGCCGGGAATCTTTTCAGGAAATCGACTACCGCCGCATGTACGAACCCGTCGCCAAAGCCGTCCTAGACGTCAATAGCTTCGATGACGTTGCAGATACGGCCGCGCGTGCGATCGATCTGTCTATGAGCGGTCGTCCCGGCCCTGTCGTTTGTGTGGTCTCGACACAAATACTCGACGGCGAAACCGGTGAACCCAACATTCCGAAACCCGCCGCGCCACTGCGCATCGGGGCCGATCGTACCGCCATCGCCGAGGCGGCCAAACTAATCAAAGACGCCAAGCACCCCATCATTCTGGCCGGTGAGATGATCGCCTTTGAGAATGCCAGCACAGAATTGCAGCAACTCGCCGAAGCCGTGGGCTCTGGCGTACTGACCGCCTATCGACAGCAAGACGTGATCGACAACCTGCATCCAGCGCATTTCGGCCAACTCACGCTCAACCGATTACCCTTCCAGAACGAAGCACTCGACGAGTGCGATCTTGTCATCAGCATCGGTAGTCGGCTCGATAGCGCGACGACAGCAAACTACACGATGTTCCGCGACGACCAGAAGATAATCATGATCCATCCGGATGCCTCGGCATTCTCCCCATGGCAGGTCGATGTTGCCATCGGTGCCCAGGCCCGCCCAGCGATGGAGGATTTGGTGGAGGCACTTGAGGGGATCGAACCACCAACCAAAAGGATCGCATGGCGTAACAAGGTTCACGCTGCGGAAATGGCCTATGCAGAACCAGGCGAAATCGAGATCCAGGGGGATGTCGATATGGCTCAGGTGATAACCACGCTTATGGAATTGGCGCCGACGGATTCCATACACTCCGCCGATGCCGGCACCTTCGGGCGTTGGCTGCACCGCTATTACCGCTTTCGTGAACCCTACTGCAACCTCGGTCCCGTCTCCGGCGCCATGGGCTACGGGGTACCCGGCGCGATCGGCGCGCAAATCGCCGATCCCGGCCGCACAGTCTTCGCCTGGTGTGGTGATGGAGGCTTCCTAATGACAGGTCAGGAGGCGGCCGCGATCGTGCAGGAGAACCTGCCTATCAAGATCATCGTCTGTGACAATGCCGCCTGGGGCTCAATCCTTGTGACCCAGAACAAGCGCTTTGGCGATTGGGATTTCGGCACGCGACTAAAAAGTCCGGACTTCGCCGCACTGGCGGTCGCCTATGGAATGCAGGGCTATACAGTTCGGAAGACAGACGAGTTCGCCGGCGCGTTAAAATCCGCAATGGCGCATGACGGGCCGGCCTTAATCCATCTCGTGCTGGACTTGCGCGATACCTCGCCCTATTCGGGCAGCGCGCGTTAGGACACCGCACATTTAAGGGAGCTGCCAATGACGATCACCCTGTTTGAGAATTTTCGGGCCGTGTTCTACACGCCCTTTTACGCTTCCGTAGCGCTAGATGCCTATGCGGCAGAAGGGGTAGAAGTGCGGCTCGAGACCTCTTCCGACCCTGAAACGACGGCACAAGCGCTGCTAACCGGCGATGCCGACGTCTCCTGGGGCGGTCCTATGCGGGTGCTAGATACCCATGAACATGACCCGGAATGCGGCCTTGTCGCCTTCGCAGAAGTGGTAACCCGTGACCCGTTCTTCCTGATCGGCAAAACGCCACGACCGGACTTCACGATGCAAAGCCTCACTGATGTTCGGATCGCCACGGTAAACGAGGTTCCCACACCTTGGCTTTGTCTGCAGGATGATATCCGGCGCGCAGGTATGGATCCGCAATCGCTCGAAAGAGTCGCGGATTGCACCATGGCGGAGAATGAAGATGCGCTGCGCACAGGTTCCGTCGATGCGATTCAGGTCTTCCAACCCTATGCGGAACATCTGATACGCGACGGCATAGGACATATCTGGTACGCAGCGGCCGACCGCGGCCCCTGCTCCTACACAGCCCTCTACGCCAAGCGGGACACGTTGCGCGAGAAGTCGAACATCGCCTCGGCGATGGTACGGGCGATTTACCGAACACTGAAATGGCTGCACGGCAACCCGCCTGCAACAATCGCGGCAGTAGTCGCTGACTTTTTCCCGGACCTGGACCCCAACGTTCTGACCGCTTGTATCGCGCGCTATTTGTCGTTGGGTGCCTACGGTAATACCCCAGTACTGCCGCGTGAAGGTTTCGAGCGATTGCGTACAGCGTGCCTTTCTGGCGGACTTCTCACTCGAGGTGCTTCTTATGAAGATTGCGTCGACATCTTGCTGGCGCAGAAGGCCGTCGAAACTGATCCGCCATCGATGTAAAGCTTCTCTTTTGCAGGGATATAGACATGACTGACTTTATGGCCCAATGCCGCTTGGATGACCGGGTAGCAATTGTGACTGGTGCCGGCAGCGGGCTCGGTCGCGCCACTGCTAACGCACTAGCCCAGGCCGGCGCCATCGTCGCTGTGACCGATATCAATGGCGAGGCTGCCAGCATTGTCGCCGACGAAATCGGCGGTAACAGCGCAAGCGCCCACAACCTGGATATTACCAAGGATGACGAGGTGGACCGCGTCGTCCAGGACATCTTCGACCGATATAACCGTATCGACATCCTAGTGAATAATGCCGGGATCGGCCTGCGACTTCCGACTGTCGACATGGATACGGCGAGTTGGCATCGGGTGATGGACATAAACCTGAACGGTCACTTTTACTGCGCTCGGGCCGTGGGACGCCACATGCTCCACGCAAATAGCGGTTCGATCGTGATGGTTTCCTCAATCATGGGGCTGACTGGTGGCGGCATGTACCCAAACCCATCCTACCACACTACCAAGGGTGCAATCGTCAACCTAGTTCGCTCGCTTGGCGTAGAATGGGCCCCCCAAGGGATACGGGTAAACGCGGTCGCTCCGACCTATGTGCGGACCAACCTAACCGAAAAAATGCTTGAGGACGACAAAACCCACCAGTACATCCTGGATAACACGCCGATGCA
>CAYYUG010000125.1:0-5264 GCA_964474755.1 uncultured Rhodospirillaceae bacterium | reverse complement strand
CGCATGATTTGATTGGTCTAGTGGTGTCATGGTTGAATGCCAGCTTCTTTGGGTACAACCATCTATTATGGCAGATTTTGCCGAAGCTAGCCGCGGTGAGGCTCATCAGTGGACGAGTGTCGATGGTCAGGACATAGGACAAGCCGGGTCGCATTAACAATTTTTAAGCGGTCGCTGACCGATATGGTAATTGGGTATTTCAACTTCGATTGTTTAGTCGAGAAATTCTGAATACAAACCACCTAGCGTTCCAATCTAGAAGTCCAACGGATGTCGGATTAGACTTGAGCGCACGCTATAGACACCGGAGGTGTGCCATGGCGGCGAAATATCACCAGCCGATGGAGGCGATCCATATCAACGACCGGGGATGGAAAAGGATCCGCTGACCCGGGCGGATGGACAAGATGCTGCTTCTTCCCAACCCGGATCACCCGAACAAACCGAATACGACAAAGATAGATTAACATTACAACCAGAGCCGGAAGATTCAGGCCCAACCGGATTTCAGCTTGGCGGGGTAGGAGCATGGTGCATATCGCGAAATTCATATTGGCCACCACCTTGCTCTTTATCGGTGTTCCGGCAATGGCGAAGGACACGCTGGTGATCGGCATCAGCCAGTTCCCCCGCAACTTCAACCCGAATATCGAGTCGATGCTAGCCAAGTCCTATATACTGGGAATGGTGCGTCGCCCCTTCGTGGTCTACGATGCTGATTGGAAGCTACGTTGCATGCTTTGCACCGAACTACCGGACCTGAAGAAAGGCACGGCAAAGATCAAAACGGCGGTGGACGGCAAGAAGAGCCTTACCGTCACCTATACGATTAGACCGGATGCCGTCTGGGGCGACGGCGTTCCTGTCACGACAAAGGACGTCCTTTTCACCTGGAAGGTGGGGCGCGACCGTCGGTCCGGCTTCAGCAATATCGAACCCTATGAGCGGGTCACGAAGATCGACGTGCATGACGACAAGAAATTCACCGTCCATGTCAACAAGTTCACCTGCGACTACCGAACCCGCTACAGCATCGGCGTGTTGCCGGCGCATATTGAGACGAAGAACTTTGCTAACCCGGCAAAGTACCGCATCAAAAGCGCCTACGAGACCGACACGACCAACCCCGGCTTGTGGTACGGCCCATACCGTATTACCGAAGTCACCAGTGGTTCACATGTGGTGTTGGAACCCAACCCCTCTTGGTGGGGCAAAAAACCTGCTTTCAAGAAGGTCATTGTTAAGGCCATCGAAAAAACCAGCGCACTTTCCGCAAACCTGCTGTCTGGTGACATCGACTACATCGCTGGGGAACTCGGGTTGACGGTTGACGAAGCCCTTGCCTTCGAAACGCGCACGAAACGCGATTTCGACACAATCTACAAGTCCGGCCTGATCTACGAGCATATCGACGTTAATCTCGACAACCCAACACTCAAGGATCGACGGGTACGGCGCGCCCTGCTATACGCGATCGATCGCGAAGCGATCAGTAATCAGATATTCCAGGGCCATCAGCCAGTCGCCAACGGCCAGACCAACCCTCTCGATACAGTTTACGATCCGCACGTGCCGAAGTATTCATATGATCTGGTAAAGGCGAAAAAACTCCTAACCGAAGCCGGCTGGGCTCTGCTGCGCGGTGGGATCCGGCATAACACGAAGGGAGACCGGCTGCAGTTCGATCTCATGACCACTGCCGGCAACAAATCCCGCGAACTCGTCCAACAGGTACTCCAGAGCCAGTGGCGCAAGGCTGGGATCGATATCCGCATTCGTAACGAACCGGCACGTGTCTTCTTCGGCGAGACGGTAAGCCGCCGCAAATTTCCACACATGGCGATGTACGCTTGGATCTCGGCACCCGAGGGCGTACCCCGATCAACCCTACATTCCAAGATGATCCCCAGCCCAGACAACGGCTGGTCCGGGCAAAACTATCCCGGATTCGCCAATAAGGCGATGGACAAGGCGCTCGACGATGCGGAGGTAGTCTGTAATGGAGAACCGAACAAGGCGATCTGGCGCAATTTGCAGCGTATCTACGCGATGGAACTGCCAGCGCTGCCGCTCTATTTCCGTGCCAACCCCTTCATTCTCCCAAAATGGCTGAAAGGTATCAGGCCAACTGGCCACCAATTTTCGACCTCATTATGGATCGAAGAGTGGCAGGTCGCAAAATAGCCTTGCCGCACTGATGTTCCGATACACTGCAGAACGCCTGTTTCAGAGCCTACTCGTTCTTCTCGTTCTATCGTTTTCTGTCTACGGGCTGATAGGATTGATGCCCGGCGACCCAATTGATTTGATGATCCAGAGCGATCCGAATTTGAGCCAGGCCGACGCGCACCGCCTCAAGGCAATCCATGGCCTTGACCAGCCTTTGTTTCACCGATACCGAGCCTGGCTCGGCAACGCGGTGCAGGGCGATTTCGGTTATTCTCGCAATCACAGCCAACCGGCACTCGACGTCATCAACGAGCGCATTGTCAACACGGGTCTGCTCCTCGGCCTCAGTCTGGCGCTGTCCCTTGCGATCGCTATCCCTGTCGGAATTTACGCTGCGCTGCATCCCTATTCAAAAACTGATTATGCGGTCAACCTGGCCTGTTTTGCCGGCATCTCAGTCCCGCCCTTCTGGCTGGCGTTACTCTTCATTATCCTGTTCGCCGTGGTTCTGGACTGGCTGCCAGCCGGCGGCATGGCGACAGTCGGCGATGGCGGTTTCCTCGACCGTGTCGAACACCTGATCCTCCCGGTCGTCACCCTAACGATTGCATCGGTCGGCGATTTCACTCGCTACATGAGAGCCAGCATGTTGCAGACCCTGCGCCAAGACTTCATCCGCACCGCGCGCGCTAAGGGCCTCTCGATGACACGCGTAGTCATGAGGCACGCCTTTCGCAACGCGCTACTGCCTCTCGTTACTATCATCGCATTGAGCTTTGGGCGGCTCTTCTCAGGTGCCTTGATCACTGAAACTATGTTCGCCTGGCAGGGCATGGGAAAGATGATCTACGACGCGATCCTTGGTAACGACTACAACCTCGCCCTTGTCGGACTTATGTTCGCGACCGCCCTGACTTTGATCGGCAACTTACTCGCTGACATCGGCTATGTCTGGCTCGACCCTCGGATAACCCTATCCAATCGGAAACCCGCAGCATGAGTGCCCAGCGAAGTATAGCACACCGGATAGCATTTCGATTCCTAAAACACCGGCTGGCGGTCGGCAGCCTGCTAATCCTTCTGGTGCTCGGCTTATTGGCGCTTGGAGCGCCGTTAGTGGAACACTTGTTAGGACTCAACAGCGAGGCTGCCAATCTGTTCCAGCGCAACCAGCCACCCTCGCTGGAACACCCGCTTGGCACCGATGAAATCGGACGAGACCTACTGGCTCGGCTGCTGCAGGGTGGCCGTGTCTCGTTGGCCATCGCAGTCGTAGCAGCACTCGCTTCCGCGGTAATCGGCACCACTATCGGTGCCGTCGCGGGGTATTACGGCGGACGCCTCGATGCTCTTCTTATGCGTTTCACCGACGGGGTCATCTCTCTCCCGCTGCTTCCTTTGCTAATCGTACTTGCCGCCATCGACCTATCCAAGCTGGGCATACCGCCCAGCGTCACGCAGTCGGAAGAAGTCAACCTCTATCGCATCATCCTGATCATCTCGCTATTCGGCTGGACAACCGTCGCAAGGTTGGTTCGCGCCGAAACAATGACCTTAAAACAGCGCGAGTTCGTGCGCGCCGCTGTTGCACAGGGGGCAACGGCCGGCCGGATCATGCGCGTCCATATCCTACCCAACGCGATTTCGCCGATAATCGTCGCAACGACCCTGTCAGTAGGCAACATCATCCTGTTCGAATCAGTGCTCAGCTTTTTAGGTCTTGGCATCCAACCGCCTATCGCGAGTTGGGGCAACATGCTGACTAATGCGCAAGAGCTGATCTGGTCAACACCGCAGCTTGCCATATGGCCCGGCCTTTTGATCTTCGTGACCGTCATCGCCTTCAACCTCCTAGGCGACGGACTGCAGGACGCCTTGGACCCGCGGGCTGTCGATTAGGTTGGCGGTAGGGCCTTGCGAAGACGCTCTATTCCTTCCTCAATAACCGCCATAGAGGTCGCGAAGGACAGGCGCAGAAAATGTTCGCATGTGGGACCATAGTAACTACCCGGCGTTACAATCACACCTGCTCGCGTCAGCAGCGTTTCCGCAACCGCCGCACTCGGGCCCCATTCTCCCGGTATCTGAGTGAGAGCGTAAAAGGTACCTTCTGGTATCGGACAGCAAACGCCTTCGATCTGGTTTAAGCCGCGAGCGACAGCTCGTCCGCGAGCAGCGTATTCCGCCCGCATCAACTCAACATCCGGTAGGGCCTTTTCAAAGGCAGCCAGTGCCGCATACTGAACAATACTCGCCGCGCAACGTGTTGTAGTGTGGTTGATCTTACTCAGCACAGGAGAGAGATCCGGCGGAGCGATACAGTAGCCCAAACGCCAACCGGTCATAGCGAAGGATTTGGATAGGCTAGAGGCAATGATGGTGCGCTCTGCCATTTCTGGGCCAAGCGACGCTATGGAGACGTGTCGCATCTCACCAAACACAAGCTCGCTATAGACTTCGTCGGCGACTACCCAAAGGTCCTCGCGCACGGCGATCGCAGCAATCGTCGATAACTCTTTTCTTGTAAGAACCCGTCCGGTTGGATTCCACGGAGTATTCAAGAAAATCGCCTTGGTTCGGTCCGTGACAGCAGCCGAGATAACCTCGGCATCAATAACGAAACGGCCATCGACTGCCGGCATCGCTGCTTCCACGGGAACCGCCCCGCACAGACGGATCATCTGGCGGCAGGGTCCCCAACCGGGCACTATTACTACGGCCTCGTCACCCGGTTCCAAGATTCCCCGCATGATTGCCGTTAAAGCGCCGTAGGACCCATTCGTTACGACGACCTGATCTGGCAAGACGTGCGTAGCATGTTGTTGCTCTTCAAAATTCGCGATCGCAACCCGGAGCTCAGTGAGACCGGCTGGGTCGGTATAGTCACTACGTCCCTCTCGTACCGCCTGGATCGCCGCCTCCGCAACCACATCGGGTACGGTAAAATCGGGCTCACCGATACCAAAATCAATGATCTCAACACCCTCTGACTGGAGCAAATCCGCCTGACGGCGCATCGCCACGACCGTCGAACCGGGTATCGATTGAGCGAATCGCGAAATTTTAGGAGGCATCAGACAGTCTAACCGTTTTAT
>CAYYUG010000124.1:0-5337 GCA_964474755.1 uncultured Rhodospirillaceae bacterium | reverse complement strand
TTCAACCGCCCGCCCATAAATGCGGTCAATTTGGCTATGTTAGGCGAGATGGTCGCCGCCTTCGGAACTTTGGATTTGAACCCCAAGGTCAAAGTCATTGTTATCGCAAGCGCTTTAGATCGCCATTTCAACGCGGGCGCGGATATAGAAGCGTTCAAACAAGCCGGTAGTAAAGGCATGCACGGCTGGTTGGACCAAACCTATATATTGGCGCGTAAGGTCAGAGCAGCGTCAAAACCTGTTCTTGTAGCGATCAACGGTATCGCGGTGGGTGGCGGCCTTGAGATGTCACTACACGCCGACTTGCGCTTCGCGGCCGACGATGCGCGGCTTGGCCAACCGGAGATCAACATAGCAATCATACCACCGGTTGCAGGCACGCAGGGATTGGTGCGGTTGGTCGGGCGCAGCAACGCGTTCCGTATCCTGTACGGCGGCGAATTGTTTAGCGCTGCTGAAGCCTTGGAAATGGGACTGATCGATTTTGTGTTGCCCGTCGCACGGCTCGAAAAAGATGTACAAACTTACGCCGAAAAGCTGGCCGAAAAACCGGCAAACGCCCTCTCCGCAATTCGTAGATGCCTCATAGATGGCGGTGGCGAAACCTTCGAGGCTGGAACGGCGATTGAGCGCCAACAGGCCGAAGCGCTTGCGAACCATCCAAACTTCGAAGAAGGCATCGCGGCATTTTTGGAGAAACGGAAACCGAATTGGACTTAAGAGCAGAAAGCGTTTAGGGCAAACTGCAGAAGGTACCGGGGTGGGGTTTGCACCTGTAGTTCGCGAACTGTTCAAATCAGGCGGAAGCTTTTCCGTGAGCATGTATCTTAGCTCGCGCGGGTTCGTCACCGTCGGCATTGGAAATTTTATGCGGAACACAGCCGAGGCATGACCTCCAATAGAACTCTCGACCGAGTCTCACCGCTATTAATTTTTTTTCGAGATCGACAGCCACACTCAAAGCGGTTTCAGTATCGATTTGCACCGATGCTGAAATCCGAAGCGCTTCATTCAACTTCTTTTCAAGCTTATGAAGCCTCTTGCTATCCGCGGCACTCTTAATTTATTTGCCCGACAACGCTTACGCAGAAGCGAGTACGACAACGGTGCAAATGGTACCAATCAGGAAAGCTTGGCCGGTCATGATATTTTCTGGATTTCCCTCTCTTTTGCCTTGAATTCGGGAATGGTATCCGCCCAAAATCAATTGCTGGACCCATGATAACCCTGAACCAAAATGCAAAATAGAAGTCACAGTTTGTTAGCGGTTTATTCTACTTTTTTGTGACGCAATGTTGGTCAGTCGACAGCCGGTGCCACTACATACCCCGACTTCTCCCCCTGCAAGGTCGTGCGGAGCATGTGACGGAACTCACTCTCATCAAAATCGCCTAACGCCATATGCATAGCCGTGCGGTTATCCCAGCAGACCAGGTCCCCAACGCGCCATTGATGCCGATAGACGTTCTCCGGCCGCGTCGCATAGTCGCAGAGATATTGAATGAGTGGTTGGCTTTCCGCCCGTGTCATACCTTCGAAATGGGATGTTCGCTCGCTAACGTAGAGCGCCTTAACACCGCTCTCGTTATGAACCCGCACGCAAGGGTGCGCGATCGGTGGGTTAAGCTTCAGGAGTTCAGCCATCTTTTCCGGATCGCGGACCCTGGTGCCGGAGACAAGATTGAAGTCGTAGACTGACTGCAAATCACCAACGATACTTTTCATCTTGTCCGACAGTTCGTTATAGGCCCGCGCCATGTTGCAAAACATAGTATCGCCGCCGACTGACGGCTTCTCGGTGCAGTAGAGCATTGAGGCAGCGGCGGGGCGAGCGGTGTAAGAATAGTCGGAATGCCAGTTCCGTCCTGCATTTCGAGACTGGGATGGCTGACCATTCTTAGCCCGATTGGTGATCTCCAGCAGTTCCGGGTAGCCCTCAAACCGCTCATGCGGAGTGGCCTCATGATCGTCGAGAGTGCCGAACCGTCTCGAGAATGTAAGATGCTGGTCCGGCCTCCATGTTACCCCGCGAAACACAATGATATGATGCCGGTGCCAAGCTTCGCGGATCGCGGCGACCAAATTGTCACCGATCTCATCCGTAATATCGACGCCTCGAATTTCAGCACCCAATGCGTGCCCTAGAGGAACGACTTCCATAACTAACCGACCTCCGCCCGCAATCTCTCATGCAGGCTATGTAATCGTTCCAACATAGGCTCCACCCCTCGCGCGCCAGACTGAAAAATTGCCGTCGCATTCAAGGTGACGTATTCAAACCCCATTTCCTTCAAATCGGCGGCGCGAGTAGCGACCCTATCCGGTTCAGCATAAAAAGTCTTGCCCGCTTCATCGCCCGGACGGGGCGGCGGAGCGATCATGCTCTGCCAACCAATCGCCTCTGGATCGCGGCCCGCCTTGACGGCCGCCTCACGGATCGCATCCATCGACCGTTTGGCGAAGTCCGCATCGGTAACCCGGCTTGCCAACCACCCATCGCCATATTTTCCGCATCGGCGGAAGGCGGGTGGTGTGTTACCACCTACCCAGATCGGTAGCGCCTCACGCTGTGGCGATTTCGGCTCCATAGCCATCGCAACGGATTTGTAGTGCGCCCCGTCGAAATTGATCCGTTCCTCACGCCAGCAAGCGCGCACCAACTCGATCGCTTCGTCAGTCCGCACACCTCTATCGGCAAATTCTTCACTCAGCGCCTCAAACTCCGATTCCTGCCACCCTACACCAATACCAAGCCGCGCACGGCCATTAGAAAGTAGATCTAGGGTACTGAATTGCTTGGCAACCAAGACCGGTTGACGTTGTGGCAGCACTAATACTTCAGTTCCAAGCGTCACTCGCTCCGTGACGGCCGCGATGAAGGAAAGCGCGGATACCACCTCAAGGATCGGCATTTTTGGCGAATAAAGCGATTTGCTCCTTCCTTCGACGTCGTGTCCCATTACGATGTGGTCAAAAATATCGATATGGTCGTAACCGATTTCCTCGATCCCCTGGGCCATCCGCGCTACCAAATTGGCGCCCTCGCGATGCGATACGCTGGGAAATTCGACGGCCAGTTTCATAGATCTGCTTCCTTCCTGCTCAACAAAGAATGGAATCATACAGATCTAAGTCATTTCAACAAAACAGGAAACCTGATCGATATACTGCCATTACATCAAGGTACAGCCGATTAAGGACACACTCGATATGGATCACACCTCAAAGGATATTGAAAACCTGTTTCGAGGCAGCGCGACGCCACCGAGTGGAGCTCTGCCCGGCGAACCGCCCTACACTACGCGGCCAGTTTTAACCGGAACATTCGGTATGGTGGCGTCGACCCACTGGCTCGGGACCGCCTCTGGCATCGCAATGCTTGAAAAAGGTGGCAACGCTTTTGACGCCGGCGTCGCCACGGGCCTTACCTTGCAAATCGTCGAGCCACACATGGCGGGACCGGCAGGCGATGCGCCGATCATTCTATGTGATGGCAAGACCGGCAACGTAAAGGTAATTTGCGGACAAGGCGTTGCGCCCGCCAAGGCAACGGCAGCAGCCTACCGCACGCTCGGCCTTGACATCGTGCCTGGCGCAGGCCTCCTGCCACTGGTCGTGCCCGGTGCATTCGATGCCTTCATGTTGCTTCTTCGCGACTGGGGAACGCTGCGCCTTCGAGACATCCTCGAACCGGCAATCGGTCACGCGAAGAACGGCTACCCCATTTCAGCACGAACGGTTGCCACGATCGCCACGCTGAAAGAACTCTTCGTCGAGCATTGGCCATGTTCGGCAGACGTGTATTGCCCAAATGGAAATGTCCCAATCCCTAATCAGCTGTTTAAAAACCCGACCTTGGCGGAGACTTACGAGCGGATCCTAAAGGAAGCGGAAGCCGTCGGCAGTGACCGAGAGGCACAAATCGAGGCCGCACGTGATTGTTTCTATCGCGGTTTTGTCGCCGAGACCGTGGATCAATTCTGTCGCAAAAACGCATTCCTCGACACGTCTGGGCGGACCCATTCCGGATTCCTATCAGGCGATGATTTGGCTAACTGGCAGGCTAATTTGGAAATGCCCATATCTTACAACTATGGCGACTACAACGTATTTAAATGCGGGCCATGGAGCCAAGGACCAGTCTTTCTACAACAGCTGGCCTTGCTAAGCGGTTTCGACCTGGACAGCATGGACCCGAATGGATCGGAATTCGTTCACTATGCCACCGAAGCCACGAAACTGGCCTTCGCTGACCGAGAAAAATTCTACGGCGATCCGGAATTTGTCGATGTGCCGATCGAAACCTTGCTGTCAGAGGACTACAATGCGACACGTCGCCATCTGATCCGAGACAACGCTTCCGACACCATTCGTCCAGGCTTAGTTCCTGGCTACGGCGGCCCGGTAGTCTTCGGGCTGTCTGACGGGGAACGCTTCTCCGTGAAAGAAGATGGCACGGTTGCACCGTTGACGCCCCTTGCCCCAAGCACTGGGATAGCCTCAGGTGATACCGTACATCTCGACGCCGTCGATCGACATGGCAACATGGTATCAATCACGCCGAGTGGCGGCTGGCTGCGCAGCTCTCCGACGATCCCCGGCCTCGGCTTCGCCTTGTCCAATCGGGGCCAAATCTTCACCCTTGAGGAAGGCACACCTGGTGGCATCGCACCGGGAAAACGCCCGCGCACAACGTTAAGCCCAGGATTCGCTGCTCGTGACGGCAAGCCCTACATGGCCTTCGGCACGCCCGGTGCAGATCGCCAGGACCAATGGGCACTCCAATTTTTCCTGCGCCACGTTCATCACGGCCTGAATTTGCAGGAAGCCGTCGATGCACCGACCTTCAACACCTCACATTTTCCGGGATCCTTCTACCCCAAACGGGCAGAACTCTGCTCTCTGACCGTCGAAGGCCGGTTCTCGAAGAAGGCCACCGACGAACTTCGGGCGCGGGGGCACGACATCTCCGTCGGTGGAGACTGGTCGCAAGGCCGAATGTGCGCGGTCACCAAAGAAGGCCCAATGGTAAAGGCTGCGGCTACTTCACGGTACATGCAAGGCTACGCCTTTGGGCGCTGATCAGGGCAGATAAACCCTACCCTCCAAGATACGCCGAGCCGTTCGGCCCAATGTCGCCCGGTTCACAACATAGTTGTTACCGTCAAGAGATACCTGCGCCTCCGTCTCTATAACACCTGCAGGATGGCCGAAGCGCACCTCGACCCCATCACGCGTTTCCGGGCGGCAGGCTTCGTGGACTATGGTTCCAGGAAGACGGCTTGCAACACCGGTGCAAACCGTGCTTGTTCCCGCGTAAGTCTTGTGCATCTGTTG
>CAYYUG010000123.1:0-5534 GCA_964474755.1 uncultured Rhodospirillaceae bacterium | reverse complement strand
GCCGGCCGCCCTCGCGTGTAGGCATCTCGCTCGTCGATATCGGAACTGGTATGTGGTCGACGATTGGGATCGTATCTGCGCTTTACCGGCGTCAGGTTACCGGTGAAGGGGCTATCGTCGACACCTCCCTATTCGAGACTAGTCTCGGTTGGATCACCTTGGCCGCCGCAGAGTTGGCAGTTGTCGGTGAGGCGCCGAAGCGCAACGGCTTGCGAGGTCCGATCGTGGCACCAAACCGCGGTTTTCACGCGGCCGATGGTATCCAGGTCATCGTCATCGGCACCGACGGGCAGTTCCGCCGGTTCTGCGAGGTATTGGGGTGTCCGGAATTGGCCGACGATCCGCTCTACGCAAAAAGTGTTGACCGGCTCGAGAACGAGGCCGAGCTAGCAGAAATCGTAGGAGCAATCATCAAGACCGAACCGCGCACGGTGTGGTCGGAACGCCTCAACGCGGCTGATATTCCCAACGCGCCGGTGCAAACTGTTGAAGAAGTCGTTGCGCATCCTCAGACTGCGGCGCTTGGCATGATGCGGCCCGGCGACGATAAGAGTATGCAGTTTGTCGGCTTGCCCATGAGGATTGATGGCGTGCGCCCTGTAACCAGCGGACACGCCCCTCGTTTGGACGAGCACAAGCAACAAGTATTCGATTTCATGAAGACCCCAGCATAAGGGAAAGACAGCGATGTTTACCGAAGACCAAATCGCCATCCAGGATGGAATCAACAAAATCTGCGAGAATTTCGGCGACGATTACTGGTTGGAAACCGATCGTACTGGCACCTTTCCCGAGGATTTCGTTAAGGAGTTCGTGGATGGTGGTTGGCTTGGCATCGCGATGCCGGAGGAGTATGGCGGCTCAAATCTTGGCATCACTGAGGCCTCGCTCATGATGCAAGCAGTGGCCGAATCCGGCGCCGGCTTTAGTGGCGCTTCTGCAATCCATCTCAACATTTTTGGGCTGAACCCGGTTGTGGTATTCGGCACCGACGAACAGAAGGAACGCATGCTGCCGCCGATGATCCGCGGCGAGGAACGCGCGTGCTTTGGCGTTACCGAACCGAACGCTGGGTTGGACACGACTAACCTTCAGACCAAGGCGGAGAAAAGCGGAAACGGTTATGTCGTGCACGGCCGTAAGATGTGGACCTCGACTGGCCAGACTGCGAATAAGGTTCTGCTTTTGGCACGGACGTCGCCGCGAGATGAAAATGGCAAGCGGGCGGAAGGGCTCAGCCTTTTCTACACCGACTTCGATCGCGACTACATCGAGGTTCGGGAGATCGATAAGATGGGCCGCAAGGCGGTCGATTCGAACGCCGTTTTCATCGATGGTTTACCGGTCCCGCAGGACGATCTGATCGGTGAGGAAGGCAAAGGCTTCTACTACCTTCTGCACGGTCTAAATCCGGAACGAATTCTCGTCGCCGTTGAAGCGATCGGGCTCGGTCGAGCCGCACTGCGTAAGGCGGTCCAGTATGCCGGTGACCGGGAGGTTTTTGGACGCCAGATCGGTCAGAACCAGGCGATCCAGCATCCGCTGGCGAGCAGCTGGTCAGAGCTTGAGGCGGCCAATTTGATGGCCTATCGCGCGGCTGAACTTTATGACAAAGGGCAGGAGTGCGGCGCGGAATCAAACGCAGCCAAATATCTTGCGGGCGAGGCTGGCTTTACAGCTTGCGAGCGCGCGATTATGACCCATGGTGGCATGGGTTATGCCAAGGAGTTTCATGTGGAACGTTACATGCGCGAGATGATGATTGCGCGCATCGCGCCGGTAAGCCGTGAGATGATCCTCAACTATATTTCCGAACGGGTGCTCGGCTTGCCGCGCTCCTACTAAGCAATTAAATTTGAACCAAGGGGCTCGACATGGATTTTGGCATTTTCAACCTTTTGCAACACCGAGACCGATCCTCATCACCGCATGTAATTTTAGCGGAAGCGCTAGAACATACGCGATTGGCGGAAGAGCTCGGCTTTAGTCGCGCGTGGTTTGCGGAACATCATTTCTCCAACTATAGCCTGTGCCCCTCGCCTCTGCTCATGTGTAACCAGGCGGCGGCGATGACCAAGAATATCCGGGTCGGATGCGCGGTCCTGATCCTGCCTTTGCACGCGCCGGCTCGGGTGATCGGGGAGATAGCCCTGGTCGACGCGTTGTCCGGGGGACGGCTCGATGTTGGCGTCGGTAGCGGCTACCAGCATTATGAGTTCGAGCGGTTGGGTGCCGATATCGAGAAGAATAAGGTGATGTTCAACGAGATGTTGGACATGATCGAGCGTGGTCTCCGCGAACCGCAATTCAGCTATGACGGCCAGTACTACAAGCAACCGCAAACGGCGATCAACATGAGGCCAGTGCAAACGCCGCGGCCGCCAATCTGGGTGGCAGGCAAGGATCCGAACAGCCAACGGCGTTGCGCAAGGGATGGTTATATTCCGTTCATCTCCGGCGGGATCGGTGGGGCCGACGCGCTTAAGACGCAACGTGACCGGGTTGAGCAATGCTACATCGACGAAGGTAAGGACCCGGAAAGCATTCCGCTCGGTGTCCTGCGATTTGCTTGCATCAGTGACGAAAAGGCGGTCATCGACCGCTATGTCGATGGCGCGCGGTTCCAGAAACGTATTGCCAACGCGCTGAGGAACAGACGAGAGACAATGGTTGACGACTATATGGTCGAAGAAGTGCCCGGCGAGAACGAAGAAACGCTCCAACAGATTACCGAGAACCTCCTCGTTGGTGATGCAGAGGATGTCGCGGAGCAGATCTGCCAGGAAATAGAGCTTTACCGGCCTCGGCACATGAACATTTATTTCGCGGTCGGTGACATGCCGCACCGCGCGGTGATCGAATCGATGGAGCAGTTCGCGACCAAGGTCGTGCCGATCATCGAGAAGCATTTTGGCAAGCCTTTGGCGGAAATCAACGACGTGCCGATGCCGCAACCATTGCCGATGGCGGCGGAGTAGGGTGAGCGGTTAACCCATCGTCAAAAACTTCGCTGTCGCACTGAGGTCGGCGAAGCGCATTGTCGGTTCCGGTTCGCCGGCTTCATCCGCTGCACTATTTCCTGAAGCGACGAGGACAGAACGCAGACTTGATGCAGTAGCGCCGGCGATATCGGTCTTGAAGGTGTCG
Source organism: uncultured Rhodospirillaceae bacterium (assembly GCA_964474755.1). GTDB lineage: Bacteria > Pseudomonadota > Alphaproteobacteria > UBA8366. The sequence goes on along the minus strand of CAYYUG010000123.1, from coordinate 2,387 downwards.
CCGATGGCGATGACTTCATCGCGGTGGAGGCCGAGCCGCTCAAGCGCCAGTTCATAGATATCGGGTTTCGGTTTGCCGAGCAGAGTAGCGTTGCTCCCCGTAGCCGTTTCCAAGAAGGCGACGACCGATCCCGCTTCCGGTTCCGGGCCATCCGCTGTCGGGATCACCGCATCTCCGTTGCTCCCAATCAACTGCGCTCCGTTGGCTATATGGCGGATTGCTGGTGTCAGGTCGGCTAAGGTCATGTTGAGGTCTATGCCAGCGACGACGTAGTCCGGCGTGTCGCTCACGACCGCACCGGCCGTCAGAAGCATTTGCCGCAGTGCGTCGCTGCCGGCTATATGCACCTTGGGTGCGGTGCTTTGTTTCGTCAGGAAGCGAACAACGGCTTGTCCCGAAGTAATGATGTCCAACGGGTCGATTCGGATACCAAAGCTGGCAAGTTTGGCTGCGTACTCTTCCGGTTTGTGGCGAGCATTGTTGGTCAGACATACGACGCGCAGCCCAGCGTTGTGGAGTGCCGCCACCGCTGTGGACGATCCGTCGATTGGATCGTTTCCGAGGTACAGTACTCCGTCCATGTCGAGGATAACGCCTCGCACTGGTGCGTCGAAGTCCGCGATGTTTTCCTGGGCGCGCAAGATTGGGAACGGTGGTAGCGGTGGCACCCAGCGCATGTTGCGGCCGCGCAATGGCGCCTCGTAGCGCAGTGGATCTCCGCCATGGGCGCGCCATCGTACCTCGCTATCATCGATTTCTATCTCCGCCCAAGCGCCGGACACCTCACCCTGCGTGGTGTAGCTCTCAGTCAGAGACTGCAAAGTCAGGTACCGGATTCCATCGATTGTGGCGCTATCGTTCCAGTGCACGTGACCGGCGAGGCACAGCACCACATTGCCGGCTGCTTCAATAATCTGCCGTGCCTCGGCGGTGTGTGATAGGGTGGAAGAGGATCCATTGTTGTGGAAATAAAAATTGCCCGTCATTGCGCCGCTGTGCAGGGGGACGTGGGTGAAGATTATCGCCGGCAGTTTAGTGCAGGCTAGATCGTCGCGTAGCCAGTCGAGATCGCTTTGCGATGGTAACGGCGCTTCGCCGAACCTGCCGGATAGGTCTAGCTGCCAGAACACGAGATGATGGCCTTTTAGATCGGTACTGTAACTCGTGAGTGATCGACCCCAGATCGCCTCATTTTCGCCGACGGTCAGGTAGTGAAGATCGTGGTTACCCAAGAGATGCGCCCGTGGTGTGTCGATCTGTGCGAAAACCGCCTCGACTTCTTTCTCAAGCTGTAGGTCGGTCTCTCGATCGACATTCGTGATGCGGTCACCGAGATCGACCACCAGGTCAAAATCGCCGGCGGTGACCTGGTTGCGAAACGATTCCAGCAGGGGCAGGGCTTCCGCCCCTAATTTGGTGTACCGGGTCGGGCCGTGATGGATGTCGGTAACGAGGGCGAGGCGGAGGATGTCAGTCATGCCTTATCACTATCATTCGCGCAGGCTCGTTTGGATGGATAGCAGTACTATGATGACGAATATAGGAGAATCCTAAATGTTGTATTGATAGAGAAAAACTTCTCATGATGCGTATGTCACAGGGGATTTATTTCACGTTTCTGATGGTTAGGGAATATCAGAGCCGAAGCTTTATCCGCCGACTAGGTTTCATCGTGATGACAGTTACAGCAACAGCATTTGCGAAACCGTAACTCGGTCTGGTCGGGCCGCAGGCAATGGTGAAATTTTATTAATTTTGCACTCATCTCGCCGCCCAAACGATGGCTGTGTTCGGTCTACGTTGAGATTGCCGAACATATCACCTTGGCGCCAATCCTCGTGGTGGGCAACGCGAACCTTATGGTTGTGACCCCTATGACCATCCGGTTGATTAATGATCAAGACACCATCGGAAAGCCCAAGGGCGATGTCGCACAAAACATTTGTCAATGCACCGTCGGATCGGTCTTGCAGGCTTCCGCGATGGGGTAACAGGTGACGGGTCTAGCACTATTTCTTTATCAGGTTAGGGTCGAAATTTACGGCATTGCAGAGTTAAAGGGCTGCCTGCTGAACTGCCAAAACAATATTTTTGACATTATGAACGCCAATTATTGGACGGCCGTAAGCGTTGTAAACTGACAAAATGTTACGCCGCGCGCCAGCCGCCGTCGATTGTTAGGACGGAGCCCGTGGTAAAACTGGCTTCGTCCGATAGCAAATAGGTGATGCCGTTGGCAATTTCCTCTGGTTTGCCGAAGCGTTTCAGAGCATGGCGATTACGGGAATATTCCCGCGCCGCTTCGGGGTCTAGGGCGCCTGACTGGCTGCGTCGCATCATGGGTGTGTCGGTCGCGCCAGGTGCGACGGCGTTGACCCGAATATTAT
>CAYYUG010000122.1:0-5669 GCA_964474755.1 uncultured Rhodospirillaceae bacterium | reverse complement strand
AATTATCGCGAAACACAGATGCGGCCAACTAGCATTCATTCTGAAGTGCCAGAAATTCTCCTCGTGTCCAATATGCCACCGGTCGACCGGCCGCCGCCGAAACAGCCGGCACCGTTATTGACCAAAGACGGCAAACTACCTGTCCAGTTCCCTCATCGCAGAGGCTGGCATACGGATCAGAGTTATCGCCGTCCACCACCAGATATTTCATTGTTCTACGCCACCATCCCGTCGCCAAAGGGCCAAGGTCAGACGCTCTATGCAGATTGTATCGCAGCGTATGAGGCGCTGCCCACAGAACTCAAATCCCGTGTCGATGATCTGATTGGCATTCATGTCCGGCCTTGGAGCGGGCGGACTGAAGATGCGGCTCGCGCGGGTGAGACGCCCGTCCCACTTGGTCCTCATGAACAACCGCAACAACAGCCAGTCGTGCGTATTCATCCGGTAACCGGCAAACGGTCACTCTATCTTTGCGAAGCTGGGCAGATGGACTGGGTCGATGGCCCCTTCGTTGACATGGAAAAAGGCCCCGACAGTGACGGTGCGAAGCTGCTTTACGAAATTATGTCCCACCTGACGCAGCCGCAATTCGTCTACGCTCACGATTGGGACGAGGGCGACCTGGTGGTCTACGATAACCGAACCTTACTCCACGCCGCCACCTGGTTCGATGGAGACAAACATGGCCGAATGATGTGGCGCACGACGGTCAGCGGCAATCCTGGGGCGGAATATGAAGGCGAGCGAAAAAGTTGGCTCGCTGCCGAATAGCGTCAGGTCAGGTTAAGTAGCAGCCGATGCAAGCAGGTCCAGTCTATCCCAACCAGAGTTAAACCAGCATTCACCGGAGAACAGTAAGAGCGGGAATAACCGACAGTACGAGCAAGACAGCAAAGGAAACATTGATAATTCGGCTCTTTCGCGGGTCGTGCAAATGACGGCGAAGAGTAGCACCAATAAGCACCCAGGCTATGTCCGCAAGAACGACGATGACATAGCAAATCACAGCTTCGAGCACTGTCGCTTTAAAAGGTGCATCGGGCAAGAGATCAAAGCCAGCGAACAAAGCGGCAAAAGCCGCATAGGCCTTGGGGTTCGACAGGTTAAAAATGACACCTGTCACAAAACCCGGTGCCGCGGAAATTCCATCTTTACTATTGATCGGTGGTGCAGAAGAAATCCGGTAGGCCAGATAGCCAAGATAGCAGAAGGATACGAGCGCCAATCCAGTTGCTGCATAAGGAACCGAAAGGACCGCTGTTAGTAATCCGGCGGCGACCCCCGCGATAACCAGTGCTGCTCCTGACATAATACCGTACAGATAGGTTCGTGCCTGAGGGCCATCAAAGGCAGCCCCTGCCGCAGCCAAACTCAATGTTGCTGGGCCCGGGCTTGCCACTAGCGCAATGCCCGCGAAAATGAAGGCAATGAGTTCGCTATGCAGCATCCGCAATTTCCAGTAAGCGCCTAGCTGGCGCCCGCTTCGCTGATGAAGTCCATGAACTTGCCTTTACTGCTGATTGGGAAAGAATTCGAACAAGCGATGGAATAATTTTTCGGCTCCAGAAAACTGAATGCATCGTCGCAGCGCTAAACGCGGCCATTGTGTCGCTGCGTTGCGCGCACTTACATTACATTGAACGGCCATCCGCAATACACGCTGCGCCTGCCCGAGGGTGCATTAAGCGGATGTTTATACAGCTTTGGAGAGATAACATGGCAGAAAAAGTCGCGGTGATCGTCGGCGCAGGACCATTGGAAGGCGTGGGTGGTGCGCTCGCGCTCCGAGCGTCGGCCGCTGGCCATCACGTTCTGATAGTGGGGCGGACGGAAGCCCGAATCGAAGCTTTGGCCAAACATTTGAGGTGTCACAACGGCAGCGCCACGGCGATCGCTCTCGACACGACGGATGAACAGCAGGTCGAAAAGCTGTTTACCACAATCGATGGGATGGATGGTTCCCTCGACTTCGTCGGCTACAATGCCGGCAATTCCTTCCGGCACAACACGATGGACATGCCAGGCGATTTCTTCGAAAAAGCGTGGCGGGTTTGTTGTTTCGGTGGCTTCCTAGTCGGTCGCGAGGCTGGACGCCGAATGGCAGAAAGAGGTGCGGGCACCATCATGTTTACAGGTGCGACTGCCTCAGTAAAGTCGCGGCCACCCTTCATGGCCTTCGCCGCCGGCAAGGCCGGTCTACGTGCCGTAGCCGCAGCGTTTGCGCGAGAACTTGGTCCCCGGGGCGTCCATGTTGGGCACGCGATTATCGATGGTGGGATTGATGGGGAACGATTGAACGAGCTCAATCCCAAAGCGAAGGCAGCACGCGGTGAGAATGGTATGTTGAAGCCAGACGCGATCGCAGAGGCCTATTGGCAACTGCACCTGCAGCATCCATCAGCCTGGACCTTCGAGATCGACCTACGGCCGTTTAAGGAAATCTTCTGACCTGCTAGCCCGCCTCCAAAACCGTGCGGATGCCTTCTTTGATCTTATTCCGTTCTGGGAAAACGTGATCTTCAAGGACCGGACTGTAGGGAATTGGCACCTGCAAAGCACAAATCCGCTTCGGCGGCGCCTTCAGGCATTTGAACGTCTCCGGATCCTCGGTCACGAGCGTCGCAATCTCTGCTGCCGCTCCCGCCGTTGGACCAGCCTCATCAGCAATCACTAGCCGCCCCGTCTTGCGCACCGACGTGCGGATCATCGCTGCATCCAGCGGCACCAAACTGCGTGGATCAACAACTTCAACGGACACGCCCTCGCCAGCCAAGGTCTCAGCCGCAGCCAGCGCCTCCTGCACCTGCCAGGCGAGGCCAACCACGGTGATGTCAGTCCCTTCCCGTTTCACCTCCCCCTCACCGATTGGAATGGTGTAGTCCTCTTCCGGCACAGGACCCTTCATACCAAACAGCCGGTTAGACTCGAAACAGATCACCGGATTGTTGTCGCGGATCGCCGATTTGATCAACCCTTTCACGTCGTAAGGCGAAGACGCCAACGTGATTTTCAGCCCCGCCATGTTCATGAACATCGAATATGGGCTTTGCGAGTGCTGCGCAGCTACGCGGCCACCGCCTCCGACTGAAGCGCGGTACATAATCGGGAATTGCGCCTGACCACCGAACATGTAGTGAATTTTGGCCGCCTGGTTCACAATTTGGTCCATTGCGACGAAAGCAAATGTGACCTGACGCCAATCTACGATCGGTCTAAATCCTGAACTAGCCGCACCGATCGCCATGCCAGTAACAGCGCTCTCGGCAATCGGCGTAGCCCGAACACGGCTTTCACCAAACTCTTCGACCAAGGGGAACGGCGCGTCCGTCGACATATGAAAAACTTTTTCGTCTCTACGCATCTCCTCGGCGAGCGCTTCCATGGCAGCTTCCATGAAGGTGATTTCTCGGGTCATCGTACCGCCTCCTGATCGGCATAAAGGTCGTCAAGCGCTGCATTTGGATTGGGAAATGGGCTCGCCTTCGCGTAAGTTACCGAAGACTCGATCGCGGCAATTATCTCCGCATCCATTGTCTCCCATTCCTGATCGCTGAATTGACCCTGCTGGCTCTTCAAATGTTCGACTAGTCGAACGATCGGATCTTTTTTCAACCAGAACTCAATCTCCTCCGGCGGACGTTGATCCGGCTGGTTCACCCGCTCTGTATGGCGTCGATGACGATAGGTTTTGCACTCAATCAAGGTCGGTCCTTCTCCTGCCCGCGCCCGCGCCGCGGCTTCCGAGGCCGCTTCGTAAACTGCGAAAATATCATTGCCATCGACGATGACACCGGGAATACCGTAGCCAACTGCGCGGTCGGCAACATCCTGATTGGCGAGCGTCTGAGCGGACGGCGTCTGCGCTGCATGCATATTGTTCTCGCAGACATAAAGCATCGGCAACTTCCATTTCGCTGCAATATTGATCGATTCATGAAATGGTCCAGCATTCGACGCCCCATCGCCGAAAAAAGAGACGGCAACCCTGCTGTTCCCAGCCAATTGCGCGGCTAAACCGGCGCCAGTGACGATAGAAATACCACCAGCGACGATGCCGTTTGCGCCCAGCATGCCAATCTCAAAATCGGCAATATGCATCGAACCGCCCTTACCCTTGCAGTAGCCAGTCTCACGCCCATACAGCTCCGCCATCATTCGTTTTAGGTCGGCGCCTTTAGCGATGCAGTGACCATGGCCGCGATGAGTGCTGATAATTTGGTCGTCCTGCTCCAAGGCGGCGCAGACGCCAACAGCGACAGCCTCCTCACCGATATAGCAATGCACGACGCCGTATATATCACCACCGTGATAGTCATCGGAGGCACGCTCTTCGAAGCGGCGTATCGTCTGCATCTGGCGTAGCATCTCGCGCTGTATTTCAGGGCTTGGGTAGCTCATCGCGGTTCCTCTAGCGTTGCAAAATCCTAAACCATGCTACGCGAACCACGGCTGCGCCTCAATGCAAACGGACTACTCTGAATGATCGCTCGGCACGCCCGCGGCCTTCAGCGCACGACTTTGACGATGCTTGAGCTTTTTTAAATCGAAGTCGCCTATCAGTGCGTGAAATAACTCATACCAATTTATCTCTGCCTTCAGATGCATAAACACCGACCCGAGGCCAATCGCGGCGCGGTCCATGAGTACAAACTCGCGCGGAGGGGTAACGCCGCCAAGACGACGCAACTCCTCATGCACCTTGCTGGCGACCCGCGCACCGTACATTCCGCTATCGGATTTCTGGATCTTCTGAACTTTATCATCCATCAGCGGCGCGTAAACGAACTCCGCCCAGACATTCAGGACATCAATTATTTCCTGATTGAGCTCTGTAAAGCCCCATGTTTCATATGCTTGGACCATCAATTCCCGGTCCGAGCCGCGCAGCCCATGATAAAGATCGATCACACCGCTGACGAAACTCGGCGGGAAGACGCGAATGCAGCCAAAATCCAAAAGATTGACCGAATGATCTGGCCGGACGCTGTAATTGCCGAGATGCGGGTCGCCGTGTATCACGCCGTAGCTGTAAAACGGCACGTACCAAGCGCGGAACATGTTGTAGGCGATACGGTTTCGGTCTTCCAGCGCAGCGTTCTGGAAGTCTAGCAGCGGCGCTCCTTCCATCCAGCTCATCGTCAATAGCCGTGCTGTTGAAAGGTCTGGTATGGCTTCCGGAACATGGACGCCTTTCTCACCTTTCAGCATCCGGGCATACAACGCGATGTGGGTAGTTTCACGGGCGTAATCCAGCTCTTCGCGCAGCCTCGCCGAAAGCTCAGCGTGAATTTGACCGGTGGAGATCGCCTTGTCGTAACGCTCGTAGATCGAGAAGACGAGGCGAAGCTGTTTCAGATCTGCCTCAACAGCTGACGACATATCTGGATACTGCAGCTTGCAGGCAAGTAGCTGACCGGCCGCCGTCGTCGCCCGATGCACCTGGCCGAGCGATGCCGCGTGCGCAGCCTCGCGCTCAAATGTCTCAAACTTACCGCGCCAATCGTGTCCCAGCTCAGAAGACATACGACGACGCACAAAAGGCCATCCCATCGATGGAGCGTTTGTTTGCAACTGTTTAAGTTCCTCGACATATTCGTCGGGAAGTGCGTCAGGGATGGTCGCCATGATCTGCGCCACCTTCATCAGTGGCCCCTTGAGCCCGCCCA
>CAYYUG010000121.1:0-5682 GCA_964474755.1 uncultured Rhodospirillaceae bacterium | reverse complement strand
AGACGCTGTATCAGCGAATTGTCCGAAAAGGCCGGCGGCATTGGCTTAGCTTTGTGGGACTACCTCGACGGAGGTGATCGTTGGCTGGCTGCCGCAAAGCGGGCAGGCAGGATCCGGCGGGACCCTGATCTTTCGAAATGTGGTGTTTAACCCGTCGTAGAGCAGAAGGCTGCCCGATAAGCTTTCGCCCAGCCCCAAAAGTTCCTTTAACACCTCCGTTGCCTGCACTGTGCCGATTACCCCTGCGATCGACCCGAATATGCCGGCAGTCTCGCAGCTTGCCGTCGTGGCCGGTGGCGGTGGGTTCGGGAAAAGGCAGCGATAGCAGGGTCCGTCTTTATGCGATTTGAAAGTAGAAAGCTGTCCTTCGAAGCGCTGCAGCGCGCCGGCAACGAGGGGGACTCCGGCCAGATGGCAGACATCGTTAATCAGATAGCGCGTAGTGAAGTTATCGCAGCCGTCGGTTACCAGGTCGTAGTCGCGGACCAGTTCCATCGCGTTTTCCGCTGTCAGCTTTCCCTTGTGTGGGCAGATGGTGATTTCAGAATTGACAGCCCGGATCGCTTCGATCGCGCTGTCAACCTTGGGGGCACCAACCCTGTTGGTGGCGTGCAGGATTTGACGCTGCAGGTTGCTAATATCGACAGTGTCGAAATCGACGATACCCAGGGTTCCGACACCGGCCGCAGCAAGATAAAGTAGGATAGGTGAACCGAGACCGCCGGCGCCGACAACCAGAACCTTGGAATTCAGTAATTTCAGCTGCCCTTCCTCTCCGACCTCGTCGAGAATAATATGACGTGCGTAGCGCAGAAGCTGGTCATCAGTGATTTCTGCGTGCATATCAGTTTCCTTCAAATAGCAGTTTGGATAGGCAGTACTCCGCGAAGGCGGGGATTGCGATCACAATTCGTTTGTTGGCCCTATCCGGCCGTTCCGAAATTTCAAGCGGTGCTGCAATCGCTATACCGGAAAATATGCTCGCGGGGATGCTCTTGATACGCACCACATTCCGTACGGTTCGGAAGGCAGTCTCGTTGGCGATCAAAATGACCTCGTCGATCAGGCTTGTGTTCGCTGAAAATCTTGTGCAACCCGTCGATGCGCCGCATGTGCCAACGCCTGCTATCTTGCCGTCCAGGTCTCCGTCGGTGTAGCGCCAAATTTGTTTTGCTGTTGTTTTGTGGTCAAAACGGGGATTGGCCGAATTGGTGAACTGTTGCGGAATTATCGCATCGCCGAGCTCTGCGCTGATGGCATCAGCACGGCCAATGTCGCGGTTCATTCTCCCAAGCGGCGGTTCTAGGTCTATCCTCGCACCGAGCAGCACTAGTATCTTGAGCCACTGTGCTAACATGAATACTAGCATTTTCAAGATTAGCCGGTAGCCTTTTCCCGCGTGGACGCCGGTGAGTGCGATCCCCGAATGGCCCAATGTGAATTCGGCGACTATCCTGTACGGTTCGATTTTGCCGTCTTGCTCTAACGCCTCTGTCATTGCCAAGCCGATGCGATCCTTGACTGATTACCTGTGTTTAAAAATTCTAGTTTCGCTAAAAATTTGGTTTCCACGCTGTCGGGGGGCATTAGGCGCGATAGGCACATGGCTGGCCTCGTCCCGATCGTGTTGAGAATGTTGTCATAAATTGGGCTACGAATAACTCTGGGTACGCCAGACATGTCGCTCGAGCTTTTCCTATCATCTGATGGCGACCTGATGATCATGCTAGATCATGAAATCGAACATTTCCGGCGCCGAACATTGGACGCCGGCGGCTCGGGCGCGGGCGCAGAGATCGTCAATGCTGATCGCATCGAGATGCTGAATTGCGGCTTCTTGAAGTTCGAGCCAGAGAGGGTAGAGGACGGTGCGGCCAAGCTCTGATCCGCCTGGTTCCTCCAGCGGGTCAGCTGTACCTTCCATTTTATCTACGATGCGGCTAATTTCGCCCAGTGAAATTAGCCGTCGCTCGCGGGCGAGGCAGTAACCGCCGCCCGGTCCGCGAACGCCGCGCAAGACCCCAGATTTTACTAGGTTTTGCAGGACCTGTTCAAGATAACGGCACGGGATGCCCTGCCGCTGGGCGATCTCTTTACTTTGCACCGGGGATTTGGACGCGTTGTACGCGATGTCGACGACCGCATCGATAGCGAAAATTAGTTTTTTGGTCAGCCGCAGCATCAGGTTCAGCCGACTTCCGTTCCAGTCGAACCAAAGCCTCTGGCACCGCGCGCGGTCTCCGATAGGCTTTCCTGCTCCTGCCATAGCAGCTGTGTTACCGGGGCAACAATCATTTGCGCAATCCGCATGCCCCGCGAAATCTTGAAGGGCTTGTCACCAAGATTGATGAGCACCACGCCGACCTCGCCGCGATAATCTGCATCGACTGTGCCTGGGCTATTCAGCACAGTAATTCCGTTCTTCAGGGCCAGTCCGGAGCGTGGTCGCACCTGTGCTTCGAATCCGTGCGGAAGCGAGATGGCCAATCCGGTTGGGACCAAAGCGCGGTCGCCCGGTGCTAGGGTTTGCGGGGCGTCGATTGCCGCTAGCAGGTCGAGCCCCGCGCTGTTTGTGGTTGCGTATACTGGCAGTGGTAAATCGGCCCCGTGCGGCAAACGTTTGACGGCGACTTTGGTCATTTGATGTTGCAGAAATGGCTGCTCATGCGTGAAACCAGCCGCTCAGCGACCTCGTCCTTGGTCATCGTCGGCCAGCTCTCGACGGTGCCGGCCCGGTTGACCAGATGGATTGTGTTGGTATTGCTGCCGAAGGTCCCTGTTTTTGGCGAAACATCGTTGGCGATGATCCAATCGGTGTTCTTGTTTTTGCGTTTAGCCTGTGCGTTGGCGACAATGTTTTCTGTCTCTGCGGCGAACCCGACCACGAGGACGGGCCGCTTGTTACCTGCCTTGGCCAGGATGCGGAGGATATCCGGGTTTTCTGCTAGTTCCAGCGGTGGCGGCGCGCTAAGATTCTTCTTTAATTTCTGTGCGGCGGCATCCGCGACGCGCCAATCTGCGACGGCGGCAACGCAGACAGCGATTTCCGCTGGTAGCGCCTTTTCGCACGCAGCGAGCATGTCACATGCAGACTCGACCTTGACCATGGTGACCCCGATGGGGTCGGGGAGGGTGGTTGGTCCACTTACCAAGACTGTGTCCGCACCGTTGCGGGCGAGTGCGGCCGCGATAGCGTGGCCTTGCTTGCCGGACGACCGGTTGGCAATGTAGCGAACTGGGTCGATTGCTTCATGGGTAGGGCCGCTGGTAACGATCGCTCGCCGCCCTGCAAGTGGCCCGGAAACTGGAACCAGATGCTTGGTAATAGCGTCGACGATATCTTCCACTTCGCTCATGCGACCGTAGCCGTATTCGCTGCAGGCCATATTTCCCTCGACGGGTCCGATGCACGCTACGCCGCGGGAGCGTAAAATGTCGATGTTCGCCTGTGTCGCCGCGTGCTCCCACATGCGCACATTCATCGCTGGTGCAACCATCACCGGCTTGTTCGTCGCCAACAGCGCAGTCGTTGCCAGATCGCTTGCGAGGCCGTTTGCCATACGGGCCAGTATGTCGGCGCTGGCTGGCGCGACGACCAGAAGGTCAGCTTCGCGCGAAAGGTTTATATGGCCCATTTCCGCTTCGTCGGTTAGTGAAAATATATCCTGATAAACTTTTTCTTCGCTGAGCGCCGATACCGATAAAGGTGTGACGAACTTTGCGCCGCCTTTGGTTAGGACGCACCGCACTAAGGCACCCTGTTCGCGCAGGCGTCGGATTAGGTCGAGCGATTTGAAGGCGGCGATGCCGCCCGAGATAATCAAAAGGATACGCCTGCCCTGCAACACCATGTTATCACCGGCAATATTTACAGATAAACGCTGTATTTAATTTACTGCGCGCTCAGGTATATTCAACATTTCTTTTCCATATTGGTCCAACCTTTACAGGTTAGTGAGTAATAGAATTACGATTAATCCAAGCAACCCATACAAAATCCAGTCAGCCCGCAATTTAACGAATACCCGATCCTCACGGCCTTTGTGAACCGGTTGCCCGTCGCGCAACGCTTTGGTAACAGCCTCGGCACGTCCCAGCAGTTGTGGTAGCTGTTCCAAGGTCGAAATGGTGTCGGTTACCATGTGCCGCAGTCGCGCTTCGGGACCTCGGTTGAAGATGACCCACTCTTCGATTAGTGGCCGCGCGAGAGCCCACATATTGACCGTCGGATCGAGCGCGCGGCCGACCCCTTCCGCAACCAGCATCGTCTTCTGTAATAGCAGTAATTGCGGCTGCGCCTCCATTTCAAACGTTTTGGTAACTTGAAAAAGGTGAGCGAGTAGGCGCGCCAGTGATATCTCGTGCAGCGGTTTGCCTAAGATTGGTTCACCGATAGATCGAATTGCTTGGGTAAAGGCACCGATTGACTGATGGGATGGGACATAACCCGCTTCGAAATGAACTTCGGCGACACGCTGGTAGTCACGATCTAGAAAGCCAATTAGCATATCGGCGAGATAGTTCCTGGTCTTTTGGTCTAGCCGTCCCATGATGCCAAAATCGACAGGGCACAGCGTGCCGTCGGAGGTGACGAACATATTACCGGGATGAATATCAGCGTGGAAAAACCCGTCGCGGAATACTTGATTGAAGAAGGATTCTGCGGACCGCTGGAGAATTTCACGCGGGGTGAAGCCCGCTACCTCTAGCGCAGCGCGATCGTCGATACGGGCGCCCTCAATTCGTTCCGAGGTCATGACCCGTCGGTCGGTGCGAACCCAATCGATTTTGGGTACCCGGAAGCCGCTGTCATGCTCAGTGTTGTCGCGCAGTTCCGAGGCAGCCGCCGCTTCGAGCCGCAGGTCCATCTCGATTTTGACCGAAGCTTCGAATGTCTCGATGACCTCAGCAGGTCGCAGCCGTCGCAGTGCGGGCCGGGTGCGTTCGACTAGCCGGGCCAGCCATAGAAAAACCTGGAGATCCTGCTGGAAGTGGGCCTCGATGTTGGGCCGAAGTACCTTGACCGCAACCTTGTCGCCATCATGAGTTTTTGCAAAGTGGACCTGTGCGATCGATGCTGCGGCAACTGGCGCATCGTCGAATTGGGCGAATAGCGAGTCCACTGGTTTACCCAACGCTTGTGCGATGGTCCGACGCGCGACGCCGCTGGAAAATGGTGGTAGGCGATCTTGCAAGTTCGAAAGGTCATCGGCTATTTCCTCTCCGACCAGATCCGGTCGGACCGACAGCGCCTGTCCCAACTTTATGAAGGCTGGACCCAGTTCTACAAGTGCAGCCGATAATCGTTCGCCCGGTCTCCCTTCTGCCGCCCGGCATGAAATAAGGTTTGCGGCGGCTACGATCGGCCGCGCCACACCCATTCGCTCCAGCGGAAACAGCGCATCGTGTCGAGCAAAGGTTTTGGCGATGTCGATCAGGCGCCGGAGACTGGCGATGGATCGGATCACGGCGTTAGATACACCACGCCGCGTGAATGGCTGCGATCCCGCCCGACAGGTTCTGTACGGTGATGTGGTCGAGGCCGGCGGCAGCAATCCGCTGACTCAAAGCATGTTGGTCTGGAAATTTTCGGATGCTTTCCGCTAAGTATTGATAGGCTTGTCCATCGCCAGCGACTCGGGCACCGAGCTGTGGCAGAACGGAAAAGGAGTAGCGGTCGTA
>CAYYUG010000120.1:0-5891 GCA_964474755.1 uncultured Rhodospirillaceae bacterium | reverse complement strand
GCACGGCGGGCGGTAAGGCGAGGGCTGGTGGATCGGTAATCCTGTCAGCAATAATCAATCCAAGAAGATGACCACATGCTTCCGCACGTGCTGATGCTGTCGCCAAGCGCACATCCATTCGCTAGCCTATCCAAAGACAAATAACTTGGAGAATAGGCTATGCGGTTGAAAGACAAGGTGGCAATCGTGACGGGGTCAGCATCAGGGATGGGCGCTGCGACAGCACAGTTGTTTGCGGCGGAAGGCGCAAAGGTGGTCCTCACGGATATACTGGAAGAGGAAGGCTCGACGCTGGCTGCGGAAATAAGCGGTGACGCACAATTTCAAAAACTCGACGTAACCAGCGAAGGGGACTGGGAAAAGCTTGTCGCAGTAACCTTATCAGCCTTCGGAAGGGTCGACATTTTGATCAATAACGCCGGTGTGAGCGGCAGCCATCCCGACTTGCTGAATACCACTACCTGGGACGAACAAATGAACGTAAACGCACGCGGCGTATTCCTTGGCATGCGTTCTGTGATCCCAAAGATGCAGCAGGCTAGTGGTGGATCGATCGTCAATATTTCTTCAATCTCTGGCTTGACCGGTCAGAAGTTCGTTCATATGGGTTACAACGCGGCGAAGGGTGCGGTGCGTCTTGCGACCAAGGCGGCAGCCGTGCAGTTCGCGCGCGACAATATAAGGGTGAACTCAGTCCACCCCGGCCTGATGCCGGCGATGCGCACTTCGATGATGAGCGCCGATCCGGAAGTGCGTCGCAAGATGATCAACGCGGTGCCAATGGGCCGCGAAGGCCGAATCGAGGAAGTCGCGAAAGCCAACTTATTCCTGGCCAGCGACGACGCATCCTACATTACCGGGATCGAAGTTCCAGTCGATGGCGGGTTTGTCGCACAGTAGAAGCAACTAGACCCGATTGGGGTTTTTGAAATCCGCCAAAAGCGCTGCAATAAACCCAATCGGGTCTAGGCTTCGTCGAAGACGCGCGCGGAAATTAATATTCGTCGAACATGCGCTGCAGTTCAGATGGTTCTTGGGTCACAGTTAGTCCTAGCATGAGCAGGATTCGCGCCTTTTGAGGTGTGAGGTTATCGGCCAGCACAGCGCCCGGCGCGCGTTTGGACGGCACATCACCGACCCTCCCACTGCCGGCCCGCGTACTCTGGGCGATGGCGACGCCCGCTTCCGTCGCGCGGCACAATGCGCTGTGTTCCGCCGGCGTAGTGTAGCCAGGTGCCATCGCGCTGACGACGATCCCCTTTGCACCTGCAGCGACCAGCGCATCAATGACCGTACCGTCGGAACCTGCATAGGTCAGGCTGATATCAACTCGCGGCAGGTTCGTCACACCGCGAACATCAAATTCCGTATCTGGCGCGCGGCGCCGTTCTGGCATGCGGTAATAAGCGACCTTGTCGAAATCAGCGTGACCGAGCAACCCGAAATCGCGGCTCTTGAAGGTCTGCATCCGTAACGTTGAGGTCTTTGTAACATCGCGCGCGAAATGTATCTCATCGTTCAGAAGCACCAGTACGCCGCGCCCGCGCGAGGCGGGATTTTTGGCTGTGCGGATCGCGTTCACGAGGTTCATACCTGCGTCGGTGCTGAGCCCTGTAGCTGGCCGCTGCGCCCCAACTAGCACGACTGGACAATCGACCTTGAGTGTTAGGTTCAAGAAATATGCGGTCTCCTCCAAGGTCGCGGTGCCGTGTGTGACGACAACGCCTGCCAGGTTCGGATCACTCTCCGACAGTTCATGAATTTTAGCTGCGATCTCAAGCCACTCCGCCGGTCCTATCGCTGTGCTGGGCAAAGCGCGAAACCGCACGGGCACAACATCGGCCTGTTCCAGCGTTTCGGGGAACGCTTTCAGCAACTCGTCGACCTCGTAGATTTTTCCAATTTCGACATAGCGCACGATATCAAGACTATCTCTCCCCACCGACGAGATAGTCCCTCCGGTGCCGATGACCGCGATGCGAGGTTGTTGTTTGGTCATTACATCATCTCCTAAGCTGGCGTGAACTTCGGCAAGGTTACCTGATCCGTCACATCGTCGAACGTCACCGTGACGGCCATGCCAATAGTCACGCTGTCTGGGTCACTGACGACGATGTTAGTCATCATGCGCGGCCCTTCCTCCAACTCAACGATCGCCAACACAAAAGGCAGATCGTCAGCGAACCCCGGATGCGGTGCCCGGTGGTTGACCGAGTAGCTATAGATCGTACCGTTGCCGGACGCTTCGCGCCACTCCAGCTCACTTGACAGACAGTGGCTGCAAACACCGCGCGGATAGAACTGATGCTCGCCACAGGAATTACAGCGCTGGATCACGAACCGATGCTCGCGCGCAGCGGCCCAGTATTCAGCAGTATCCTGATAGGGACGGGGTAGTGGTGGTAATGCCATGGTTAGTCCCTCCCCAAAATGATAGTGCCGGTCGAGGAAAGCACCCCGCCGGTGCCGTTGCATAGTGCGATCTTCGCATCTGGGACCTGGCGCGGACCGCATTCACCGCGCACTTGCCGTACCCCTTCGATGACGGTAAAAATGCCGAACATGCCGGGATGGGTGTAACTGAGCGCACCACCCTGGGTGTTCATCGGAAAATCGCCGCCGGGCGCGGTACGCTGTTTCTCAACAAAGGCACCGCCCTCACCCTTTCCGCAAAAACCAAGGCTTTCCAGGGTCAACAGCACAGTGATAGTGAAGCTGTCATAGATCTCTGCAACGTCTATATCAGCGTGGGTGAGCCCGGCACGCTCGAACGCAAGCTTGCCTGAAATCGCTGCCGCGGTCTGTGTCAGGTCCGGCATCTGACTGATCATTCGATGGGTGTGCGCCTCGCCCGAGCCCAGTACGCGTACAGGCTTAGACTTTAAATTCCGAGCCCGCTCCAGCGAGGTGAGGACGACCGCGCCACCCGCATCGGTCACCAGACAGCAATCCAGCAGGTGCAACGGAGAGGCAATTAAGCGGCTGTTCAAAACGTCGTCGATGGTGATGCGATCGCGCATGTATGCCTTGGGGTTAAGAGAGGCCCAGTGCCGTGTCGCCACGGCTATCTCCGCTAGTTGCTCGCTGGTCGTGCCGTATTCGTGCATGTGGCGCTGGGCAGCAAGCGCGTAGCTGCCCACGGTCGAAACGCCATACGGTTCCTCGAACTGAGCCGGTCCGAACACATCTGTCACTGCCGACACTGGACCGCCTCTGCCACCCCGATCAGAGATGTTCGTGCTCCCGTGGCAGATCAGCGCGACCTCGCACAGGCCAGTGGCGATCGCCATAGCAGCGTGTTGAACATAGGCTACAAAAGACGAGCCGCCGATCGAGGTCGAGTCTGTGAAGTGCGGCGTGATGCCCATATACTCGGCCATCAGCATAGTCGAAAATTGGCCGCCATCGGTAATGATGGTCGTCAGCAATCCGTCGACATCCTTTATCGTCAGCCCTGCTTCGTCGAGTGCCGCCCGACTTGCCTCTGCGGATAGTTGGAATTTCGACTTGTCAGGAACCCGACCCAAATCGGATTCAGCGACGCCGACGATAGCAACGTCGCGGAACACGTTTGCCAAGACCCTCTCCCTCAGATGATTTGTTCGAGAGAATGCTAACCCGTTAGAGCCGGAGTTAGAATAGGGGTAGTGTCAATTGAGAGAACGAGAGGGCAAATCTGCCGGGGGATTAAGTGTCAGGCGCGATATGCAGCGGTCAAGGACACGGCTTACGTAGAGCATTATCGTCCATATGGCAGAGCAGGTCGCCTGGAACGCATCAGAAAAATCGTTGGATTCAGAGATATCGAGCAGCAATTACGACAATGTTTTTAAAACATCACCGAGCCTTTGGTTAATAATTGGGGCACGCTTGCAGACATTGTATTAATTACAGCCCAATATGTGGACCTTTCCTAATTACCCGCGATTAAAAACTTTCGGAACAGGTTTTTAGATGACAGCGGCGTCCTAGCAATAAGCAGCACAGACGTCTACTCAAACGGCGAGACCACGCCCTTCGAGCCGGTGATCAGCCCATAACTGTCCGGCTCGCGATTTCCGGCGAAGTCCCAGCGCTTGGTCTGCAGCAAGGTGCAAAGATCAAGATCACAGGCAGCAACAATAAGCTCGTCGCCCAAGGTCTGGCATTGCGTCACGATTTCGCCGGTTGGCGCCACGATGACGCTTTCGCCAATGAGGTCGCAGCCCTCCTCTTCACCCGCCTTGGCGACGGCGACAACCCAGGAACCATTCTGATAGGCACCGGCCTGCAACACCAGATGATTGTGGAAATCAGCCATCCGGTTTAGATCTGGCGCCGGCGCAAAATAGCGGGGCGTATTGTAGCCGAGCATAATAAGTTCGACCCCCTGCATACCCATAACGCGATATGTCTCTGGCCAGCGGCGGTCGTTGCAGATGCACATCCCAACCACTCCGTCGAACGCTTCAAACACGGGAAAGCCAAGATTGCCTGGCTCGAAATATCGCTTTTCGAGGTGCTGGAACGGCCGCTCCGGCTCATTTTCCGCATGGCCTGGCAGATGCACCTTTCGGTACTTACCGGTAAGGTTTCCAGTTTCATCGACAAGGATCGCAGTGTTGAAATGCCTCGTCTTCCCATCTTCAACGCAGAGCTCGGCATAGCCGAGATAGAAGCCTATACCGAGCCGGCGCGCCTCGTCGAACAGCGGCTGCGTCGCATTGTTTGGCATGCTGCTCTCAAACCAAGTATCAACCTCCTCCTGGTCTTCCATGTAGTAGCGCGGGAAGAAGGTGGTGAGCGCCAGTTCGGGAAATACGACGAGTTTGCAGTCGCGTGCTGCAGCCTGACGCAACAAGATGAGCAGCCGCTCAATAACGGCCGAGCGGCTCTCGCCTTTAGCGATGGGGCCAAGTTGTGCAGCGCCGATGTTTAGTGTCCGTGCCATGGTAACCTACTTGTCGATCGGTTTAATCATTCTGCCGAGATCTTTGCCACCGAAGATGTGCATGTGAAGATGGGGTACTTCCTGGTGTCCGTCGCGGCCAATATTGGAAAGCACACGATAACCGTTCTTGACGATGCCTTCCATCCGTGCGACTTCCCCGACCGACCGCAAGAAGTCTGCCTGCTCCGCCTCGGACGCGTTGGCAGAAAAATCATCCATCGAGACATAACTCCCTTTCGGGATGACCAGCACATGCACCGGCGTCTGCGGGCTAATATCGCGGAAAGCAAGCGAATGTTCTGTCTCGTACACCTTATCGCATGGGATTTCGCCGCGCAGGATTTTAGCGAAGATATTATCGTTGTCGTAAGCCATTAATCTTCCTTTCGCGCAGCTTTTTCAACCAGCCCGGAAATTCCTTCCCGGGCCGCCAGCGCGTCCCAAACCTGGCTCGGATCGAGACCCCGTGCCGCCCACAACACTAACAGATGGTAAAGCAGGTCGGCGGATTCCGCCGCTAACGCGCGTTCGTCGTGATCTAGCGCCGCTATCACCGTCTCGATCGCCTCTTCGCCAACCTTCTGAGCAGCTTTAGGCGGACCTTTTTCGAGTAGCCACGCGGTATACGACGCGTCAGGATTGCCGCCGCGACGGCTATCGATCACAGAAAACAGGCGGTCGAGGACACGAGCATCGGTTGGAGTATCGGTCATAATAGATTCGTTAGCAGATTTACACACGCCTGTCAGGGGCGCATCGGAACACCGGCATTTTCCATGTGGGCCTTTGCTTCCTGGATCGAGTATTCGCCAAAATGAAAGATCGTCGCAGCCAGCACCGCCGTCGCGTGACCGTCGCGCACCCCTTCGACGAGATGATCCAGGTTGCCTACACCGCCGCTAGCGATGACCGGCACCGGGATCGAATCTGCGATGGCGCGGGTCAGTGCGATGTCGAACCC
>CAYYUG010000119.1:0-6169 GCA_964474755.1 uncultured Rhodospirillaceae bacterium | reverse complement strand
GCGGCAGTCTCATAAGAGACGTTGTCTGGCAGCGGTGCCATCCAGGCGGTTTCGATGGCGGCGCGCTCGGCCCAGGCACCGGTGTTCATCACACCGACGACACGCGTACCCGGCGCAGGACCCGATCCATCGGCTGCTTGCTTAAGGACGTCGCCCGATACGTCCCAGCCCAGAAGAGTGCCGGGCGGACTGCGCCGCGCGCGTTTTACCTCACCGAGATTGAGCGAGATCGCCTTCACTGCGACCAGAGCCTGGCTCGACAATGGAGCCGGGTCCGGCGCCTCGGTAAGCGCAAGATGGCCGGGAGCGGCTGGATCGACGAGTACGGCGCGCATGGCGATATCCTTAGCTGGGTAGACAGTGTGCAGTGACCGTAGCGCAGAGCCTTTGGTATCCCAACCCTCGCATGTCTGAATCTGTCCATATTGTGACTGCGGTTGCTCCGTTTCCGCCTGAATTCGGTTGCTGCGGCGATGTGTTTAGCCCTTAACCCTGGTCTAAGAGGCTGCGACGCAATAGCGCTTGCGGGCAAACCCAAGCCGTTCAATCCGCCGAACAAATATCTGCGGGGGTCTACACGCCGGTTTTATATAAAGGCGCCGACGAGTTATAGGAGATCACGGTGATCGGTTAGTTACCCAAGGATCTCGATGGTAAAAATTTGCGCAAGGGTCCGAATGTGCGATACGCGCTACTCGGTAACGATCACCGCCATGGACGACGACATGGAGCATGCCTATTGCGCTCATTTCGAAGACGAACCGGACGTAACTTCCTAGGGTTTATTAAGTGCGACCTAGATAACGGCACTTTTGAATATTTCTGGAAAAGATCCGGCTACACATACAGTGAGGCGCCTTCGCTATGGCCATCGGCTTCACAACGGAGGAAGACGACTTCGTGGTCTGTTTCGTGTGTAACGCTGAATATGTACCGGCTGTATTCCACGTTGATGCTTGGCATCTGTCACCGACAGCCCGGTTTGCAAGCTAATCCTTGCCTCGTTTTGGGAGGCTCCACCGTGACCTGAGCGCGAGGGAGTTTATGATAGCAGCGGGTTGGCTAGACGTTGACCCCATAATCCTTCATAGCACCCTCCACTGAAACGAACCCGTCCCGCACATCAGCCTGTACCTTCTCCGGGTCTCGGGTCTTCGGGTCGCCGATGCCGCCACCGCCGGCTTGGGTGAGCGTGATCGTGTCACTATTCTGCAGGACGTAACTGCCTTTAGGGTGCACCACACTGCCATTTATGCGGTGTTCACGCATCTGCCCATTCTTGCCTCCGTGATAGCCGACAGGTGGGAATTCGGTGCGATTAGCCATGCAGAAGACGGTCATCGGGTGGCCGCTGTCGTTTCGGAGGTGGACCACCTGTCCTACGCCGCCGCGTGCCGCGCCGGCGCCACCACTGTCAGGGACAAAGCGTTTTTCCAGCACGGTCATGCCGGTGATTGCCTCCCAGGTCTCGACTGGCACGACGGCCATATTGGACGGGCCTGGCACGGTGTCGCCACCATCCTGCTCCGCGAGTGCGCCAAAGCCGCCGCTCGAAAAATAAATGGTGGAGATGCCGCGGCCGTTTGGCGTAGTGCCCTGGATGGTCATCAGGTCCATCATGCCGCAATCAGCCTGTACCTTATTCGGTGCAGCCTCCGCCAATGCTCCGAAGATTAGCGACGGCACGAAGTGCCCGATGATGTGTCGTCCACCGGTGGGTGAGGGAGGCTGTGCATGCAGTAGGCAGCCTTCTGGCGCGCTCACCGTCACCGGACGGGTAAAACCCTCATTGTTAGGGATGGTTGCTGCAGTCATGCATTTTATCGCGTAGAGGGTCATAGCGTTTGTGTAGCAAAGCGGTACGTTGATGCCGTGCCGGACACATTCGCTGGTGCCGGTGAAATCGGCGTGGATAGTCTCGTCTTTCACCTCCACCGTACAGGCCAACGTGCTCGGCCCCTCTACGCCCTCGATCTGGACCTCGTGGGCGTATGTGCCATTTGCCATCTCATTGATCTTGTCCCGCATGGCTCGCTCCGACTGACTGCGTATCGCGTCAGACAAGGGACCAATCTCGTCGAGGCCGTATTCGTCCATGAAGTCGAGCAACTGCCGGCCGCCCACCTCATTGCAGGTGACGTTTGCCAGTAGATCACCAATCGTTTGGTCCGGTACGCGAACATTGGTCTCTACTAGCTCCAGGATGAAGGGGTCGAGCTTGCCTTCTGACGCCAGCTTGCAAATTGGCAGCCGCAGCCCTTCGTGGAAAACTTCAGTCGCCGCTGCGCCGAAGCCGAGCCCACCGATATCAGGCAAATGGGTAATGCTCATCGTGTAACCTATCAGCCGGTCACCGGAAAAGACCGGCCGCATGACGGAAATGTCGAAAATATGCCCGGTGCCCATCCAGGGGTCGTTGGTAGCAATTACATCACCGGGCTTCAGCGTTTCCGGCGGGAACTTAGCGAGCATATATCGTAGGGTGCGTGGGGCGGTGCCGATAAAGACTGGTACGCTGAACGAGCCCTGCGCCATCAGTTTGCCTTCGGCGTCGAGCAGCACGACGGATAAATCGTAGCTCTCACGTACGATGGTAGAGAAAGACGTTCGCACCAGGGTCGATACGATTTCGTCGGTAACAGAGATCAATCGGTCCCACATAATTGCGAGGCTGACGGCGTCGTAGGTGGATGTGGCCATATCAGGAGGCTCCTTGGCAGATGGGACGCAAGGAGGGATGCTGCAATCGTCTCCACATACTTGCCTTCTCCCGAAGGGGAAAGCTGATGGCGGCGAACTGCAGAGAGCCTCTCCTTCGGGAGAGAAACGGGTGGAAGTAAAAAAGGAACGGCTTCTGTTGGCATCTGTTAGTACTGAATTTTGTCATTACATCCTCAGCGTTTCCACAAGCTCCGCAATTAAGTTTCCTGCCGCATCGACGCGTGCAGTTTCACCCGGACCGATGACGCATGTTGATTCGCGCTCTTCGACCATTGCCGGGCCTTTGACAGTCAAGCCGGCGGTGAGCGAGTAGCGGTCGTAGACCGCGCACTCATATGCGTCGGCGCCGAACCAGGCACGGCGCGTGCCTTTGAGGGCGGTGGTTCCCGCGGCATCTATCCCGACCATCTGGTAGCCACTTTGCAAGCCGGCATCGGGACCAGTCGCCTCGACCTTCCAGTTGACGATCTCGAGTGGCGCGCCGGGTGTACTGATAGAAAAGAGTGAGGTGTAGCGTGCCTCGAAGAGAGTAGTTAGTTGGTCGAACGCGGCGGCGGGGTCCTCGACCGGTAAGACGATTTCGATCTCACGACCTTGGCCGTAGTAACGCATGTCTAGGCTGCATCTAACCTTAATGTCCGCCGTACCGATGTCGGCACGGTGCAGGAAGCCGACCGCTTCTTCGATCAATGGTCCAAAAATTTCGGCAAAGCCTTCTCGGTCAAGATCATCGATTACGGCAAGACGCGAACGGCTCATCTCGAAGGCGAGTGGGCTTGCCAGCAGGCCGAGGGCCGACATTACGCCGGCGCCGATGGGGAAGACGACACGTGGGATTTTTAGAATGCGGGCGACGGCCATAGCGTGTAGTGGACCGGAGCCGCCGAACGCGACCATACTGGATTGGCGATAGTCGAAACCGCGTTCCGAGGCATGGATGCGGAAGGCGCGGGCGACATCCTCGTTGATGATTTCGTGAATTCCCCAGGCAGCGCGGTTCAAGTCTAGCCGCAGCGGTTTGGCGATGGTCTCCTGGATGACCCGTTTGGCGGCATCGATCTCGAGCGCCATCTCACCACCCAGGAAATGGTTAGGGTCGAGATACCCGAGCAACAGATTAGCATCCGTCAGGGTTGCACTATTTCCGCCGGCGCCATAACAAGCTGGGCCGGGGTCAGCTCCCGCACTGCGCGGACCTACGCGCAACAGGCCGCGTTCGTCGACCTCCGCGATGGAACCTCCGCCGGCGCCGATCTCGATCATGTCGATTGCCGGTGTGATGACCGGGAGACCGCTGCCTCTCTTGAAATCGTGTACCCGTGCGACTTCCATATCGTATTTGCGTAGAGGGGCGCTGTCGCGCACTAAAGCTCCTTTCGCTGTCGTGCCGCCCATGTCGAATGAAAGCAATTCCGGCAGGTTCAGATTGCGGCCGTGCAACGCAGACATCAGGACGCCGGCCGCTGGGCCGGATTCCAGCATACGGATGGGAAAGCGCCGCGCTACATCCGGTGCTAAGACCCCACCGCTTGACGTCATGATGAACAGCTTGCCGTTGAAACCCAGTCCCATTAGCCCGTCTTCCAAGCGACCGAGATAGCGGTCAAACATTGGCTGCGTGTAGGCGTTAATGCAGGCGGTAGTCCAACGCTCGTACTCGCGCATGGTTGGTACGACTTCTGCGGAGGCAGTGACGTAGAGTGCTGGGAACTCGGCCCTCGCCATATCGGCGATCGCCTGTTCGTGCACTGGATTAGCGTAAGCGTGCAGGAAGCAAATGGCGAGTGCTTCGATCATCTGAGTTTCTATCAGTTCAGAAATCGCAGCATGCGCTTGTTTCAGGTCTGGCGCATTCGTGATCTCCCCATTGACAGTTACGCGCTCGGCGATTTCACGCCGTGCGGGGCGCGTTACGATGGCCGAAGGGAAGGTGAGCCGTAGGTCGAACAGGTCGTAACGCTGCTCCAAACGCATGTCAGGGATATCCTGGAAGCCTTTCGTGACCAGCATGCCGGTTTTCGCACCTCGCCGCTCAATAACAGCATTGGTGACCAATGTAGTGCCGTGGGCGACCGCTTCGACATTTTCCATTGTCACTTCGTGGCGGTCGAGTAGCACGCTGATACCCTCCAAGACCGCGACGGATGGATCGGCTGGTGTCGTCAGTTGTTTATATATGGCCATCGTTCCGTCATCTTCGCCGTAAAGCGCGAAGTCGGTGAAAGTGCCGCCAATATCGACGCCAATCCTATAGGTCATTGGTTGATCCTTGCGTGGACGTGGTATTTTCAGGACGATGCGATATCGCATTATAGCTGCGGTGGAAGTCAAGGCATCGACGGTCAGTCACAGGAAACGGCATGGCAAAAGCATTCGACAATATTCGCGTGGCAGATTTTTCTCAGGTGCTAGCGGGTCCCTTCGCGACACAGCAGCTGGCGCTGCTCGGGGCGGACGTGATCAAGGTAGAAGTGCGGGGTGCCGGAGATCAGGCACGTGGCATGTTGACATCCGGTTGGTTTCAAGAGAACCGGATGGCGCCGCTTTATCTAAGTGTCAATGCTGGTAAACGCTCGATGACCCTCGACCTAAAGCATGAACGGGCGAAAGATATCGTGCATCGTCTGGTCAAGGATTCCGATGTCTTTATCCAGAATTTCAAAGGGGGTGTGATCGATCGGCTTGGTTTCGGGTATGAGGCGATCAAGGAAATTAATCCGTCTATCATATATTGCTCGATTTCCGGCTACGGACAAGAAGGCCCGAAGGCGGGGGCCGCGGCCTACGACAGTGCAATACAGGCAGCATCCGGAATGATCACGACGACTGGTTATCCGGAAAATGGCCCAACTCGAGTTGGTTTTACCGTCGTTGATATGACCACGGGAATTACAGCAGCATATGCGATCGCATCCGCATTGTTCCGCCGAGAGGTGACGGGAGAAGGCCAGTTTCTGGATGTTGCCATGCTGGACAGTGCGCTCACGCAGCTGGGTCCACTGATTGCCAACTACACGGTCGCGGGGGAAGAACCAAAGCTCAATGGTAACGCGTCGCTGACCGGTCTGGCCTCGGCGGAGCAGTATGCGTGCAAGGAGGGCTATGTCCTGCTGGCAGTGCTGCTCGATAATCAGGTGGCGGCTCTCTTCGACGTCCTTGGCCAGCCAGACCTAATTGAGGATCCTCGGTTTGCGACACATGACGCACGTCTGGGCCACTACAGCGATTTCCGTGCGACGCTTGAAGAGCTGTTCTTGGCTGGCACGGCGGCCAACTGGGTTTGCGAGCTGGCGGCAGCTGGCGTGCCAGCCTCCGAATTGCTCACCGTGCCGCAGGCGGTGGAGCAGCCACAATTGGAGCACCGCAACGTGATTATGGATCTACCAGCGCCGGCAGGCTTTGGAAGTCCGATCCGCACTATTGGGTCCGGTTTTCAGTCGCTAGTCGA
>CAYYUG010000118.1:0-6225 GCA_964474755.1 uncultured Rhodospirillaceae bacterium | reverse complement strand
ATGTCAGCACCTTAGAGTTGAAGACTGGGTAATCATTCAGCACCTACTTCTAAACAGCCTTTATTCCCGAACCCCAATAAGCGCCTTTTAACAGCAAAAAAACATCTGCTAAGGCTGTGTCTGTCACTAGTTCCGCCAACCATTAGATTAGCTTCTGGTATGCCTAGATGGTGAGGCTGAGGCTTCCTACTCCGGTATCACGAGATCATATCACTCAATGCATC
This sequence comes from uncultured Rhodospirillaceae bacterium, assembly GCA_964474755.1. Classification (GTDB taxonomy): domain Bacteria; phylum Pseudomonadota; class Alphaproteobacteria; order UBA8366. Next base: position 6,001 of record CAYYUG010000118.1, on the reverse strand, counting down.
GTTTACTGGAAGCGGCTTTAAAATTGCATGGATTAACTCTATACCCCTCTCGCGCAGAGACAATTCTGCCTCCACGCATTACAGTGAGCGGGTTCATTAAATTCCCGGAGCAGCGATGCAGGGCATAGCCAGATTTCTCGATCTAAAACGTCAAACTGGGGCCAGGGCAGTTGCATCACGAGCTGAAGCGATGAGCAACTCACAGATCCATGACGGCCCGGTTTCCAGCGATGTCCCAACGGAGCAAGCGGCAGGTGCAGCACATTCCCCATACCGTCTGGCCATCAACAACAATCTCTCGCCTGTACCCGCTTACGGCGTGAACCCCACCATCTGTCGGTTCGTCCCGAGCTTTGATATTCTGCGTGCTAAGCTAGAAGCCACTGTTCATCCAATTCTGGGTGGTTCCTGCAGCACGGTCACGGCGGAAGGATACGTGGCAGGAGAGGTCTGCGTGGCAAAGGCATGGCAAAAACGCTGGACTACCAGCGCCGATATATGACACTCGCCGGCCAAAAGATCCTCTATTTGGTTAGTGAAGATTGGTATTTCTGCTCCCACCGTCTGCCTATTGCGCGCGCAGCACGTGATGCCGGAGCGGAAGTGGTTGTTGCAACCCGTGTCCAAGATAATCGTTCTATAATTGAAGCGGAAGGATTCCGGCTCGTTCAAATAGAACTGTCGCGCAGCGGCCGCAATCCCTTCCATGACGCTGCAACCCTCAACAGCCTGATCAACCTCTACCGGCGGGAACGCCCAGATATCGTCCATCATGTCGCCTTGAAACCGGCTTTGTACGGATCGATTGCCTCTTGGCTAACCGGTATACCCAGCATGATAAACGCATTCGCCGGAATGGGCTTTCTGTTCATTTCAGAAGGGTTGTTCGCGCGGGCTGTACGACCGATCGTCCGTGTGGCATTCCGCTTCTTACTCAACCGGCCAACTAGTCGGGTAATCGTCCAGAACCCAGACGATTTTGCACTATTCACCAATACTATCGGTATCTCGCCGGAGCGCATCACGATTATTAAAGGCTCCGGTGTCGATATCGAGCAATACCAACCCGCGCCGGAACCAGACGGCGTTCCTGTTGCCGTATGCGTCTCACGCATGTTGTGGGACAAAGGAATTGGTGAACTCGTCGAGGCAGCCAGAGAGTTACGAGATCGAGGGACGGCGATCCGCATCCGACTAGTGGGTCCCGTTGACGAAAACCCGGCAGCTATACCGATGGAAACAATCTCCAGTTGGTCAAAGGAAGGTATCGTCGATGTCGCAGGCTCAAGCGATGACGTCGCCGGAGAATACGCCCGAGCGCACATTGCAGTGCTGCCTTCCTATCGTGAGGGCCTTCCAAAATCGCTACTGGAAGCCGCCGCCGCGGGCTTGCCGATGGTGGCCACAAATGTGGCCGGATGCCGTGAGATCTGCCTACACAACGAAACAGGGCTACTTGTCCCGCTCAAATCGAGCGAAGCGCTGGCTGATGCACTGCAGACCCTGGCCGAGGATTCATCTCTGCGTGCGCGCTATGGTAGGGAGGCACGCGCGCTAACAGAAACCGCGTTTTCCGAACCGGTGATCGTATCGCAGACGATAGCTCTCTACGAATCTATTCTGTCGCGCTAGATTGGACAACGACAAACTAGGAGGATGACGTGTCAGACCTTGCGGAGCGCCTGTGTCGTGCCCGGCTCGACGGAGGTACAGTAGCGGTCGAACCCGCCGCGATCGGGGAAAATTTGGACGCCGCATACGCCCTCCAACAAGAAGTCTTGTGGCATATCGGTGATCCATCGGACAGCTGGAAAGTCGGCTCGACCAGCGCGGAAGCACAAGCAGCGCTCGGCACGACAGAGCCTGGCGCAGCGCGGGTTCCTGCACGATTTTGCTTCACCAGTCCGGCGAATGTAGAAATTTTTACGGCTCACGATGCCAAACTTGAAGCCGAGTTTGCCTTTCGCCTGTGCCGGGATTTGCCACCGCGTGACGACGACTACACGGCCAATGAAGTGGCCGCAGCAACTGATGGCATCGCGCCATCTTTAGAAATAGTCGGCTCCCGCCTTTCTAATGGGCTTGCTGGTGCCGGCCGTATCGCCGTTACTGCCGACGGTGGGGCCAATATAGCACTGGTGACCGGCGACTTCATAACTGATTGGCAACGTTTTGATTTGCCATCACATCAGTTGACCGTCACGATCAATGGTGATCTTTGCGCTTCCGGCGAAGGCCGTCGGGCACTTGGCAATCCCTTCAATGTTATGGTCTGGCTCGCTAATTTTCAACGTCAGCGCGACGGGCTTCGCGCCGGTGAAGTCGTAACAACAGGAACATGCTCGGGCTTGTTGGAGCTCAATGTGGGTGACGTTGTCGTTGCGGACTACGGAACGCTCGGCGCGGTTCAAACGACGTTGTCCTGCGCCGAAGGCTGAGGGACTAACCAACACCCGCCGCCGCCATCGCCATATCGAACCGGTCCTGCCCCCAAAAAAGTTCACCCTCGACGATAAGGGTTGGCACGGCAAACACACCGGCCTGATGCGCTTCTTCTTGTGCTGCGGCCAACGCCGCAGCACCCTCGCCCTGCAGAAAATCATCGAAACCTTCAGTTGGACAGCAGCAGCGTTCGAGTTGGGCCATGACGGCGGCGACATCATCTGGCGCCAGCTCTCGATTAAAGAAAGCCGCATATGTGCGCTCAATGTATGCATCGACATCGCCATGTTGTCTGGCGTAGAGCAAACCCATCTGAGCGACCATCGAGTCATAAACTTCCTTTGGACCTCGGATTGTCAGGCCCAACGGCGTTGCGAAACGGCGCACGTCGCGATAGACATACCGCGCCCGGTTCCGCCAGCCCGGCACACCGGTTCGGCTTCCGATGTCGAGGGTAAAAGGACGCCAGTCGAACTGCACCTTCCCAGCACGCGCCAGCATCAGACCGCGATGCGCCGCAACATAGGAATAGGGGCTCTTCATATCGATATAGAACGGGATCGCGATCATGCTCTGATATTCTCTAGGACAGGCAAGATATGTTGGCGAAACAGGTCAGGATTTTCTGACATCGGAAAATGGCCCATCCCGTCCATAATTATCGCCTTAGATCCCTTGATACGGGACGCCGTTGCCTCAGTCCGCTCTGGTGTGCAGGAGCTGTCATACTCACCGGACAGCAGATAGACCGGGCAACGCGAAGTGTCGATCTGCGACGAACGGTCATCGAAATGGCCATCGACCCAATAGAAATAGAGGTCACCTTTGAAGATGCCGGGGCCACCTTGCATGTAGTGCCATAGGGTTTCATGGCGATACTCGTCCGGGCTCTGCGGAGCAATCTGCCCCGAAACGAACGCTGCACTGACCATGCCGCCATGGACGTCAGGACGGTGCAGCCATTCTGTGTCGTAGTAGGCTTCCAGATGGTCCGCCCCTTCCAGAGCGATCACCGCCCGATAGGCCTTGGGATTTTCCAGGGCCAGATGGAGGACGATACGCCCCCCCATCGAACAACCCATCACGACTGGCTTGTCGAGGCCCATGGCATCACAGAATGCTACGACGGTTTCCTTATAAGACTCGGTAGTCAGCTTGTATTCGGTGTCCTGCCAACCCGCCGGGGGGTTGGACTTACCGTGCCAAGGCATGTCGAAAGCGAGCACCCGATATTGATTGGTAATCGCTGGATCACACATGAGGTGCCGGAATTGGCGTCCGTCCGAACCCGCGGTATGCAGGCAAACTAGAGGAATACCGCTACCAGCTTCCTCGACATAGATCCGCATCGCTTCTCCGCCGACATCCATAGTGAAGTAGCGGCCAATAATGGGTTCATAGTCCGGCATCAATCAGCCCTCCCTTCTCTCACGCCGAGGCGACGCCAGAACGTCTTTGAAATATTGTAAATTTTGCATCAAAGGCAGCAAATTTCCCTCAAAGGTCGCCGCGCCATCCGCCACCATACTGAACAAATCGTGCCGGCCGCGCCGTGGCATAAGCTGCCAGTGCGCCTCCCACGCGGCGGTGGTGGCGTGGACCGAGAACACACCCGTATGGGTCGGCAGCCTGCGCTCCTCAATCGTCTCGATGCGGCCCTCACGAACCGCCACCACGTAGTCCGTATCGCCAACACCAACCAGAAAGTCCAAATTCACAAACCGACCGCGGTGTAGCAGTGCCGCATCGTTATTCACCTTTTGCTTTATTCTCTTGAACATTACTCTACCCACTTGTTCACAACCTCAGGGGCCCTTAGTACTCATGTCAGATTACCGCAACACAAAGGGAGGAACACTATGTCCATAAAACGTATTGATACCAACAAGCTGATGAGCAAGGCCGTCGTGCACGGCAATACAGTCTACCTGTCAGGTTTAACGGCTAGCGACCGGTCCCTGGACGTCAAGGGGCAGTGCCAACAGATCGTTGACGCCATTGACAAGTATTTAGCGGAAGCTGGCACCGACAAAACGAAACTGCTGTCGGCGCAAATCTGGCTAACCGACATTGGCACTTGGGCCGATATGAACGAAATCTGGGTCGCCTGGATCGACCCAGCCAACCCACCGGCCAGAGCCACCGTCGAAGCGCCCCTCGCTGCCGCGGGGTTATCTATCGAGATCATGGTTACGGCGGCGATCTAAATCGCCCTCAAAAGAATTCGCCCCGGCGTGTCTCCCTAACGGACAGCGCCGGGGCGTTATTATTCTACTATGCTATATCGGATCCCAGCTGAAGATATCTTCCGACCGGTCAAGCGGGTAGAAGTGCGGCTTCATTGCCGGGATAGCATGCTCAGCGACCGTTTCCGGCGTCCAGCCTTCGCCACGATGGACCGATCGCAGCGGACGTGACTGCCCCATCAGAAATATCTCGTTGTTCCGCACACCGAAGATCTGCCCCGAGATGCCCTCTGCAGCGTCGCTCAATAAGAAGACACACATTGGCGCAATCTTTTCCGGCGTCATCTCCTTGATCTTGGCGACGCGGGCGCGCAGCGCTTCAGTGTCTTGCGGCATGGATCCGATCATGCGGCTCCAAGCAAAGGGCGTAATGCAGTTTGAACGCACATTGAAGCGCGCCATGTCGAGCGCGATCGACTTCGACAGACCTGCGATACCGAGTTTTGCCGCCGCATAGTTAGCTTGCCCAAAATTACCAACCAAACCTGAGGTCGACGTCATATGCACAAAAGCGCCGGATTCCTGCGCACGGAAATGATCAGCCGCCGCCCGGCTAACATTGAAAGAGCCCTTCAGATGGACCGCGACGACGGCGTCGAAATCGTCTTCCGTCATACGGTGGAATATCTTGTCGCGCAAGATGCCCGCATTATTGACGACAAGGTCAATCTTGCCGAACTCGTCGACCGCTTGCTGTACGATGCGATGCGCGCCCTCCCAATCAGCGACACTGTCGCCGTTCGTGACCGCCTCGCCACCGGCGTTGCGGATCTCGTTCACAACCTCGAAGGCCGGCCCCGCATCTGCACCCTCGCCGCTAACCGAGCCGCCCAGGTCGTTGACAACAACTTTCGCACCGTGCGCCGCCATCATCATCGCATACCCACGACCGATACCGCGGCCCGCGCCGGTTACGACAGCAACCTTGCCCTCAAGCATCTTTAATTGTGACATCCCCAAACTCCTCACAAATCTATTCAAACGGGTGGTGATGCGGCCTATACAATCCCCATGCCTGTGTCCGGAGTTTGCCGCCAAAAACAACAAAGCCATCACATACGAAGTACAGGCCGAGATTGCAATCATCGCTGAGAAGAGCCAACTACTATGACACGAAAAGCCGCCATCACCGGCGTCGGCAACACCAAGGTCGGCGAGGTCCCGGGTAGCACTTGTATGTCGTTACACACGGAAGCAGCGTTGTATGCCCTCGACGATGCCGGGCTAAAGCTGGCTGATATTGACGGGGTAATCTGTGCCTACGCGCTAAGCGAAACCTATCCGATGCTGAGCTCAGCCTTTTGCGAATATGT
>CAYYUG010000117.1:2010-6944 GCA_964474755.1 uncultured Rhodospirillaceae bacterium | reverse complement strand
CTTATGACCACATTTGAAAGTTTAAAAGAAAAGCTAGGTAATAAATTTTATGTACTTTTAATATTAGCAATTGTTACCACGTCTTTTACGATGGTTACCTACGCTACGATTATTACTGTAGCTGTCCCAAGCATAATGGGTAGCTTTGGCGTGGGCCAAGATAAAGCGCAACTTATGGCGACTGGGTTTTACGTCGCTATGACAGCAAGCCAACTTGCGTGCACTTGGTTGATCATGGTGTTTGGACACTGGCATACATTCACCATATCAATAATTATTTTTTCAATTTCTTGTTTCATTGGAGCTTTTGCAGAGCTCTTTTATGTATTGGTCTTTGCACGGGTTATACAGGGGGTTACAGCTGGGATATTGATGTCACAGACAATGGTGGCAATCATGCAGGCATTCCCAATCAACAGGCGTGGTTTATCTTTAACGCTTTTTACCTGCGGTACGGTAGCTGGCTTTGGTGCCGGGCCAAGTTTAGGCGGATTAATTATAGATTACATAAATTGGAGAAGTATTTTTCTCATTCCTTTGCCGTTAATACTTTTTTCAATGGTAGTCGGTTCATTTGTTATGCCTAATATTAGGAATAAAGGAGTGAGTAAATTTGATTGGATAGGGCTGCTTTGTCTAGTGATTGCTCTATACAGTTTTATGACAATTTTCTCTGACGGCCAAAGGCAGGGTTGGACATCTAAATTTATAATAAATTTTTTATTTATAGGGATAGTATTCACGGTTGCATTTATTTACTTGCAGCTATCCAAAAAAGATAGATTATTGGACTTTACTGTTTTTAAATATCCAAATTTTTTATGGGCAACCATTGTTGTCTTTTTAACAAGTTTAGGGAATTTTGGCACGATCTACGCAATTCCTGTTTTTTCACAATTAGTACTAGGTCTTTCACCGTACGATGCGGGCATAATGATGTTACCTGCGTCGATAATTGCGGTATTATTTCTTCCACTTATGGGTCGATATTCGGATACTATTCCCGCAAAATATGGTTCGCTAATGGGCCTGTCATTATTTTTCTTGGGTGTGTTCCCCCTAGTCTTCACTGATACTAATACTCCATTTTTATTTATGCTAATGATTGCAATCATCTCCCGTTTGGGAATGGGAATAAATAATCCTTATGCATCAAAGGCCGCTTTGATGACATTGCCTGAAAGTAAAATTGTAGAAGCCACTTCAATTTTAAATTTCTTTCGCCTCTTAGGGTCCTCAGTAGGTACATCCGCATGGGTAGTTTTTCTAGAGATAAGGACTCAATTTCATGGTGAGAATATTTCCTTTACACAAACACAGTCTAACTACACAAGCTCAGAGATGATTGCAAAGTTAGGAACATTGTTAAACGAAGCAGGTTTATCAGAAAATATGTTATTGCCAATGTCCTTACATTTTTTGGATAAAGTATTGTATTCGCAGGCGTTAACCTTTGGTTTTCAAGATGGGTTTTTGATCTTATCTATGGTTTTCTTGTTAGCGCTGGTTCCTGCTTACTTACTAAAAAAGTAAAAAGCTTAACTAATTCACTTTGCGTAGGGGAGTCATTTAGTCGTAAATGCGTGTATGAACCGTATAGTCTCTCTTTTGCCAAGCGCCACCGAAATTATTGTGGCTTTAGCTGCAGAAAACCGATTGGTTGGCCGATCCCATGAATGCGATTATCCGGCGTCGGTGAGATCATTGCCGGCCTGTACAGCGTCTCGGCTGGATACAGATGCATCCAGTCAGGAAATTGACAGGGTAGTTAAATTGGTTGTGAAGGACGCCTTGGCGATTTACGAAGTGAAAGAAGATGTGATTTGTCGTCTTGCACCAGATGTGATTGTAACACAGGACCAATGCGATGTTTGTGCTGTCTCTTTAGCCGAAGTTGAGGCAGTTGTTGCTGCGTTGACTGGTACTGCGACCTCCATCGTTACACTTCACCCCAACAACCTGACGGCGGCGTTGAGGGATATTCACAATGTAGGCAAGGCAATTGGTGCTACTGATTTAGCGGGCTCTCTGATTAGATCAATTGAAGAGAGGCGTAATGCTATTGCTATTAAGGCTACTTCTTTAGAGCATCCTACGGTCGCCTGCATCGAATGGACCGATCCGCTGATGGCAGCGGGAAACTGGGTCCCAGAATTAGTTACTTTTGCCGGCGGACGGGATGTGTTCGGAACGCCCGGAAAGCATGCTCCGTGGATTACTATGGGAAAAATTGAGCAAGTCGATCCGGAGGTAATAATCTTTATGCCGTGCGGGTTCGGGCTGGAACGCTGCCGGACTGAAGCGGGATTGGTTGCCAAACGACCAGGCTGGAAAAAGCTGAGGGCGGTGCAGGCCGGACGTGTATTCGTGACCGATGGCAATAGTTACTTTAATCGCCCGGGGCCTAGGCTTGCTGAATCATTGGAAATTTTGGTAGAGATTTTACACCCAAATGTTTTTTCCTTTGGTCATGACGTGGCGAATGGTGGTGATGGTTGGATGCCATTATTGGCTTAATAAGGCTAATCATATCACCAGAACAGTCGAGCTTTCCTGATTTCAAAGCATAAGTTTGTCTATTCGAATGTCGGGAATAACCGGATATTTACGACGCATTGGCTCGCCGTAGTTACGATTACCGGCGTTGTATTACAAATGAATTGTTTTGCAACCGCGGACAACAGGAAATCCAAAACACATGAGCCTTTATTGGGGCTATAGAAGCCCTTCATCGTTAGACGCTGAGTTATCACATTTTCAACGAACCCTAATCGCGGAATTCGAACGAATGCTTGGTTGTTTCTAAGGATTGCTAAAGAGGGTAGACCAGCAGTATGTCGATGCGTCGTGAATCCAATACAACGATACGCTGCTGAAAGCGCGGAGCCTCGTCGGACACGTCGATCGAGTCGAGATACTTGCCGGTGGCGTAAGTTTCCATATCACCGTTCTGCATCGTGCGGGTTACGATGAAATTGGTGCGCGCAACGTATGTGTTGGCAGAACTGGTGCGCAGCCGCGGGCGCTCCATTACGTGACAATAGCGGTGCGGCTCGAAGATGTTGGCCTCACGCATCGCCTTGACCCGGTCTTTCATCATGCCCCTTCCATCGCAATGCATGACGCCGATTGCATGACCGGCCTCGAAGCTTTCGCGCGAAATGATCTGGTAAAAGCCGGTTTCCGTGAAATAGTCTGGCCAAGTCTCGATCTGGTCATCGTCGATGGCATGGACGTAGTCAGAGAACATATCCTCGATATGGAGCCGCAAAGGGGCGTCGTCCATCTCGAAGAACCCTGGCGCGCTGACTGCCATTAAGCCAATCCCATTATGTCGCGGTAGCCCTGCCAGAAGCCGCGTATCGAGGTTTCGGTTGCCCGGGAACCTTCGCTCGGCGCAACGTCGCGGCCGCCCATCTCAAGGAACTCGACTGCATCGACGGGGCTGCCACGAGTGCCGCGCTCCACGAACTCGTTGATGCAGCCATCCTCCAGCGAAACCAGGCCACCGGCGCCGGTCAGGTTGCCCTGGTTGGCGCGCATGCGGGTCTGTTCCTCAGTATCGTCCTCATAGCCAAGATACATCCAGAACAACTCCGTCCGGTCGATACCGCGGGGTATGAAATGACGCACAGCTAGGGAGTTAAGGGTGAGTTGGATGGCAAGGCTTGGAAACAGCGCCTGAATGCTGTGCGTAATGCCATCCTCGAATTCCGGCCACGCATCGAGCATTTCCGGCCCTTCGAGCTGCGAGTCATACTGGGCCGAATGGACATTGGCGTTAGCGTATTCTTCGCTCTCGTTAAGGGTCGCACGTTTAGCGTAACTGATGCTATGCCATCCATCTTCCGATAGGGCGATGCCGCCATCCATATCCAGCCGGTTAACATTGAAAGTGGTGTAGAAGGTATGCAGTAGCGTCGCGTGGTAAGAGTCTCGCACGTTTTCCGCATAGAGCTTCCAATTGTGCTTCATGATCTGGCTGTGGAAGCCGAGCAGCTTCAGCGGCCGGCCCAGATTGCGTCGTACATGATGGTCCATATCCTTACCAAGAAAGTCTGGCACCGGCACGGTCTCTTCCGAAAATGTGCCAAAGACCATGCCGCAATAGACCTGCACGCGCAGCGGCTCCAGCCTATGTTTCTTTGGGTCGAAATCGTTCGGCATGCCACCTTTACCGCGGATACCGTTGCGGAAGGCGACGCCGTTCAATTGGCCGTCGAGATCGTAAGTCCAGGAATGGTAAACGCAGGTCAAATGTTCCCGGTTTCCGCGCTCCTGCAAGCAGACTAACGAGCCTTTATGAGCACAGCGATTGACCATTGCATGTACGTTGCCATTTGTGTCGCGGGTCACGATGACGGGAATTTCTCCCACGAAGCTCGTCTTGAAGTCTCCCGAATTTTTGATATCGATGTCTAGGCACAGGAAATTCCATACTGGACCGCGGAAGATACGCTCATGTTCCAGCGCGTAGATATCCGGATCGGAGTAGAGCCGATAGGGAATGCGCGTGACGCCTCCCTCGGGCCATTGGAAGGAATTATTCAGTAGATTGGCAGCGATTTCGGTCATGACGATAGACCCTAAGCCTTTCAAATAGAGACTGTATTCGAGCTAAATTCGACAGTGATGTCCAGCCAACGTTGTGGCGTGACCGTCGCATGGTCGCCGCGCCGTAGCAGGGCTGTAGTCGTTTCCGACTCAACTACCGCTGGCCCAATGATCGTTTGACCGGCTGGTAGGTTATCGAGATCGTAAATCGGCGCGTCGATCCAACCGTTGAGATAGATACGCCGATGCGCGACAGGTGCGGCGTCGGGGCCGATACCGACCGGCGCTTCGTCCGGCGTTTCCGGCAGGACGCCGACCACGGCAACCCGTGCATTGACTAGCACGACTTCCTGGTCGCGCAACGAATAGGTAAACAGTTC
>CAYYUG010000117.1:0-1910 GCA_964474755.1 uncultured Rhodospirillaceae bacterium | reverse complement strand
GGCGCGATCACCCGCCCGATCTCTAGTTGCCGAGCCAAATCGGTGACGTGCAAGCTAGCCGCTCCGCCGAAAGACAGGAGGGCGAAGCGCCGCGGGTCGACACCACGTCGTACTGAGATCAGCCGGATGCCTTCAGCCATGTTTGTGTTCACAACCTGATGAATCCCAGCCGCTGCTATGGTTTCGTCAATGCTTAAATTGCCTGCAAGCCGGGAAACCGCGGCTCTGGAGGCCTCGACATCGAGTTTTTGCCGCCCGCCGAGGAAGTTGTTTGCGTCGAGATAGCCGAGCACGAGGTTGGCGTCGGTCACTGTCGGTTCCGTCCCGCCCTTGCCATAGCATGCCGGTCCGGGATCAGCCCCGGCGCTATTGGGTCCCACATGCAGTACACCGCCCGCATCAACCCGCGCGATAGAGCCACCGCCGGCGCCCAGGGTGACGATGTCCAGGCTTGGCAGAGCGACGCGTTCGTTCGCGACAGCCCGGTTCGCTGACAAGGTCGCTTCGCCATCGACAATCATGGAGATGTCGCTACTGGTCCCACCCATATCAAAAGGGATTAGGTCCTTCACACCCATCAGCCGTGCCGAGTGCCGACCGCCGCCAACCCCGCCCGCTGGACCGGATAGCACCGTTCCGGCGGCCAAGCGCACGGCCTCCGCGACTGGTGTGACGCCGCCATGCGACAGGATGATCAGCAAGGTGCCAGTATAGCCCGCGTCCCCCAACCGCTCGGCTAAACGCGTCAAGTAGCGTTCCAGGATTGGGCCGACGTAGGCGTTTACCACGGTTGTCGAGACCCGCTCATACTCCTTGATCTGCGGCAGTACTTCGGAGGACAGTGAGACATAGGCATCGGGCAAGTGTTTCGTGAGCGCGTCTCTCGTTGCTTGCTCATGTGCCGGATCGCGGTAGGCATGCAGGTAGCAAACGGCGACAGAGTCGACACCTTCCGCTTTGAGGCTGGCGATTGCCTTGTTGAGGGAACGTCGGTTGAGGGGCGTGCGTACACCGTCGTGGGCGTCGATCCGCTCGCGAACGCCGAGCCGCAGATAGCGCGGTACGAGTGGTTCTGGCGGTGCTAGGCGTAGGTTATAGCGTTCCGGCTTGAGGCCTTCCCGCATCTCCAATATGTCACGGTGTCCTTCGGTTGTGAGCAAACCGACCCGGGCGCCCTTGCGCTCCAGTAGAGCGTTGGTAGCAACAGTTGTGCCATGTACGACGCGCTCGGCCTGGCGTAGGAGGCCTGCGAGAGTAAGGCCCAAGCGCTCCGATAGGTGGGTCAACCCGTCTATGACGCCGATAGACTGGTCCTGTGGGGTCGAGGGCGCCTTGGCCAGGGTTACCTGGCCGGTCTTGTCTATCGCGACGACATCCGTAAAAGTGCCGCCAACATCAATGCCTATACGATACATGTGCAAGTACTAACCTATGACGATACCGTTACGCTGGTCTCTTTCACGCGCCGCTGGGTCTCGCTTTGCCGGGTCGCCCCAGCCGCCGCCGCCGGCGGACTGGATATGGAAGCTGTCTCCGGCGCGCACCGGAATGCCCTCTTCTTTAGTTTTCAGGACACGCGGGGGGCGGCGTTTCGAGCGCAATGTGTAACGGTGTGGCGCACTGTCCGCACCACCAACCATGCCGCAAGAGCCATGCTTGGCTCCATCGCCAGCGGTGTTGGCAACGCAATCCGTTTCGGTCTCCACGACGAACGTCATGTCGGCGCCGGAGCCGCCACGAAACTGGCCGTTGCCGCCGGAGTCGCATCGGAATTCATGGGTCTTGAAGTGGAACGGGAACCGGGATTCGGCAACCTCGACGCTGCCGAATTTCAGCCCTCCTGTAGAATGCCACTCGCCCGCTGTATGCCAACCGTCGCCACCAGAGGAGGCACCAGCACCGGGCCGGGC
>CAYYUG010000116.1:0-7108 GCA_964474755.1 uncultured Rhodospirillaceae bacterium | reverse complement strand
GCAACGGTCCTTTCATGAGATCATCGCAAACGATGCGGCGATCGATTGGATGAAGCTGAACCGCGACGATCTCGGGCGTCACCCACAAATTGAACTTTCAACCGGACGTTTCTTCGAGACCGGCCTGTCCGTCGCGCTTGAAGGCATGAAAGACTATTTGTACGCATCGGCACGTTTCCGGGACGGGCTGGAACAGGTCAAGCGGGTCGTGCATTTCGGTGGCCATACGACAATCGGTGATATGGCGGTGCCGCTTGTCGATCTCGAAAGGGAGTGGCCGCAGCTGCTCGATGTCATCGAACGCGAAGACACACCGTTTCGGGTGCAGATGATCCCGCGGGCGCTCGCGCGTGGCGGGTCTATTGGCCGGGAAAGCGAACAGTTGGCGCGGGTGGGCGGGCTTATTGACCGCAACACCCATCGGCTGCAATTTCAGAATGGCGTTAAGCTTTTCACCGATGGCGGCTTTTATGCAGAGCTGATGCAACTGCAGGAACCGGGATTCATCGATGGCCATCATGGCGAATGGCTGACACCGCCGGAGATAGTCGAAGGCCTGGCCCGGGAGTTCTGGAACGCGGGCTATCGAATCCATGTCCATTGCACTGGCGACCTAGGCGTAGAGCTGGCCTTGGAGATTCTGGAGAAGCTTCAGTTCGAGCGACCGCGCTTCAACCACCGTTTCACGATTGAGCATTTCGGTGTGTCTACACCAGAACAGGTCCGCCGCATTGCCGATCTGGGCGCGTTGGTCTCCGCCAATATCTATTATCTGCACGAACTTGGTGATGCTTATTGGAAACATAGTATAGGGTTCGAACGCGCCTCCCAGATGGCGCGTCTCGGGACCGTGGCGCAGTATGGAATTCCAACAGCGCTTCATTCTGATTTTATCATGGCACCCGCCCAGCCGCTAAACTCGGCTTGGGTCGCGGTCAACCGCATCAGCGAATCTGGCGCTGTTCTGGCACCTGATGAGCGATTGACAATTGACCAGGCGATGCGTGCCATTACCATCGACGCCGCATACGTCCTCGGCATGGAACATGAGATCGGTAGTATTCGCGCCGGCAAGAAAGCCGACTTTACCGTGCTCGAATCTGATCCGTACGAAACTGCACCGGAGGCGCTGCGCGACATCCCGATCTGGGGCACCGTCTTCGAAGGCCAGCCCGCGCCCCTATAATGGCACCGGCCAATCAATTGCCACTTCAACGCGTTCCGGTCACCGTCGTTGGCGGTTATCTCGGGGCCGGTAAGACCACCCTGATCAACCGGCTGTTGGCGGATGATCACGGTCTTCGGATTGCCGTTCTTGTTAATGATTTCGGTGAGATCAATGTCGACGAGAATCTGATCGCTGACCATGACGGGCAGACCCTGGCGCTCACTAATGGCTGCGTGTGCTGTTCAATTGCTGACGATCTGGGCGGAGCGCTTGCGACAATCTCGTCCCGGGCACCACGGGCAGACCATATTGTCTTGGAAGCGAGCGGCGTAGCGGACCCCGGACGGATCGCGAATTATGCTTATGGTCAGCCAGGCCTTGCCTTGGACGGGGTCGTCATTCTGGCTGATTGTGAGACCGTTGAAACTCGTGCGGGCGACCGTTTCGTCGGTCCGACAGTCAGGCGGCAACTATCTACTGCCGACATTTTGCTTCTGACCAAAACCGATCTTGTCGGCGCGGCGCATGCGGATCGAACGGCTGACCGGCTGCGGCGGGACCACCCCAATACACCTGTCATACGCGGCGGTGATGCCGCGATCCGATGGGATGCTGTTCTCGGCGTAGGGATGCGTCCGAATGCTTTTTTGGATGCTTTGCCGCTGAAGGAGCCGCACAACCATCAATTCGCGACAACTACTTGGTGGGGCGATGATACCCTCAACAGGGATCTATTTATCGCTCTCTTGCGCTCATGGAGCAGCACACTTCTGAGGTGCAAGGGTTGGGTTCGGTTTGAAGACACGCCCGAGACCTCTACTCTTGTCCAAATGGTCGGTAGCCGTGTCGAGCTTATCCGCGATAACGATAGTTCAGGCGAACGGCTGCACGGGCTGTCCTTCATATTTCTGCGCGAGGCCTTATCGGCAACGGCGCTTTCCAATGCAATGTCTGGATGTCGTTCCTCTGAACTGGTTGATTCAACCCTCTAACCGATTGCTTCGTGACCGGCGATACCGGCGGCTGTCAGCAGGTCCTGGGCGGTCGCTCCCCTCTGGACAATCTGCACGGGCTTTTCGATGCCTAGCATCACGGGTCCCAGGGAGGAGCCTCCACCGAGTTGTTGCAGCAACTTGGCGGCGATACTGGCGCTGTGCAGGGCGGGCATGACCAGCACGTTGGCCGGGCCTGACAGGCGGCAGAATGGGTACAAGCGCTTCCGCAGATTCGGGTCAAGGGCGGTGTCGGCAGCCATCTCGCCGTCATACTCGAAATTGACACCGCGGCTATCCAGGATTTTGACCGCTTCGCGCACACGCTCTGTGTTAGGTGCCAGGGGTTGGCCGAAATTGGAATAGGACAGCAGCGCCACCCGCGGCTCATGGCCAAACTGGCGTGCGTAGTCGGCGCTTTGGATGGCGATGTCGACTAAGGTTTCGGCATCCGGCATTTCGTGCACACGAGTGTCGGCGATGAAGATGGTCTGACCACGGGCGATGACGATCTGCAAGCCGATAACACGCGCTTCGGGTTTTGGATCGAAGACGCGCATGACATCGTCAAAGGTGACGGCGAAGCTGCGCGTGACCCCCGTCACCATCGCGTCGGCATCGCCGCTGGCTACCATGCAAGCGGCAAACACGTTGCGATCTCGGTTTACCATGCGTTGGCAGTCGCGATAGATGAGGCCCTGACGCTGCATACGCTTGTATAGAAAATCAGTGTATTTCCGATTGACTGAAGATAGCCGCGCATTGTGAATTTCAAGACCGCTGGTGTCTTCTATCCCCATTTCCTTCATCTTTTCCGCGACTTCTTCGTCACGGCCGATCAGCACTGGTGTGCCGTATCCGTGATCGCGATAGGCCATAGCGGCGCGGATCACCCGGTCCTCCTCGCCCTCGGCGAAGACTGTACGGCGTGGGTTTGTGCGCAGCCGTTCGAAGATGAAGTTCATCGTTGGTGCCAGCGGATCGAGCCGCGCCGTCAGTTCACTGCGATAGGCATCAATGTCGGCGATCGGCCGCTTCGCCACGCCACTATCTATCGCCGCTTGCGCGACGGCGGCGGGCACCGCTGTGATTAGACGTGGATCGAATGGCACCGGAATCAAGTAATCGGGACCGAAACTCATCCGTGTGCCTCCGTAGGCCGCGTCGACTTCGTCCGGAACATCCTCGCGGGCAAGTTCAGCCAGCGCCTTGGCCGCGGCAATTTTCATCGCGTCATTGATCTCTGATGCGCGTACGTCGAGTGCACCGCGGAAGATGTAGGGGAAGCCCAGTACATTGTTGATCTGGTTTGGATAATCCGATCGGCCTGTGGCGATAATAGCGTCGGACCGCGCGGCGCGCGCATCCTCCGGCGTGATCTCTGGGTCTGGGTTGGCCATCGCGAATATTAGCGGATTTTTGGCCATTGATTTCAACATCTCCTGCGTTACCGCGCCTTTGACAGATAGGCCAAAGAAGGCATCTGCACCCTTTAGTGCATCACCCAAAGTACGATGGTTGGTTTCCGCCGCGTGTGCGGACTTCCACTGGTTCATGCCGTCTGTTCTGCCCTGATAGACGACCCCCTTGCTGTCGCAAATGATGACATTGTCATGCGGCATGCCCATCGCTTTGAGTAGCTCAACGCAGGCGATAGAGGCGGCGCCGGCGCCGTTCACCACAAGCTTCGTCGTCTTAAGGTCGCGGCCAGTGAGGTGCAGCCCGTTGATCATGCCAGCGGTGGCTATAATTGCGGTGCCATGCTGATCATCATGGAAGACGGGGATGTCCAGGATTTCGCGCAGGCGCTGCTCTATAATAAAGCATTCCGGTGCCTTGATGTCCTCCAGATTGATACCACCGAAGGATTTACCGAGGAAGCGGACGCAATTAACAAACTCGTCGACATCTTCTGTGTCGACTTCTAGGTCTATACCGTCGACATCCGCGAAACGTTTGAACAGCACGGCCTTGCCTTCCATTACTGGCGTTGCGGCCAGCGCGCCTATATTCCCAAGGCCAAGCACAGCGGTGCCATTACTGATCACTGCCACCAAATTGCCCCGGTTGGTGTAGTCGTAGGCCGCTTCGGGGTCCTTTTCGATGCGTAGGCATGGAAAGGCGACGCCCGGCGAATAAGCGAGCGAAAGATCGTGCTGCGTAGTCAGCGGTTTGGTTGGAGCAATTTCGAGTTTGCCCGGCCGGCCGCGCGCGTGAAAGCGCAGGGCTGCTGCTTCGCTAATTCGATTGTCTGCCATATCTTGCCCGCGTCCCGATTCAATTATCGCTTCATCCTAAACGCGAAGCCGGGTTGCAACGCAAGGATTTAGGTTAGTTTGGGCTTAATTATCCGTCAGAGGGGGCCGTCGCAGATGCCAATCGGTTCTTTCCTGATAGGCTGCGCCCACTTGCAGCAACAGCGGATCATGCCACCAGGCCGCCTCCAGCTGTAGCCCGATCGGCATTCCATCGGCTGAAAACCCACAAGGTACAGACAGGCCGGGAATTTGGCCGAAGGCCCCGGCATAGGTGTTGCGGGTGGCATGCTTAGTCGCCTCAAGTAGCGACTTGTCCTCCTCGATCGGCGGGACCAGCGATGGCAAGGTCGGCGACAGCATAACATCGATCTCAGTGAAGAGTGTTTCGAGTGTCCGCTTCCACGCTTCCCGCATTCGCAGGGCGTTAGCATAATCGACTGCGGTGAACGTCAGTCCTTCTGACATGCGGTCGCGAACCGGTTTCGTAAACATCTCCGGATGCTCGCTTAGCCGCTCGGCGTGAAAGGCACAGGCGTCAGCGAAGATCAGTATAGTCGTCCAGTGCTGCATCTCCGATGCGCTGGGAACATTGATTTCGATTAACGTGGCGCCGCACTCTTCCAGGACGTTGGCGGCTTGGCGTACCGCGAATTCGATGTCGGGGTGGCAATCGTCGAAATAGAAATTGCGCGGAACGCCAATCCGCACCCCTTCTATCGGTTCGCTGAGCCGCGGCAGAAAATTCTCTAGCGGCCGGTCCTGTGAAAGTGGATCGCGTGCATCGTGTCCGGCAATCACGGCAAAGATGCGGGCCACATCGGTCACGCGCCGTGCCATCGGTCCAATCGTGTCTAGCGTCGCGCTCACCGGTGTTGAGCCATGGTTCGGCACGCGGCCATGGGTTGGCCGCAGTCCGCTGACCCCGTTTATCGCCGCCGGCAGCCGCACCGATCCGCCGGTGTCGGAACCCAGAGCGCCAACGCACATGTCCGCTGCCAACGCCGCTCCAGAACCGCCACTCGACCCACCCGGTATGCGACTTGCATTCCAGGGATTGCGGCATTGCCCCGAAACCTTGTTGTAGGATCGAATACCGAAGGCGAATTCATGCATCGTCGCTTTGCCGACGATGATGGCACCAGCATTGAGCAACCGTTGCGTTACCGCTGCATTCTCGTTTGGCATATGGTCGGCAAAGAAAGGCGAACCGGCTGTGGTTCTTACACCGGCCGTTGCGATGTTGTCCTTGATTGCGATGGGCATGCCGTGCAGCAGACCGAGCCAGCGCGCATTCCGTGCCGCTTCGTCGGCGGCTTCGGCCTGGCGGATCGCGTTTTCCTCCGTTACCGTAATCATCGCGTTGACGTTTCTGTCATGTTTTTTGATTGCAGCTAGGCAGGCGCGTGTCACGGCCAATGCATTGCCGGTCGATGTGTCAATCATGAAAGCTATCACCCCTTAGTGCGTCTCGCTCGCCGTCATGATATGACGTGGGCCATGGGAGCGACAGTCCACAAACCCGTTGCAACGCCGATGATGGTGCAATACCTGGCGATCAAAGAACAGCATCGGGACTACCTGTTGTTCTACCGTATGGGCGATTTCTACGAGCTGTTTTTTGACGATGCGGTTGCCGCCGCGGCCGCCCTTGACATCGCGCTGACCAAGCGCGGTCATCATAAAGGAGAGGATATTCCGATGTGCGGCGTGCCGGTCCATTCGGCCGACACCTATCTGTCGAAGCTGATCAAGAAAAACTTCAAGGTCGCGGTTTGTGAGCAAACGGAGGATCCGGCGGAGGCAAAAAAGCGTGGGCCCAAAGCGGTAGTCAACCGGCAGGTCGTCCGCCTCGTCACGCAGGGCACCTTGACCGAAGATTCATTGCTGGATGCCCGCGCGCATAATCATCTAGCCGCTATGGCTGATGCCGGCGGCTGTATTGGCTTAGCCTGGCTCGACATCTCAACTGGCGAATTCACGATGCAGCCGGTCGAGGCGGGTGATCTGGCCGCCGCCCTGTCGCGCGTCGCTCCTGGCGAGTTGTTGGCGCCAGAACGGTTTCTGGCGCGGCCTGATCTGCTCGAAACCTTCGGACAATGGAATGCAGTGGTTTCGCCATTGCCTAACAGTCGGTTCAATTCAGAAAATGCTAAGCGACGGCTGCAGGATCTCTATGGAGTTGCTGTGCTGGACGGTTTCGGCAATTTTGCCCGGGCGGAGATTGCCGCTGCCGGTACACTTATCGACTACGTTGCTCTGACCCAAGTTGATGCGATGCCGCGTATCGCCCCACCGAAGCGCCTGGCCGTCGGGTCGGTGATGGAAATCGATGCGGCGACCCGCACTAATCTGGAGCTGATGCGCAGCCTGTCGGGTGGGCTGCAGGGCAGCTTACTGGCTACAATTGATTGCACGGTGACGGGGCCTGGCGCTCGGTTGCTAGCAGCGCGGCTGGCAGCGCCACTGACTGATCCGCCTGCGATTGACGACAGGCTCAACGCGGTGCAGTTCTTCCTCAACGACACAAGCCTGCGTGCAGACCTGATTGTCCATCTGCGCCGGTGCCCCGATATGATGCGTGCGCTGAGCCGCCTTATGGTGTGGCGTGGCGGTCCGCGCGATCTTTCGGCAGTCCGGGACGGGCTCAATGTGGCGGCTGATGTGAAGGTGCTGCTGGATGCAACGGATGC
>CAYYUG010000115.1:0-7117 GCA_964474755.1 uncultured Rhodospirillaceae bacterium | reverse complement strand
AACTGTATTTCTCGGTCAGCGTTGAACAAGGACGCCGCAATTCCACGCATGAGCCGATCTGCACCGGCTGAGACGGCCGGGATGTCACCTGAGAGCTTGCCATGACTCAGCATCGCCGCATCGTTGAAACAGTGGATCCGCGATAAGATTGAGCAGGCACCCGGCTCCTTCTCCAAAAACTCAAATGTCTCGCCGAGATATGGCGAGTCGATTAGAAACTTATGCGCCGTTCCCATTTCTGAAGTGTAAACGCCATCGCCCCACAACTTTATGTAAGGCGCGATACTAGAGAATTCCGGCCGTCCAAAAAAATCATTGCGGAACCCCGTTGCCGCAATAACGAAATCGACCTCGAACGGGACCTGATTTGTCTCAACGACCACCCGGTTACCGTCAGTGCGGACACCAGTGACAGCACAATCTAAGTAGAAGCGTGCATTTGGGTGGCGTGAGACGCGCAAAGTAGAGCTCTGAGGCGGCGGGGTCTGCGCCTTGGCCACATAATCAAAAAACTTCCATTTCCAAGCGTCCGGCAAATCGCGAATGCCATGCACGACCCCCTGGCTGCCAATGCCAGTCATCTTGTTGATCCGCGGCATTTCCTTCCGGCGGATCAGCAGGCTAATCGAGGCAGCGCCATGTTCAAGCGCGGTGCCAGCATTGTCCATCGCCGTGGCGCCTGCTCCGATGACTGCTACGTCCTTGCCCTTCAACGCAGCAAAATTAATCTCGTCGGCACCATGCGCCCAGAACGAGGAGGCTAGTCCATCAAGAAAGCCCGGAACATAGGCTCCACCGAGCCCAGAACGCCCCGTCGCCAAAACCAAATGCCGGGTGTATTCCCTGCGACCACCGTTCTCGCCTAGCAAACACACCTCGACCAGTTCATCTGTCGCCGCCCGGATATCCAACAAGCGCAACCCATTTTCGATCGGCAGCTCCAAGATGTGACGATACCAAACCAGATATTCCATCCACTGTTCCTTGGGAATTTTCCCAAGCTGCTCCCAAGCCTCAGCACCGAACTGCGCTGTATACCAGGCTCGAAAGGTCAGGGAAGGCAGACCCAGCGCAGGGCCAGTCAGCGCCTTTGGCGAGCGCAGCGATTTCATCCGCGCAGAGGTGATCCAAGGGCCTTCGAGGCCTTGGTCAGCTTGGTCATAGGCGATGCTGTTGTCGATCCCGGCAAGCTGCAATTGCGCCAGCACCGCGATACCACACATACCCGCACCAATGATGATAACATCCCGGACAGGCTCCCCGTTATGGGTTTGCCGCGGCACCCATGGTTTTGAGGGCAGCATCAAATAGGTTAGGTCCTCGCGAACGCGGGAATTCAAATTGTCTAAGCCGGCCTGACTGGAAGATCGTTTCATTTGGAGAGCTGCTGAAAATCGATACGCTGACTTACAAAGATCAATCGGTATTTTTCGACGAAAAGACAACGCCTTCGTCAAAAAATCGTTCGACCTCATCGGCACCGAAGCCAAACTCGGCCAAAATTTGCTTTGTGTGTTCACCCTTTGCCGGGGCGCGACGGACGGTTTCGGCGAAACGACCGTTAAAGCGAATGGGTAAGGCCACCGCTTGCGGGACATTCAGCGCCATAGAGTCAACCAGCGGCAATTCCTCGCCCAGCGCTCCATCAGCCGCAATATCTGCGAACTCGTTGATTGGTCCGCATAGTATATCAGCCGTGCGCAATCGCTCTAACCAGAGTGCAGCCGGCTGAGCAGCAAACATCGGTACGATGATAGCGTCGAGCGCAGCCCTATTCTCGACCCGGAGTGCATTTGTGATGAAACGTGGGTCTTTGGCCAAAATGCCAAGATCAAGTGCCGCGCAAAATTTTACCCAATGCTCGTCGCGCAGCACCGCGATGCTAAGATACCGTCCGTCCGATGTCTTAAAGGCACCGGCTGGCGCCAGGTTCGTGTTTTGATTACCTTGCCGCACTGCCTGTTTGCCGGACGCCGAAAACCGGGTATAGCCACCGCTCATCATCGCCAACGCAGCTGCCATCAGGCTGATATCAATATTGGCGCCATCATGGCCTGACAGGCGGCCATACAGTGCCAGCAGAACCGCTTGAACCGCGGCGTTGGCGGCTGCCATGTCGATCAACGGAAACCCGACGCGAAGCGGCGGACCCTCAGCTTCTCCGACCAGGCTCATCACGCCGCTCATCGCCTGGATGATCGTGTCGCTGGCGGGGTTCTGGGCGTAGCTGCCGTCCTGACCAAAGCCGGAGATTGTGCAATAGACCAGCGCCTCGTTCAGCGCCTGGCATCGCGCATAATCAAAACCAAGCTTACCCATCACACCGGGTCGGAAGTTCGAGATAAGCACATCCGACCGACGGATCAGTTGTTCCAGGATCTTTTTGCCAGTAGCCCGCGATACGTCGAGACCGATATCGCGTTTGTTCCGGTTGAGCGCGATAAAGTTAGCGCTCGCTTCACCATCGACATTGAAATGGTCTGGAGGCCGCGACCAATCACCCGCCTGTCGCTCGACCTTAATTACATTAGCACCCATATCGGACAGCGCCATGGCAGCGTAGGGTCCCGCTACACCTTCGGTCATGTCAATGACTGTAATTTTTGAAAGGATCCGTTCCTGCATTGTCGTCTCTTTCCGCCTCACATGGTCTAACGGGGCCTCCAGTCCGGCCCCAGCAGGCACAACGCCAACCCAATCCCGGTGACAGCGAGACCGGCACTCACCCCTGCAAACACAGCCTCGAGCGGCCAACCAAAAGTCAGCGCCGACACGGCTATGCCCGATACCACTATGAACCGCAGCACCCCAACACTGACTGGCCAAACCAGCCGGCCTGTGCCTTGGCTCGCAAAATAGAGTGCCTGTCCGCCGCCAAATACACCGTAGCAAGGTGCAACGATAGCCAAATAGAGGAAACCAAAGCCATAGACCAGCGGATCACTGGTGAACCAGTCGAGCCATAGTCCGGGAAATAGCGCGGCAACGAGGCCAATCAAACCTGTCACCAGAAAGGTCATGCCAGCCCCAACCCAGGCGATTCGGCGCGCCCGGGCGAATTGTTTGGCACCGACATTAACGCCCACCGCCGCGGTCAGTGCCGCCCCAATGCCAAACGCGATTGGTGTTAGGGTGAGTTCTAATCGTGCACCGAGCCCATAACCTGCGAGGGCTGCGGTGCCGTAGCGACCGACTACGCCAGTGACCACCACGACTGTAACTGCGACGGTCACGCTGTAAATAAGCCCGATGCCGCCAACCTTCAGAATATCGGCTAGCGGCGCGTACCGGATACGATGCGGCCGCAGCCGGAACACGGTACCTGCGCGAGCAAGACAAATCATGAGATAGAGGGCCGCACCGCCATGGCAGAGAATCATCGCCGTCGCTGGTCCAGCAATCCCAAATTTAGGAAATGGTCCCCAGCCAAGTGTTAGCGCCCCAGACAGCGCCACCTGCACAGCACTGCCTACAATGATCGCGCGCGCCGGTGTCACCGTATCGCCAGTGCCGCGCACGATTGCGGACAGGACGTAGAAGGCCCAGGTCGCGGCGGCACCGCCAAACGCGATGGCTGCATAGAGTACTGCTCCTTCGAGCGCCTCTCCCGTGCCGCCCAGCGCGGTAAAGATTGGCCGCGCAAAGAAACCCAACACGACCATGTAAATAACCGTGCCAAGCCCCCCAATAATCACCGCGTGCCAGGCTGCTTCCGCCGCCTGTTCCCGTGAGCCGCTGCCCAACGCCCGAGCGACCGAAGAGGTCACACCGCCGCCAATCGCCCCGGCGGACATCATCTGCATAAGAGTTTGAAAGGGAAACACCAGAGCCAGGCTAGCCAGCGGGACCGTCCCCAGCTGCCCAACGAACAAAGCGTCGGCGATCGCAACAGCGGTCATGAGAGCTACGGCGACCACATTCGGTCCGGCTAATCGCAGCAGCATGGGTAAAATCGGACCCTTCAGCAGCGATTGAACGCGTAGATCGGAGGCAACGGAGGTCGACATGTATCCCTTTTCGGGGATCTTGCCCCCTTTACTGAACGCAACCCGCAGAGCCTAACCCATGAGAAGGCTGCATCTAACCAATGTCCGGTTTAAGTCGTGGTGATCGATGTGCCGCTGCGCTTGGTTTCATCCGCCGTTCGCGTCGCCGGCGGAACATTGACGCCACGCTGGCAGCCGGGACGCGCAGCCATTGCCTCTACCCAACGCTCCAGGTTGCACAGACCCTTAGTCGGCACACGAGCCCATTTATGACTGCGGATCCACGACCAGTTAGCCATATCAGCGATTGAATATTCATCGGCCAGCCATTCATGGTCGGCGAGATGCCCATCCAGGACCTCGTAAAGCCGGCGCGTCTCGTTGTGATAGCGCTTGCGGGCAGCCGGTACGTCCTCGGGAAAATACCGCTCGAAGGCAACCGCCTGTCCTTGCATTGGCCCAATGCCTGACATCTGAAACATCAGCCACTGCATAGCAGCAAAGCGCCCCTTCAAGCTCGTCGGCATAAATTTTCCGCTTTTTTCCGCTAGATAAACCATGATAGCGCCGGTCTCAAAAATGGTCAGTTTGTCCTCATCGTGGTCGACGATAACCGGGATTCGACCATTCGGGTTCATGGCGAGAAACCAGTCTTTGTGCTGCGTGCGCTCACTTAGGTTCAACACGTGGGCCGTGTATGTTAATTCCATCTCCTCAAGCGCAATAGCCACCTTCCATCCGTTTGGCGTAGCGGCGGTAAAAAAGTCGATCATGGTGTAATTTCCGTTTGCGCTGGAAAAATCGGACTGATGGCTTAATAGTTGATAGCTTCGCCCGAGCCCCCATCGACAGCGATGGCCTGGCCGGTGACGATGTCAGCGAGTGGCGAACAGAAATACAGCGCCGTCTTAGCCAGGTCGCGTGATTCGATCATTCGACCCATCGGAATGGCGGCGACAGTCTGGGTCGTAATCTCCTCAACCGTGACACCGGCATCACGGGCGCGGCGTTCAAAATTCTTGAGCATGCGCTCGGTCAAGGTGTAGCCGGGATGCAGGCAGTTCACCGTAATGTTTTGCGGCGCGACCTGCCCCGACAACTGCTTGGTGAAGTTTGCCACGCCGGCATTGACGATGCCGTTGGTCACCCGCAGCGGTGCGGCGATGCGTGCTGTCATGCCGCCAATATTTACTATGCGGCCCCAGCGTTTTTCGCGCATATACGGCAGCACTTCGCGCGCGCAGCGTATATAGGCCATCAGCTTGACATTAATGTGATATTGCCAATCCTCATCAGTCTGTTCATCGAAAGGGGCGGAGATGGAGGTTACAGCGTTGTTGATTAAGATGTCGGCGCCGCCGCCCGACGCGTCCGTTGCGGATGCGACAAAGCGCTGAATATCCTCGAGCCGGCTTACATCGGCCTCAAATGCCCAAGCACGCGCACCCTTCGCTTCGATCTCTGCGACCGCCTCATCCAAGGTCTCGCGTGTTCGGCCGCAAATCGCCACATCGACCCCGTGTTCTGCCAGGGCCAAGGCAGAGGCCTTGCCGATGCCCCGGCTGCCGCCGGTCACAAAAGCCGTTTTGCCCTTTAGTCCGAAGTCCATCTGTATTTCCTTCTCTATTCCTTGTCCAGAAGCCCATGCAGCCGGTAGAGTTCCTCCAGTGCCTGGCGCGGCGTCAGCCCGTCAGGATCGATACCGACAAGCGCCGTTTCCACCGCCGACTCTTTTGCTTCCGGCCTCGCAACAGCGCGTTGCGCGGTTGCAGCAAACAGTGGCAAATCGTCCGATAGTTGCGCGATGGCGCCAGACTGTTCTGATTGTTCTAGCGTCGCCAGAACTTCTTCGGCGCGGGTGATCACGACCGGTGGCAGGCCAGCCAACTTCGCAACGTGAATGCCGTAGGAGCGGTCCGCGGTGCCCGCGGCGACCTCGTGCAGAAAGACAACATCGCCGTCCCATTCTTTGATCCGCATGGTGTGCGGTGCCAGGTGATCGAGCCGCGCGTTGAGTCCAGTCAATTCGTGATAGTGGGTTGCGAACAGGGCGCGACATTTATTGACGTCATGCAAATGCTCGACCGAGGCCCAGGCGATTGACAGCCCATCGAATGTCGCCGTCCCTCGGCCAATCTCGTCCAAGATTACAAGCGCCCGAGGCCCCGCCTGATTGAGGATCGCCGCCGTCTCGACCATCTCTACCATGAAAGTGGAGCGACCACGCGCTAAATCATCCGCCGCCCCAACCCGGCTGAACAAGCGGTCGACGACGCCGATAGTGGCACGCTCAGCCGGCACATAGGCGCCGGCCTGCGCCATCACCGCGATCAGCGCATTCTGCCGCAAAAATGTGCTCTTGCCTGCCATGTTAGGGCCAGTGACAAGCCACAATCGACTGTCATCGCCAAGGTCACAGTCATTTGGCACGAAGGTACTGTCGCCGGCTTCGAGCGCCGCCTCGACCACAGGGTGGCGGCCTTTTTCTATCTCGAAGGTTAAGCTCTCCACGATCTGTGGCCGACAATAGCGTCTCTCCTCGGCCAACACCGCCATCGCGACGGCCACGTCGAGCACGGCCAACCCATCCGCAGCTGCAGCGATCATATCAGCTTGCGCGGTAACCTCGCCCAGGAGGTCGTCAAATAGGCTGAGCTCGACGGCGAGCGCCTTTTCTGCTGCTTCGGAAATTTCACGCGCCAGATCGGCCAACTCGGTGGTCGTATAACGCATCGCGTTAGCTAGGGTCTGGCGATGGATGAACAATTCGCCCATCTTGTCCGCATGGCGTGGCGTCACCTCGATGAAATAGCCAAGCACGTTGTTGTGTCGCACCTTGAGTGAGTCAACACCGGTTTCACCGCGATAGCGGGCCTGCAGGTCGGCGATCATCCGCCTGCCGTCGTTGCGCAATTTGAGCAACGCGTCCAGTTCCGGCGCGAAGCCTTCACGGATGAAACTGCCATCCCGCGCAAGCAAGGGCAGCTCGTCGGCGAGCGCCCGGCCCAGCCTGTCTCGCAGCACATCATGATGAAATAATGCCTCGGCCGCCACTGCAACCTCCATCGGCAAGGGCGCATCCGTTGCATCCAGCAGCACCTTCACATCAGCCGCCACATTGAGCCCGTCCC
>CAYYUG010000114.1:0-7234 GCA_964474755.1 uncultured Rhodospirillaceae bacterium | reverse complement strand
CTCGCCCAGACCGCGCAAAATTGCGTTGTGGTGGAACAAGAGGTGCTTCAGCTTTTCTTCCAGTGTCTCTCGGTCTGCCAGATCGCAGACGCGGATCGCCCGTCGGCCAACCTTGTCTTCATAGGCGGGACCGATCCCCCGGCCTGTTGTTCCAATTTTCGCGTTACCGCGCGCGACCTCGCGCACGCGGTCCAAATTGCTGTGCAACGGCAAGATGAGCGCAGCATTTTCAGCGACAACCAAATTATCCGGCTTCAATGTCACTCCGTCCGCAGAGAGCCGTTCAATCTCCTCCATCAGGGCCCAGGGGTCGACAACGACACCGCTGCCGATGATTGATAATTTACCAGGTCGCACGACACCGGACGGCAACAAACTCAACTTATAGATTTTGCCATCGATAACCAGTGTGTGGCCCGCGTTATGCCCGCCCTGAAAGCGCGCGACGACCTCAGCACGCTCGGAGAGCCAATCGACAATCTTACCCTTGCCTTCATCGCCCCATTGCGATCCGACAACCACGACATTTGTCATTGCTGATGAAACTCCTTCAACCTGCACCGAGCGCAACCGGCTTGCCGTTCTCTAGAATATGGGTACAACCAAGTCGACGCGCTTCGCCACGTGCGTCATTAATCGAACCAAGGCCGGCAACGCCGACCCAACCTTTTGCCCGGATCGCTGCAGACTCTTTGACCGAGACGCCAAATGGCAAAAACAATCGGGGCGCCAACTGCAAAACCGGAACCGCTCGCATGATACTATCCAGAAACAGGGAGAAACCTGTTGCCGTCTCGCCGGCACCGGTCAAATAACGGCCTCCACGCCCGATTTCGCCGCGAACCCCACGTGCAAAAAGGGTGAAGCTCAATCCAGAATGATATTCGAAACCGCGATGCTCGACAGGATCGATGGTGATCATAATATCTGGCTGGGCCTCCTGAACAAGATGCACGACCTCGACCAGCCGATCACGCTCCGCTGCAGCTTCGGGCGGCAGTTCAAAGACCTGTAATTTTGCGAGCGCCACCTCTGCCGGTCCGGACGCGTCGAGCAGTTCAGCGAACAGATGCCCTCCATCGGCCGCCACCGCGACTGCGTCTTTCTGGTCGATCGCCAGACGCAGCCTATTTCGGGTCGCCGTATTAAACCCCTCACACAGCCTCGGAACTAGGGTTGGCAGATTAATATCAACCGATATGTCCGCGACACCAGCATCTGCCAACGCTGTCGCCGCCAACACGACCACTTCCGCATCTGCGGCAGCCTCTGTCGCCCCGATCAATTCGACACCAGCCTGCCGGAACTCACGCTCCGGCCGAAGCTGGCTTCCCCGCACTCGCAGAACCTGACCGGCATAGGCAAGACGCAATGGCCTTTGGGCGTTCACCAGCCGCGTCGAGGCAATCCTCGCCACCTGCAGGGTCATGTCCGCGCGCACTCCCATCATGCGCTGGCTGACCGGGTCCATCAGACGGAAGGTGGCATTCGCAATCGACGACGCC
The DNA here is from genome assembly GCA_964474755.1 of uncultured Rhodospirillaceae bacterium. Lineage (GTDB taxonomy): Bacteria > Pseudomonadota > Alphaproteobacteria > UBA8366. The sequence continues at coordinate 5,729 of CAYYUG010000114.1, read as the reverse complement.
ACGCCATCCAGTAAAGTGTCCTCGAATTCGACCAAAGGTGGCTCAACCAGCTCGTAGCCGAATCGGCCGAAAGACTCGACCAGCCGCGCAACTACAACCGACTCATGCGCAGCATCCGGCGGTAAGCCGTCGCGCAACCCGTCGGGCAGCAGTGCTTCCGTTCCAACGTCAATCATGACAGCGCCGTTCTAAAACCCGCATGTTACCTGCAGAATGCGGTTTGGTAGCGGGTTTGCACGCGCGGGGCAAGCGCGTTGGAGCCATATAGCTGGATCACCGTCTGTTCGCCGTTGCGCCCTTCATAGATGAGCTTGGCGACGCCATCATCGTCTGCGTTAGTGAACATGCTCTTGGCCAAATCAGTCCGCCGATGACATAGGAGGAATACCTGATGCGCTCAAGCTCCACTACGAATACATTGTACGCTTGTTGAACAAGGGTCAGGCGATAAGCCTTCGTCAGCGATCACGGTGATGCCATGAAAATCAAAGTCGCCAGTCTCAATCAGTTCGAGTCGGCGCAACAGGATGCAGGTCGGGCTGACTCACCAACCAGTTGCGGCTTGCTACCAGCGCCTCAATAGCCGGCGTATCACCCAGGACGTTCAGATAGACGGGTACAGCAACCACGCGAATAAATTCGACAATCTGTGGCTTGAGAAATTTGTACAAAGGCAATTAAGCAATATTGGCAGTAGGATGGTACCATACTTTAAGCATAAACTGAGTATCTTAGCTTCAATGCTGAAACCCAGAAATTACTAGTTGAGTTGGTTTATCGGCCGCTCTAACCAGTTGCGATGGCGCTAAAGTTCAGAGCAATGCAACCATTGAAGATCAAATCCGAACCAAGCCAAATGGGGATCAGTCTCGCTAAAAAATGCGTACCAACTTGCCGTCGTGGATTTAAAAAAATCTCACGTATGTCCTCGGTAAAGTTGATTACATCGGCTGTTCCATGATCACGACATATGTCAGTGAGGCCTATGATATGGACGACCAACATATTTCACTGGCCGATTAGGCGCAGCCCGCCACCAGCAAGGCAAGAGAGTACAAAACTACCAAATCTAGAAGGCGAGCTGTTTTACCTGCACGATATTAGGCAACCCGCTGACAGTATCGAGGACATTGGGTGCCAGGGGCTGATCTATCTGCAGGAGAGCGATAGCGTCGCCACCCTCAGCTGCCCTCCCGAGATGAAAGGTCGCGATGTTGATGCCCGCATCGCCGAGTGCACCTCCCAAATCACCGATAACGCCGGGCTTGTCGTGGTTGGTGATGTAGAGCATGTGGGGCGCCAGTTCCGCCTCTATCCCGATGCCCTTCACATTAACGATGCGTGCCCGACCGCCGCCAAATAGAGTGCCGGCAACACTGCGCGACTGCCGCTCCGTCTGCACCGTCAGGCGAATCAAGGTCTCGTAATCGCCGGGCTGCTCGTTCTTGGTCTCCGTCACACTAATATTACGTTCACGTGCAATGGATGGCGCGCTCACCATATTGACCGCGTCCAGCACCGGGCTAAGCAGGCCGGATAGAAGGACCGACGCAAGGGGCCGCGTGTTCAAGGTCGCTGCATGGCCTTCGAAATCGATTGTCACTGTAGTAATTCCCGTCTCGGTCAACTGGCCGGCAAAACTCCCCAACTGCTCGGCAAGGGCCATGTAGGGCGACAACTTCGGCGCCTCCTCCGCACTCACGGACGGCATGTTGATGGCATTGGTAACCGCTCCGGTTAGCAGATAGTCGGCCATCTGCTGGGCAACCTGCAGTGCCACTTTCTTCTGCGCTTCTGTCGTTGCGGCGCCAAGGTGTGGTGTACACACGACGTTTTCACGGCCAAATAGAACATTGTCACGCGCAGGTTCCTCGACAAAGACATCAAAAGCTGCTCCCGCCACTTGACCAGTATCAAGCGCCGCCGCCAAATCCTCTTCAACGACCAGACCACCACGAGCGCAGTTGATTATTTGCACACCGGGCCGCATCTGGACGATGGCATCGGCATCGATGATCCCCCTGGTTCCGTCGGTCAGCGGCGCGTGCAGCGAGATGAAATCCGCGCGCCGGAATAGATCGGATAGTTCGAGTTTCTCCACTCCCAGGTCTTCCGCCCGTTCAGGCGAGAGATAGGGATCGTATACGATCACCTTCATACGCAACCCATGCGCGCGGTCAGCGACGATTGAGCCAATATTACCGCAGCCTATCAAGCCAAGGGTCTTGCCCTCGATTTCCCGGCCCATGAAACGAGATTTTTCCCACTTGCCAGCCTGGGTTGAACCGTTTGCGGCAGGAAGCTGGCGGGCAAGTGCAAACATCATCGCTATAGCGTGCTCCGCCGTTGTCGTCGCGTTGCCAAACGGAGTGTTCATGACGACCACGCCCTGCTTGGTTGCCGTTGCAACATCGATATTGTCGACGCCGATTCCGGCACGGCCGACAACCTGTAGGTTTTCCGCCGCGACAAGTACATCCTCCGTTACCTTCGTCGCTGAGCGAACGGCCAACCCGTTATAGTCGCCAATCCGCCCGATTAGTTCTGCTGCCGACAAGCCTGTTTCAAAATCGACCTCGATGCCTCTGTCCTTGAAAATATCGACAGCTTGCGGACTAAGGCTGTCCGAAATCAGTACTTTAGGCATTTGCAATTCGACCTTGCCTTATTAAGCCACAGCGGATGGAAATCCTTCGTCATGCACCCAATCTAACCAGGGCAATAGAGCTTCGATATCGCTGGTCTCGACTGTCGCCCCCCCCCATATGCGCAGGCCTGGCGGGGCGTCGCGATATCCGTCTATGTCGTAGGCCACGCCTTCATTTTCAAGTCGCTGGGCAATTCGCGCCGGCGCCTCTGCAACATCGTCTGGCAATTCAAGACAAATCGAAGTGCAGGACCGCGTCGCTGGTTCCTTCGGAAGGAACCGAACCCAGTCCGTGCGATCGACCCAGCTTTCAACAGCACGTAAATTCGCTTTCGACCGCTCGATCAAACTGGGAAGTCCGCCGATCGCCTTTGCCCATCTTAGGGAATCGAGACAATCCTCTACCGCCAACATCGACGGCGTATTAATCGTCGCACCCCTGAAAATTCCCTCGTTTAGCGCGCCACCCCTAGTTAGACGAAAGATCTTCGGCAGAGGCCAGGGTGGTGCGTAGGATTCCAGTCGTTCAACTGCACGGGGCGAGAGCGCCAGCATGCCGTGCGACGCCTCGCCGCCCAACACTTTCTGCCAGGACCAGGTCACGACATCAAGTTTCTTCCACGGCAATTCTATTGCGTAGACTGCAGAGGTCGCGTCGCACAATGTCAACCCACCGCGATCGTCGGCAATCCAGTCGCCATTCGGCACGCATACGCCGCTCGTCGTGCCATTCCAGGTGAAGACGACATCTCGATCACCGTCGACCTGTGCCAAGTTGGGCAACAGGCCGTAATCGGCTTTGAAATGCCGCACGTCCTCCAGGCCCAACTGCTTGGTCATGTCAGTAACCCAGCCAGCGCCGAAGGATTCCCAGGCCAGCATGTCGACGCCTCTCGCGCCGAGCATTGACCACATTGCTATCTCCATCGCCCCTGTATCCGAAGCGGGTACAATTCCAAGGCGGTAATCAGCCGGCAGGCCCAGAACCGACCGGCTACGATCGATCACTTCTGCCAACTTCGCCTTACTCGGTGCAGAGCGGTGCGATCGGCCGACCACAGCATCAGCCAGTGCCGTGGGCGTCCAACCCGGGCGCTTGGTACAAGGGCCGGAGGAGAAATTAGGATTTTTCGGACGTGCGGTCGGCGTTCCCATCCATCGATCCTCTCACACTTCAAATTCCGCTCCTTTCTGGAACGGCGGGCGGGAGACTAAGCATCGGACCAAATAGGGTCAACGACCGATATATTGCTACGCAACAGTTCAATATTCCATGGGAAACAATTGATTCAAAACAATTTTATCTCACCTGCACTATCAATAACGTTGTCAAAACAGAAACAGACCGACGACCGTTCCCTAAATCTACATTTTTAAGGTTCACGCAGCGATGCTGACATTGTTGATCTGGAGACGTTAGCGATACGCAGCACTATCGTTTTTAATGTTGTTAACCCAATTGATCAGCTGTCTGAAATCTGCTTAACCGGGTGAATACATCAAGCCTATTCTCGGCTTCGCGGCCGGTTAGAGCGCAAGGGAGTCCATGATCAGCGCCAAGTCCCCACATCTAAAACATTTTGATTTTTATAACTACCCGCTGCTAATGCCAGTTCAGCGCACAATATTCGACTATATCTGGCAACGAAATGTTGCCTATCCTTACTACGGTGCTTTAGCCAATGGAATCGACTATCGCGTCGCCGAGTTCACAAGTAGTGGCATTGCCGCCCATATCCGGCGTCAAGGGTGCCCCCCCGTCTGACAGGACCGTCTCGATCGCCTGGTAAATCGCAGCGCCCGCCTCCGGCGCGCCTATATGTTCCAGCATCATTGCTGCCGACCAGATCTGACCAATAGGGTTTGCTATACCCTGGCCCGCGATATCCGGTGCCGAGCCGTGCACCGGCTCGAACATCGAGGGGTATTCCCGCTCCGGATTAATATTAGCCGATGGCGCCACAGCAATCGTCCCGGTCACGCCGGGTCCCAAGTCCGAGAGAATATCGCCAAACAGGTTGCTACCAACCACCACATCAAACCAGTTTGGGTGCTGCACGAAATGAGCACACAGAATATCGATATGATACTGGTCCGTGGTCACATCCGGATAATCCTGTGACAGCAATTTAAAGCGTTCGTCCCAATAGGGCATGGTGTGGACAATGCCATTCGACTTGGTCGCTGACGTCAGGTGCTTCTTCTTACGGCTGGACGCGAGATCAAATGCATAGCGCATAATCCGATCAACACCTTGGCGCGTGAAAATGTTTTCCTGCATCACCATTTCCTGCGGCGTGCCTTCATACATGCGGCCACCGACCTCGGAATATTCGCCTTCGTTATTCTCCCTCACAACGTAGAAATCAATGTCGCCAGCGGTGTAGCCATGCACCGGTGGCGTGATGCCAGGCAGCAGCCTCACCGGACGTAAGTTGACATATTGCTGGAAGGCTCGCCGGATCGGGATTAACAGACCCCAGAGCGAAATGTGATCGGGCACCCCGGGAAAGCCAACTGCGCCGAGGAAGATAGAATCATGGTCGCGTAACTGATCTAGGCCGTCTTCCGGCATCATCCGACCAGTCTGCGCATAGGTCTCACAGCTCCAGTCATACTCGTCGAAAGCTAGCTCAAATCCATGCTTGCTGCTAGCCGCCTCGAGCGCCTTGATGCCCTCGGGAACCACTTCTTTTCCGATCCCATCCCCCGGGATAACTGCAATTCTGAAGCGCGCCATGAAAGACTCCACCTTATTTTGGAAAGCAGGACCCTAAACACTTGTTCAGGTCATGGGAAGCGTATGTAACGTAGAGCCCGCATGCGATAATTCCCAGCCTCATCATGGCGTTGTCAGACCCACCTATAGGTGTATATGTTCGCTCCAGCTGAAATGATCGAGCTGTATCGAGGAGCGACAGGTGAACCGATCAGAGTTGTTACGCGTTGAAAGCTACCTACGCCGAAAATTTGGCAACAATTTGATTTCCCTGAAGGAGCAGAAAGACGGCTCCTGCGAAGTCGAACTAGGAGACGAATTCATCGGCGTGGTCTATCGCGACGACGAGGACGACGATTTGTC
>CAYYUG010000113.1:0-7367 GCA_964474755.1 uncultured Rhodospirillaceae bacterium | reverse complement strand
CCAGCAGTCCGAAGCGCATCCATCACCTTGTTCGGTGCCGCATCAGTAGCTATGTCGATATCGGCAATAGTACGGCCGAGCAGCGTATCGCGCACGCAGCCTCCAACAAACCGCACGGCGCAGCCCGCCTGACCAAGAGCCGCCGTTACGGCGCGTGTTTCGGGTTTATCCATCCAGTGCGCCCGCATAATCTCTTCACCGGACACAGTGCTACTGCCTTACTTGGCCAGGAACGATCTTACCGTCTTCAAATCGTGGTGTCTGATATTCCGCAAATGGGTCGCCGCCAGATAACATCGTCATTCCGATCAACGCCAATGCTGTCAAGATAGCGCCAGCGGTTACCACCCAAGCCCAGGGGAAGTCTTCCCAAGGTGCCACTTTGCGTCCTTGCGCTTCTATTAATTGACGACGGCGCACTGCCCACCAATAGATAAGATAGACGACAAAGGGCGTCAAAAATGGCAACGCAATAGTGAGAAGTTTCCGGATCATCGTCCTGCCAATACATCGGTGAGGTTGACCAGCATGCCTGCGGTCGCACCCCAAATATATCGGTTTTCATATGGTAATACATAGAATGTCCGCTCGACACCCTGGTCAGTTCGCGATTCCATGACATGATTGTCAGTATTGATGACGAAAGACAGCGGTACTTCGAATACTTCGGCGACCTCAAACGGATCAGGCTTCACTTCAAAGGGCGGATTGACGAAACCAACTACCGGGGTCACGCGATAGCCTGAACGGACAATATAATAATCCAGCGTGCCAATTACCTCGACATGGCTCGGCGGCAAACCGACCTCCTCCTCCGCCTCGCGAAGCGCCGCAGCCTGGTGGCTCGGATCATCAGGCTCGACCCGGCCGCCAGGAAAGCTAATCTGGCCGGCGTGATCGTTGAGATGCGCAGTCCGTTGTGTCAGTAAGACCGTTAGTCCGCTTGGGCGGTCGACTAAGGGGACGAGGACCGCAGCCGGGGTGAGGTTGTCCTGTGGCTGCATTCCAGGATTCAGGTCATGGTCGCCGCGCTGGCCCGACCAGCGATCGGCCATCTCTTGTCCATTTAGGGCGTCAAAACACCTTTTTATGTCTGCACGTTGCATGTGCTACTCCGCGGTCGAGCCCAGCTCAAATAAGACCCCACCGCTCCAAATTCCCAACCTACCCTCATCGCCATCCCACTGGGCATAGGCCAAATCTACCAGATCATAAAACGTTGAACGGGTGATCAAGGCTTCTAAATTGTCTCTTACGGTTATGTAGGGCGATGGTTCCTCAGTTTCAGCATTTTTCGCAAGACGCAACGGATGATCGGCATCGGCCCGGACAATTTCGTCGAAATTAGTCTTAAAGCAAAGAACTTGATCCTTTCCTTCACCCTCAACCGTCATGTCAACGACGGTGAACGGAGCATCCTCAACTTCGATACGACCCCGCTCAACCGGTGTCACTAGCCAGTATTCACCATCCGCTTCGCGGCGCAGAACCGTCGAGAATAATTTCGCCAGTGCGAGGCGCCGTATCGGCGTCCCTTGATGGTACCATGTACCATCACGCGCGATCCGCATTTGAAATCGATTTGGATCAGTCATGTCGACAGCAAGTGGCTGGTTTTCGATCAATTTTTCGAGTCGATCAGGTTTCTGGGCTTGCACGCTCATCGAACGCCACTCATGCTATTATACCGACATATCATGTGAGGAGATTAGGTCTTGAGCCCGTCAGATGCCAGTGCTCCCGCGCGGCAAAATCTTATCGCAGAAATCGAGAAATTAGGCGATCAGCTGACAGCCGCGCGTTCCAGTATAGGCAAGGTTATTTTCGGTCAATCCCATGTTGTAGACATTAGCCTCACCACGCTAAAGTCCGGCGGCCACGCTTTGCTGAACGGTGTTATGGGCGTTTAGCACGTTGAGAAAAACCTATAGAATTACCGCAGATTGTTTGTCGAAATTTCCCGCTTCCGATGTGTTTTATTCGGCAAGACACAACAAATGAAAGAAATCCAATTGGCAATCATGGGGCAAAAACAGTGGCGCCCAGTATATCAAAAACAGAGGAAGACCAGCCGACAAATCCAGGTGACATGCGAAAACGATCGGTCGTGATCGCTGGGCATCACACGAGTGTATCGTTGGAGAATGCCTTTTGGACCGAATTGAAGGCAATTGCAACGTCGCGCGGCATGACGGTCAACCAAATAGTCACCGATATCGACAGCCAGCGTTCCGGAAACCTGTCGAGCGCAATTAGGCTTTTTGTTCTGTATTCATATCTTCGTAGCGACACGGGCCGGGTCCTCTAGATCAACTAGACGCAAACCGCGCTACCGTCCCAGACCCTTGAGCAGCTTGCGAAGGACATCTTTTGGCTCGACTGTCCCCGATCCACTGCCGCTTTCCGGCTTTGATCGAATTACGCCTGGCAAAATTCGTTGGATAGGGTTGGATACCGGCGCATGGCTAGAAGATTTCAGAAATCCGCCAATAACTTTTGGATTGGGCTTATCCAAAGCACCCGTCAGCGCCACGGAAATTAGTGGTGCTTGTCCTTGCTGTCCCTTGCGAGCAACCGACGTATTTGTGTCAATCAGCCAGCGCCGTAGATCCAGTGAACCGGTGGTTAGCGCGCGCGCGCCTTGAGCATTCAAAACCGTATCGCCCGTTCGCAATACTCCTCGGTCGATGGCGAACGTGCCCGTTAGATTTGCCGGGCTACGACCGAACGCATCAAAAATCTCGTTAGTGAGGCCACCGACTTGCCTGAGTTCCTTGACCTTTTTACCAAAAAGCGCTGATGCCAGACTAACTGCACCAATCGTGCGATTTTCCTTCTCAGTCAACCTGATCTGAATTTTTCCAGAGAGCGCACCGGAGCCCGTTAAGGAGGAGACGAGCGCAACTTCAGAACTACCTGCAATTTGCAGGGACGCATTCGCTGATAAAAAACCAGTTGCTCGAGGCGATGCTCCCAGTGTCTTTAAAGCTTTTGCCAGATCGATATTGGCAACAACCAAATCAACGGCCATGAGCGGTACTTTGGCCGTAGAATTCATCTGCCCTTTGACCGAAACGGTCCCGCCTAACACATTGGCGCGGAACCGCTTCAAATCCAGCTGCCCCGATTTCAAACTCGCTTTGATCACTGGCCGCGACAATTGCACCTTATCGTTGCTTAGTTCCGTCATCTTTACGGTTAGGTCTGCATCGACCTGTTGTAAGCCAGAAAAATCAATCGCCTCGCGCGACCAGCGCCTGTTCGGCTGTGAATCACTATGATCACCGACAGTACTGTTCGCCGCTCGCCCCCGAGCGGTTGCCGTTTGAACCGGATTGACCGGTAGGAGAAAGAGATCCAGGAGAACATCGCTAGTTGTGAGATCGGCCTTTATATAAGGAATGGCACCAACCGACCGAACCGCCATGTCCCCCTTAATCTGCAGCGGCCCTGCCATCACATCCAAGGCCGAAATTCTGAAGTCTTTGGGTATCCCAGACAGTCTGAACGCTGCGGCTAATGGGCCTAGTTTTTTCGCCGCAGGGTAGAAGTCCGGTACCGCCACTCGAACGAACTGGCTGAGTTCAGGATGATTGATCGCTACGCCAAGCTCGAGCACCGCCTGTGTCATCAGCTTTTTGACATGTCCTTCAAGTACGAGCTTCGCACCCGCCGCGGCAACCTCCGACTTGACGGAAAACGCGTCTAGCACCCCATCAGCACGACCGAACAGCTTCGGTTTGCCTAGTTTTCGCAGCAGAGCTGGCTGAGGCGATCCCAGGAACCGCAGCAGCTTGACCGTATCATTTACCTCTACCCGATAGTTCAGACCGACCGACGGGTTTGTGGCGAGGTCCTTCACCCCCCCTGAAACGCTGGCAGTTGCGCCGGCAAAATCGGCGACGTTTGCTTTGCGAATATTAAAACTACCGCCGACCAGCAGCCCATCGATGTGGACCCTCCGCGCTAAGGTCTTTTTTATTGTTAGCCGGTCAACTTCCATATCGATGTTGGCATCGAACGAATTCAAAACCGACAGAGACGACGCTATTGAGGGCAGGGGAGCGGCCTTCGGCGCATCTTCTTTTACCGACCTGCCTATCGCAGTTTTGTGCTGGGGCAGAGGCAAATAGGCGTCCAAATTCATTTGGTCGATGGCCAACCGCAAACCGAACCCTGGCCGCTCTCGCAGCGCGACCGCCAGGCCACCAGTCATAGTACTGGCATCCAAACGCGCGTTTATGTCCTGCGCTTCAAGCGCAATCGGTGTCAGTTTTATCTTACTAGCGTATGAGAAACCCCGCAGTCGGTCAGCCGGAAAGGCGCTTATATCAACACCGACCCAACCAAGCAGCGAACGCAGATTGTCAGATGCAGCCGCCACCTCGCCATCGAAATGGGGCTCGCCCTCGATGAAGGATAGGAACCCCAGAAGCGATACGTCCGAGCCGCCAGGCAACAGGGCCGACGCCCTATCCAAGGTGACCTCGCCATTGGACAGGGCGGCGCGCAACCCAGCCTCTCGGATCACCCCATCACGAAACTTAATAACATCGATCACCAGGTCGAAGGATGCGTTGAAGTTCTTGGGCAACCTCAAATGGGTGGGATCGGGTTTCTTAGAATTTGCAGCCGCCACTGCACCGGCTGTGTCCGAGTTATCTAAAGAAATTGAATTTTTAGCGGTGGCCTTCTTGAGCAATTCGTCGAGGTCCAGACGACTGACCGAAATAGCTATATCTGCGTTTAGGGGCTCGCCCATCGTAACGCTGACCGCTCCATTACCGGAGAATGCGCCAAGTTTAATGTTGCTATCGTTTAACGCGATCGCACTGGGCGATACCATCAACGTTCCGTCGACCGATACAGGCTGTGCGAAAACTGCAGGCAAGTCATCCTGACCAGCTGCCGACGCAAGCAACGCCGCATTCGTTCCAACTAATTCAATTTTTCCAAAGAGACTTCCGGTAGGTACCGGCGCCAGCATCTTGCCGTTGAACCGAAGTTCCGCACCAGCCTCCGTCAAGGCAGCCTTTAACCCAACCGTAAGTGGTTGCTGCGGCTTCAGGGCCCCTGTCTTTAGCGAGATCGAAATCGGCACACCGCGGGCGCGTGCCGACATTTTTACGTCAAAGGGACCGGACAGCGACGGCGCTGCAATCGTCATCTGCAGGTCTTCAATCTTTTCAGACGTGCCCGACCGGTGGTCGTCTAATTTCAAGAATCCACCTCGAATACGGACATCGGCAAGCGAAATATCGAGCGGTGTCTCATTGGATGCGCTCTTTAACGATCCCACACCGCTCTCTTTCACCCCGGCCATTTCGATATCCCAACTAGCCTTACCGTCCTCGGCAACCTCGAGCACGATGTGGGGTTCAACCAGCTCCAGCTGTTCAACCACTACCCGCCGCTCCAACAGCGGGCCAATAGAGACACGCACACGAAGTTCTTTTAAACGCAGCATGTCAGCCGCTTGTGCGCCCTCGAAGTTAGCAATGCGCAATCCAGCAACGCGAAGTGCCGGCGTCGGGAGTATGGAAAAGGCGATGTCACCATCGATCGCTGCGCCACGACCGGTTTTGTCCTGAATCGCAGCGACAATTTGGCCTTTATAAGAATTCCAATCGATGAAGCTTGGGCCAAGCAGCACAGCTCCAACAAGCAGCACGACAAGCACGACAAGCGCGATGACGATCTTTTTCAAATTAGAGCTCCGAGAGTTCGAGCACGGGGAAAACTCGTCATAGAATCCGGAGCGGATAGCAGCACCCGATTCGAGTATTCCCTCCTTACAATTAAGACGTTTGCGGGACCATTTCAAATAAACGCATGGTTAAAATGGAAGTCGTTTTTTAGACGCGCAAAATTTTGCCCGGATTCATAATATTATCTGGATCAAGAGCCTTTTTCAGGCTGCGCATCACACTGACAGCGTCGCCATGTTCGGCCGTCAGGTAGTCCATTTTACCGATACCAACTCCATGTTCACCGGTACAGGTCCCACCCATCGCGATAGCCCGGTGGTTGAGCCGGCCGATCATCTCTTTGGCGCGCGTCATTTCCTCTCCGCTATCCCGATCGACAAGCATCACGAGATGAAAATTTCCGTCGCCGACATGACCCACAATCGGCGACGGGATACCGGTTTCCTCGATGTCACGCTGCGTGTCCGCGATACACTCCGCCAATTTGGAAATTGGCACGCAGACATCGGTGGTGATCCCTTTCGCACCTGGCTTTAGCGCCAATGCCGCGAAATAGGCATCGTGGCGCGCTTGCCACAATTGGTTGCGCTCCTCGGTCCGCGTTGCCCACTGGAATTCACTGCCGCCGTATTCATCCGAAATAGCGCTCACCATCTCCGCCTGTTCAGCAACCGACGCCTCGGTCCCATGAAACTCGAACAATAGAGTTGGCATGGCCTCATATTTTTCCAGTTTCGAATAGGTAACGCAGGCACCCATTTGCACTTCATCCAGAAGTTCAATCCGCGCCACGGGGATCCCCGATTGGATCGTTAGGATCACCGTATTGACAGCATCGTCTACCGTGGAATATTGGCAAACGGCGGCGGACATCGCTTCGGGTATTCCGTACAAACGCAACTGTACTTCGGTGATAATCCCGAGCGTGCCCTCCGAACCAACAAATATGCGGGTCAAATCGTATCCCGCTGAGGATTTTCGCGCCCTGCCGCCAGTACGAATAATGCGGCCGTCGGCAAGGACAACAGTAAGGCCGAGCACGTTTTCACGCATCGTGCCGTACCGCACCGCGTTGGTGCCACTGGCCCGCGTCGCGCTCATACCGCCCAGCGACGCATCGGCGCCAGGATCAATAGGAAAGAATAGGCCCGTCGCTCGCAATTCTTCGTTGAGTTGCTTGCGGGTCACACCAGCCTGAACACGGCAATCGAGATCCTCCTCATTGACCTCCAAAACATCTTTCATTTCCGACAGATCGATGCAGACACCACCGTGCAAAGCAAGGACATGCCCTTCCAGCGATGTACCCGTGCCATAGGCGATAATCGGTGCCCCATGGTTCGAACAAATTTTTACGATTGCACTGACCTCTTCGGTCGACTGCGCAAAAATAACAGCATCCGGCGGCGCGGCATCGAAATAATCTTCTCCGTTCCCATGATGTTCGCGTACCGCCACTGCAGTCGACAGTCGGTCGCCGACAATACCGTGGAGTTCATCGATCAACTTATCCGTGACCGGCGCGTAAGCGAGTTCTGCCGCCATGGCATTCATCCTCTACCCGTTACTTCTACTAGGCAACGTACCGTGAGCCCTGACGGCCATCAACCTTTCACATGGCACAATTCATGGCACGGATCCGATGATCGATTTCGATGT
>CAYYUG010000112.1:3387-8117 GCA_964474755.1 uncultured Rhodospirillaceae bacterium | reverse complement strand
GCCACCAGTTGTCGCATTTCCGTTAGTGCCCCAGCCCAACTCTCCACCAGCCATACCCGCTCGTCATCTAATAGTGTTTCCCAGCGCGCGCGGTTAATGATCGGCGTGTAGTGGTAGAAGACTTGGTTGTCTATGAAGCCATGGCGCACCCCGACCTTCCACAGCGCAGCGTCAGCAACGAAGTTGTGGGTCGCTAGCAAACCACCGACGAGTTGTCGCTGTAGCGCATCAGCTAGGTCGTGCACTCCAATGCGCCGCGGTGTTGCTTCAAACAGCAAATATCGGGCCAGATCAGCCCCGCTTCCCGGCACTCGAATGTTCAGGCCCTTCAGATTAGCATAGGTCTTTACTGGTTGGCTGGTGGTGTAAACCTGACCGAACCCCAGATCCAGAGGTTTGCCCAGCAGTTGCACGTGAAGGGCTTGTTCAAGCTTGTCCTGAAGCGCCGCGCCAAGACTACCGTCGAATAGCGGTCTAAGTGTCTGTATTTCGCGCCCGTAAAACATAGGTAGAGAGGGGATAGCGTAGTCCGGCGCATATCGCGACAGGTGCCACCAGCCCGGAACGCCTATTTCGTATACCCCGTCTGCCACGGCCGCAGGTATGCGTGCGCCAGGATAATCTGTCACCCCATGATGGAAGACGATGGCAAGCTGCCCTTTCGACTGCGTCTTTATCGCACCCGCCCAAACGGTAAGCGCCTGGTTCCGAGGATGTGTCTCAAGCGTCGGCAAGGCCAGTCGCAGGACGGTTTGCGCCGCGGAAGATGATACCGCAAGCAGCAGAACGACCGCCGCTAGGAGCAATTTTTTCAATGCACCACTTTGTGTTGACTGCTTCACAGCAAGGCGCAGGAGACTAGTTTTGCCAGGCCCACATTGTCAATGTAACCATGATTAAGAACGGAACAGGGCTAAGGAGGGTGACATGGCGTCTTCAGCAATCGACTCGGAAATTTTTGGAAATTTGTTTGGTACTTCGTCGATGCGGCAGATCTTCGCCGACGAATCCCTGATCCAACGTTATCTGGACGTCGAGGCGGCATTGGCACGGGTGCAGGCGCGGATAGGCATCATCCCGAAGGAAGCGGCAGCGGAAATCACCGCTAAAGCAAAATTCGATAATTTTAATTTTGAAGAATACAAGCGCGGCGTCGCGCGCGTGTCCTACCCGATTTTGCCCCTAGTCGAGGGGATCGTGGCAATGTGTAAGGACGGTCTGGGTGAGTACAGCCATTGGGGGACGACGACACAGGACATCATGGACAGCGCCTTGTCGTTGCAAATCCGCGATGCACTGGCGATCATCGAAACTGACCTAAGCGCCGTAGCGGACCTTCTGGCCGGGCTCGCGCGGGAATATCGGGATGCACCAGTTGCTGGGAGAAGTCACCTGCAGCATGCCCTCCCCGTCACCTTCGGTTACAAGGCAGCGGTCTGGCTGTCCGGCATCGAACGACACCGTACGCGGCTAGCCGAACTAAAACCGCGTGCTACGCTAGTGCAGTTCGGCGGTGCTGTTGGCACACTAGCTTCTCTCGGCGAGGATGGCCTCAAAACCCAGGATGCACTAGCCGATGAACTCGGTCTCGGTCGGCCGGAGATCAGCTGGCATACCATGCGCGACAATGTCGCGGAGATTGTGACCTGGATGGGCCTACTGACCGGTACCCTGGGTAAGATTGGAACCGATGTTCTGATGATGATGCAAACGGAAGTCGGCGAGGTGTTCGAAGCCTTCGAGCATGGCCGAGGTGCCAGCAGCACTATGCCGCAGAAGCGCAATCCGGTCTCCTGCGAACTAATGCTCGTCGCCGCACGCACGATGCGCCAGCATGTGGCGCAAATGCTCGACGGCATGTTGCAGGATCACGAGCGCGCATCTGGTGCCTGGCATCTGGAGTGGCTCACCGTTCCACAGTCTTTCATCATCACAGCCGGCGCGCTCTCACAGGCACGTGACTTGCTTAACGGGCTAGAGGTAGACACCAAACGTATGCGCGCCAATCTTGATATTACAAACGGCATGATTGTCTCTGAAGCCGTTATGATGGGGCTGGCCCCGCATATGGGCCGCCAAGTCGCCCACGACGTCGTATACGATGCCTGCCGCGACGCCGTACAACGGGGAAAGTCGCTCTATGACGTATTGTCTAGTGTGCCGCAGATAACCGACGCGCTCTCGGACGATGATATTCGTACTATGTGTGACCCGGCAAACTACACGGGGCTCGCCGGAGACATGGTGGATCGAATGCTCCAAACCTGCGGTCGCTAAGCAAAACGAAAACCCAGCACCCCTTAAACGCGCCAGGCTTCCGAAGACCTAGGATATAGCCTAATTCTTGTTCAGGCCGTAAAACTCGACCGCATTGTCGCAGGTGATCTTTTTGATTTGCGCAGCGGTCAGGCCGGCAAACTGTTCTTCGATATATTTGGTCGATTCCGGCCAGATGCCGTCGGTGTGCGGGTAGTCGGACCCCCACATTAGCGAACCTTCGGTCAATAGATTGTTCGTGTTAATAAGCATCGGACCGATTACGTCGTACTGGAAGGTCGCCTTACAATGCTCCTGCCAGTATTCTGACGGTTTTTTCTTCATCAGATCACGGAAGCGATCCTCAAACTCAAAGTCCATTCGGTCCAGCGCGTATGGCAGCCAGCCGACGCCGCTCTCGCCTAGGGCAATTTTCAGCTTGGGATACCGGTCGAACACACCCGCGCCAATAATCGCCGCAACGATGTGGATAAGGCCCATCTGGAACGCCGAGACGCCAGTGAACATAGCTGCACGACGGACAAGTCCAGACGATTGCTCACGCGCCTGCGGCGGCGTCGTGGGGAAGGTGTGGAAATGTAGCGGCAGTTCCACCTCGTTGACGGCCTCCCACAGCGGATCCCAGCAAGGGTGCCACATCGGCTCCATATCCCAAGAGCAAGATAATTCCAGCCCGCGTAGCCCAAGCTTGGCACAACGGTGGACCTCCGCAACCGCAGCCTCGATATCACCGTAGGGCAGGCAGGCAAGGCCTATATGTTGGTCGGGATAGTGGCTACAGAAGTCCTTCAGCCAATCATTATAAATCCGGAACATTTCAATAGCCGCTTCCGGATCCTGCATGCGCGAAGCGGAGCCTAAGATCCCGAAGATCACCTCCGCGTCGACGCCATCGAGTTCCATTTCCTTGCGGCGGAGATGCGGGTCAGACGGGCGTTGGATGCCCTTCTGTCCATCCTCGAACATACCAGTCTCGGCCATGATGTCGACGCGCTTGTTTTGGCCTGGCACAAGCTTCGCACCGCCGGGGCCGACACCGTTCAGTAAACCAAAATTGGCACCCTTATTAGTTACCCATTGCGGGCCATCAGGCCCGTCCTCGACAAAGGGCATCCGTTCCTTCATCTCGGCACTAGCTTCTGAGACAAACAGCTCTGGAGGCATCCAAGGCATATCCAAGTGACAGTCGGCGGAAACTCGATTGTATTGCATGGCGATCCTACACTCCTTTACGAGCAGAATTTGCTATTGGAAGACAGTTTAGGCTTTCGGTTGGACCACAATCAATGCATGTCAACAATTCCTTACCCGCCAGTTTCCCGGATCGTCTTGCAGGAGAAGACGCTATCCGTCATCGTGCTATTCAAATAGCAACCAGAATATCGGAGAATTCCGCCATGTCGGAAGGCAAAGTCATCGCTGAAAAAAATGGCCACATGGGCCACGTCATTTTCGACAACACAAAAAAACACAATGCCATGTCAAAAGCTATGTGGGATCAGTTGGCTGAAGCCATGCAAGCGTTCGACGCAGAAGAGGATATCCGTGTAGTCGTCATGGAAGGCGCCGGCAAAAAGGCTTTTGTCTCTGGCGCAGACATATCCCAATTTGAAAGCGAACACGCCAATTTAGATCGCGTCAAGGCCTACAGTGCATCTGTCAACCGCGGCTACGGTGCCGTACAGCATGCGAAGAAGCCGACGATCGCCAAAATCAATGGCTATTGTTATGGCGGCGGCATGGGCATTGCGATTTGTACCGATCTGCGCATCTGTTCGGAGCAATCCAGCTTCTGCATTCCCGCTGCCAAGCTCGGTGTCGGCTATGGGCATGAGAACACTAAAGTTTTGGTGGACTTGGTTGGCCCCTCTTTCACCAAGGAAATTTTTTATACTGGCCGACGCTTTAGTGCGGAAGAGGCCAAAGATATGGGGCTGGTGAACAGAGTGATAAAATTCGACGATCTAGACGACTATGTCGATGGCTACGTGGACGCCATGGTGAGCAACGCTCCCCTATCGCTCCGCACAACCAATCTAACAGTCAACGAGCTTCTAAAGCCTGAATCGGAGCGTAATATCACTTTATGCCAGAAACTGGCCGAAGATTGCGCCACCAGCAAGGACATTGAGGAAGGCCGGCAGGCCTTTATGGAAAAGCGTAAGCCGGAATTCGTCGGGCGATGATATTGCCGTTACCTTTTGCTCGACCCAAAGATCTGATTTGGAGCCACTGCTTGCCTAATATTTAGGTACTCAAGACAAGCCCGAGAATTACGTTGCATTTTCGCAATTTAAACCACCGATGCTACCGGCCCTTCACCCAGTGAGTTGGAAAACTCATTAGGCAAGCATGAGTTATCAACGACCAAGGAGGGCCATCCTTGCCTGTCGGCCGTCACGCCTCCATTTACCGGTGGCCGTCAAATCGTCTCGTTCGCGTCGAAACGAGTT
>CAYYUG010000112.1:1446-3287 GCA_964474755.1 uncultured Rhodospirillaceae bacterium | reverse complement strand
AAAGCGGACGATCCCATTGACCAGGCCGGTATGCAATTATAGTTACTCGGAATAGAAATGAGCCACACGGATAAAGACCATGGTCTATCAGGCGAAGGAAACCGGGCCTCAGCGCTATCGCGAGGATATCGGTCGATATTTTGAAGATTTTAATGTTGGGGATGTCTATGAGCACCGGCCGGGCCGGACAATTTCCGAAGCCGACAATCAGTGGTTCACTCTGCTTACCATGAACACCCACCCACTACATTTTGATGCGGAGTACGCATCGAAAAGCGAGTTCGGCAAACCCCTGGTTAACAGCACATTGACACTGTCAATTGTCGCCGGGATGAGCGTCAGTGATACCAGTCAGAAGGCGATCGCAAATCTGGGCTGGACCGACATCAAGCTCACCGCGCCGGTCTTCCAGGGCGAAACGATCTACGCGGAGAGCCAAGTACTGGATAAGCGTGGGTCGCGATCGCGGCCCACTCAGGGCGTTGTCAAGATCAAGACTACTGGCACCAAGGCCGACGGCACCGTATTTATGACCTATGAGCGAACAATTCTGGTGCCGAAACGCGGCCACGGCGTCGACGACACGTGATCTGAAGGACAGCTATGCAAACCTCGAGCGAAGACGAAAAACTTATCCTTTCTAGTGTCGAGCAATTCCTTGAGCGAGACGTGATGCCTCACGCCATGACGCTGGAACACGACGACACTTGGCCGGCGGATATAGTCGCAAAGATGGCGGAACTCGGACTGTTCGGCTCGATTATTCAGCCGGAATATGGCGGACTCGGACTGTCCTGCAGCACCTACGCTAAAATCGTCGAGACCGTGTCACGTGTCTGGATGTCGCTGAGCGGAATCTTCAACTCGCACCTGATCATGTCGTCCTGCGTACAGCGCTATGGAACCGAAGAGCAAAAGCGCAAATGGCTGCCGAAATTCGCGTCGGGTGAGCTTCGCGGCGGCATCGCCCTGACTGAACCCAA
Organism: uncultured Rhodospirillaceae bacterium; assembly: GCA_964474755.1. Taxonomy (GTDB): domain Bacteria; phylum Pseudomonadota; class Alphaproteobacteria; order UBA8366. The sequence continues at coordinate 2,304 of CAYYUG010000112.1, read as the reverse complement.
TTGTGGCACCGATTTGCAGGCGATCCGCACGCGCGCGACTAAAGATGGCGATGGATATCGCATCAACGGCACAAAGACCTGGATCTCCAACGGCATTCACGGCCACACCTTCGCCGTGCTAACCAAGACCGATCCAGACGCTGAACCGCGCCATCGAGGGATCACCCTGTTCCTGGTCGAAAAGGGCGACGGATTTAAGCACGGCCGCAAACTCGAGAAGCTCGGCTATAAGGGCATCGATTCCGCCGAGCTATTATTCGAAGACTGCTATGTCTCGAAAGAGAATATTATCGGCGGCATTGCAGGTCAGGGTTTCAAGCAGATCATGGGCGGGCTAGAGCTTGGCCGCATCAATGTCGCCGCACGCGGCGTCGGCGTTGCACAAGCGTCGCTAGACGAGGCGGTAAAATACGCCCAACAACGCCAGACATTTGGAAAGCCGATCGCCGAGCATCAGGCAATCCAGCTAAACGTCGCCGATATGGTGACACGTACCGAGGCAGCGCGTCTGCTGACCTACCGTGCAGCCGATTCCTACGACAAAGGCGAGCGATGCGATATGGAAGCCGGCATGGCCAAGCTGTTCGCGACAGAAGCGGCCCTAAAGAATTCGATGGATTCCATGCGCGTACATGGCGGCTACGGCTATTCCAAAGAGTTCCCGGTCGAACGCTTCTATCGAGATGCACCACTGCTCACTATCGGAGAAGGCACCAACGAGCTACAACGCATCATAATCGCCCGTCAGCTCTTTGCCCGGAACCCGATCTAACCGATGTTGCCGCTCGCTGGTGTACGCGTTCTCTCGGTCGAGCAGTATGGTGCAGGACCATGGGGCACTCAGTACCTAGCCGATCT
>CAYYUG010000112.1:0-1346 GCA_964474755.1 uncultured Rhodospirillaceae bacterium | reverse complement strand
CCGCGCATCATCTGCGCTTTCTTAAGTGCCTATGGCCGCAAGGGGCGACGACAGAAATGGCCGGGCTATGACTATTTGATGCAGGCGGAGGCAGGCTATTTCGGCGTCACCGGAGAGCCAGACGGTAACCCGACGCGCATGGGTCTATCGATCGTCGATTTGATGACCGGCCTTTGCATGGCCTATGCGGCAGTGTCGGCTATCCTCAGCGCAAGGGCCAGCGGCCGAGGTCGCGATATTGACGTCAACCTGTTCGATCTGGCGCTATCCAATGTTTCTTACCCCGCCACCTGGTACCTCAACACCGGGCACAATCAAGGTCGAGAACCGCGGTCCGGCCACCCCTCCCTGACCCCTTGCGCACAGTACAAGACGCTGGATGGCTGGATCTTTATCATGTGCAACAAGGAGAAGTTCTGGCCGGCTTTATGCAAAGCTATCGGTCACTCTGATTGGGGTGACAACCCGCGCTACGCATCTTTTAAGGACCGGCTGAAGCACCGCTCGGAAATACAGGATTTGCTCGACGAAGCGCTCTCTAGCAAGAACACAGCGGATTGGCTCGAGGAATTCGCCGGCGTCGTCCCAGCTGCCCCTATCCTCGACATCGCCCAGGCGATGGAAAATCCTTTCGTCACCGAAAACAGCAAAATCCAAACGTTACGGCATCAGGATGGTACAGAATTTCGCGTCCTCAACGCGCCATTCGACACCGGTGAGCCAACGCCTGCGCGACCTGGCCCGGAGCTTGGCCAAGACACCGACGCATTGCTCGATGAACTGGGCTACAACGCTGCGGGCATCGCTTCGTTACGCGACAAGAAAATCGTTTAACTCGCCAAAAATGCCTTAAAACGGCGCGCGACTGCGTCAGGCGACACTGTCGGACGGCCGAGTTGTTCCAGGCTGCCAGGCTGGATCCGAATGTGGATCATGTGCGGGCCTTCATTGCCATAGGCCGCATTCAGAGCGCATCTGAAGCCATCGAGATCATCCGCCGCCGCCGCGCTCGCATAACCGCAGGCGAGTGCAATTTGAGCGAAATCGACCCCACCCGCCGCCGTAACCTGGCCGCCAGTAGAGTCGTGTACGCCGTTATCAAGCAACACATGCACCAGGTTCTTAGGTGCCTTCACACCAATGGTTGCCATGTTGCCCATCTTCATCAGCGCTGCACCGTCACCATCGATAATCACCACCGGCCGCTCCGTGTTCAAGGCAATTCCTAAGCCCATCGCACTCGCCCCCCCCATGGAACCGACTTGATATATATGCTGCTCTCGGTCGGCGATGGTGAAGAGTTCACGACCGCTCTTGCCCGTCGTCACCACGATACCAGCTGCTTC
>CAYYUG010000111.1:3829-8564 GCA_964474755.1 uncultured Rhodospirillaceae bacterium | reverse complement strand
TATAAACGGCACACGCGATCCTGCTTCTTGCCTATCCCGGGGTACCCTGCAGGAAGAATTCGGGCCGCTGTAATGCCGTCCGTACCAACTCCAGTCGATTGACTGCCGGTAAAGGGGAAGCTGCGATTGCAGCAAATCTTTCAACTGATAGGAGATTTCCGGGTCGCTGTTGGCGCTTGTGTTCATGGGCGGCAGATATCTTGATGTTTGATAGGCTTTTGTGCGCTTCGGATAATGCCTCTTTGGAAAGCACGCAAATAGTAACCCACTAAAGACCTGTTAGTTAAATCCGCACCCCCCCACAGCCGGCGAACCAATAGCTCGTATACGTCGGCGCACAGTCAGCTTGGAGTGTTACCACTATATGGGCATTTTTGTCGTGCCGGTATCGCCCCCTATAGTAATCGCAGTGTTCACAGGGAGGATTACACATGGAACTGGGCTATATCGGATTGGGCGCCATGGGCGGCGCGCTAGCGCGGCGGCTAATGCTATCGCACACACTGCGCGTGTATGACCTTCGGCCGGACGTCGTATCGGACTTCGCCGAAAATGGCGCAATCCCAGCGCAGAGCCCGGCGGCGATGGCTCAGGAATGCGACGTGATCTTACTCTGTCTACCGCGCTCAGCCGATGTACGCGAAGCGATATTCGGCCAAGGCGGACTGATCGAAGGGCTGGAGCCTGGCAAAATAATCGTGGACCAAACTAGCGGCGACCCGGACGAAACCCGAGCCATGGCCGCCGAACTGGCGGAAAAGGGCATCACCCTGATAGATGCACCAGTCTCCGGCGGACCAGCAGGTGCGAATGCGGGCACCATTGCCATCATCGCTGCGGGATCCACGGAGACCTTTGAAAAGGTCAAGCCAGTATACGAGTCAATCAGCCCCAACGTTTTCCATTGCGGCGAGACCGGCAGCGGCCACGTCATCAAGCTGGTCAACAACACTATCGCAGCGTGTAACCGTATGGCCGCGCTTGAAGCTGCTGCAATGGGCCGGAAGTATGGGCTAACCTTGGCTAAGATGACTGAAGTGATCAACAAGAGCTCCGGCCGAAACAGCACAACGGAAGGCGCCTTTCCCAAAATGTTGGAAGGCCAGCCAACCTCAGACTTCGGCATGGCGTTGATGCTGAAGGATGTCACCCTGGCCACACAATTGGGTGTTAAATGCGGCGCTCCGATGCTGGTCGCCAATCTGGTGCGCGGCATGCTGCAAACCCACCTGCACGATCAAGGCCCGGATGCCAAGATGGACAACACCACGCCGTGCATCGAGAAGGCGGCAGATATGAAATTTTTGGACTAGAACCGTCCGGCCCTACCCGCTTTTATCCATGCCACCAGGATTAACGACAGTCGGATCATAGCCGCGCAAAATGTGAACATCGACCAGCGCCTGTCCTCCCGCGACGACAGTAGCGACGGCGTCCGTCATTGCCTGAACCAGATCATCCTTAGTAGCCACGGCATCCGCGGCTGCCCAACCAAAGCCGCGGGCGAGCGCTGGAATATCTGGCACAGGGTCCTCAAGCCGCTGACCGATCCAGCGGTTCTCCTCAGGCCGGCCGCGGGTACGGGCGATGCGTTCCTGGTGTAGCTCGTCGTTGAAGTACGAGCGGTTGTTGGCAACGACGATCAATAACGGAATGTGGTATTTGGCTGCCGTCCAAAGCGCATTGATCCCCATCGTCGTATCCCCATCGCCGAGGATCGCAACGGGCACCCGGCCGCTGTCTTTCAGGGCCAGTGCCGCGCCAATCGCGATACCCGGTCCAGACCCTATACCGGCACCTCCATCGCCACCGAGAAAATCGAGTGGTTCGTTTATTGGCCACGCATAGCCCGGCCAACCGATCGGCACGCCGGTGATCGAAGCCTTTCGCTTTCCAAGAACCACAGTCAACGCGTCGGCAATATCCTGATAATCCAGCGCCGCGCCGCCTGACCGCTCAGGCAGCTCGGCGGCGATCGACCTCCAGGTAGAACTCTTTTCGCTATCACCAAGCGCTTCAAGCAATACCGGCACGAGACTGTCCGGCCGGCATAACAAGCGGATATCGGCGGCAGGTAAAATGTGGTGATCCATCGACCAACCATTGTGCAAATAAGGGTCGACTGTGCAGTTAATGAGCGTCGCCGCCGTCTCGGGCTTTCCCAGCGCCTGCTTAAACGTTCCGGCAAGATCAATCCATTCCAGCGCCAGGATCACGTCAGCCTCAGCTATCATCTCGCATGCTGCCTTGCTTGGCCGTTTGATTGGTGGCAGCGGATGGAGCGCATGGTCGGTTGGGAAGGCCGCACCCGCTTTCAGGTCAGTCAGAACGCGCGCATCGAGCCGTTCCGCTAGCCGAATACGATCGGCCCAAGCCCCAGTGTCACGCGATCCCTTGCCCGCCAAAATCAGCGGCCGTTCGGCCTTCGCAAGCAGCTCCGCTGCCTGTGCCAAATCGGCCGGTGCTGGCGCCGGGTCTCCTCCGGGTTCAAAGCGACCTAAATCCGGGATCGCGATCGGTGCCTCGAGCTGTTGCTCTTGCATGCCGAGATCCATGCAGACATATACCGGCCCATTGGGTGCGGTGCGGGTGATCTGCCAGGCGCGCAGCATCGATTCCACTGCCGCTTCCGGCGAGCCCGGCTGGTCATCCCACTTCACGTAGTCTCGGATCAGCGCGGCCTGATCCTTCGCAGTATGGATCCACTCAATCCAGGGCCGGCGCTGCGCCGCATCCACTGGCCCGGTTGCACCGAGGATGAGCATGGGTACGCGGTCACACCAAGCGTTGAAGATCGCCATGGTCGCGTGCATCAACCCGACATTGCTGTGCACTGCGACCGCCATCGGCCTATCGGTAACCTTGGCGTAGCCATGTGCGATTGCTACAGCGTGCTCCTCGTGCATGGCAACCAGCATCTGTGGATCGCGGTTGCCGAGATAATTCACGAGACTGTCGTGAAATCCGCGGTAACTGGCCCCCGGATTTAGCGTGATGTACTCGATACCGAAATCGCGCAACATCTGAGCGATCACGTCGCTACCCCAACCCATTTCGAATTGACCGCCCTGGACGGGACGTTCTTCGTCATCGCTCATCACTTAGTCCTCGCCAGTTAGATGACTTCGTGTTCTCGAAGGTCTTGGATCTCCGCCGCTGTCATACCGAGCAAACCACTTAATACTTCTTCATTGTGAGCACCGATCTTCGGCCCAGGCCAACGGACGCGACCAGGGTCCTCCAGTATGCCCGGCACGACGCCAGCCTGCATGACCTTTCCAAACAGCGGGTCCTCGACATCCTGCACCATATTGCGATGGCGGTATTGCGGGTCCTTCGCGATATTCTCGGCGGTGTAAACCAGCGAACTCGGAATGTCCGCGTCGGCAAGGATGTCCAACAACGCGTCCGCGTCGTACTGCACCGTCCAGTCGCCGATGATGGCGTCCAGCGCCTCAACATTAGCAACGCGTGAGCGGTTATCCTGGAACCGTGGGTCTTGCGGTAGAGCCGACTGGCCCATAACCCTGGACAGACGTGTGAACAGTGGATCAGAGTTGCCGGCGATCAGGACCCACTTTCCGTCTTTCGCCAGATAACCGCTGGTTGGCGCAGCCGTAGCAATTCGCGACCCAGTCGGTTGCTTAATTTCGCCGAGCACACCGTACTCTGGCAGCATGCCTTCCATCATACTAAGCACCGACTCGCTAAGTGCCACGTCGATACTGCGCGCCCGCGCATCGCCGCCCTGCCGATCGCGCTGCCACAGTGCCGCCATCACGCCGAACGCCGCGTAAAGACCAGCGATCGAATCGCCGATGCTCACTCCGACCCGAACCGGTGGCAGGTTCGACATACCCGGCGCATGATCGCTCAGATGACGCAGTCCCCCTACTGACTCACCGATTACACCGAAGGCAGCCTTATCGCGATAGGGACCGTCCTGGCCATAGCCGGAAACATGAGCAATAACGAGATCCGCACGGGCCTCGCGTAGCACTTCCGGGCCGAGGCCAAGCCGAGCCAACTGACCCGGTCGGAAATTTTCCACAACGGCATCGCTCTTTGCGATGAGACCGAGTACGACGTCCTTCGCCTTAGGATGTTTGAGGTTCAAAGTCATGCAGCGCTTGTTTCGGCCATGCTGCGACCACCAGGGCGAGTTGCCATCAATATGTGTGCCCCATTGCCGAACCGGATCGCCACCCGGTGGTTCAATCTTAATCACGTCGGCGCCAAGGTCACCCAGCAGACGAGTACCGAACGGCGCGGCGATGAAGTGTCCGATCTCCAGAACGCGCAATCCCGTCAGGGGTCCCGCCCTTTTCATGTCATCCATATTCGTTGCCTTCGACTTTCAGGTTAAGACTTGCAGCCGCGCATGTCCTCGCCTTTGATTTTCCTGTTCACACGCCAGAATTTCGGTCCGAATTTGTCCGACACCACTCGCGTGTCCCTCCGCCCTCAGCAGCGACGTGATTGTATCCTGCTAACATCATTTAAGCAGAAAACTTTCCAGGATTCTTTTGCATATTTACAGATGGCACACGAAACGTCTGGCTATTGTGACAGCACTTTAACCATCATTGGGACACCGGAAGGTGGCGACTAAATCGCCGATTTACCCGCATTGCAAGGCAGACCACACTCGCTCCGATGTCGCCGGCATGTCGATATGGGTCACACCCGTTTCCCGCGACAATACGTCAGCAATGGCGTTCATGATGGCCGGCAG
>CAYYUG010000111.1:0-3729 GCA_964474755.1 uncultured Rhodospirillaceae bacterium | reverse complement strand
CCAAAATCATCGACGATGACATAGCGATCGACCCGCACAGTGCCGGTCTCCGGCTCAATTTCGACCTCGGCGATGTGACAGCCATTGGGGAAAGCGGAAGGTGGAGTATCCTCAGCCAATTCTGCGTCGAGGCTTTGCGGGACATCATCTGGCAGTCCAGCCCGCGAGCGGGCGGCTAGGTCTAGGATAGAGATCGTCCGGTCCGTCCCGGCGACGGTAAAATGGCCCGCCTCGAATTCGATGTCGGCAACCGCCGCCTCGAGCAAGTGACCGGCGATGGCGCGTCCGTTCTCGATGACCTGTTCCGCCGCGTGCAGCAATGCCGTCCCAGCCGATATCACGGTCCGCGACCCACCCGTCCCAGCACCAGCGATCAGCTCATCGCTGTCGCCCTGCAGCAGATTGAACTTGTCAACCGGTATGCCAAGTATCGCAGTCAAGATCTGGGAGAAAGTGACGTGATGGCCCTGACCATAGTTAAGCGAGCCTGACAACATAGTGACCGTCCCGTCTTCCTCGAAACGGATACCACCCATCTCACGTGCTGGCGGACCAGTCACTTCCAAATAGCTGGCAAGGCCCAAACCGCGCAGCTTGCCCGCCGCGGCCGAGGAGGCGCGTCGCACCTCGAACCCGTCCCAGTCGGCCACGTCCAGCGCATCATCCAACACAGCAGGGAAATCGCCGCTGTCATAGGTCATTTCTGACACAGCGTCGTAGGGCATATCCTCAGCTCGAACCATATTCCGCCGGCGCAATTCGATCCGGTCGATACCCATCTCTCGAGCAGCGGTATCCATCAAACGTTCCATGTAATAGACGCCCTCGGGCCTACCAGCACCACGGTAGGCGCCGATTGGAGTAGTGTTGGTGAAGATGGCATGCGAACGCGCGTTGAATATCGGCACGTGGTACACACCTGGAAAATTTCGTGGGATGTTACGTGTACTCATTGATGGGCCAACGGCGCTAAGATAGCCACCAAGATTGGCGTAACTCGTAACACGACCCGCTAGGATTCGCCCCTCCACGTCAAAGGCGAGCGACGCTTCGGCCCAGCTATCGCGACCATGCTGATCAGAAAGGAAACTGTCGCTGCGTTCATCGCACCACTTTACCGGTCGGCCAAGTAGACGAGACGCAATCAGGGTAGGCGCGTATTCCGGATAGGGAGCCGACTTCATTCCAAAGGAACCTCCGACATCGTAGGTACGCACGCGCAACTGCTCGCGCTCGATTCCCAGAACCTGCGTCGCCATCGCTCCAGTAAACCCAAAAACGCCTTGGGTCGGCACGTGCAGGGTGTAACGACCGGACTCGGTATCGTACTCGCCGACAGCGGCACGCGGTTCCATCGGAGAGATCACCAGTCGATTGTTGCGTAGTGTTAAATGACTGACGTGAAATGCCTCAGCGAAGACACGGTCGACCGCATCACCGTCGCCAAACTCCCAGTCGAGCGCCTGATTGCCTATTGCTTCATCATGCAATTGTGGTGCGCCTTCACACATGGCCTCCCGTGCGTCGGTCACCGCAGCCAGGACGGACACCTCGAGTTCAATAAGTTCCGCCGCATCGCGGGCCTGTCCCGCACTTTCAGCTACTAAAAACGCGATTGCCTCGCCGCTATGCCGCACGCGGTCAGTCGCAAGGCATGGTCGATCCGGCTTTATCAGTGGCGTCCCATCCCGGCTTTTTACCGGCAGTCGGCATGGCAGCGGCGATACGCCCTCTCGTAACAAATCGTCCGCCGTAAGTACCGTCAAAACGCCACCTGCCGATCGGGCCGCCGACACATCCAGCGTCACGATATTACCGTGCGCGTAGGGTGACCGAAAGACATAGCCAAACGCTTGATTGGGCAAGTTGAAATCATCGGTAAAACATCCTTCGCCGCGCAGCAGGCGAGGATCCTCTGTACGCGGCACTGACTGGCCGATGGAATATTTCTCAAACTCTAACTCTGACAATTTTAGATACCCCTGCCACAACGCTAAAGAAGCCCAGCCAACATGTTTGTAGTCGGCGCCGCGCCGGTCAATAGCCGTCGGTTGCAAGAAAGTCTCCGTTGGACTAACGAAAACCAACAAAATTTGAAAGTAACCAAGGAAGGCGGATCAAGATGGCTGGCAGGCTGGAGAATAAAGTTGCAATCGTTACCGGTGCAGCATCACGCGACGAGGGCATCGGTAACGGGAAAGCAATCGCGCTTCTTTTCGCCCGCGAAGGCGCGCGCGTTGTCCTCGTCAACCGATCACAGGAGCGCGCCGATGGATTGTGCCAGGAGATTATCGACCAAGGCGGCGTGGCGATCGCTGTCGCGGGAGACATGACCTGTGCCACCGACACCGAAGCGGTCGTTGCCGCAGCGGAAAGTACATATGGGCGTCTCGACATACTTTGCAACAACATTGGGATCGGGGCACCGGGCAAGGTCGCCGATGTCACCGAAGCGCAATGGGACGAGGTTATCGACACAAACTTAAAATCGGTAATGCTGTGCACGCGTGCTGCGATACCAGCAATGCAACGTGCCAACGGCGGGTCGGTCATCAACATCTCATCGGTCGTGGGTGCCGGTGGGCTGATTAGCGAGCAGGGCGCTATCGCCTACGCGACCTCAAAGGCTGGCATACACGGTCTCACCCAGTCTGTTGCAGCGGATTATGCGGCGGAGGGCATCCGATGCAATTGCATCATCGTCGGCACCGTACACACACCGATGGTCGCCTGGCGTGGGCCTGAATATCGCGAACGTCGCCGCAAAACTGTTCCTTTGCAAACTGAAGGTACCGGTTGGGATATCGGTTGGGGAGCAGTTTACCTAGCGAGCGATGAAGCGCGATGGATCACCGGCTTGCTGTTACCCATCGATGGCGGCTTAATGGCAATCCGCCCTTGGCCTCAGTAAAAGGCAGGATATTCATACCTAATCGGACGCACAGCCGCAGGCTATTGTAAAGCGATGACATTCCGGACATCTGTGAATTGCCACAAATTCAGGAAGAACTATCTTTTGTGCCACTGAATCTAAATAATCCGTTACGACCGGATCGGTTTCGCGCAGCACATCGCGAACGCGAAACATCAACTGCCTTTCTGATAAACGGAACAACAGTTAGACTTGCGAACCTCCATAATTTCAAGATTGGCGAAAGCAACACGAGCGACACAGTTATGTCTACACAGACGGCCGATGGCGCAGCGTCATCCGCTATTTAATTGAAACGCAAAAAGTAGGGTTGGTAAGAGCACCCCTGCAATTAACATCCATATTTTGGTCAGTGGTCGACTAAAAATTATAGAGAGCGGCACCATCCCTCGGGGAATGTCCCACCCGCGCTTGACATTCAATCGTCGTAATTATTCGCGCGCGACGATCCGCGTAGATGAAGCGTGAACACCGTATGTCTTCAGCGGCACACTGCCCGTAACTCGGAACCCGTGTTTCACGTTGGGCGGCAACACGAGAGTCGTCCCTGGTCCGATGGCGATAACGCCTTCCGTCCCATCCATCCAGGCTTCACCCTCACCCTCGATGATGCTGACAATTTCCATATAAGGATGCGAATGCGTGCCGGTGGAGTAACCCGGAGGCGATACTTGTACTCCAACGCGAACTGGTGTCGAGCCTGCCTCGTCACCAACAATCGTCTGATATGTCGCGCCATTTGGAAATTGCAGTTTGGGAACTTCCTTCAATTTGACGATCGGCATCGTTGTACCCAC
>CAYYUG010000110.1:5580-9013 GCA_964474755.1 uncultured Rhodospirillaceae bacterium | reverse complement strand
CGGGCGATCCTGGACGATTTGCCGCATCCAGTTCTGGCCTAAGTCGGTGAAACGAGCGGCAAGATATGAAATGGCTCGGACCGCGACAGACGTTGTGCACCTTTGTAGAGAGGGGCGAACCTGATTAGTCACTCGCCTCGACATCGACCATGTACCGCGTAGCAGCCTGCCGACGCTTCTTTTGTAGGGATAAGCCCAAGTGATATAACGTTCTCCTCGTTTGTGAAGCTTAAGGAGAGCGGAACATGAACCTAAAGGCCGGATTGACGGTCATGCCGTTGGAAGGGGCCCGGTTCGGTGCCGAGATTTCGGGATTGGTGCCCCGCCAGATTACAGACGCACAGCGTGATGCGATATGGGAGGTCTACCGCGACCGGCATGGTTTGATCTGCTTCGCCTTCGATCATCTAATCGAAGAGGATGAACTGCACGCGATCACCGCAGTTTTTGGCGAGAAAGAGGTGGCGCCTGGCCTTATTAATGGCATGGGCAAGATGACACCGAATAGTGAGAAACATCTGACTTTCGAAGAGCAGATAGCTCGGCTCGAAGCCGAAGGTGTCGACCCCTATATGACCTTTATTGGTAATATTGATCCAAAAAGCCTGAAGCGTAAGGAACGCGAGAAAAAATTTTTTGGCGAATGGGAGTGGCATTCTGACATGTCCTATGTCCCGGTGCCGCCGACCTTCAGTCTGCTGCACGCGCGGGTCATCCCGGAAGAGGGGGGTGACACTGGATTTTGTAGCCAGGTCATGGCGGCCCATGCTCTCCCGTCGACGCTGCGGGCGCAGATTGCTAATCTCACTGCGAAGCACGATTCGACCTTTGGCAGTAGCGGGGAGTTGCGCCCTGGCATGTCGCCCCCGGCCTCGCCGATTGAGGCTATTGGCCACGCACATCCTATTCTTCGAAAGGTACCGACCACAGGCGACGAAGCGATTTTCCTTGGACGACGTACGAATGGTTATATCCCCGGACACTCGCTAGCGGAGAGCGAAGCACTACTTGATAAAGTTTGGGCGCACGCAACTCAGCCTCAATTTTGCTACCGGCATAAATGGCGGGTGGGCCAAGTTGTTGTCTGGGACAACCGAATGCTTCTCCATATGCGTCATCCGGTTGACGAGCAACACAATCGTTTTATGTGGCGTACGCAGACGAAAGGCGAAGCGGTTATCCCGGCTTGAACGGGAAGCGGTAGGGAGTTAGGCAGATGTCAGACGGTGAGGAATTCGAGGCCCTTTGGCCTGGTGGTGTGTGCGCCGTGCAAACCGTGTCCCCGGCGCCACGTATTGATTTGCCCGGAAAGCGGATAGGTTTTCTGTGGGACGATATGTTCCGCGGTGATGAGATTTTTCAGATGTTGCAGCGTAACCTCACTGAGAGGTTTGATAGTATCGAGTACGTGAATTACGACCGCTTCGGGCCCATCTTCGGTGGCGATGAGCATTCAGTTGTCGCGGCTCTTCCCAACCGATTGAAAAAGTTGGGGGTCGATGCCGTTATCAGCGGCATAGGTTGCTGAGGTGCATGTACGCCCGCCGTGATGCGGGCCAGCGCTGTAGTTGAGAAGGCAGGTGTCCCGACAGCTTCCCTTGTTTGCGACGGATTTGTCGGGCAAGCGTCAGCAATCACCCCGGGACTAGGTGTGAAGACGGTTCCCATCGCACGCATTGTTGGGCATGTGGACGGGCAGTCAGTCGAGGAGTTGCAGCGTAATATTGATGTTGTCACCACGCCGGATGTTATTCGTTGCCTGGCCGAAGATCCTCCGGCCGAGGCAAAGGCGCAAATTTTCACGAACGATACTATTGTCGGTTGCGGTAATTTCCATGCGATCAATCAACTGTTCCTAGAGCGGCGTTGGAGCGATGGGCTCTCCATCGTGCCGCCGACAGGCGACCGTGTCGCAGCGTTTCTGTCGCACACCCGGGATGATCCTGACCGAAAAATTGGTGTATTGCAGCCTGCCGGTGCCTCAGCCACGGTTAGGAATGTGGCGATTAACGGCGTGATGGCAAATTGTCGGCCGGAATACATGCCTGTACTGATTGGCATCGCTGAAATTTTGTGTGATCCGGCTTTTGGCGTCGAACACAGTGGCGATACGACCGGAGGTGATCCCCTGATCATCCTGAATGGTCCGGTCATCAAGGAATTGGATTTCAATTGCGCCGGTGCAGCATTGCGCGATGGGTATCAGGCGAACACCAGTGTCGGTCGGTTTATTAGGCTATACCAGCGCAATGTTGCTGGTATTTTACCCGAAGGCGCTGACAAAGGGACGTTCGGCCATACTTGGCGCGTTGTTTTGGCGGAGCATGAAATGGAAGCCCGGTCGATTGGCTGGCCATCCTTTGGGGAGGATCGCGGCTTTGGTCCGCGCGAAGATCTGGTCACCATCGGCCGCTTCACTAGTGGCGGTGGAATTGGTTCAATTTACGGCAACGATCCTCAACAGATCGTCCAGTATCTTGCGGACGGTCTTGTCCGCTATTCGAGTTGGGAGTTCATCTTTACTGTTGGTTTCGCGCGCGGCACCTATCGGCCGTTATTAGTGATTAGTCCTTTGGTTGCCAAGACTTTGCAACGCGCCGGTATGTCTAAGGAAGCTCTCCGAGCGGCGCTTTACGAGAATGCGAGGTTACCTGCAGAAAAATTGGAGCGCTATATTGGCCAGTGGACCAATTTGGTTCCAGGTCGACCGACATTGGGTCAGTTGGTTGCAGCGGGTACGGCTGCGCCTGCTTTTGCGGAGAATGACGATCCGCAACGCCTAGTTCCGATCGTCGAAAACCCGGAAGATATTTTGATCGTCATAAGTGGCGATCCACTGCGGTCGAATGCTTACGTGTTTGGGAGTAATGGTATGCACGGTTTTCCAACCAGCAAGAAGATCCGCCGACTGTGTTCGTAAATTGTGGCGATGCCAACTAGCGCTGTGACGAGAGACCACCCATCTTGCTTCGTGGGGTTGGTATCTTGCCTTGATGCCAGCGAGAAAATCGTTTCATCTGCCGGAGCGATTTCTTGAGTGCGCCTAGATAGATGACATGTTCTTCCTCAATCGTGTGGCGCGCGGTGTCTTTAAATCTCTGTCCGACCCAGCGCTCCTGTGCCTCGATATCGGCCCACATATCTTCGTCGGTTGGCAGAGTTGCTTCGCCCAACTCGATGGCGCGGATCCACCGAGCCTGATGTTCGAATACCATGTTTAGGGCTGTATCAGTGTTGAAGAAACCAGAGAAGTAAAGTCCGGGCCAACCTGGCTGCACCATCCGCTTGTATAGACGCAGTTTATTGTTTTCGAGCGGGACAATATCGCGTGAGATAAAGGGCAGCTGAATGCGATAACCTGTCGCGGCGATAATGGTATCAAATTTCTCCGACGTCCCGTCGGAGAAATGCAATCTCTTTCCATCAATTTTTT
>CAYYUG010000110.1:0-5480 GCA_964474755.1 uncultured Rhodospirillaceae bacterium | reverse complement strand
GTGGCGCCCGACCGGGCAACGAGGACGCAGCGTGTTGAGGTAACGCAAACGTCGCTTGCGATGTCGCAGGCACTATTGCCTACACCGATCACACATATGCGTTCACCAACATATGATGCCGGCTCCTTGTAGTGATGTGAATGCACGTAGGTGCCAGTGAAGTTTTCCCGAAACATTGGGACATGCATCGGATCCGATAAATGCCCGGTCGCAGCGATTACTGTGTCGTACGTCTCAGACTTTCCATTTTCTAACCAAACTTCCCAGCGCGGCGGTTCGGTGGCCGGATTGAAGACTGGGCGGATATCTGTTACCCGGGTATTGAAGCGGATAAGCGAAACTAGGTTGAAGTGCTTTGCGTATTTCTCGAGATAGCGATGCATATCCCAATGGTCGGGAAACGACTGGACGTCGTCATCAAAATCCAAATCGCTAAATCGTGTTACACCGCGTGAGGTATTGATGTGCAGCGTGCGATAGGCTGAGGACAACCCATTATCGTTCATATAGCACCACATGCCGCCGATGTTCGAGCCGGTCTCGAAGATCGTGACATGAAAACCCACCTCGCGCAGGTACTTCGCCATACAGATACCCGCAGCGCCCGCCCCGATAATTGCGATACATTTATGTACTTCGTTTGTTTGGGTTTTTGGCGACACTTTTTGCGCTTGTTGCCTGTTGCCGTTTGAAGTTTACACCGGTCGTACGGCGTTTATCCGTCAGCTATCGCACCTGAGACCGAGCTATTCAAGGATCGCCTCTATTTCCCAGCGGCGGCTGGACGCAGCCTGCGTTGACTGCTGCAATAAGATACCAAAAGCGAAGAAGGATCTAATTCTGTGCCGATAATCGATTCACAAGTCCACGTTTACGATGCCAATACGCCGGAACGCCCGTGGCATTCGATACCCAACTGGCCAGACCACGTAACGGGCGAAGAGATGGTGACAGCGATGGATAGGGTTGGCGTCGATGGCGCGATCTTCGTATCGGCGTTTTCGATGTATCAATACGACGCTAGCTATGCGCTAGACGTGCATCGCACGCATCCCGGCAAATTTGGTCTTATAAAGCCGATTGATCCTACGGACCCGGCTGTAGCGGATGTCATTGCGGACTGGAAAAATACGCCGGGTACAGTTGGCATTCGCATTATGATGACACAGGAGGCTGGTCATAAACCTGGTGACCTGGGTATCGACCGGATACTGCGAGAGGCCGCGCGGCATAGTTTTCCCGTCAACATGCTGTGTTGGGGGAACCTAGATGCGGGTATCGCGCTCGTCGATCGCCATCCCGAAACGCGTTTTGTTATCGATCATCTTGGTCTACTGCAACCACGTACGCCGCCAGCACCTCCGGAGCCTTGGTTCGAATTGCCCAAAATATTGAACCTGGCGAAGCGCACAAATGCGGTGATCAAGATAAGCGGCGCTTGCACATTGTCGAAAGAACCTTATCCGTTTCCAGATATCTGGGATCCGTTGGCGCGCGTGTTCGACGCCTGGGGGTTCGACCGCTGTTTGTGGGGTACTGATTGGACGCGCGCATTCGCAATCGTCAATTATGAGCAAGCCGTGAAACCATTCCGCTTGACGGATCGATTAAGTGACAGCGAGCGTTCAACTTTGATGGGGGGTGCTTGCGAAAAAGTCTATGGCTGGGCACCAAAGACTGTATGAGTTGCAAAAATCCAAACCCGCTGCGGTGGGCAGCTATTAATTTTGACTCTAGTTTGGCGCCGGTCTTATTGTCACATCAGTTGAAAAATCGACGTATCAACTTTGAGGAGGCAGCGGCATGTCCGTGAAATATCATCTGATAAGCTCCTACACTTGACCATGGGTCCAGCGCGCCGTGATTCTTTTGCGTGCCAAGGATATCGATTTCGAAGTCACTTATATCAATCTACAGGAAAAACCCGATTGGTTTCTGGATATTTCACCGCATGGCAAGGTGCCAGTGCTATCGGTAGACGGTGTGCCCTTATTCGAGTCGAATGCGATAGCGGAATATCTTGATGAGATGGTTAAACCACATCTGCATCCGATAGACCCGATCAAGCGCGCACGTAATCGTGCATGGACGGATTTCGTCCCGGACTTTGCCAAGGGTCTCAGCAGTATTTATTACACAAAGTCGGAAGAGGAAATGCTGGCGGGCCTTGCGGAGGCGCCGAAACGGGTCGCCAAACTCGAAGAGGCACTTGGCAAAGAACGCGACAATAACGGGCCCTATTTCAACGGTAACACTCTGTGTCTCGTCGATGCGGCATATGCGCCATTTTTCCAACGTTTTGCTTTCGTCGATGATAAGCTGAAGACCGGTGTGCTGAATGATTACCCGTTGGTTCAAGCCTGGTCTAACGCGTTGCTATCCAGCGATACGATCACCGGGTCGGTCGTAAGTCACTTCAACGATGAGTTCGTGAAAAGTCTAAAGCGGCGCGGCTTTTATGTTGGTACGTTGTTCGCCGATCCGGCAGTGGCTGCCGAATAGCTGGTAAAAAACGGTACTTGGGCCGCCCTTGAGGCGGCCCTTTTCGTTGTAAGCGTTTGCCGGATGGGATTCAATTCGTAAGCTGTTGGAAACGTTGCAACGGGAGGGCCTGCAAATGGCGAAACCGATCTTGGTCGAACGAAAGGGGCCGTTCGTCACAATCACCTTGAACCGGCCACGGCGTGGCAATGTTTTCACTCATACTATGATGCAGCAGTTGGCTGCGCATGTGAATGAAATCGCGACGGATCCGAAGCTCCGCGCTGTTGTTTTGCGTGGCAATGGCATTGATTTTTGTCATGGCCGTGATCCGAAAGGGCCGGGTGGGCCGCCGCCGAGCAACGCATTCGATTTGCATGGTAAAGTGTTCAGTAAGATCCTTGATGTCTATAAGGCGTTTCGCGAGTGCCCCGCGCCAATCGTGGCCGCAGTGCAGGGTAAGGCGTTGGGGTTCGGCTGTGCGCTCGTTGGCGGCTCAGATGTCGCAATCGCTTCAGATGGCGCTCGCTTTGCGTTGCCTGAAATGGGGCATGGCATCGCGCCTACCTTGGCTATGTCCGCTCTAGCCAAGGTTACCCCAAAAACAGTTGCCAATATGGTCTACTCCATGGAGGAAATCGACGCACATACGGCGTTGGCAGTCGGTCTTGTTAGCCAAGTTGTCGGTGCAGATCAACTGGACTGCACGCTCAACGCATTGCTCAGCAAGCTTTCTGGATACGACGTAGCGGCGATCCAGACCATCAAGCGCTTTTTAGCCACCGGGCCTCAGCTTGATCCTGGCACAATGTCGGATCTCGCGGGCTATACGTTGGCCACAGTCGCGACGCGTCCAAAATGAGTTATATCGGTGAGCACCGGACGCGGATTGAAGATTTTCGTCTGCTCACTGGCATTGGCGAATTCAGCGATGATCTAAATCGGCCTGGCCAAGCATATCTTTACGTGCTGCGTGCGCAGGACGCGCATGCATACATACGTGCGGTCGACACTTCGGCTGCCGCGAATGCGCCCGGTGTACTAGCAGTATTGACGGCTACCGACTACCTGACAGACGGGTTGGAACCGATTGTTCAATACGGTAATCCTAAAGATGTTGAGCTAAAGAACCGGAATGGTGCTCCAATTTTTCAGACACCACTCTATCCGCTAGCGTATAAAAAAATACGGCGTGTCGGTGAGGGGGTGGCGTTGGTTGTCGCCGAAAACCTGGATCAGGCGAAAGATGCCGCCGAACTCATTGACGTTGAGACCGAACCGTTAGCGGCTTTACCGCATATTACTTCGGCGATGGCCGCGAATGCGCCGGCGATTTGGGACGAGGTGCCGGACAACGTTGTCGTCGACGATGTGAAGGGTGATGCGGCGGAGGTGGATGCGGCCTTTGCGCGTGCCGTGCATATTGTCCAATTCGAGACCTTCAACAATCGGGTAACCGGTGTGCCGATGGAACCGCGTGCTGCTATTGGCGAGTTCCGCGATGGTGCTTTTGTGCTCAATGCGGGTGGACAGGGCGTGGTGCGCTTCATGAATGAGTTGGCCCCCGTGTTCGGCGTCAAGGCCGACCAGATGCGTGTAATTAGTCGCGACGTCGGCGGTGGTTACGGGACCCGCAACTCCACCTATTCGGAGTTTGCCCTGGTTTTATGGGCGGCGAAACGGCTCGGCCGACCAGTAAAGTGGACGGCGGATCGCAGCGAATGCTTCCTCAGTGACTATAGCGGACGCAATCTGCTAACTCGGGCCGAACTGGCACTCGACGCTAATGGCAAGTTCCTCGCCATGCGGACCGAAAATTATGCGAATATGGGTTCGCATGCCATCACTTATGTGCCGCTGGCACGGGGTCCTTCTGTCACTACCAGTGTCTACGACATTCCGCATGCACATGTCGTTTCTAAGGGCGTGCTGACCAATAGTAGCCCAACGACGGCATATCGTGGTGCAGGGCGCCCTGAAGCGATCTTCGTGATGGAGCGACTGATCGATTTGGCAGCGTTGGAAATGGGTATGGACCGCGTCGAATTACGCCGACTAAATTTAATTCCGCCTGAAGCCATCCCTTACAGAAATCCGACCGGTAAAACATACGACAGCGGTGAATTCGAACGCGGAATGAACATGGCGCTGACCCACGGCGACTGGGACGGTTTCGAAGCAAGGCGCAAGGAAGCGCGGGCACGCGGCATTTTCCGTGGTATCGGTATTGCCAACTATATCGAGACCGCGACGGGTTGGCCGGCCGAGCGAGGACAGATGAAGGTCCTACCAGATGGTCATATTGAGTTGATAATTGGCACACAGTCCAGTGGACAAGGGCATGAGACAGCATATGCTCAATTGGTTGCTGACATGATGGAGGTACCGTTTGAAAGTATTGTGCTGCGGTCGGGTGATACAGCCTTTGTAAAGATAGGTGGCGGATCGCATTCCTCACGTTCGATGCGATTAGCTGGCCATTTGTTCGGATTGTCAGCAGATCAGGTCATCGAGAAGGGAAAGCGCATCGCTGGTCACGTACTAGAGGCAAATCCCGCGGACATTGAATACAGCACCGGTGAATTCCGCATCATGGGCACCGATCGCAAACTTGGCTTGTTCGAAGCTGCTGGTCAGGAAGGGATGCCGCAAGAACTGGCCGGAGGATTGGAAGGTGCAGCTCAGGTGACCGAACTGATCCCCGCCTATCCAAACGGGACCCATGTGGTCGAGGTCGAAGTTGAGCCTGACAGCGGGGTCGTCCAGATAGTCCGCTATACCGCGATCGATGACGTTGGCCGCATTATCAATCCGATGATTGTTGACGGCCAAACCCATGGCGGCATCGCGCAGGGCGTCGGCCAGGCAATGATGGAAAATGGTGTCTATGATCCAGAAAGCGGTCAGCTCATCGCCGGATCATTTATGGACTATGCTATGCCCCGAGCCGACCAGTTGTTGAATTACGATCTAGAGTTTAACGAGGTAATTGCACCCAG
>CAYYUG010000109.1:0-9123 GCA_964474755.1 uncultured Rhodospirillaceae bacterium | reverse complement strand
CTTAGAATGGGATTGTGAAAAACATTAACTCGTTGTTTTTACATTATTAATTATCTTAATACGGTGATAGTGATTTTGCTTTTTTTATGAAAGTTAAAAAGTAAGTGATATGATGCCGTATATGGAGGAATAGAGGAGTGTTCCGAAGATGAGTGATAACGATGACTCCGATAACTACGACGACTCCGATCACTACGACGACCATATCGATCACTCTTATGGCGGGCGTTTGCGCGGCAAGAAACGTTGGGTTTTATATGTTCTGCTAACGATAGTATTTCTTGTTATCTATAAAATTCAAGGTGATGAATCTTTTAGTTTTGAAAATTATTTATCAGAACTTACTGCCTACTTTGAAACAATATTTTGAGTATAGCCAACTAAAGCTGATGATAGTTTCTTAGTTCTTACAAGGTCACCTCTATCACCAAACAGGCTCTACCTAACCATAACGCCGAGTTCGATCATGAGCGTGTACATTCAATAGAAAGAACTTGAGAGTGATCGACTAACGAGGCGCGCAAGCCGGTCATCGCGTTACCGAAACGGTCGATATAGGTTATCGACGCCTTGTCATTAGGCAAATTCGCACCAGGGCGCGGCGGCATCAATTGCCATCCAACCGGGTAAGGTTGACCAGGCGGTTCTTCACCTCGCTGCAGTCGAGCTGCCACCGGTGCAAACAATTTGCGTCCATGAAACGAACGCGACAGATACTCTGGTCGTCAGGTGATCGTCCACTGATCCGCCGAATGAGCGCGTCGTTGAAAAATCTCAAAAAGTCCGTTTTCTGGGCCGACGAACCACCGACCGTCAGCACGCAGGATGACAGGCGGACGATCACTGCCAACTCCAGGATCAACAATAGCCAAACATATAACGTTCGTTGGCATTTCCGGCACTAGGGCGGTAAGAAGATAAGCCGCCGCAGACGGATCGTATGCTGGCGCGTCATGCATTAAGCAGATAGTACAAGCGTGCGGCGCCATCGTCGCCAATAAAGCCTTTATCTGTCCAACATACGAGCCTTCATATCCAAAATCTGTGAAGAGCAGTATCGTGACGTGACCGTGCCTGCCCCCGGGATATCACGCACAAAACCGGACAGACGCGGTCCGGGCAGTTCGTTTCGCTTAAAAATGCTGCATAACTATTCGCGGTTACCGAATAAATGAAGCAGCATGATAAACAGGTTTATGAAATCGAGATAGAGACGCAAGGCACCACTAACTGCCTTTTTTTCTGCCACTTCACCACTATCACTCACCATATATTCCGACTTAATTTTCTGCGTGTCGTATGCTGTCAGCCCGGCAAATACCAAGACCCCACCAACCGTGATTATGAAGTGCATCATGCTCGAGGCGAGGAAGATGTTCACGATGCTGGCAATGATGATGCCTATCAGCCCCATGAAAAGAAATGTGCCCCAGCCAGACAAGTCCTTTTTCGTCGTGTAACCGTAGATACTTAACGCAGCAAACGCACTGGCCGTGATAAAGAAAACACGAGTGATGCTGGCTCCGGTATAGGCGATAAAGATACTGGAGAGTGACAGGCCCATCGCACCCGCAAATGCCCAAAACAGAAGTTGCGTCATTGGCGTGCTTAAACGATGCAGGCCAAACGACAAAATCATGACGAACGCCAGCGGCGCTAACATGACAACCCACATCAACGGTGTCCCAAAAATCAACTGCATCGCTGCCGGCGAACTCGACACGGCAAACGCGACGACACCGGTAAGCGCGAGACCTAGCATCATGTAGTTGTATACGCGGAGCATATAGCGCCGCAGACCTTCATCTACATCCACACGACTGTCGACACCAGCCCCCATCGAAAACGCTCTTTGACGTGGTTTCAAAGCCATCTGTACACCTTCGAACAAAATTAAGTAGAAAACCCGAACTTAATATTGGCGTTTTTAACTAAGAATTCAACAGTTCTCTGCTAAACCTCGGCCCTCGGGATTAGGCTGAAAGTATGAGAAATACCTTACTCATTTCGCAGCAGGGGAGCTGCCTTACGGCCCATCGCAGACCAAGTGCCTAGCGCGCCGATAAAAACTATCGTTATAAGGCATAAACCTACGGTCATGGCCGTCTCCATTGGCAAAAATACCCAATCCGCCCGCATTAGGCGCGTCACCACACCCCACGACACCGCTGTCCCAATCAAGATGGCGATAAACGACGTTGCGGCGGCAAGAAAAGTAAACTCGATACAGAAAACCGTCATAATATCGCGTCGCGTGGCACCGAACACTTTTAGGACCACAGCGTCGTAGACCCGCTGTTTCTGGCTGGCGGCGAGTGCGCCAGCCAGAACCAAAACGCCTGTAAATATAACCACCATACCGATCACACGAACTGCCATCGCCAAATGGCCAACCAGTTCCTGCAACCGCACCAGCACTTCACGTACCCGGATTGCCGAAACATTTGTGAACTGCTTCGCCACCGCCCGCTCCAGCGCAATCTCTATCGCCGGATTGTCAGCACGTGCCGTAGCGATATGCGCCTGTGGCGCACCGTCCAAAACGCCCGGCGCCAGGATCATGACAAAATTGATGGCAAACGAGGTCCAGTCAATGCGGCGCAAATTGGCGACTTTCGCATTGAATTCCCGACCCAGCACATTGAGCCGAACCATATCGCCTATCTTGATGCCTAGCCCGCGCGCCGCCGCTTCATCAAACGATAGTAGCGGCGGGCCACTATAGTCGGAAGGCCACCAATCGCCCGCCACGACTTTACTTCCGGCCTTCGGCGGCGTGCGGGCCCATGTCAAACCGCGGTCGCCTCGCAGGATCCAGGCAAATTCCGGTGGTGCCTTGATCTTTGCAACCGGTGTACCAGCGATTTCGATGATACGGCCCCGCAGCATGGGGACACGCCGTATATTACGAATACCTTCAATGCTATCGGCAATCCTATCAAACTTCTCGGTCTGGTTCGGCTGGATATCGATAAAATAGGTCCCAGGCGCCTCTGCCGGCAGACCGCGCCCGACCAATCGGGAAACATTGCCCTCGATGAGAGATACAGCGATCAACACGGTCAGTCCAAGGCCCAACGAAGTCGCAACAATGCCCGTCGATGCGCCGGGCCGATACAAATTTCCCAGCGCAAAGCGCAGACGAGCGGATCGGAAGGTCGGTGTCAGTCGCGCGAGCGATGTGATTGCCGCGGCGGCAACACGGAACACGATCATTGTAATAGCAGCCCCAGCAACGAAATATGCTGCAAGACGTCGGTCATCCGAAGTCAAAATAACGATGCCGCCCAGCAACGCGACCAAGAGCACTAACGAAGCTATATCACCCCAATGGATAACCCCCTGGATTGATACCACACGCTCACGGAACAAATTCGCCGCCGGTACAGTCCGGGCACGTGCCAATGGCAGGAGTGAAAAAACTAGGGTAACCAAAAGTCCGAACACTACCGATAGCAGCAACGGTTTGGGATAAATACCGATTTGGAGCTCGATTGGCAGTTGTTCGCTGACAATTGGCGCGGCAGCAATTGGCACCAGAGCGCCCAGCAAGACACCAGCCAGTGCGCCGATACCGGCTAGTACCACTGCCTGGATCATGTATACGGTGAAAACTATTTGAGAAGAGGCACCCAAGCATTTCAACATCGCGATGGTGGTCTGCCGCGATAGCAGGAAAGCTCGGGCGGCGTTGCCAACACCAACACCGCCGACCAGCAACGCTGTTAGCCCTACAACAGTCATGAATACCGTGATCCGGTCAATGGCACGCCGCAACCCCGGCGCCGCGTTGCGAGTGTCCCGAATGCGCCATCCCGCAGACGGGAAAGCTGCATCGATTTCTTTGCGCCAATTCTCAACTTCAGTGCGGTCAGCGATACCAACACGGTAATGGTAACGGATCAGGCTACCCGGCTGCACCAAATTGCTGGCGTTGAGGGCGTCAAATCCGATCAAGAGCCGCTGGCCGATCGTAAAAACGTTGGCGGCCCGATCCGGTTCCTGCGTGATTGTTGCTGCGATATGAATATCGATATCGCCAACCCGGATGTGATCCCCAACCTTGACACCAAGCTTTAGCAACAACGGCTGGTCGACCGCTGCCCCCCATGCACCTTCCTGTTTCTCCAACGCTTTGGCCAACGACATGCCTTGCGAAAGCTTCAGCGCTCCGAACAGTGGATAGGCGTCATCGACAGCTTTTATTTCGACTAGTGTGTGCGCATCACCCTTGCGCGCTAGCGAACGCATTTGGGCGATGCCAGACACCTGCCCCCGAGCCCGCATCCAGGCCAGTTGTTCGACACTTGCCTGGCGATGGCTGAGGCGTATATCGACATCTCCACCCAGTATTTTGCGGGCGTCAGCACGCATACCTTCCGTCAATGCGGACGAGAGCGATCCTATTGCCGAAATCGCAGCGACACCCGTCGCCAGACACAGAAGGAAGACACGAAAACCCCGGATACCACTGCGTAATTCACGTCTGGCGATGCGCCAGGCAATGCTCAACATGCAGCAGTGCTCGCGATCAACCCATCCTCGATACGGATCGTACGATCGCACTGTCCTGCGATCACGCCTTCATGCGTGATCAGAAGCAATGTCGTCCCTAATTCAGCCGACAGCGCAAACATCAACTCGATAACCCTTGCTCCAGTGTCGCTATCGAGATTGCCGGTAGGCTCGTCGGCCAACAGCAGTTTTGGCTTCATAGCAAAGGCGCGAGCCAATGCGACCCGCTGCTGCTCGCCACCGGAGAGTTGGCCTGGATAATGGGTTAAACGATGACCCAGTCTGACCGCATCCAAGCGGTCCCGTGCAGTCTGCAGCGCATCGCGATGCCCTGCTAGTTCTAGTGGCAGTGCAACATTTTCCATAGCATTCATGGTGGGGATCAGATGAAAATCCTGGAACACGATGCCCATATTGTCGCGTCGGAACAGAGCTAGCCCGTCCTCATTGAGGCCTCCTAGGTTCGTGCCTGCAACGGATACAGTCCCGTCGGTCGGTTTTTCGAGCCCTGCCACTATCATCATGAGGGATGTCTTCCCCGCGCCGGAAGGGCCGACGATGCTAATCTTTTCGCCGGCTGCTACGGACAAATCCACCCCTCGCAGGATGTTGACAGGTCCCGCGTCGCTTCTAAGTATTAGTCTAACGTTTGTCAGCGCTACAATCGGATCGATGGATGCGGTTACATTCATGCTATTCTTGATGTCTAAATTCTCTTTTAGCAGTCGCAACGTCGCCATTGTCGCGACAATAGTTTTTTCTTCGTTCCTTACCCTAAATTCGGTTCACGCCACCGAGAAAATTATCCTCGCCCTCGGAAACAGTCTGACGGCCGGATTTGGACTAAACGCAAGCGATAGTTTTCCGTCAAGACTACACATGGCGTTACGGGCCGGTGGACACAATGTCCGCGTGATCAACGCCGGCGTATCCGGTGATACATCGGCAGGTGGGTTGGCCCGAATTGACTGGCTGATGCAGGAACAACCAGACCTGGTCATTATCGAACTGGGCGGCAATGACGCCCTGCGCGGCCAATCGCCCATTGGAACCCGGCGCAACCTCGATAGCATTATCAAACGCATCAAAACAAAGGGCGCCAAGGTCATTCTCGCAGGAATTTTGGCACCTCCCAACATGGGCAAAGCCTATATCGCCGCGTTCAATCCGATCTTTCCCGAACTAGCACAATCCCATAACGTGCCGCTCTACGCATTTTTTCTAGACGGCGTCATTCAGGAACCATCGCTGATGTTATCGGATGGGGTACATCCAAATGAGAAGGGCGTTGCCGTCATCGTTGAGCGAATTTTGCCGATCGTGATGCAGGCGCTCGGAGAGGAGTAGAAATGACCGACGACTTCCGAGCTGCCCACGCGACTGCGCCGGCTTGGCGCGATGCTGCCAGCGCCGTTCTCGTCGAGCTGGGCGACATTACGCCGCGGCACCAGCTTGGGTTTCTTTACGTAACGGATTCCTTTGCCGACGCGCTGAACGACATAGCGGAATTCTTTCAACAGATGACCGGAGTGCGCCAATGGGTCGGCACCGTCGGGCTCGGTGTTGTCGGGATGGGCAAAGAGTATTTCGACGAACCCGCGATGTCGGTCATGGTGGCGCCAATCGAAGATGGAGCTTTTCGGCTTTTTACTGACGTCGAGGGCGACATCGAATCCATCTGCAAGGATAACGCAGACTGGCTCGCCATGGCCGATACACCGCTCGCGGTCGTGCACGCAGACCCACGCGTTGGCGATATAACGGGCCGCATTGAAAGTTTGGCATCGGCAACGAATGGTTTCCTCGCTGGTGGTTTAACGGCATCGCGCAGCCGATTTGCCCAACTGGCTGGTGACGTCAAAGAAGGTGTGGTGTCCGGCGTAATGCTGTCGTTACACCAAGTGCCGGTGCAACTTGGCCTGACCCAGGGTTGCTCACCAATTGGACCAACGCGCAGGATTACCGGGTCGAAGGAGAACATCCTAACCACAATCGACGACCGTCCAGCACTCGAGGTGCTCAAGGAAGATATTGGCGAGGTATTAGCGCGCGACCTACGTCGTATCGGTGGCTATATTTTCGCCGCCCTGCCAGTGCTGGGCTCCGATACAGCCGACTACCTAGTCCGCAACCTGACTGGTATCGACCAGGAAACCGGCGCCATAGCAATTGGCGAGATGGTCGAGACCGGTGATCCAATAATGTTCTGCCGCCGCGACCCGGACACCGCGGTCGAAGACCTAAAGCGGATGCTGAAGGATCTCAAACGCCGTACCGGCGATGGGACGATCAAGGGCGGACTTTATTTTTCCTGCGTCGCCCGCGGTCCCAATCAATTCGGTCCCGACAGCGCCGAACTCGGCACGATCCGCGACGAACTGGGGGAATTCCCACTCGCCGGCCTGTTCGCCAATGGCGAGATCAGCAATGACCGCCTGTACGGATATACCGGCGTGCTGGCACTCTTCCTCTGAGGCGCGCGACCTAACTCGCATGATCCGTCTCTTCGTGGCCATCCCCTTGCCAAATTCCCTGCGGCTTCTATTGACTTCCATGCAAGGCGGCGTGCCAGGTGCCAGGTGGGTGCGACCTGAGAATATGCACTTAACCCTGCGGTTCATCGGCGATGTAGAAAACGGGATCGCAGACGATCTGGATGCTACGCTTAGCGCTTTGCACGCGCCACCATTTGAACTCGCATTGTCTGGTGTCGGCCATTTCGGCAAGGCCAAAGCCGCACGCATTCTTTGGACCGGTGTTGGGCCAAGTGGCGCACTCGATCACCTGCAAACCAAAATTGAGGCCGCCATCACGAGAGTCGGCCTGCCGCTCGAACAGCGACGATTTACGCCACATGTAACATTGGCGCGTCTACGGCAGGCGCCCGGCAACAGGGTCGAGCAATTCGTTGCCAACCACGCCGGGTTCCGGGCGCCGTCCTTTATGGTCAGCCACTTCACCCTATTCTCGAGCTTCCTCTCTTCATCTGGAGCGACCTATACGCCAGAGGTGGAGTACGCTCTGACAGATTATCCAAGATGAGTTATTCAATCGGAATAAACAGTGAATGGCGTAACTTGCCATTCACGGACTGTGACAAGTGTCCCTTACCATCGATATCCTCGACCAGAATAATCTCACCCGCTCCGATGATGCGTGTTTCCCCGTCGCTCGCCGTCAACTTGGCTCCGGCGTCGAGATTGACGATGTATTGCCGACGTGGTGCTGGGTGCCAGTCAAGGTCATAGTCCCCTGACGTCTCCCGAAAAATGATTCCGGTAGCCGGCATCATTTTAGAATATTTACTAAAATTGCGTTCGTCTTCCCACTCGATCTCAATGTCACGGAAATGAGATTCGCCGTTTTTATCCGTATAGAGATTGTGAATGCGCATGTTTGCTCCCTGCAACTCTTAGTCTAGACGACGGCGATAGAGCGATATAAGGCGCTCCCAATGACGCTCCGCAGCGGGCTTGTCATAGCACCAGCGTTCCGGAAAGGCGAAGCCGTGATGGACACCGTGGTGGACTTCCAGTTCACCCGCAGCGCCAGCTTCCTCAAACAATCGGTCCATCTCCGCCACCATCTCCGGCGGGGCTAAATCATCAAATTCGGCGAAATTCATATAGAGCTCTCCCTTAACCTTGGCAAGATTGAGATGCGGACTTTCCGCTGCATCGCTAACAATATGTGTTGCGTAAAAGGATGCCGCCGCCGCGATGCGATCCGCAAAACGTGCCGCCGCGGCAATCGCATAAGGGCCGCTCATACAGTAGCCGTGAATGCCAATAGGACCGCCAGTCTGCGCATCTGGATGCTCATCAGCCCATTCGATCATAGTGCCTACATCCTCCATCACCGGTGGAATTGTCATTTTACTGCGCACCGTGCGCATGCGTTCACGCGCCGGATGATCCTCATCTAGAACGTGTGGGCCAAAATTTTTGAAGTCGCGTCCGGCCCGGTAATACAAGTTTGGTTGAATAACAAAAAAACCGACAGTCGCAAGCCGTCTCGCCATCTCGTGCAACTCTTCTCGGATCCCCGGCGCATCCATCATGAAGATGACTAACGGATGGGGGCCGTTCCGCTCTGGTCGGACGACAAAGGTCTCCATGGCTCCATCTTTTGTCTGTATGTCCAAAATTTCTTCTATCATGACAGCACTCCCGAAAATGAGTATCCGCTGCAGAAAACCCGATACCGATCTGCTTTGCAAACCAGTGCACCCGCGCTAAACCAACTGCATAGCGATCCAAGGAAAACGCGATGATTACGGGAAGTTGTCTTTGTGGGACGGTACGATGGCGCATGGAACCGCCCTATCTGGAGATGAACCACTGCCACTGTTCCATGTGCCGTAAGGCACATGCCGCGCCTTTTGCGACCCATTTAGTAGTAGCTTCTGATCAGTTCGGAATGACGGACGGCATAGACAATGTGACGACGTATAAATCCTCGCCCAACTTCCAAAGGCAGTTCTGTTCGCGATGCGGATCTGTAGCACCAACACTTCGCCCAAACGACGTGATCGCCGCCCCGGCGGGGTGCCTTGACGACGACCCAGGCTTCCGACCGGAGCGACACATTTTCGCCGCCGAAACACCG
>CAYYUG010000108.1:0-9143 GCA_964474755.1 uncultured Rhodospirillaceae bacterium | reverse complement strand
CAGATCCATCGGGACCCGAATAGTCATCCTTTTACTAATTTCTACCCAGATTTGTCGCTTCATGGAACCAACCAACACGGATGTAAATTATCCAGGGCCATCATAAGAACAGCGCGTACCGCGAGCTGCTAATGGATTGTTGCGACGGGAAGTAGGCATGTCCCATTGAAACGTCCACCTGTCCAATAGAAAAACCAAACAACGATAACTTGGCTCGATAGTCGGCACTTTATGCCTGCATTGCAAAAACTAATACCAGAAGACCGAAAACCCTTTACAGGTTTCGAGGATAAGAACCGGTGCACGCAACCATTCGGCGCGAGGGTTTAGCGTGCGCACATAAAAGGGTTTCAAATCAAATGCAACTTTGCGCCGTCACGGACATCGCGCACGATGACACTCGAAATTTGAACAGTACGGGTGCGACGTGACCCGTACACTGCGCGGTAAAGTCCTTTTAGATACACGTCGTTGTGGATTACACCCGGAGGCATCATAGCAACCACGCCGGAGGGAATCTTGAGTGCCGAGAACCTGTAAAGATCTGGTGCGACTTCTCTGCACAGAACCCAGTAACCGCTGCTCGCTGGTCGGTCGCCCAAGCTATGGCCTGCCATCATAGGTTGGTGCAGATGCACGATATCATGTGTTTCAACGTAAATTCCTGTGTTCTCCAGCAAATAGTCGGAGGCGTAGTTTGAGGTCCGATCTGAGGTAAACAGCGGCAACGGCTCGTCGAAACCTATTACATCACCGTGATGTAGAAGTTTGCAGCCATAAAATGCAAAGTCTGCATCGGTCGGATCGTCGATGGAAGGGATGCGTAAGCTAACTGCTGCGTTGGAAGCCTTTCCGGCGTTGATATCTGGATCGTTGGATACAAGAAACGCTCCGTTTCGGCCGAAGAGATTATCCCCATCGCCTACATTTTCCGCACGGCACGCGTCCGTTTCCGAGGGGTCTATCCAACGTGCCCTGATATCCTTATACCGCTGCGGCGGCGGAGCTTTTTCGTCGATCTCCAGAACAGTCCGTTGCAATTTTTCCTGCACAAGTTCTTCAACATCCAATTCCGCAAAGCAGGAGTGCGTCGGATCTCTGACCGTATCAGGGTCGAAAAGGTACCGGTATGCTTTACCTCTACTGAGCGGTTTTAGCTCCATTATGAAGCTCTCGGTGCGCATATAGGCAACGTTATTCCCTCGGTTCACCACGAGATGTCGGTAGGCATCGGGGACAGAACCTATAAATTTTCTGTTATGGATTTTATGATTGTCGAAAGACATTCGCGACACCCCCATCATTGACAGGGGGCATTGGCCAATATCCCCACATTATTCCCGAAACCGTTTTGACGGTAGAAGCAACTGACCCACCCTGGAAGCTCCAAGGGCATCATTCGCGGGCTGAATTGAAGCTATACCAGTCCATTCAATTCGAACAGCTTGCACATGCTAAGACTTAGATTTCAGTCCTAGACCGGGCGATCACCGCAAACCGTAACTCGATGCATGGAACGACGCTTCCCATGATAGTCGTTGATTGCGAAGTGGTGTGTGCAACGGTTATCCCAGAAAGCGATTGAACCCTTTTCCCATTTGAACCTGCATGTGAATTCAGGGCGGACAGCATGCGTGTAGAGATACTCTAACAAAGGCGTGCTTTCCTCTTCGGTCCATCCCTTAAACCGAACTGTAAAGCCACGATTTACAAACAGTCCTTTGCGGCCAGTTTCTGGATGTGTCCGAACGACGGGATGCTCAACTTCAATTTCTGCCTCCGGCCCACCGGCGCGGACCTTCATCGACGTGTAGCTATTGTTTTTGGGATGTATCGCCCGGCCGCGTTCCCCATACCCACGCGACGCGCTGTGGATAGCGGTCATTCCATCCAGCATTTCCTTTAAGCCTTCCGAAAGGTTTTCATATGCCAAATACATATTTGCAAATTGTGTATCGCCACCCGATTCAGGCACTTCTAGTGCATAGAGTATCGAACCAAGGGCCGGCTTTTCATAAAAGGTAACATCGGTATGCCAACCACCGCCAAATGTACGTTTGCTATGATCTCGGGCTTCCTTGAGGACATGGATAATCTCCGGATGCTCATCCAATCCGTCCGCAAAAGGATGCACATCCAGTTCACCAAACCGACGGCCAAAGGCTATATGCTGTTCTGGTGAAATTTTTTGATCGCGGAAAAATATTACCTGATGGTCAAGGAATGCTCGGTGAACAGCGTCGAATTCGCT
Source organism: uncultured Rhodospirillaceae bacterium (assembly GCA_964474755.1). Lineage (GTDB taxonomy): Bacteria > Pseudomonadota > Alphaproteobacteria > UBA8366. The sequence continues at coordinate 6,892 of CAYYUG010000108.1, read as the reverse complement.
ATTGCTCAGCGTCTTGCTTAAATCTACACCATGGATTTCAGCGCCAATTGCGCCTGCTATAGGTTTAATTTCCATTCCTGCCATGCCCATCAGCAATACCCCTTTCGCCGTGATTAAACGGAGATCCAGCCTACTGGGCTTAGGTTAATTTTACAAATGTCAGTATTCGACTTAGAGCCATATTGTATTTGTAACTTAAATTAGCTGGGCACTGGTATTTCCAGGCTCAATGTTCCGCTAGTTAGACCGTAAAATTTTATTTGATCGGCTAACAATAAAGCTTCTTGGCTGAAACATGGTTAATGTACCCATCGATAGCATAAATCGCCACAAAAACAGCTGGGCGGTCTTCCAGTAGACCGAAGCCATTATCCCTACAGCTGCAAAAAATAGAGTTCTCACCAGACTAAACCCAGCTAATACCCTTGGAAGCTGCTTCTGCAACGTTAGCAAGAAAACCTCAGGAAACCGCTGAGTTGCCCGCTAACCTCTCTCTGAGAAACCTGCTTTGTGCGCTCCGACATAAAGGAAAGTCACATTCGTTTTGGGAAAAATTGTGTATCATCACTTCTTGGCTAAGTCCCCAACGCCTGCGGCCCACGCAACCGCTATCTGGCAAGAGCAACTACCGCTTGAATGGCGTAGGCTCGTTACCCTCAGCTAACTCAATCAGAGTTCGACTAGATTTTAATGGGAAATGGGAAGCATTTGCCTCCTTAGCCTATGGCCTAGGCACCCACGAAAAAGAACGTACTGTGAAAGCACCCCCCGTCTTCGCATAAACCGTTCGCTATAACTAAAGGCCACGGTTTTCGAATTTATCACGCAAGGCAAATGCATTGTCGTCCAAATGTGATTGGAGAAATTGTTGCCCACGGGCACATCCCATTTCGGCTTCGGTGGGGAATGGTTAGCAGCAAAATTGCTTCTAATTAGCTGGAAATACGGTCGACTACGAGAGCGTATATGACTTGCATACGGTGGAATTTATGCACATGGTCCAGCGATGCATCAGTGCTAGATGTTTAATTTGTGCAGCCATGGCAGGTTGCTCGCGTGGTTGGACAAACCATTTTAAGCTTCCTTGAATACCAACGGAGGTAATTGCTATGCAATCCAAGCCACGCGCTGAAATGAGAGCAAAATTTGGCCTCAGCCTGTCAACTCGCGCCGTGCTGTTCGACTGGGGCACGATGGACGATGTTCTCGACATGGCTGAGATCGCGGAAACATCGGATATGTTCCATGGCATCTGGGTTGGCGATAATTTACTGTCCAAACCCCGTGTCGAAGCCATCGTAACACTGTCTGCCCTGGCCGCCCGCACAAAACGCGTTAAGCTCGGGACGATCTGTCTGGCCAGCTTTCCATTACGCGACCCGATCCTGCTCGCCCTTCAATGGGCTAGCCTCGACGTTCTCTCCAAAGGCCGTACAATCCTTGCCGTATGCAGCGGCGCCCCGGACCGGTTCGGTCCACAATTTGCACATGAACTCGAGGTCATGGGGGTCCCTTCTCGCGAGCGTATAGGAAGGGTAGTCGAGGGCATAACCATCATGCGTAAACTATGGAGCGATGGTGCCAGCACGCACTCTGGTAAATACTACCAGTTCGATGATGTCGACCTACAACCCAAACCAATACAACATCCAATTCCGATCATGCTCGCCGTCAATCCACCGGCAGCGACCGCCGACGCGGAGACGCTCGACCGCGTTCTTAGGCGCGTCGCAACCCATGCCGACGGCTGGCAGACCGATAGCACCCCGTTGGATGCTTTTCGCGAACGGTTCGACACTATTCTCCGATATGCCGATGGGCTCGGCCGCGATACCACAAACTTTGACGGATCATTGCACTTGATGGTCAACATTAATAACGACGAAGATAAAGCGTTTAAGGAAGCAACTGAGTTTTTAGGTTCTTATTACGGTGTAGGCGCCGTTCCCCGTGAGCGGGCTGAGACCTGGATCGCTAGTGGATCGCCTCAAGCAGTGATCGATAAGATCGCTGCCTATATTGAAGCCGGTTGTACAATGCCAGTCCTCAGGCTCGTCGCTCCTAACCCTCGCGACCAGCTACAGCAGTGTATTGAAGAGGTATTACCAGCGTTTTGTAATTAAGCGCGAGTGAGCTCCGTTATAGAAATTCAGTTCCGGTAGAAGTGTAATGGCTATAGATTATTTTGCTTCAAAATTAATTTTCGGTGGAGATTGAGCTGTGAGCGCAATCGTATTGAAAAGTGAAGAACCAAGAAAATTTTTTCAACCGCGGCGGCTTGGCCATGTAAACTTAGTGGTTAACGATGTCGATCGGTCGATGGATTTCTACATGAATGTCGTTGGCCTAGACGAGGCCTATCGCCGCCCCCAAGTGCAGGCTGGGTTCCTTAGTAACGGTAATACTCACCACGATATTGGCATGGTGCAAAGCGATGGACCGCTGGGCCATGGCAGGCCAGTTGGATTGAACCATATAGCCTTCGAACTAGAGACAGAAGTTGATCTCGTCAATGGCTACGAACGGGCTATTGCCGCCGGCATTACTTTTGAGCGTACGGCCGACCATGATATTGCCCACGCGGTCTATGGCAAAGACGCAGATGGAAACGAATACGAGGTCTACGCCGACGTGATCCATGCCTGGCGCGACGCGCGGCATGGCACTGTTACCAAAGCAAAACCAAATTGGACGCCGGGCAGCACACCACCGCAGGCAGAGCGAAACTATCACATCAACCCTGAAATCGTCCGGCTGGATGAAGCTATATTCCAACCGCTACGCACTACTCACGCAGTCTTAACCGTCGATAATTTCGAATTGGCATTTGATACCTATCACGACATAGTCGGCTTGGCTCCTATAGCCGGTGGCCGCGAAGATACCTTCGCGGTGTTTGGCGGCACCTGCGGAGAAAGGAACCTCGCCCTGTTTCACACGAACAGCGAACGGCGACCGGGTCTACACCATGTCGGGTTCCGACTTTCCAATGAAACCGACCTTGATAAATCACTAAAACGACTCGACGATGTGGGTCTCGCAATCGAGACCGAATTCGATCATCCAGCGCGGCGTGGCGTTTTTTTTCGCGATATCGATGATATCCGATTGCAATTCTATGTTGATCGAGAGCCAAGCATACATGCCTTGCGTGGCTGTGGGGTCGAGACCGCGCTATTCCTGGCCTAGTGGCGATGCCACGGGATAAACATATCGAAATCGCAGGTGGCGGGTTTGCCGGGCTAGCGACAGCGACTGCCTTTTGCCAACGCGGCTGGACAGCGCGAATTCACGAAGCTGCAGCCGAGTTGCGTTCGTTTGGCGCCGGCATCTTCATTTGGGAAAATGGTTTGCGGGTCCTCAAAGCTCTGGGTGCCTATGACGAAGTCATTGATGGAGCGCACGAGGCACCCGGCTACGAAGGGCGCGATGAAAACAATAAACGTATGAGCCTGCACCATTTCGGTAGCGACTGCCGCATGCTGACAATGACCCGCCAGCATCTTTATGCCGCCATGCTCGCTGCGGCAAAACGGGCCGGAGTTGAATTCGAAACCAGTTCGGAGATAGTAGCGGCAGACCCAGCTGGCGCGCTTATCGGCGCCAACGGCCATCGTCATGAGGCGGATTTAGTGGTCGGCGCAGATGGAGTTAATTCGAAAGTTCGCCAGTCGCTTGGCGTTAAGACTGAGCGGATGACATTCACTCACGGTGTAATTCGTGTCCTAATACCCCGCGGTGTTCGGGACTTAACCGTAACCAACCCTGACTACGTCATCAATTTTTGGGGTCCGCGCCTAAAAGTTCTCTATACGCCCTGCGACGCGGACAATTTGTATTTGGCGATGATGGTACATAAGAACGATGACGAAGCCCGCTCGATCCCAGTAAACAAAAATATCTGGAGCCGAGAAATACCTCACCTCGCCCACATTTTTGAGCGGATTGAAGATCAGGGTCGCTTTGATACCTATGAAACAACAAAGCTCGACCGCATGTCTGTTGGATGTGCTGTGCTAATCGGTGACTCTGGGCACCCAATGCCACCGACGCTGGGTCAGGGTGCTGGATGTGCCCTCATGAATGCGCTCGGCCTTGCGGTCGCGATAGACGAGTCTGGAGACGACTTACTCAACGGTCTTCGAGTATGGGAACGAAGAGAACGCCCACTCACCGAACATACTCAGGATATATCTAGCCTTTACGTCCGCAACCGTGCTGGCTCTGATGGTGGGAACAAATGGGATATGATTGCAATGCGCACGGCGCGCCATGTCCCAACCGGGACCGCGGACATTACCTTTTAGCGAAATGACGCCATGATCCCTTATATCGGCCAACCAATTCAACGCCACGAAGACGTCAAGTTTCTTACTGGTAAAGGCCGTTTTGTTGACGATCTGCAGGTTCGCGACGCGGCCTACGCAGCATTCGTGCGGGCGCCTCACGCGCATGCTCGAATAATAGAAATTCACCATACAGCCGCTGCATCAATGCCTGGCGTATTAACAATCGTCACCGGACAGGATTGGAAGGACAGCGGCCATGGCCGCCTGCCAATGTTGTCACCGGTAAAATCAGTAGACGGGGTAGTGCGGGCGCATATTACTCACCCTGTCCTAACCCACGACACGGTTCGCTTTGTTGGGGATCCGGTCGCTATAGTCGTGGCGGATACGCGCGAGCAAGCGCTCGATGCCGCAGCCGCGGTCGAAGTCAAATATGAGGTGCTGCCAGCGGTCACTGAAACCGCGCGAACCCTAGATGAGAACGCACCGAAAGTGCACGTTGAATTAGATTCCAACATGTTTTTCATAGTCGAAGCTGGTGACAAGGGGCGCACCGAAGAGGCATTCGCCTCAGCACATCACATCACCACGCTCAAACTCGTTAACAACCGAGTCACAGCAAATTCACTAGAGCCGCGGGCCTCGCTCGGCCAATACGATGCCTTTGACGATCGCTATACTCTTTGGGCGACGCATCAGTCGCCACACATGCTGCGCCGCTCGCTGGCCGAGTACACGCTGAAACATCCCGAAAACAAAATCCGTGTAATCTCTCCGGATGTTGGCGGTGGCTTCGGCATGAAGGTGGTAGATTATCCGGAAGACCCCTTGGTTCTCTGGGCGTCGAAACTAACGGGCCGGCCAGTGCGGTGGACGGCGACGCGCGGCGAAGGATTGCTGAGCGACGCCCACGGCCGAGACCACTCGACGACTTGTAAAATGGCGTTCGATGAGAACGGCCGAATACTCGGCATTAATGTCGATACTATCGCGTCCCTCGGCGCATATCAGACCCATCGCGGCGCCAGCATACCGGCAAATTTTTATGGCAGCGTGATGGTAGGCCTTTACAAGACACCGACGCTTTATTGCCGCGTCCGAGGTGCGCACGCCCATAACGGGCCCGTGCATGCCTATCGCGGCGCCGGACGGCCAGAAGCCGTTTTTGTGCTCGAGCGGTTGCTTGAAAACGGAGCTCGGGAAATGGAATTAGACGTAACCGAAATTCGATCTCGTAACCTAATTCAAGCCAATGAATTTCCTTACAAAACGCCGGTCAATCTAGTTTACGACAGTGGCGATCCGCCGGGACTACTAGCAAAAATCAAGATGCTCGCTTCCTATGACCGACTGCGCGATGAACAGGTGAAGCTTCGCAAGGCCGGTGTCTTAATGGGTATAGGGATCGCCGCTTGGATCGATAGCGTTGGGGCACCAAGCAAGGCCGCAGCCGGCATGGGCCGCAAAACTGGAGGTTGGGACTCAGCAATCGTCCGCGTCCATCCGACCGGCGCGGTGACAGTCTTCGCAGGATCGCACAGCCACGGACAAGGACACGCGACGACTTTCGCACAAATAGCTGCCGACCGGCTAAATTGTCCTGTAGAAGATATCGAAGTCGTCGAAGGCGACACCGACCGCGCGCCATACGGACACGGCACCTGGGGATCGCGTTCGACTGTCACTAGCGGCATGGCAGTAGTCAAAGCGGCCGACGCCATCGTTGCAAAATGCCGCAAGATAGCAGCTCATTTACTAGAATGCGCCGACGCCGATATCGAAATAGAACGCGGCCGCTACCGGGTGTCCGGAACAGACCATTCGATTTCCTTTGCTAAGATATCCGAGGCCGCCTATCACGGTGCGGTTTATCCCGAAGGGGTCGAACTGGGGCTTGAGGAAACGGCATTCTACGATCCATTCGACCGCAGTTATTCTTCATCTATCCATCTCGCTGTGGTGATAGTCGACGCTGATACTGGACAGGTGACACTTCGTAATTACTGTGCCGCCGACGATTGCGGTACCATAATCAATCCGATGATCCTCGAAGGGCAGGTCCATGGCGGTGTTGCTCAGGGCGTAGGACAGGCACTAATGGAAGAAATTGCGATCGACCACGCAACGGGTCAAGTCCTTGCAGGCTCATTCATGGACTACGCGATGCCGCGAGCTTTCGATCTCCCCTTCATTCACTTCACCGAACAGGAAACACCCACACCTCATAATGCGATTGGATGCAAGGGCGGCGGTGAAAGCGGAACGATCGGGCCGCCAGCTGCGCTTGGGAACGCCGTAGTTGATGCCCTCTGGCATCTCGGTGTCCGCCACATTGATATGCCCATGACCCCAAATTCGGTATGGCGCGCAATGCAAGATGCTTGAGGAGCATTCAAAGAAAACAAGCCAAAACATAATAAAGCGCCTGGAACAGTCACCCGTTTGCGGCAACGCATCGTTCTATGGATAGAATGCGGGCGAACTTGAAGCCGGATCCAGAGTCTGGGAACACGAGGCTGGTCAGCCGTCAGACCGACGCCGTAGCCAATCAGAAATTTCGATAAACTAAGGTATAGATAAGGTCGAACCTTACTCACTGCTTC
>CAYYUG010000107.1:6060-9520 GCA_964474755.1 uncultured Rhodospirillaceae bacterium | reverse complement strand
CTTGTATTTTTTATATCTTTGGGATGGTTGACGACCCGATTATAACAGAAATACATCTGACAGCGGTCCTGGGCGGACAGATTGTGACCGGAGGCATGTAAAATATTGCAATGGAATATTGCTGCAGTGCCTGGCTTACCCGTGATAGGTATGGGATCCGGATAGCGCGCAATCTTGTCACGCATCTCTGTTGGCCCGACCGCCCAAAGTTTGTATGCCGTCGATTCATCCCAGTATGGCTGATGCCGGCCTTCGTTATGGCTGCTCGGCAACAGGTAGAGGCAGCCATTGAATTCTGTCGCTTCGTCCAGCATAACCACCATGGTCGTCAGGTGCGGATCGGTGATCCCGTCGAGATGCCAAGTGCCGAAATCTTGGTGCCAAGGCCAGGCGGAGCCTTGAATAGCCGCTTTAACGTTAACCTTGCAGTGGTGCAGGTAAACTGCTTCATCATCAAGAAGCTGTTGTGCGACACCCAGCGCCCGAGGTGACCGAGCTGCGGCGCGAACCGCACTGGACGCCGTCTCCCCGTTGTCTTCGTGCATCCGAAAGATAATCTTCGCGGGACCGCCTGCGTCCTCGCGGATAATGCATTTGGACTCGATTTTTGAAACGCGCTCAACTTCAGTGCATAGAACGGCGACTTCTTGAGGCGAGAAAAGCTCTGGAAAGATCAGGAAACCATTCTTCTCGTATTCAGCGCGTTGCCCAGTAGTCAGTTGCATGGCAAGTCTCTCCGCTTCTAAATAGGAATTAGCAGCATGTTATGGTTGATCTTTGCGAATCTGAAGGGCACCGGGCAAGGGAAAACTGCCGAATGTTGAGAGGTTGAGGAAAATTGAAATTATTGCGTAATTGGTAAGTTAGCTTCCGAATTTAAGGTGTCGCCAAAGTTTGCGAATTCTAGAAGCATGAGAAAACGCGCTTTCATACTATGACTAAAAGCCTCGTTGGCGACGGCGCACCTGACCCTGAACTAATCAAGCCCAAAAATATCAAAGATGAGGATAGCGGTTTACTGAGGGACTGCAGATAGCGGGCGAGTGGATTTCGGAAGCAGATAGTGACCCGATTTTTGACCGCCCATGTAGAGCTTTTATTTAACTCTACGCTTATGTGGTGCCAACATTGTAAACCTTTAACCTGGCTAGTTACGAACTACGGGGTGGCGTTCGAGTATGGGCTATCGCATTGGTGTTGATATCGGCGGCACATTTACAGACTTTTGCGCTTTTGACGAAGCGAGTGGGTTGATTTACACCCACAAAGTACTGTCGACACCGGAAAAGCCTGGGGCCGAGGTCCTTGCGGGCCTCGCGGCGCTGCAGGAACGCTACGGCGTTAGGCCGGGCGACGTTAGTTACTTCACGCACGGTACGACAGTTGGGGTTAATACGGTCATCCAGCGCAAGGGTGTAAATCTCTGTCTATTCACGACGAAGAATTTCGAAGACGTATTGGAGGTGGCTCGGCTCAAGATGCCGGATCCGTACGATTTGTTTTCGCGTCGGCCAATGCCATTAGTTACCAAAGAAAAGGTCTTTCAGATTGGAGGACGGATACTTGCTGATGGCAGTGAAGATGTACCTGTCGATAAATTAAGCGTTCGGACTGCAGTAGCCGGTGTCCGAGAGATTGGCGGCGAAGCCATTGTCGTCGCGCTGCTGCACGCCTATCGCAACGATGCGCATGAGAGACAGGTCCGAGATCTTGTGAAAGCTGAAGCGCCTGAACTGGCCGTGATCTGCGCGAGTGAGGTTTGGCCCGTGATACGGGAGTACGAGCGTACCGTCACTGCTGTCGTCGCGGGCTACGTTCAGCCGCGCGTAGCGGACTATCTCACGGCCCTTGAGGAAACGTTATCCTGCGCGGGCGTTACAGCCAGACCTATGATCACGAAATCGAATGGTGGGGTCATGAGCGCGGCACTAGGGAAGACACAGTGCGCGCAAATGCTGCTGTCCGGTACAGCGGCCGGTGTTATCGGCGCTAGCTATGTTGCCCGAATGACGGGCGACAGTAATACGATGAGCATCGATATCGGAGGCACCAGCGCAGATGTGGCATTTATTAGGGATGGTACTCCACAATATGGCATAGGCGAGATGATCGGCGAGTTCCCGATTTTTATCCCGACCGTTTCGGTTACGTCAATCGGTGAGGGCGGCGGCTCGATCGCCTGGGTCGATGCGCAGGGCGTTCTAAAAGTTGGACCGGAGAGCGCGAGCTCAAACCCCGGGCCGGCCTGTTACGGAAATGGCGGGACACGTCCTACGATCACCGATGCATTTTGTGTCTGCGGGTTTCTTGGCGAGACGGAACTCGGGTACAACGCGGTCAATATTGACAGAGAAAGAGCTTGCAACGCCGTCGGTAAGATAGCGCAGCAGCTTGGTCTCGGGCTCGAGGAAACTGCCGAAGCGATAATCAAGGTAGCGATATCCGGCATGTATCTTGAAGTTAGTAAACTGGTATCCCGTTACGGAATTGATCTCCGCGAATATTCCCTGCAAGCCTTCGGTGGTGCAGGCCCGATGCTTGGTTGTTTTGTCGCTCGAGAGCTCAGCATACCGCGGGTGACGGTGCCGACAGCACCCGGTGTATTAAGTGCTTTCGGCGGTCTCATCGCCGACATCAAGAATGACTTCATTAGCACCGTCTATTGCGACCTCGACACGGCGGCTCAGACGTTGCGTGATGGTTATTCCGTATTGCAGCGTCGTGCGCATACATGGCTGCGCGAAGAGCAAGGTTTTGAAGGTGACGCGACGCTGCTGTACACCGCGGATTTACGCTATCGCGGCCAATCCTTCGAAATCGAGACCGTATTGCAGGAAGACTGGATCGAAAGCGGCGATCTGAAGTCGATTGCTGAAGCGTTCCATGAGGAACATGCGCGCGTATACGATCATGCGGACGAGGAGGCTGCGGTACAAATTATTAATTTGCGTCTAGTGATAGTGGGGACTGCGCCAAAACCGGACCTACGTGAACTAGCCATTGGCAAAACAGTGCCGAAGCCGAAAGGTACGATCGATGTATTTTACGACGGCGCAAAGCATCAGGCCACGCTGTACGACCGCGCGTCCCTTCTAGCCGGTCAGGTCATCCAGGGTCCTGCAGTTGTCCAGCAGGATGACTGCACCACATGTATACTTGGCGATTTCAGTGCCGAAATCGATGCTTATGGCAACATCTTACTTAACGGGTGATGAATGGCGATCGACAAGGTAACGCTCGAGATCTTAGCCAACCACTGCGCTGCCGCGGCCGAGAGTATGGCTTTCACACTTTACCGCACCGCGCATTCTACCTTCGTCAAGGAGACAGAGGATTTCACCACAGGGTTGACGACACCGGATGGGCAGACTTTCGCGACGCCGACTGACCTTGGCGCTACCTGGTTTGTAGGCCTCAATTACGGAAACGTCATCAAGGTATTTGACGACTACGAAGACGG
>CAYYUG010000107.1:0-5960 GCA_964474755.1 uncultured Rhodospirillaceae bacterium | reverse complement strand
ATGAATACCGGTGCACGGAAAGTGAAGGAGATCATTGCGCGTTTCGGGATTGAGACGTTTCAGCAGGGCATGTATGACCTGCTGGACTATGCGGAGGCACAGACGCGCACCTTGGTGCGGACGCTTCGGGACGGCGTGTATAGGTTTGCAGATTATCTCGACGAAGATTCTGCTGGCGGACATCCTTGTCGCATCGCTTTAAAATTGACTATCGATGGCGATGGGGTCGAGTTTGATTTTACTGGTAGCGACCCGCAACTCGAGTCCTCGATTAATATGCCTACGGGCGGAGATCCGCGGCATATCTTGATGATGGTTGGGCTCGACTACGTACTCTACTCGTTGGATCCTTCGATCTTACTAAATTCAGGTATGACTCGGGTCTGCCACTGCATCCTGCCGAAAGGAACAATCGTCAATCCTGAGTTTCCAGCTGCAGTTGGAATGCGCTCGCTGACTGAAGCGCGCGTAATGGATGTAATTTTTGGAGCTTTCGCTCAAGTTTTGCCAGAGCGCCTGCCCGCATGTCCAGCCAGCGGTGGTCCGTTGATGAATGTGAATTCCGTTGACCACCGAACCGGGCGGCGCGTCGTAGCTTCGATCGATCCTATATCTGGTGGGGCGGGAGGCAACCCGCAAGAGGATGGGGCGGACGGGTCCGGCGCGAATTCCTCATTCTTGAAGAACACTCCGGTCGAGATAAACGAGGCGGAAGTGCCGATCCGAATTCTGCGCTACGGGCTTACGCAAGATTCTGCCGGCGCGGGCCGTTTCCGTGGTGGTATGGCGACGGAGTTGGAATTCAGGGTCTACGCACCGAATACGAAGATTACTGCGCGTAATCGCGACCGGACCCGCTTCCGTGCATGGGGAATCATGGGCGGGCGGGCCGGCGGATCCTCAACCTTTTTACTGAACCCTGGCAGCAATCGCGAAGTCGACCTTGGTAACACCGATATCCTCACAGTTGCGCCCGGAGACGTAATAAAAATTGCAAGTGGTGGGGCGGCGGGTTGGGGCAATCCTTGGGAACGTCCGGCGGAAGACGTCTTGATGGATGTCAAACGGGGCTTCGTGTCGCCGGAAGGCGCTGATAGAGATTATGGGGTCATCCTAGTGAATGGCGGAATCAACGAGACGGCAACTATGCGCCGACGGCACGACATGCAAGCTGAGGAGGACAATAAATTTTTTGATTTTGGTCGCGAACGAGAGGAGTTCGAAGCCCACTGGACGGAAGCCAATTACGATGCATTGACCCGGGGGTTAAAAGTCTTGCCGACCCATTGGCGCTTTTTCATAAAGGGCAGAGTCTTCGATGCTATGACAGCGCTGGATCCTAGCGGGTGGAGCGGTGATGGGACGGTCGTGGAGAAAATTATGGCTGATGTGATTGCCGAATACCCGCAGTTGGCGGTGAGGTAGATCGATAAATATCGTTTCGTTGGCCATTCTAATGCACTATTTTTCGTGATTTTACCTTCGTTGCGACCTTAACTTTGAATTTGCTATGCAGATGTAATGCCAAAAGTATTCACGTTGGTCGTTTTTGGAGGGGAGGATCATGGCGACAGATTACCAATCAATTGCGCAGGTGCTGCGCGACTCCCACCGGCGGAGGGAAACCTTTCGGCCACTGGCGAACAGCGGTGCTATGGAAGAGGCATACGCTATTCAGGACGAATTCCAGCGGCTGCTGATCGCGGACGGGGCCGGCGGCATTGTCGGCTACAAGGTAGCATTGACCTCACCGGCGATGCAGGCCTTCGTCGGGCTCGATCATCCTTGTGCGGGAGCAGTCTTCGCCAACCGTGTCCTCCAGTCCCCACAACGGATGGACCTGGCTAATTTTCAGAATTTGGGAGTGGAATGCGAATTTGCTGTTCGGTTAGCTAAGGATCTGCCGGCTCGGCCAGACGGGCACAGTTCGGCCACCGTCGCTCCAGCCGTTGGTGCGGTTATGCCAGCTTTCGAGTTGGTTGAAGACCGTAATGCGAATTACAACGAAATTGATGCCTACTCTCTGATTGCTGAGAATTCATGGAACGCAGCAAACATTCTCGGGCCAGCTGTGACCAATGTGCTGGGGTCGGATTTGCCGATGCTGAGGGGTGCACTTTGGGTAAATGGTAAAATTATTGATGAGGGCACTGGGGCCGACGTACTCGGCAATCCGCTTGCTGCGGTGGCATGGCTGTCCAATCACTTGGCGGATCAGGGTAAGGAGCTGCAGCGCAACATGATCGTTATGACCGGGAGCATCGTCACTACCTATTTCCCGCAGCTCGGCGATCGGCTGAAATTTTCGGTTGAAGGCCTTGGCGATGTAAATTTGAACCTTTCCGAAGTATGTTAACACTCCTTACTATTCTTTCTCCTCACAGTCTGCAAGGAAGATCACATTCCGTCCAGAGCTGTCGATGAACTAGCCACCCGTCACGCTCATGTGCCGGCCGACGCCAGAATCTCCGCGGCGTCGGTCGATAATGAAATCGTGGCCCTTCGGCTTGCGGCCGATTGCTTCATAGATCGCAGCTTCGAGCAAGTCGTCTTTGTCACTGGCGCGCGCCGGGGTGCGCAAGTCGGCGGCGTCTTCCTGGCCCAAGCACATAAAAAGAGTGCCAGTGCAGGTCAGCCGCACCCGGTTGCAGGCTTCGCAGAAATTGTGCGTCATTGGTGTGATAAAGCCGATCCGCTGACCGGTTTCCGCTACATTGACATAGCGGGCCGGGCCACCTGAATTGTAGTCGTTGTCAGTCAGGGTCCATTGTTTCATCAGCTCAGCACGGACCATGGAGAGTGGCAGGTATTGGTCAAGCCGCGTCTCGCCGCCAATATCGCCCATCGGCATTACTTCAATGAAGGTAAGGTCGTAGCCGCCGGCCCCACACCAGCGGACCATATCGTGCAGCTCGTCGTCATTTACGCCCTTTAGCGCGACCACGTTAATTTTGATCTTCAGCCCAGCGTCGCGTGCTGCGGCGATGCCTCCCATGACCTGCTCGAACCGGCCCCATCGCGTAATCGCCTTGAACTTGTCCGGGTCCAGAGTATCCAGCGAAACATTGACACGGCGCACACCTGCCTCAACAAGTTCGTTCGCGAAGCGGGCCAGCTGGCTGCCATTTGTGGTTAATGTCAGTTCGTCGAGCGCGCCTGTCTTGAGGTGACGGCCCAGCGAATGGAATAGCCACATGATATTGCGGCGTACTAACGGCTCTCCACCGGTCATCCGGAGCTTTCGGACGCCCAGGCGCACGAAGGCGCTGCACACTCGTTCCAGTTCTTCCAGGGTAAGAATCTCAGCCTTGGGCAAAAAGGTCATGTCTTCAGACATGCAGTACACGCATCGAAAATCGCATCGGTCGGTGACCGAAATGCGCAGATAGGTAACGTCTCGACCGAACGGGTCGATCATTTTACGAACCTCTATCCGTTTCTTTACGCGTTAGACTTTGTACTACGCACTTAAAATAGGATGCAAAAGCATTCTAAGCAATGCTACGCGCGTCATCACTTCACCACATGGTGGTGCTGCAGACTTCTGCTTTGGCTGTTTACGTCTTTCATGCGACCGTCTAGGTCGCACCGCAGAACGCTTTCCTTCAGGGATTAAGGTTGGCATAAGTACTGCATTCACGTGACGGCGCAGTGCTCCAGCCCCTTAAGGGAATGTGGAGGCGTGGACGCAGGGTCGCCGAGACGACCTCAGCGACTGCGGTAGGGTGGACGGCACATCTCGCCGAACTGGCCAGCAGTGCCTTATTCGGTTGAACCGGAGCATGGGTGCAAAATTTCTTGGCGAGCTACGTCAACTCCTCAATAATCCGTACAGTGATGCCTATCGGTAGCTGTTTGGAGAGTGCGAGGAGAAAGATTGCGAATGTATATTTCCGAAGAAATTTGGCCGCTAGCACGAGGGTAAGGTAATTCTGCTGGTGTAATATTTCGGCAAATTACGTCACATGCTCTGGTCCATAGCCTCTGTTAAGTGGCCTGCAGGCGCCACTTTTTCGATTCTACCAGTGCGAAGAAATCTTCTGTCAGCCTGTGCAGAAGATCCGGTTCTTCCAGGTTAACCAGATGGCCTGTTGCCGGAATAACCGACAACCGCACCGCCGGACTGACCTGTTTCATGAATAGGCTTGCTTCAAGCGCGCCAGAATCCTCATCGCCGACGACAACAAGTGCCGGAACCTTCATTGTCTCGAGTGCTTGCGTCATCCCGAACAGAGAAGGCCGGCGCGCCATCACCTGGCGGGTCACAATAGCACATCCCTGTGCCGAATGCCGCATGAAACGCGTACAGAAATCCGCGAAGGCCCGCGGGTTTTTGTGTTTTAGCTGTATGCGGTTGTCCGCCTTGCGTAACTTTTTCAACACTTCGGCTAGACCGCGCTCTTCGTAAAGTTTCGCGCGTTTTTCGGCATTGCGCTTGAAGGCTGCTCCATCTCGCGGATCGCCCCCGGCACCTATGCCGATCATGGTCAGCGACAGTGCCCTGCGCGGATATTTCAAGCCAAAATCCAATGCCGTCCGTGAACCCATAGAGCAACCGATAATGTGTGCCCTCTGGATCTTGAGGTGACGCATCACCGTCGCCACGTCTTCCACGGCATGGATATGGGAGTAATGTTTAGACGAATCTGGCACGTCCGATGGCGGATAACCGCGGGCGTTAAACGCGACGCAGCGATAGCGACGACCAAAATGCTGTATCTGTTTTTCCCAGCTCCAAAGATCGCCCGAGAATTCGTGGATAAACACGATCGGTGTTCCCGTTCCCGACGTTTCGAAATACAGGCGTGCTCCGTCTGACTGGACATATGGCATGTCGAATTTCCTCTTTGCATTATCCAAGGTCATGATGACCTTCGGGGACTATTTCCAGACCCTGGCGCAGACGCTGCTAGCATTGCCCTCTCATTCGTTCTCAGCCTAACAGTCCTTAGGCACACTTTCACCGATTGACCTAAATTTAGGTTCGCGCTGGCAAGGCGCACTCGGCCGGCCAACTAAACCGCCAGCTTGTAGACCCGTTTTGCTGTCTGGCTATAGATGGCGGCTTTTTCTGCGTCCGATGCGCCTGACGTGATGTGTTTAAAGGTGTTCCATAACGGGCCGTAACCGATACCCATTTTTTCGACGGGAAAGTTGCTCTCTGTCATGCAGCGCTCGGCCCCAAAAAGCTCGATGCACGGTTCGATATATGGCCGCCACAGCGTTGCTAGTTCGGCAGACGTTGGCGGGCGAGGTTCCTTTCCATAGTCGTACGCGGCAAGCCGCATCATCATGCCACCGAGTTTGATAACAACATTAGGTCGTTTCGCGAGTTCGCTCATGCGCGAGAGCCAATGGCGATGTACGTCGTCTTGTCTGCCGGCATAGGGTCCATAGCCGAGTGGGCCGCCGCAATGGCACAGCACGATTGGCGCGTCGGGATGGTTGCTAGCCAATGCGATGACGTCGTCGAGCTGGGTGTGGAAAACCCAGGTGTCGAGCACCAAGCCCATTCCTGCGAGTACGTCTAGCCCGCGGCCAAAGCTCTTCTCACGATAAAGGCCAGGCCGGTCGGCATTATTGCCGATGACCGGATCAACGTCCCAGGAGCCCGAATGACGCACGCCACAGAAGCGGTCTCCGCCGGCTCGGATTTGCGCCGTTAGTACTTCTTCAACGGCCAAGCCCAGGGTGAGGTCAGCTGCGCCGACGATACCAATGGCAACTTTAGTTGGCCCGTAATACCCGGATCGGCTCATCGCTGCGATACCAGTGACGAATTCTGTTTCGCCGACAACACGCATCGGCTCCGGTCCATCGGCACGGTACATGGAATGGCATTCTTCAAACACGGTCGCGATAATGTTGTGCCCGCAGTCTACATCGGCACGAAGTTCCTGCAGCAAATAGCGATATCGGCGGCCCCACTCCCAAAGGTGATGGTGCGTATCGATGATTGG
>CAYYUG010000106.1:7284-9571 GCA_964474755.1 uncultured Rhodospirillaceae bacterium | reverse complement strand
ACTGCCAAACCGATGACGATTCGCCTCAACGCCGCCGACAATGTCACTGTTGCCCGGGTTGATTTGCTTCCAGGGACAGAAGTGGAAGGCATTGCCTGTTTGGAGACTATTTCTGCGGGCCATAAAGTGGCTTTGGAAGCTATCGCTTCCGGTACCGCTATCAGAAAATACAACCAGATAATTGGCTTCGCCACCGAAGACATTGCCCCTGGTGCACATGTGCACGTTCAGAATGTGGCCATGCGCGACTTTGAACGTGACTATGCCTTTTGTGAAGAGACGCGGCCGACGGAATACGTCAGCGACCGTGGCTTCTTTCAGGGATACGTGCGCAAAAATGGCAGCGTTGGCACGCGCAACTACATCGGCATTCTGACCAGCGTCAATTGCTCGGCTACTGTAGCGCGCTACATCGCCGATGCTATCCATAAGGAGGATTTGGCTGATTATGAGAATGTCGACGGTGTCGTGGCACTGGTGCACGGCACCGGATGTGGAATGGCGGATACCGGCGAAGGCTACGCTAATTTGCAGCGGACCCTTTGGGGCTATGCTCGACACCCGAATTTCGCGGGTATACTGATGGTTGGTTTGGGCTGCGAGGTCAACCAGATCGATTTTCTACTTGAAGCCTATGGTATTGAGCGGAGCCCGTTGTTTCAAACGATGACTATCCAGGATGCCGGCGGTACGCGCCGTTCAGTCGAGCAAGGTGCGGCATTGATCCGCGATATGTTGCCGGAGGCGAACAAGGCCCGCCGCAAGGCGGTTCCAGCCGAAAACCTGACGTTGGCGCTGCAATGTGGTGGATCGGATGCATATTCGGGGATATCGGCCAACCCCTCGCTGGGTGCAGCGGTCGACCTCTTGGTTCGGCACGGTGGCACGGCGATCTTGAGCGAAACACCAGAGATTTACGGCGCAGAGCATTTATTAACGCGACGTGCGGTTAGCCGCGATGTGGGCGAAAAGTTGATTGAGCGGATTCGTTGGTGGGAAGCGTATACTGAACGTAATGGTGGCGAGATGAACAACAACCCCTCGCCTGGTAACAAGGCGGGTGGTCTAACGACGATATTAGAAAAATCGCTCGGCGCTGCAGCCAAGGGCGGCACGACGAATTTATGTGGTGTCTACCAGTATGCGGAGCCAATCCGGAGCAAGGGATTTGTCTTTATGGATTCTCCCGGCTATGACCCCTGCTCGATTACGGGACAAGTAGCAAGCGGTGCCAACATCGTATGTTTCACGACAGGCCGGGGGTCGGTCTATGGCTGTAAGCCCGCGCCGAGCCTGAAACTCGCGACCAATACAGTCATGTTCGAGCGCATGAATGAGGATATGGATATTAATTGCGGGGTGGTCGTCGATGCCGGCGAGGCGATTGGCGATGTCGGCGCTGATATTTTCGATCGGCTACTCGAAGTTGCGTCTGGGAGTCCGACAAATTCAGAGAAATTTGGATTCGGTGATGACGAATTCGTTCCTTGGCAAATTGGCGCTGTCATGTAGGAATGCGCTGGTGTGGCGCTGCGAGACGCTCTGTTAAGATAAATATGCGGTAAGGTATGTCGACATCACTGCCTTCGGAGTCCGGAGGCCATAAAATTTCGGCCCAAAGGGTGCGGTCGCTGTTTGCGACAATGTGCCGGATCAGAGCATTCGAGGAAGCGGCGGAGAGGGCTGCCAGCGAAGGTCTCATTACAGGTGCGGCACATTTGTCTATCGGCCAGGAAGCAATTGCTGCTGGTATTTGCGGCAACCTTCGCACTTCAGATTTGATTACCAGTACTCACCGCGGACATGGCCATACAATCGCCAAGGGCGCCAGTGCGGAGGCGATGATGTGTGAGCTGTTCGGCCGTGCCGGTGGCACTAGCGATGGCAAGGGCGGATCCATGCATATCGCTGATTTTTCGGTTGGTATGCTAGGTGCAAACGGCATTGTTGCTGCGGGCATACCGATTGCCGCTGGTGCGGCACAGGCTAAACGTCTGTTGGGTGAGGACGCCGTCGTTGCCTGTTTTTTCGGTGATGGAGCAGTGAATAGGGGCCCGTTTTTGGAGGGACTTAATTGGGTGCGCATCTATGATTTGCCGGTGCTCTTTATTTGTGAGGACAATCGCTACGCCGCTCGTACGCGCTCGAGTGATATGACTGGCGGACCGGGACCGGCAGCGAGAGCTGAAAGCATCGGAGTTCCGGCCCATCTGGTCGATGGCAACGACGTGATTGCGATCGACAGTTTGACCGGTCGGCTGTTGGAAGAGATGCGAGAGGGAGGTGG
>CAYYUG010000106.1:4156-7184 GCA_964474755.1 uncultured Rhodospirillaceae bacterium | reverse complement strand
GGTGATGGCGGTGTCTTCGGACAGTACGCGGGATTACGCGACGAATTCGGGTTCAACCGAGTAGTAAGCACACCAATTTCTGAGGCGACAATCATGGGGGCAGCGGTCGGCGCTGCTATGGTTGGAACGCGACCGGTTGTGGAACTTCGGTTTGCTGATTTTGCACTCTGTGCGATGGACGAGATGGTCAACCAGGCGGCAAAAGCGCGCTACATGTTCGGCGGTCAGACGCGGGTGCCCGTAGTTATCCGCCAACCAATTGGTATGTGGCGGTCGTCGGCGGCACAGCATTCGCAATCGCTTGAATCCTGGTACGTCCATACGCCTGGTCTAGTCGTACTAGCGCCGGGGACACCGGCGGATAATTACGGGCTCCTGAAGTCGGCGATTCGTTGTGACGATCCCGTTATTTTCATGGAGCATAAAGACAGTTGGGACGTGGAAGGCGAGGTTGACAATAATAGTGATAAAACGGTTCCAATCGGCACGGCGAGGGTTGTTAGGGCGGGCGATGACCTAACGGTTGTCACTTGGTCGGGCGCGGTACAAGTTGCGTTGCAGGTGGCTGATGCGGCGGCGGAGAAAGGCGTTTCGGTTGAGGTCGTCGATTTACGAAGCCTATGGCCTTGGGATAAAGAGACTGTGTTTTCGTCGATTGAAAAGACGCGACGAATGGTGGTCCTGCACGAAGCGGTTAAAGTATGCGGTTTCGGTGCCGAAGTGGCGGCGACGGTGTCAGAAATGATGGGCGACCGTTTGGCAACGCCGGTTCGTCGGCTAGGAGCCCCGCGAATACCGATACCCTATGCCCCGCCGTTGGAAGACCTATGTCGTGTGCGGGTTATCGATGTCATGAATATAGTTAAGGAGATGGCCATATGAGCATGCCAAGCCAAGATAACATCACACGCAGCATTAATGGCGGTCAGGCTCTGGCCGAAATGCTCCAATTGCATGAAGTTGATCTCATGCTGGGAATGGGCGGTTTCCAATTGCTACCTTTTTATGAAGCGGTGCGCTCTCTCGGGCTTAACCACAATCTGATCAATGATGAACGCTGCGGTGCCTTTATTGCTGACGCCTATGCACGCGTCACTGGCAAGCCTGGCGTCTGCGATGCAACCCTCGGCCCAGGTGTCACAAACCTAGTCACCGGACTGGTGGAATCGTTGAATGCGGGCGTGCCGCTAGTCGTGTTAGCGGGCGATGCTAATCGAGAGCATGCGTGGAAAAACATGACGCAGGAATGTCGGCAAGTGGACATCCTGACGCCTGCGGTAAAGGAGTTAATTCGCATTGAGAGTGGCAAGCGGATCCCGGAACTGGTTAGGCGTGCTTTCGCCGTAGCGACGAGTGGTCGGCCGGGTCCAGTAATTCTCGACGTACCGGAGGATGTTTGCCACGAAACGCATGAATTCAGGGCCGATGACTTTTGGATCGAGGAAGAAACTAAGTCTATCCCAGCGCGGTGCGTCCGGCCTGGTGCGGACGATGTGGCGCGGGCTGCTGCTTTACTGGCAAAAGCGGAACGGCCGCTGATTTTGGTCGGCGGAGGTATCCACCTGTCTGTGGGACATGATGCGTTGCTCGAATTCGCTGAAGCGCAAAACATTCCAGTGGCTCATACGATGAGTGGGAAGGGAGGGATAGCCTGTTCGCATCCGTTATCCGCTGGCCTGTTTGGCCGCTATACGCGAATTGCGAACGATTTAATTGAAACTTCGGACTGTCTAATGGCGGTGGGTTGCAAGTTGGGCGAAATCGCAACCAAGCGGTTCCAGCTTATGCCCGAAGACACGCCGCTGATCCAACTCGAAGTCCTACCCGAAGAGATTGGACGGACGACGCGTGTTCATGCAGGGCTGTGCGGCGATGCAGGTGAAGGCTTGCGGGCTTTGGGTGAGGAGCTTTGTGACAGCGCTGCTAGTACGAAGGCGAACCGTGCAGATTACGTGGCGGAAATTCCAGTGCGGATGAAGAAATGGCTCGACGAGGCGGCAGAGCGGCTGCATTCGACAGAACGACCGATCAACGTTGCGCGGATCATCAATGAGCTGAACAACGTGATGCCTGCGGACTCTGTGCTGGTCGCCGACGGCGGGTTTTCTGGGCATTGGACAGGATTACTGTATGACACGAAACGATCGGGCCGGTCCTATATCGCCGATCGTGGCTTGGCGTCGATCGGTTACGGCTTGCCCGGCGCCATTGGCGCGCAGATTGGAGCGCCTGATATGCCTGTGGTCGCGATGACTGGCGATGGCGGTTTCAATATGGTGATCGGAGAACTGGAGACCGCTTTGCGAATGAAGACGGGTGTCACGATCCTCGTTGTGAATAATGCAGCGTCCGGCTATGTGAAAGCGCTGCAGCACGCAGTCTATGACGGTAAGTACCAATCAAGTGATTTGATGGAAACGAACTACGCGCGTATCGCCGAAGCTTTTGGCTGTCAAGGTATCCGCGTAGAAGACCCGGAAGCGCTTGCCGGCGCTATCCAGGCCGGTATGGCCGAGACGGGTCGCCCGACCGTCGTCGATGTCGTCGTGACCCGGGATCCTGGCAAGATGCTGCCGGCGGTCGACAGTCGGGTATTGAAAGTCGAAAAGGGTGATCGCCCCGTTTAGCGCAGAGATGCGATAATCGCGTCGACGAATGCGGCAGTAGTTAGTCCTGGCTGACCGCCCCGCGAAGCTGCGCTTTCATTTACGCGTGAGATCACGCCCTCATCGTATATCGATTGGGCATTACCGATTCGAGCGCTCGCGGCGGATACCGTGGCGGCGGGAATGTTCCGACCGTCGAGCGCAGGAAGCCGGCTAATCCCAGCATCGTCAATCCCGATCCCCGCATCGTTGAATACTGCAGCGATGGCGTCGTACCGCAAAGCTGTTTCCGGCTTGCCGCCGAGCGCTTCCCCGTGTGACCCGCAAATTAGGATGTGATTGGCATCATCTGGCACAACAAGTGATGCCGAATCGATGCCCCATACCGGCGGTGCGCCTGCTGTTTCGCGCAACAAGATGCG
>CAYYUG010000106.1:0-4056 GCA_964474755.1 uncultured Rhodospirillaceae bacterium | reverse complement strand
GCGGCCAGATAGGCGGCGTATTCCGCACCATGCGAAGCGGCAACGATAACCTGGCCGAGATGTGCGTCGTTTAGCTTAGTGATGCTGTCCAGAATATGGATCTGGACGTTCGGCACATCAGTCATGTCAGGCTCCTCAAGTTTAGAAATGAATGCTCGAACTAAAGGCGATAACGATACGATCCTTCTCGGCGCCTTAAGATGAGGCAGAATGGTAGAGGTAGATTGGAAAGATTAGCAAATTTCCAGCCTTTGGCGTTGTATCAAATTGTCTTTCACCGACTAGATGTCCGGTGTGGAAGTCGTCGTCGATGCAACAAAAAATACAGTGTGAGCTGGTTCTAACTGACCGTTCTGAATGTCATTCTCATCACCAGTTTTATAATTAGCTACTCAGTTGCACACAAAACGAGTGTCACAATCCGCAGTAAAAATAGAGCAAAGAGCTCTAAATTCTCTTTTTGATAGAAATCCGTGGTGTTTGAAATGTAGGGTATATAAGCGATGAATAATTTTTAACTCGCTCGCCCGGTTTGGGCATTTCGATCCGCGAAAGGAGGGAATGACATGAAGGCGATTCTTGTACCATTTGAAGAGAGTGATGTTGTGAACTCGGTACTGGGTACAGCATGTTTAGCGGCCCAGTGTTTCGGCAGTTATGTCGAAGGCGTTTATGTCCAGCCTGCACTTCCTGCAATTGCGAGCGCGGATGGGTTTGGCATTGTGACACCCGCATTCGTTGAAAAATATGAGCAAGAAGATAGGGCTCGTATAAGCGATGCAGAGCAATATTTTAACGACTTTATGCAGGCGCGTGGCATCGCAATCGGCGAATCCGACGAAACCTTTGATGTCCCCTCGGCAGCCTGGCAAAATGTGGGGCCGAGCGATGATTATGTCGGCCATTGTGGGCGCTTATTCGATCTAATCGTGGTTGGGCGTCCGGTCCATGGCGCCACGACACCAACAATGCATACGCTGGAAGCGGCGTTGTTCGAGACTGGTCGGCCGATCTTGATTGCACCACCGTCGGCACCGGTTACGCTGGGGGAGACCATCGCTATCGCTTGGAATGGCAGTACTGAGACGGCGCGTACCGTCGCTTTTGCCATGCCAATCTTGCAAAAGGCGAAAAAGGTTGTAGTGCTGACAATTGAGGATGCCATGGTTCCGGGTCCTATGGGTACGGAAGTAGTGAAGCATCTCAATCGCAATGGGATAGAAGCAAGTGCGGTCGTCAGAGCGGCGGGCAAACGTTCGCTGGGGGAGGCTATGCTGGAAGAGTCGGCGCAACAGGGCGCTGATCTGGTTGTCAAAGGTGCCTATACGAACAGTAGGCTGCGCCAAATGATCTTTGGCGGCGCGACTAGCCACATCCTAGCCTATACCGAGCTTCCGGTATTGATGGCGCATTAAACATGCCAGCATAAAAAAGAGGCAACCATGCGGGAGAGAGAGATGCCCACCGAGCGCGCAGCGTTGCCTGAACAAGGCATGGCTTGGTCGGATATAAAATCCGAATTAGCGAATATCGCAGAAAACGACTTTGATTGGCGTGCTGGCCGGCTGGGTGTCTACGTGTTCGATCCGGGCGAGGATGTCCGCGCTGTGGCGAAAGATGCCTATGGTATGTTCATGTCGGAAAACGGTCTCGGCCCAGCCGCTTTTCCCAGTCTGCGTCGGATGGAAGAAGAGGTCGTCGGTTTTGGGTTGTCGCTGTTGAATGCGCCTGAGGATGCGTGCGGTGATATGTCGTCAGGTGGCACTGAGAGCATTCTCTTGGCGGCCAAGACCTGCCGAGATTATTGGCGCGCGGCAGGGGAGGAAGGCAAAACGGAGATCGTGGTGGCTCATTCCGCGCATCCCGCATTCAACAAGGCAGCGGAATACTTAGGCCTTTCCGTAATTAGAGTGCCAGTTGCGAGCGATTTTACTGCAGATGTAGCGGCTATTGCGGCTGCTGTGAGCGAGCGGACGATGATGATCGTTGGTTCGGCACCGTGTTTCCCATTTGGCGTCATAGACGATATTGCATCCTTGTCGGCTATGGCGGAAGCTAATGATATCTGGCTGCATGTTGATGCCTGTGTCGGCGGGTATTTCGCGCCTTTTGCGCGCATGGATGGTGTCAATTTGCCGGCTTTCGATTTTGCACTGGCAGGTGTTAAATCGATGTCTGCGGACCTACACAAATACGGCTTTACGGCAAAGGGTGCATCGACCGTGTTCTACCGCTCGGCAGCGCTGCGCGAACACCAGCTATTTCGTTTTGGTGACTGGCCGACCGGTGAAATGGCGACGCCAACAATCGCTGGAACCCGTCCCGGTGGTGCTATCGCCGCAGCTTGGGCTGTTATGCGCTATTTGGGCTGTGCCGGTTATCGAGAAAAGGTGCGAACTGTAATTAAAACCCGGGAGAGGTACGAATGTGGCTTGCAGGCGATTGGAGGGTTCCGATTCTGGGGACAGCATCAGCTTGGGTTGCTGGCTTTTGGATCGGATGCATTCGATATTTTTGCAGTCGCCGAAGGGATGCGCGACAGAGGCTGGATGTCGGCTAATTTGCGTCAGCCCAAAGGTATGCATCTGATGTTGTCTCCTGGACACGCAGATGCGGTGGAGAGCTATTTGACGGATATGTTTGATACGGTTGCTGAAGTCCAATCTGGCGCCCGTGTGGCAGTTGCTGGCGGCGGGACTCGTTACAGTTAGTGACCCGCTGGTCGTCGGGCGACCAAGCTTACAAAAAACAAAACCGAAGACACGACGACGATCGACGGTCCCGATGGTGTGTCCCAAGTGAAGGAGGCGTAAAGGCCACCGGCCACGGATATGACGCCAAACGCGGCTGCTAGCATGGCCATCGTTTCCGGTGAACGTGCAAATGGTCGGGCCGTCGCGGCGGGAATGATAAGCATAGAGACAATAAGTAGAGCACCGATAATTTTCAAAGAAACTGCGATGACAACGGCCAGCAGCAGGGTGAAAATGAGCTGTACTAATAGGGTTGGCCGCCCTTCCGCCCGCGCTAGTTCCTCATGCACTGTCATCGCGAGGAGAGGTTGCCAAATCGCCGCTAGGATGCAGACGCAAAGCGCCCCGCCGCCATAAATCCAGATTAAGTCAGTGCCCGACACTGCCAGTATGTCGCCAAACAGATAGCCTAGAAGATCAAGGCGAACACCGTCCATAAAGGCGAGAGTGACTATGCCGAGCGCGAGCGCTGCATGCGCTATGATGCCCAGCAAGGTATCTGACGTTAGTTCGGATTTTTGCTGTATTAAGACGATGGCCATCGCAAAAGCGATGCAGGTGACTGCGATGCCGATGATCAGATCAATTGCTAGGAATAGTCCCAGCGCAACCCCCAACAGAGCGGTATGGGCGACGGAAGCTCCAAAAAAGGCCATACGTCGCCAAACGACGAAGCAGCCTAACGGTCCAGCTGCAAGTGCGACACCAAAGCCACCGAGCGCGGCGCGCCAGAGGAAATCATCGAGCATCAGTGGCGACGGCCGTGCTCGTGGGCCGTCATGACGTCACCGGCCAAATCGTGGTCGTGATCGTGGCGATGGGTATATAGGGCGAGCCGTCCGTTGCCTTCGGATCCAAACAGGGCAAGGTAGTCTGGGTGGCGTTGTACCGCTTCAGGCGGGCCGGAACAGCAGACATGATGGTTGAGGCAGATCACCCGGTCTGTCGCTGCCATGACAAGATGCAGGTCGTGTGAGATCATCAGGATACCGCAATCGAGACGGTCGCGCAGATTGCTGATTAGCTCGTAGAACTCGATTTGTCCGGTTACGTCAATACCTTGGGTAGGCTCGTCCAGTACTAAAAAATCTGGGTTCCGCAACAGCGCCCGCGCGAGCAAGGTCCGCTGCAGTTCACCGCCAGATAGTTTGGCCACATCGAGATCCGCGAGATGCCGTCCAGCTACGGCGTCTAGCGCTGCCTCGATACTTTTGCGTTTGCTCCGACCGGCAAGGGAGAGAAACCGGTCGACCTTAAGCGGCAGATTTTTGTTGATATTCAGGCGCTGTGGCAAGTACCCCGT
>CAYYUG010000105.1:0-9995 GCA_964474755.1 uncultured Rhodospirillaceae bacterium | reverse complement strand
TGCGGATGAGGCAGCCAGCGGAAGGGATCCGCATGACTATCGTCAACGGTCAAGTGTTGATGGAAGAGGGGAAACATGTGGGATCGTTGCCTGGCCGTTTGCTTCGGAATAATCACTACGCGGCAAACAGTCTAAATTAAGTAACCGAACAGATCGATATCAAATCGTTTCCGCGAGGACCTAGTTATGTCTGATCGTTTGACAGGAACGAAAGCGGTGATTACCGGCGCTGCTGGGGCTATTGGTATGGCGACTGCGCGCTCTTTTATAAACGAGGGGGCTGAAGTATTCGTGACAGACTATGACGAATCCCTGGTTTCGCGGGCAGTTGATTTGTTGAATTCTGATACTAATCCGACTTTCACTCATGGTGCCGTTGCAGATGTCAGGTCAACGGAGGCTGTTCGGGCGATGATGGAAAGGGCAGCGGATGCGATGGGGGGTATAACCGCACTGATAAATAATGCGGGCACCAATGCGCGGGGCGACTTGGTTGATTTGTCTCTGGGCGATATCGAGCGGGTTATCGATGTCAACACCAAAGGTGTGATTTTGTGTACCCAAGCGGCTATTCCATATCTCCGAGATCGAGAAAATGCCTCCGTAACGAGCACGGCATCACAGGCGGGCAAACGCGGTTGGCCGCAGATATCGGTATACTGTGCATCCAAGGCGGCGGTAATTGGTTTTAGCCGCGCTATGGCGATGGAACTAGCGCCAGCGATCCGGGTCAATTCCATAGCGCCGGGTCACATTAAGGACGAGGGCATGGCTTGGGACGGATTTGTCGAACGAAAACGGGCTGAGCAATCGCTGGATGAATTCAGTGACGAGTTCGCCGCCGCGGAAATTCCGTTGCGTCGGCTACAATCAGCTTCTGATATCGCTAACGGATTTGTCTTTTTAACGTCTAACGAAGCGTCGGAAATTACAGGCGAAGTGCTGAATATCGGCGGCGGCGTTGTAATGGACTAACGGCCCAAATTTAAACGTTTGCCAACATTCAGCATGCAACGCAGGACAGAAAATTCTTTGAATCCTTGCGGTCAAATAGAATTGTTAGCGGTCCTTGCTGAAAAGCGCCATAGTTGTTCCTTGTCTCACCGATATTTACGCTCGTCCCATGCACGCGCAGTAGGTAGGTGTGATTGGGTTCATGTTGCCGAGGAGGCCTAGGAACATGGCAGAAACTAGCTTTGAAGCAGAACTAGAAGCAAGAGGCGGAGCACCTCAAGCGATCCCGGCCTCGCCTATTTTCACATGGCCGCTACAGCCGGTTGCCGCGGCTAAGTTTCTGTTCGGCTATCCCGGCTACTTCGTGCCTATGAATATCCTGTATATGGGGCTCGCTATGATCAGTTGGTTCTGGCTGACGCCGGACCTGGCAACCATGAAAACCTTTCAATGGGATTGGATAGCCATTGTTTACAGCCGCAATTTAGCGCTGACCTTTTTGGTCTTCGGTGGCCTGCATTGGCGCTTCTACATGAAAAATGCGCAGGGAGAGCGGTACATGTTGAACCGCAAGGCGCCTACTGTGTCGCATCGGCGCTTCCTGTTTGGCAATCAGGTGCGCGAGAACATGTTTTGGACGGCTGGTAGTGCGGTCTTAATCTGGTCCGCCTACGAGGTCGTGACCCTTTGGGCTTTCGCGAATAGCTATATCCCGATGCTTAATTGGGAAGCGCATCCGGTTTATTTCGTTTTGCTATTTTGCGCCATTCCTATGATCCGTGATGCGCATTTTTATTTTGTTCACCGCCTGTTGCACTACCGCTGGTTTTATCGTGCCGTACATCAACTGCACCATAAGAATGTAGATATAGGACCGTGGTCCGGTATGTCGATGCACCCGGTGGAACACATACTCTATTTCAGCGGTACCCTATTACATTGGGTGCTGCTGTCGCATCCGATTCATATGATCTTCCATGTGCAGGCCACCGGACTAACGCCGGCGATGGGGCATGTTGGATACCACAAGTGGGAAGGCAAGGGCGCCAACGCTCATTCGATTGGTCAGCGCTATTACCATTACCTGCATCACCGCTATTTTGAATGTAACTACGGAGGCGATGGCACGGTCCCGCTCGACAAATTGTTCGGTACTTTGCATGACGGCACGCCGGAAAGCCATGACGTCATGCTCGGCCGGCGCAAACAGGCGCACGGGTCCTGATAACGTCAACTGAACCAATAGTTTGAGAGTAATATCGAGGAGCCGCTGGGTACGACAGTGCATTGCGTCGCAATACACAAATGATACCTCTAAAATAGAGACTTTATTATCCTTTTGTCATTATTTCCGATGACAAATTGAAATAGCGGCCTGGCCTGCAATCCGACTCAATATTGTTTAGAAACGTCAGTCCGCATCTAAAGCGTGAGGCCCTACATTTACGATAACAACCCTGGGCCTATATGCTCTTGGTAACGGAAATCCAATAGAGGAAGGGGAACATCCATGCATGGTTGGCGCGCGCGGATTGGGCTGCTAGTGCCCGCGGTAAACAATACTATGGAGCGGGAACTTTGGTCGCTGGTGCCGAATGGGGTCACAGTGTCGACGGCCCGCATCGCCTGCGAGCGCGAAGGGACAGCGGATACGTTGCGTGATATGGAATTCGAGGGGAAGAACGCGTGCGAGCGGGTTATCACGGCTGAACCACATGTGGTTTTGTTCGGCTGCACTAGCGCGAGCTTCTATCAGGGTGCGGCGTGGAATGCGGAATATCAAAAAGAACTAACGATGCTCGCCGGTGTACCGGCTGTAACGACAAGTGGTGCTATGACCGA
Organism: uncultured Rhodospirillaceae bacterium; assembly: GCA_964474755.1. Classification (GTDB taxonomy): domain Bacteria; phylum Pseudomonadota; class Alphaproteobacteria; order UBA8366. The sequence continues at coordinate 7,199 of CAYYUG010000105.1, read as the reverse complement.
AGCTCTGCAGCGCAATAATATTAGGAAGGTAGATGTGGTGACCCCGTATGTCGAAACAACGAATGAGCGGCTTCGCCGCTACCTTGAGAGCGAGGGTATTGAAGTTAACAATCTGGGGACATTTGACATGCTCGACATGTTCGATCACGCCCGCATCCAACCTAGTGACGTATACCAAAAGGTCAAGGAGACGGTGACAGACGAAGCCGATGCGGTGTTTGTCGCCTGCACCCAGGTGCGAGCACTGGAAATGGTCGATCTGCTGGAGAAAGATCTTGGCAAGCCTGTTTTTAGCGCCAATCAAGCCTCGTTCTGGAAAGTGTTCGATATACTAGGCATAGATCCAGGTCTAGACGGACACGGGGACCTGATGCGCTCGCTTAGTGTTTCCAAAACGAACGGCGTGACTGAGGCACGTAAGTCGGCGTGAGCGTTCTCTCCATTGGTGTTGATACCGGCGGCACCTTTACCGATCTGGTGCTGCGCGACCAGGCGGCGGGTACGCTGACGGTCCACAAATTACCGACAACGCCTGATGACCCGGCACGCGGTATCCTCGATGGAATTAATGTTCTCCTGGGACAAACGGGTCATTCGGCCAGTGTAATTAATCTACTTGTGCACGGGACAACGTTAGCCACGAACGCCATCCTGCAACGCCAGCACGCTAAGACAGGGATGCTTGCAACCCGGGGATTTCGGGACGTGCTCGAAATAGGACGGCAACGCCGGCCAGCTTTTTACAATCTCAATGTCTCCAAACCCGAACCGCCAGTAACCCGTGACTGTATTTATGAGATTACGGGACGCCTGGACGAGACGGGTGCCGAGGTTGCCTCCTTGGACGAGGAAGCTGTGCGAGCGGCTGTTGCCGCTCTGCGGAAAGCGGAAGTAGAGGCGATCGCTATTTGTTTTATGCATGCCTATGCTAATCCGGCACACGAAGAGGCAACGCGAGCACTCGTCCATCATTTGTGGCCAGAGGTATTCGTCTGCACCTCGACGGACGTGTTGCGTGAGTTCCGCGAATTTGAGCGATTTGCCAGCGCCAGCGTCAATGCCAGCTTGATGCCGGTTATCGATCGCTATTTGGAACGCTTCTCTAGAGGGCTACGGAAAGTTGGCGTGGGTCCGGCACCTCTGGTCATGCAGTCGAATGGCGGCAGCGTCTCCGTTGCAACCGTGCGCAAGGCGCCCATTAACACCTTTTTGTCAGGACCGGCCGGTGGTGTCGTTGCCGCGGTTAACCTGGCTATACAGGCTGGCAGCCCTAACCTTATCGCCTTCGATATGGGGGGCACTTCGACCGATGTCAGTTTGATCCGTGGGGGTCAACCGACGAAGCGAAGTCTGGTCGAAATGGCGGGCTTCCCAGTGCGCGTGCCAACACTAGATATTCATACGATTGGCGCGGGCGGTGGTAGCATCGCCTGGGTTGACCCTGGTGGTTTACTGAAGGTTGGGCCGCAGAGTGCCGGTGCTGACCCTGGGCCTGCCCTTTACGGTCGCGGGGGAAACGAGGCCACAGTGACGGACGCCAATGTTTTGCTCGGTCGTTTGTCGGGCGATGCGTTGATCGGTGGTGCAATGACGGTTTATCCCGATAAATCGACACACGCTGTAGCGGCACTTGGAAATAAAGCTGACCTTGACGAGGTGGCGGCTGCAGCTGGAATCGTCGAGATCGTCAATGTCAACATGATGGGTGCAGTACGCGTTGTCACGATCGAGCGGGGCGAGGATCCGCGCGATTATGCCTTGGCCGCTTTTGGCGGAGCGGGTCCGTTGCACGCGGCAGAGGTGGCACGCGAAATTGGTATCGAGACGGTGATTATCCCGGCACGTCCGGGGTTGCTGTCCGCGGTTGGACTAATCGACGCTGATCGGCGTGGCGATTTCAGCGTGACACGTCTGCTGACCGCATCTGAGAAAAATCTGGAGGCGTTTCTAGAGGGGATCGTCATTCTCACCGATCGTGGGACGACCTGGTGTGGTGAGGAAGATCTTGTGTTGTCTGGCTTGGTTGCTGAATTTGCAGCCGATTTACGTTATCAGGGTCAGGCCTTCGAACTTACCTTATCGTTTGATGGCGAAGCCCTGGATGTCCATGCTCTGATTGCCCTCGTCGATGAATTTCATCGACGGCATAAGACGTTGAATGGTTACGATATGCCGGAACAGCCGGTCGAAATAGTAACCATGCGCTTAAGTCTCTCGGTTCCGCCGCAAGACTTTTCAACTTCTCCGCAACCGGATGCAATCAACGATATACAGACCGCCGTCGTGTCGTACCGCAAAGTCTGGTTTACCTCGAGAGGTTTTGTCGACACACCGGTCTATGACCGTTCCAAGCTCGGACCTGGACATCATTTTGCCGGGCCGGCGATCGTCGAGCAGACGGACTCAACCACTGTCGTTCCCCCGGATACCACGGTAGGCGTAGATACCCATGGAAATATTCTGATTCATTTGGAGGAAAGCGGATGAGTAAACGGCTCGATCCGGTGACGACGGAGGTCATCGGCCGGCACGTGCTCGCGGCAGCCGAGGAGATGGGTGTGACGCTGATGCGAACAGCCTTTTCTCCAAACATAAAAGAGCGTAACGACTTCTCGACAGCTGTCTTCAATGCCAAGGGCGAAGTTGTTGCGCAGGCAGAACATGTGCCGATACATCTGGGCTCCATGATTGGCGCCATCGAGAGCTTGCAGAAACGCTTTCCCGAAAGCGAAATCGAACCAGGTGATATGTTCCTTGCCAATGATCCTTACAATGGCGGCGGCTCCCACCTCCCGGATCTTAATTTGGTAGCACCTGTATTTCACGACGGCCGCATTGTTGCCTATGTCGCGAACATCGCTCACCACGCCGATGTCGGCGGTATGGTCCCGGGCAGTGAGGCGGCTGTCTGTGAAAGTATTTTTCAGGAAGGTTTACGCTTACCGCCGGTGCGGTTCGTTCGTGCGGGTGAGTTGTCACGCGATATCTTTGAAATTGTGCTGCTCAACTCGCGTACGCCGGAGGAGCGGGAAGGGGACCTCAACGCGCAATTGGCTGCAAACCATGTGGGAATACGCGCCGTATCGGGATTGGTCGAGCGCTACGGCGCGGATTTGTTTGAAGACGCACTCGACTCTTATCTTGCCTTTACGGAGCGCCGGTTCCAGGCTGCTGTTGGAGCTCTGCCGGAAGGCAGTTACAGCGCGGAGGATTTTCTCAGCGGAGACGAATTGGGATCCTTCGCACGCATTGCCTGTACCGTAACTGTCGCCGACGGAAAGTTGAGCTTTAATTTTGAGGGCACAGCACCGCAGCTAAACACCGCCCGTAACATTCCGCATCAGGCCCTTGTCGCCACGGTTTTCTGCGTCGTCAAAGCGCTGCTCGACCCAGATGCGCCGGCCAATGGCGGTGCTTTCCGGGTCATTGGCATTGAGGCACCCCCGGGCTGCATCGTGCAGCCCGTGCCGCCAGGCCCGGTTGGTACTCGCTCGATCTCTTGCAGTGTGCTGTCGGATGTTATCCAAGTAGCGTTATCGCAAGCTATACCGGGTCGCAGTTTTGCTGGATCAGGGCCTCATCATTTGTTGGTGCTAGCTGGCACTGACCCTCGCACAGGGCGCTATTTTGTTGATTACGAAACAGTTGCAGGGGCGATTGGGGCGCAAGGACATCGCGACGGTCTTGACGCGGTTAGGACCCTGACCTCAGGCAGCGCTAACCTTCCGGTAGAGGCGCTAGAGCATGCTTATCCGGTTCGAGTAGAGACATATGAGTTACGCGCCGGCTCAGGAGGTGCAGGCGAGTATCGCGGTGGCGATGGTATAGTGAGAGACTATCGCATTCTAGGAGACGATATTACGGTCAGCTTAAGCGGTGAACGGCAAGATGTGCCAGCTCCCGGCGTTGAGGGTGGCGCTGATGGGGAGACCGGACTATTCATGCTCGATCCTTCAGGAATAGCAAAAGAACTGCCCTCTGCGGTGCAGCAGCAACCTTTGTCACGTGACGGAGTGTTGCGTATTGCCACGCCGGGTGGTGGTGGTTACGGCGACCCGGCGGATAGAAATGATGAACGCATCGAAAAAGATAGGCGCGAAGGCAGGCTAACCAAACAGTGAAATCGATATTCTTCGATCTCGACGGTACCCTCTCCGATCCAAAGGTTGGCATCACAAAATCGATTTAATACGCCTTAGAGCGTCTTAATGTTCCTGTTCCAACTGTGGAAAATTTGTTGTGGTGCATTGGTCCGCCGCTGCGTGCAAGTTTCAAAGACCTTTTAGACGAAGCGCGTGCAGACGAAGCGGTCGCCCTTTATCGCGACCGTTTTGGAGATGTAGGGCTATTTGAAAACGATCTATACGATGGAATTTCGGCAACGCTCTATGCGTTGCAGAATTCTGGAATTCGCTTATTCGTGGCGACCAGAAAGCCGCACTTTTATGCCAGACGTATCGTTGAACATTTTGGAATTGCTAAGTATTTTGAGCGGGTCTTCGGATCGGAAATGGATGGCACGCGGGCCGACAAGTCGGATCTTTTGGCCTACGCGCTCGCTGAAACCTGCATAGAGGCGGCGGATTGCGCGATGATCGGCGATCGTGAGCATGATATGATTGGAGCGGTTAATAACGCTCTATATGGGGTCGGTGCGCTATACGGCTATGGAACACGACAAGAGCTGCAGGCGTCCGGCGCGCGGCGTTTCGTAGTATCGCCGACCGAAATACCGGATCTATTAAACCGTTCTTAGGGGAATTCAAAGAGAGCGGAATATTTTCAATCGTCTTTACCGCGCTCAGACAGCCAAATTCCGCCCATCACAAAGAATAAGCCGATCGCGTGGAATAATTCGAAATTCTCGCGGATGAATAGGACGGCTAGGATGGCGACGAAGATCGGTACTAGGTTGATGAAAACGCCGGCTCGGTTGGGTCCGATCAGTGCTACGCCTCGAAGAAAACAAACCTGCGCCAGGAAGGAAGGCAAGAGCACCACGGCCGGAATGATCATCCAACCTTTTGTCGTTGGCCATTGCAGGTCACCCAGCGCCCATTCCAACATCGACAATGGGAGTGATGTGAAAAAAGCCGCGGTGGCCATTGCGCTAAAGAAGCCGAGCGCGCTGACATCTGGACGATTGCGGAGCCCAACCGCGTATCCGGCATAGAGGAGACAACATCCCATCACAAGAATATCGCCAGTATTAAATTTTAATGCGGAGAGCCGATCGAGACTGCCGGCAGAACCCACGACCACCACACCGCCGATTGTCAAAATCACTCCAAAGACTTGCATGCGTGTAACGCGCGCACGGTATGCCACAAACATGCCTAGAATGACGAAAACTGGCATCGCGCCCTGCAGGATGCCCAGGTTGATTGCTGTGGTCGTGTGTCCAGCTACATAGAATAGGGCATTGAACCCAGTAAACCCGCACGCCCCCATAATCGCGACATAGCGAAGATGAATTCTCAGGACCGGCCAGTCCTGGGCGATATAACGACGTGCGAACACCAGTATTAGCAATAGAACGCCGAACCAGCGGAAGGTGACTAGAAGCATTGGTGAAACTTCGTTGGCCGCGAGCCGGCTAAATATCGAATTGGCGGCCCAGCACCAGGCAGCGATAGTCATTACCGCGTAGGCCTGCAGGTTTTGAGAGGTTTTAGACATAGGCAAATTGTCTACGACAGGTGGGGTGAGATGGCTAGTAGGATCAACGCCCTGCGCAGTACACCGATGATATCGATGCGATCTTCGTATGGGTTGGCGGTGGAGGGCTTATCGCTGGGATTGCCGCTTATGTGAAAGCGGTGCGGCCCGAGGTGAAGGTAATAGGCGTAGAGCCGGAAGATGCTGCGTCGATGAACCGCTCTCTGGAACGCAAAAGGCGCGTTATCCTCGATCAGGTCGGCATTTTCGCTACTGGTGTTGCAGTGACACAGGTTGGCAAGGAAACTTTCGGCTGGTTTGCAAGCTGTTCGACGACATGGTGATTGCTTCAATCGACCAGATTTGTGCAGCGGTGAAGGATGTGTTTGACGAGACTCGGGTAATTGCGGACCTGCCGGCGCTTTCTCGATTGCGGGAATGAAATACTACGCGTCTCAGCAGGGCTGGAACGGTAAAACGTTAGTCGAGGTCAACAGCGGTACCAACGTGAATTTTGATAGGTTGCGTCATATCTCCGAACGGGCGGAGACCGACAATCCTGTCTACAAGACGTTTATTAAGCAAAGTTTGCCTAACTGATCGCGTGCACGTTAACCGAAGGTGCCGCGCCATCGGCCAGGTCGATGATAACATAGGTGGCGCCGCGACCAATCGTATCGGTGGGGGAGCCGCTATATGCTGCGGTCGCCTTGTCGTTGACTAATTCCATTGCCGCGTGGTGATGCCCAAGCGCGAGATAGTCGCAGCAACTGTCCTCGATATGCTTCATAGGAATCGGCGACGATCGATCCGTTTCGCCGCCATGCGGAACGAAAATGCCGTGCCCCATGCCCAGATACCATTTGCAATCCGTCGGTCGCTCTGGACACATATCCAGTGGAAGGAAGTCAGGTGAATGTTCGACCATACCTTTGCCCCAAACGGCGACATCCAGCCCATCGATACGCGCAATAGCACCATCTTCTGCGTCAATCATTTGCAGATTTGGAATTTTGTTGAAGTCATAGCGGTGATAAATAGATCCGTGCTCTAGGCAATCATGGTTGCCGGGGATCATGGCAATGGGTAGAGGTTGTTCGCCGAGGATATCCATCGCCCAGATGATTGTATCGTCGCTCGCTGTGTTCGCATCAAATAAATCGCCGGCGATCAGCAGCATGTCTGGTTCATGTAGCTGCATTTCCATCAATGCACGGGCAAACCCGCTCTTATAGTATTCCACGCTACCTTTGCCCATCTCGCTGGCGTCGCCATCAAGATGGATGTCAGAGCAATGAGCTAAGCGGAGGGAAGCGGTCATGAAATTGGCAATGTCCTGAATAAAGAAAGTCGCGAAATCCAAACCCGCGACGGTGAATGGGCTGCAATATAGGGGGCAATCACAAAAATCCCAAATTAGTGTCTGCAATTATTCGCGGCGGGCGGTCGCCCGACCGGATGACATCGGCTAAGCTGCCCGCGAAACATGACCGGATTGGGACCAAAGGTATGCATTTAAACCTGTTTTCGGAGAGTTCAGA
>CAYYUG010000104.1:0-10489 GCA_964474755.1 uncultured Rhodospirillaceae bacterium | reverse complement strand
ACTTGACCGTTGACGATAGTCATGCGGATCCCTTCCGCTGGCTGCCTCATCCGCATCGCGCCACCAGGAAAATCATGCACGACCTCGTTGGGCAGCGGGCGGACCGTTTTCGGATCAAAAATCACGATATCCGCAACCTTGCCTGGCTGTAGTAAGCCGCGGTCGAGCAGACCAAAAATAGACGCAGACTCGAAGGTAAGCCGCTTAACTGCAGTTTCCAACGACATCGCCTGCTTCTCGCGCACCCACTCGGCCAACAGGCGAGTGCTATAGCCGAAGCCAGCTTGGAACTGCACATGGGCGCCACCATCCGACAGGCCTATCAAAGCGTTCGGGTAGTTCAAAATTTCCGCTACCGCTTCGTCATCAGCATTAACCTCGCTCTGCAGGAAGGCAGTGTCGAGATTTTCCTCGATAGCAAGGTCAAGCATAGCATCAATAACGCCTTTACCCTGCTCCTCGGCTATCTCGCCAATAGTTCTACCCTCCAACCCCTTGTTCTTCTTCAGGACAACATTTTGTACCTTCATGTGGTTCCACCACTGCCGGGAAATCCCTCTCGGCGTGAAGTCTATTTTAAACTCAACGGCTTCCTCGTGGAGTTTCTTGCGAATTTCTGGGTCACTATAGGCGCGAAACTTCTCCTCATCTGGCGCGATCAGGATCGGGTGCCATGTAGGTAACCCACGGAAGGCCTGGGTATTTCGCATGGTGAAAAAGTCAGTAATCTCATTTGGCGTACACATGGGATAGGCACGGATGCCTTTTGCCACCGTCTCATCTATTTTGGCCATCTGTTCTTTCCATTGGCCAGGGTATTTCAAATTGTGAAGCAGCGTGTTGTAGACGACAGGCCGGCCGGTGGTTTCTGATAGACGGCTCATTAGCCCGTTCTCAACCTCTGCACCATTACCACCGCCACTCTGTATGATGCCGGTGCCGAGTTCACGCAGTACGTCGCAGATCGCGAAAATTTCTTTTTCCTCAGCCCAAAGAGCCGGAACCGGAACACCCTGCGGGTCAAAGTGGCCGGCGTTGCGAGAGACCGAGAGACCAAGCGCGCCCGCTCGCATGCCATCGCGGACAATTGTGCGCATTTCTTCGATTTCCTCGTCGGTGGCAGCCCGTTCCTGAGCGGCTTCACCCATTACGTAGAACCGAATTGCCGAATGACCCATCAGATTGCCAACATTCACTCCAAGGCCCTTGTCAAGGGTTTCCATGTAATCTGAGACGCTCTCCCAGGTGACGTCGATGGTGTTAAGCACATCCATCGGAATTGCCTCGACATAGGACAGGAAACCAGAGAGGCGTTCCTGGCTGCCCGGCCGGACCGGGGCCAATGAGAGCGAACAGTTACCAAAAATCACCGACGTAGCACCATGGTCGCAGGAGCTGGAGCAAAGCGGATCCCAGGTAACCTGTGCGTCAAAATGGGTATGGTTATCGATAAAGCCAGGCGCTACGACCATCCCATCGGCGTCTATGCTTCGATCGGCTGGCCCGCTGAGCTTGCCAATCTCGACAATTTGCCCGTCCTTGACCGAGATGTCGCCACGATATCCAGGCATTCCCGAGCCATCGACGATGAGACCGTTCCGTATCAAGAGATCATATGACATACCACACTCCTCCGCCTGATTAACCCATCACGCACACCCAACCAGATTAACTACGAAAAATCCAATTACAAATTGCGACAGAGCTGGCACAGGATTCCTTCGCCAATATGTTTTATCAACAACTATCTACCAACAGAAATAGGGAGACCGTCACCATGGATAATGAGTCCCAGCGAGAAAAGGGAAGAGAAATCATCAGCAAGCTTTTTAAAGATGGCCCCGTTGGCGAAATGATACCGATGCCGAAGCGTTTTCGCCGTCTCACTGTCGATCACGTATTTGGGGAAGTCTGGCAGGGCGAAGATTTGCCAATTACCGAACGCTCTCTGATCACTTGCGCCATGCTGGTTGCACTCAACCGCGAGGACGAGATGCGGGTTCATTTCACTGGCGCCCGAAACCTCGGTCATCCGCGCGAAAAAATTGAGGAACTGATCATTCACGCAGCCCACTACTCCGGCTGGCCCGCTGCAGTCAGCGGATTCCGAGCCCTCGCCGAGGTGTGGCCGCCGGAGGATTAAAGAGTGACCAGGTCATCTCGACCGGTGTTTAGAAGTGATGCCTTGGATTGCAGCGGTATCCTGTGACGGTCTATGGTGTGATAGCAAATCCCAGTCAAAGGTCGACAGAATGACCGATATCTCTTCAGGCGTGCGCAATGAGCGGGGCGAATGGCGTCCCGAGAGCAAGATCATTCCGGCACCAATAAACGACTGGCCGCCTCGATTAGGTGCCTTAGTGCGCTGGATGTTTGCTTTCCCTGGTTATTTATGGCCGCTCAACGCCTTCTGGCTCGGCGTCACAATCGTGACCTGGGTATGGCTGACACCAGCTATCAGCGAAATGCAAAGCCTCGAACTCTGGTGGGTCATGTTAATCCTTGGGCGCAACCTGGCACTGACCCTACTGCTATTTGGTGGGCTACATCTTTTTCTTCACGTCTTCCAGGGCCAGGGCAACGCGTTTCGCTTTACGCTAAAACCGCTCGCAACGGACAGTAGCCGCTTTCTCTTCAGCCACCAGGTGCGAGACAACATGCTGCGCACCCTCGGTTCTGCGGTGCCAATTTTAACGGGTTATGAAGTGTTGACCTATTGGGGTTTCGCCAACGGATTTCTCGGGTATCCAGGCATAACATCGGGTCCCCTGCTGTTCTGGGGCTGGTTTGGTTTACTGATACTGATGGCGCCAATCATCCATTCGGTGCATTTCTATATCGGTCATCGGCTGTTGCATACGAAGTGGCTCTATCGCCGGGTGCATACCTCACACCACCACAATGTCGAAGTCGGCCCCTGGTCAGGACTCGCCATGCACCCAGTCGAACACTTGATCTATTTCTCGTCGGTCGTTGTGCAATGGCTTCTCGCCCTGCACCCAGCAAATGCACTCTTCCAAATCCAGCTTGCCATTTTCAATGCAGCGACGGCCCATACAGGCTTCGAACAGCTTAAATTCGGCAATCGTCTTACCATCGAGAGTGGCAGCCACTTCCATTACCTTCACCACAAACATATCGAATGCAATTACGGCGGCAGCCTGGTGGTTCTCGACCGAATATTCGGCACTTTCCACGATGGTAGCAAGGAGGGTGACCGGGAGATGCGGCAGCGTTTAAGTGCTATTCGTAGGGCGGAGACATAGGGTACGGCGGGATATCTCTTTCGCCCAAATCTCTTTTGTCACCGCGCAGAACCATGCAATCATAATTCCTTAAAATTCTATCGGCAAATTTTGCCAGACATTCCTACAGACATGCTCGAATGCTAATACAGTCATGAATGGCCCAGTTTCGGGTATCGGACGACAGCTGCGACCGCACAGAAAGACAAGGAGAAGATGCGATGGCCCCGAAGAGCGATATTGAGATTGCCCGCGCCGCAACAATGCAACCGGTTAGTGAGGTTGGAGCTAAGCTGGGCATTCCAGCAGATAGCTTGCTTCACTACGGGCCATATAAAGCAAAGCTGTCCACCAATTACATTAAATCACACCAGGACAAGCCGGATGGCAAACTGCTCCTGGTCACCGCGATTACCCCGCCCCCGGCGGGCGAAGGCAAGACGACGACGTCAGTGGGCCTCGGTGACGGGCTAAACCGTATCGGTAAACAGACCATCACCTGCCTCCGCGAGCCGAGCCTTGGTCCTTGTTTCGGCATGAAGGGAGGCGCAGCCGGCGGCGGTTACGCACAGGTGGTGCCTATGGAGGACATCAATCTTCACTTCACTGGTGACATGCACGCGATTGGCACAGCGCACAATCTATTGTCTGCGCTGGTCGACAACCACATTTATTGGGGCAACGAGCTCAATATCGACGCTCGCCGGGTCACTTGGCGCCGCGTATTGGACATGAACGAACGCGCCCTTCGTGACATCGTCACCTCGCTGGGGGGCGTCCCGAACGGTTTCCCACGGCAGTCCGGTTTCGACATCACCGTTGCTTCTGAAATCATGGCGATCTTCTGCCTCGCCCGCAACCTTGACGATCTGCAGGAACGGCTATCGAACATTGTAGTAGGCTACACACGCGACCGCGAACCAGTGCGTGCCCGCGACGTGAAAGGACACGGGCCCATGACGGTGCTGCTGCGCGACGCTCTAATGCCAAACCTGGTACAGACCCTTGAAAATAATCCAGCCTTTATACATGGCGGCCCTTTCGCCAACATCGCGCACGGCTGCAACACTGTGTTGGCGACAACGACGGCTTTGAAGATGGCAGACTATGTCGTGACCGAGGCAGGGTTCGGCGCAGACCTGGGCGCGGAAAAGTTCTTCGACATTAAGTGCCGCAAGGCAGGACTAAAGCCATCGGCAGCTGTTGTCGTTGCAACAGTGCGTGCCCTCAAGATGCACGGAGGCGTCGCACGCAACGATCTGGGCGAAGAAAACGTCGAAGCGGTGCGCAGTGGAATGGAAAATCTCGGCCGTCATATAGGCAATATTCGAAAGTTCGGCGTACCACCCGTAGTAGCCATTAACCAATTTATTGCAGACACCGATGACGAGATGGCCGTAGTGCGCGAATTTTGTGACACCCTCGGTGTAGATGCCTTTGTCTGTTCGCACTGGGCCAATGGTGGTGCAGGAACGGAAGAGCTAGCTACCAAGGTTGCAGAGATCGCGGACAGCGGAGTGGCAGACTTCAAGCCGCTCTACGAAGATGAGCTGTCCCTTTGGGATAAGATCCGAACCGTAGCCAAGGAAATTTACGGCGCCGACGACGCCACGGCAGACGCCACCGTGATGAACCAGATCAAGCAGTACGAGGAGCAAGGCTTCGGTAAATTCCCCGTCTGTATGGCAAAAACGCAGTACAGTTTCTCCGCCAACCCCGACCTGAAAGGTGCCCCCTCCGGATTCACCGTGCCAGTTCGCGAGGTGCGCCTATCCGCCGGGGCAGAATTTATGGTCGTCATTTGCGGCGCAATTATGACTATGCCGGGGCTGCCCCGAGTACCCGCGGCAAATAATATCTTCATCAACGACAAGGGCGATGTCGAAGGGCTATTCTAGGTATCGGTCAAACGCGTAGTACGGAGCAACCCATGTCTGAGGATGAAAAGGTCGTCCGCAAACGGCAACATCCGGGCCGCGGACGCGGCAAAGGCCGTCCGCATCCAAAAGGAAGACAGCTTGATCCTGCCGCTCAGGCGGAGGTCGCCGAATTACTCGGAGACCGTTCGCGCGACCGCGATTTGCTAATCGAGCATCTGCACATCATTCAGGATTCACAGGGCTGTCTGCCAGCGGCACACCTGGCGGCGCTGGCGGACGAAATGCGTATCCCCATGGCGGAGGTCTATGAGGTCGCCTCCTTCTACGCGCATTTCGATATTATCAGGGAAGATGAAGCAAAGCCGCCCTCAATTACGGTTCGGGTTTGCGATAGCCTGACCTGCGAAATGATGGGTGCGCAGAGGTTGCTAAAGGATCTGGCGACGAAGTACAGCGGCAGTGTTCGCATCGCCCCCGCCCCCTGCATGGGCCGCTGCGATTCTGCCCCAGTTGTTGAAGTCGGTCACCGCCACTTGCCGCGAGCAACCGTTGAGAATATCTCATCTGTGATAGATGACGGCAATCTAGCACCTATTCTACCCGATTATCGCAATCTCAGCGCCTACCAGGCAGATGGCGGATACAGTCTGCTGCGCGCTTGCCGCGACGGCATTACGAGCGTCGACGATATTCTCTCAGTGCTCGACGAATCAGGCTTGCGTGGTCTGGGTGGCGCTGGCTTTCCGACTGGACGAAAATGGCAGTTCGTGCGCGCCGAGCCCAAACCGCGCTACCTAACGGTCAATGCAGACGAAGGCGAGCCCGGCACCTTCAAGGACCGGCACTATCTCGAAACCGACCCACACCGTTTCCTAGAGGGTATGCTGATCGCCGCCTGGGCTGTAGAAGCGGATCGCGCCTACATCTACCTACGCGACGAATATCCGCAAGTTAACAAACTATTGCAGGCAGAACTTGCCAAATTAATAGAATGCGATTTGATTGAAGAAGGCTATGTGGAAATACGCCGAGGCGCAGGTGCATATATCTGCGGCGAAGAATCAGCAATGATCGAAAGCCTGGAGGGCAAACGCGGTCTTCCGCGACATCGCCCGCCATTTGTAGCCCAGGTCGGCCTATTCGAGCGACCCACCCTGGTGAACAATGTGGAGACCCTCTTCTGGATACGCGATATCTTCGAGAAAGGTACGGGTTGGTTCGCCGAACAAGGCCGCAATGGCGGCAAGGGGTTGCGCAGTTACTCCGTTTCTGGCCGGGTCAGAGAACCTGGCGTCAAACTCGCCCCGGCCGGCGTGACCGTACGCGAATTAATTGAGGAATTTTCGGGCGGGATGGCGGAAGGACACGTCTTCAAGGGCTACTTACCCGGCGGCGCATCTGGAGGGATCCTACCTGCCTCAAAGGGGGATCTCCCGCTCGAGTTCGGTAAACTCGAAAGCGAAGGCTGCTTTGTTGGAAGCCATGCGGTCGTCATCCTATCCGACCACGACAATATGGGCGACGTCGCTCGCAATCTCATGCGCTTCTTCGAAGATGAAAGCTGTGGCCAGTGCACACCATGCCGTGTCGGCACAGAAAAAGCAGTCGCATTGATGTCAAACGGCCCTTGGGACGAAGCACTATTGGAAGATCTCGGCCGAGCAATGACAGATGCGTCGATCTGTGGCCTAGGACAGGCAGCGGCAAATCCCCTCTTCTCCGTCCTAAAGCATTTCCGGGAGGAAGTTGTATGACGGTTAAATTTACACTCAATGGTTCGAAGGTCGAAGCTCGTGACGGCGAGACGGTGTGGCAGGTAGCAAAACGCCACGGCGTCGAGATCCCTCATCTCTGCCATTCACCAGAACCTGGCTACCGGCCGGACGGCAACTGCCGCGCCTGCATGGTTGAAATTGAAGGTGAACGCGTATTAGCCGCTTCCTGCATCCGTACGCCGAATGACGGAATGGTTGTGAACTCAGTCTCCGAACGCGCAAATTCAGCGCGTAAAATGGTCTTTGAAATGCTGACTGCGGATCAGCCACCCCGCGCTATCGCGCACGATCCAGAATCAAAATTCTGGCATTGGGCCGATCACGTTGAGATCTCTAGTAGTCGGCTGCCCGCGCGGACAACTGTCGCCTCCGATCCTAGCCACACAGCTATGGCGGTTAATCTCGACGCCTGCATCAACTGTAATCTATGCGTTCGCGCCTGCCGCGAAGTCCAAGTTAATGATGTTATCGGCATGGCCTACCGAGGCCACAGCAGCAAGGTGGTCTTCGACTTCGATGATCCGATGGGGGAAAGCACCTGCGTCGCCTGCGGCGAATGTGTCCAGGCTTGCCCAACCGGTGCGCTGATGGAAAGCGCTTTAGTCGACGAGAACGGCGTAGGCAAGACCGATCCGTTAAGCGAGGTCGAAAGCGTCTGCCCATATTGTGGCGTTGGCTGCCAGATCACCTACCAGATTAATAACGACAACGAGATTGTCGCCGTGCAAGGCCGCTCCGGACCGGCCAACGAGAACCGTCTCTGCGTCAAGGGGCGTTTCGGTTTCGACTATGTCAAGCATCCACACCGCCTGACCAAGCCGATGGTCCGCCGCGATGATGCGCCAAAAGTTGCCAACATAGACATAGATGCAGCCAACCCGTGGACGCATTTTCGCGAGGCAACATGGGAAGAGGCACTTAACCGGGCGGGCAGCGGATTAAAGAGGGTCCTCGTCAGTGAAGGCTCCAAAGGCCTTGCAGGGTTCGGATCGGCCAAAGGGTCGAATGAAGAAGCCTATTTATTCCAAAAACTGGTCCGCACCGGCTTCGGAACAAACAACGTTGATCACTGTACGCGACTTTGCCACGCCTCTTCCGTGGCAGCCCTAATGGAGGGCATCGGGTCTGGCGCCGTCACCGCTCCCTTCACTGCCTGCCGGGACGCGGAATTTATCATCGTCATCGGCGCCAATCCAACAGAGAACCACCCAGTCGCCGCAACCTTCTTCAAACAAGCAGCGAAGCGCGGCGCAACATTGGTTGTGATGGATCCGCGGGGTCAAGCGCTGCGCAAACATGCAACGCACATGCTGCAGTTCAAGCCCGGCACTGACGTGGCGATGCTAAACGCCATGCTGAACGTCATCGTGACAGAGGAACTTTACGACAAGCAATATGTCGAGTCACAGACCGAAGGTTTCGAGAACCTCAAGGAGCACATCGGCGACTTCACGCCAGAAGCGATGTCGGAGATCTGTGGCATTGATCCTGATACGCTGCGCATCGTAGCCCGCAAATATGCCCGCTCCGAATCCTCGATCATCTTCTGGGGTATGGGAATTTCCCAGCACACACACGGCACCGATAATGCTCGTTGTCTGATCGCCCTGTCTTTGATTACTGGACAGGTTGGCCGGCCCGGCACTGGATTGCACCCTCTGCGTGGCCAGAACAACGTTCAGGGCGCGTCTGACGCAGGCCTCATCCCCATCGTCTATCCCGACTATCAATCCGTCGAGGGTGAGGGGGTCCGCAAAAAATTCGAGAATGTTTGGGGCACTTCACTCGACCCGAACCGTGGCTTAACCGTGGTCGAAATCATGGATGCTGTGCATGACGACATCATCAAGGGCATGTACATCATGGGTGAAAACCCTGCCATGTCCGATCCGGATGCCGACCATGCACGCGAGGCTCTGGCAAAACTTGAACATTTAGTCGTGCAAGACCTGTTCCTTACCGAAACTGCTTTCCACGCTGATGTGGTACTGCCCGCCTCTGCATGGCCGGAAAAGGACGGCACAGTCACCAACACCAATCGACAGGTTCAGATGGGCCGTAAGGCCTTAGAGATGCCGGGCGATGCGCGTCAGGACTGGTGGATTATTCAAGAGATCGCCAATCGCATTGGCCTCGACTGGTCATACACCCATCCAAGCGACGTGTTTGCTGAGATGAAGGGTGTAATGGGCTCTCTCGACAATATAACCTGGGAGAGATTGGAGAAGGAAAGTGCTGTCACCTACCCTGTCGATGCGCCAGATCAACCGGGTAACGAGATCGTCTTCGGTAACGGTTTTCCGACAGAAAGTGGCCGCGGCAAGCTTGTTCCCGCCGACATTATCCCGCCCGATGAGCAACCGGATGCGGAATTCCCAATGATCCTGACCACCGGACGTCAACTCGAGCACTGGCATACGGGCGCCATGACGCGCCGCAGCCGCGTGCTTGACGAGATCGAACCGGAGGCCACCGCGCAAATGTCGTCTCGTGATCTACACAAGCTGGGTCTCCGGGCCGGCGACACTATCCGAGTTGAAACACGTCGTGGAGCAATCGAATTGAAGGCGCGGGTCGACGGCGCTATCCCAGAAGGGCTAATTTTCATTCCCTTCTGCTTTGCAGAGGCTCCCGCCAACGTTCTAACCAACCCCCAGCTTGATCCTTTCGGGAAAATTCCAGAATTTAAGTATTGCGCCGCGCGGGTAACTAGTGCCGAACCGGCCATCGCTGCGGAATAGGCCACCATTTAAAAAAAACGTATTACCCAATACTGCAAAATAAGTGACTGAATGCGTCTCGAGCTACATATCTGACCCAGTTGTACCCGTCCACGAAACGCTCTTGCCATTTCTTGGATGTACTCCGTTCCCGCAACCCTTAACTGAGGCATTCACCGTTCCCTCGCAAAGTTGCATTGAAACTACTTTCAGCCGTACTGTTTCACTAACGTCTTCCTGGACAAGAATATTCACGATCTTTAATCAAGTCCCATCGCCTCTTCTAAGCCAAGCATGATGTTCATGTTCTGCACTGCCATTCCAGAGGCGCCTTTGCCAAGATTGTCGAGCAATCCAATTAGCACCGCCTGCCCTTGTGACTCATTACCAAAGACATGCAGCCGAAGCTCATTCGTATTGTTAAGCATTTCTGGCTGTAATCGGCTGATTGCAGACGTATCCTCCAACGAAGCAACGGTCACAAAGCGCCGGTCGGCATAGTAATCAGTCAGTACCGCGTGAAGTTCCGATGGCTTTGGATTTGACGGCAGCGCCCAAAGTTGCAATGGAACCTGCACTATCATCCCCTGCGCGTAGCGTCCGACACTCGGCACGAAAAGAGGCCGATGCTTCAATCCCGAGTACTTATGGATCTCTGGGGCATGCTTGTGTTCGAGCGTTAGTCCGTAGACCTGGAAACAATCCGCAGTGTGGTCGTTAGCTGTTTTATTTTCGAAGGCTGCAATTAAGCCCTTTCCACCGCCGGAGTAGCCGGAAACGGCATTGATCGTAAGCGGCCAGTTTACCGGCAGGAGACCGGCCTCGACTAACGGATGAACCAGCGCGATCGTAGCGACAGGATAACAGCC
>CAYYUG010000103.1:0-10814 GCA_964474755.1 uncultured Rhodospirillaceae bacterium | reverse complement strand
TGGCGGAGGGAGTGGGATTCGAACCCACGTTAGGGGGTTACCCTAAACACGCTTTCCAAGCGTGCGCCTTAAGCCACTCGGCCATCCCTCCAGTGTACCGGCGTTTTACCTGCTGTCCAAAAATAGAGCAAGAATCACTGCCGTTCCCAATTCTCCCCGACCCGTGTTAGCGTGAGAGCGTGCGAAACCCGTAATCTGAGCCAAACCATGATCGTGCTGCGCGTTCTCGGGCGCCTATTTATCATCCTTTCGATTATAATGCTCATCGGCGGAATGGCCATTTGGTTACTCGGGGCAGAAATCACTCAGCCCGCTGGAAAAGCCTGGTTCCAGGCCCATGTTTCGAGCCTCAATTTTTGTCAGGTCATTATCCAGCGACATCTGTATCTACCCGGTCTCTGGGATTCAGTGATTGTACCGCATTTGCTGACACAACCCCTTTGGGAAGCTATAATTATCGTCTTCGTTATTTCACTGATCCTAGGGGCCTTGTTCCTGAGGATTGGCGGGCTTCGGCAACGGCACGCCGGCTTCGGCTAAAGTGTCAGGTCAGCCATCATTCATACGCAACGCTTCCAGGAAGGCCGATTGCGGGATCTCCACTTCGCCAAACTGGCGCATACGTTTCTTACCCTTCTTCTGTTTCTCGAGTAGCTTGCGCTTACGGGTAATGTCGCCGCCATAGCATTTTGCGGTCACGTCCTTGCGCAATGCGCCGACGGTCTCACGTGCGATCACCTTGCCGCCAATCGCCGCTTGGATAGCAATCTTAAATAGTTGTCGAGGAATCAATGTCTTCAGTCGCTCGCACAGCATTCGACCGCGGCGCTCGGCCTGGGTCCTGTGTGTGATCAGGGCGAGCGCATCAACAGGCTCACCATTCACCAGGATACCTACCTTGACCAAATCTCCCTCGACATAACCGTCCATTTCATAATCGAAGCTGGCGTAGCCGCGGCTGATAGATTTTAGGCGATCATAGAAATCAAACACTACCTCGTTCAGCGGTAGCCGATAGACCGCCATCGCACGGTCGCCGACATAGGTTAATTCGATCTGTTCGCCGCGCCGCTCCGTGCAAAGACCGAGGATGCCGCCAAGAAATTCATCTGGCGCCATGATCGTTGCCTTGATCCAGGGTTCCTCGATTTGCGAGATCTGTACAACGTCAGGATAATCGGCCGGATTGTGTAACTCGAATTCCTTTCCATCGGACTTGGTGATGCGATAGACGACAGAAGGCGCAGTGGTGATTAGGTCAAGGTCGAATTCGCGCTCCAGACGCTCCTGCACGATCTCCAGGTGCAACAGTCCTAGGCAACCACAACGAAACCCAAAGCCAAGCGCTGCAGAGCTCTCAGGCTCGTAGTGGAAACTTGAATCGTTCAGGGCCAGCCGTGCGAGGCTTTCTCGAAGGTCCACGTAGTCGGCAGAATCGACGGGGAATAAGCCGCAAAACACCACCGGCGCAGATGGTTTGAAACCGGCCAAAGCGTAATTAGAAGGCTTTCGGTCGTCAGTCAACGTATCGCCAACCTTGCAATCTGCAACCGACTTGATCGAGGCGGTGATAAAACCAATTTCACCGGGGCCTAGCCGTTCGACCATAACACCCTTGGGTGTAAACACTCCAACTCGCTCAACTTCATGTACCGCGCTTGTCGACATCATCCGCAGCTTCTGGCCCTTAACCACTTCGCCGTCCTTTACGCGGATCAGTGCGACTACGCCGAGATAAGCATCATACCAGCTGTCAACCAGCAGCGCCCGCAACGCATCAGTAATGCCATCTGGCGGCGGCAAACGTCGGACCAGGGCTTCAAGTACATCATCGATGCCATCGCCGGTTTTAGCTGAAATTTCCAGCGCATCTGTCGCGTCAAGACCGATTACCTCCTCAATCTGCTGACGAATTCGATCCGGTTCGGCCGAAGGCAGATCTACCTTGTTCAAAACGGTGATGATTTCCAGGTCGGCATCGAGTGCCAGATAGACATTCGCCAAGGTCTGCGCCTCAACTCCCTGACTGGCATCAACCAGCAAGATCGCACCCTCACAGGCGGCCAAACTGCGGCTCACCTCATAGGCAAAGTCAACATGACCGGGCGTGTCGATCAGGTTCAGCACATAGGTCACGCCATCTCGAGCCTTGTATTCCAGTCGAACGGTCTGCGCCTTGATGGTGATGCCACGCTCGCGTTCCAAATCCATCGAATCGAGCAGCTGCGCCTTCATATCGCGCATCTCGATCGCACCCGCACGCTCAATCAGCCGGTCGGCCAAGGTCGATTTCCCGTGGTCAATATGGGCGATGATCGCAAAATTGCGTATTTTGGCGGTGTCAGTCATGTCGTCGGTTAAATCCGGGCTGCCTGATTGGCCGGAACATAAGGCGATCATGCCCCCCGCGCAATGCCGCAGCGCAGGCAGAAATCAGCGAAATCGCCTCACCAAGGACGGTATACTAGGTTATCGCAAATAATCATTTTTGAGGAGGACGGCGTGACCGAGGGTCGGAACTACCGCGATCTACGCGAACACATCGAGATGCTGGACAACAAAGGACTCCTGATCACGATCGACGAGCCAATTGACAAGGATTCGGAGATGCATCCGCTAGTACGCTGGCAGTTTCGCGGGGGCATTGCGGAGAGAGATCGCAAGGCCTTCCTTTTCAACAATATCGTCAACGCCAAGGGGCAGCGCTACAAGATGCCCGTCGTTGTCTGCGCACTGGCGGCTTCGCGAGAGATCTATAGCGTCGGCATGGATGCACCGGTCGAAGCGATGGGCAAAAAGTGGGACCGCGCTCTTAGCAATACCATTGCGCCGAAGATAGTCGAAACAGCGCCCTGTCAAGAAATGGTAATGCAAGGCGACGATCTGCTCGGCGAGTACAACGGGTTGGATGCGCTTCCGATACCGATTTCAACGCCCGGCTTTGATAGCGCACCCACCCTGAGTGCGACCAATGTAATCAGCCGTGATCCGGAGACGGGTGTCCAGAATATGGGTACCTATCGCGCTGGTCTAAAGGCACCGGACCGGCTGGTTGTGCGCATGGCGACGCGCACCGGCGGTGCCGGCGGGTATGTCCATTGGCAAAAATGCAAAGCTCGCGGCGAAAAACTGGAATGTGCCATCGTACTGGGATGCCCGCCATATGTCGCCTTCATGGGCCCCCAAAAACTACCCATTGATTTAGACGAATTCAACGTCGCCGGCGGGTTGGCCGGCAGTCCGATCAATGTGGTGAAAGGCGTTACAGTCGACTTACTCGTCCCAGCCGAGGCCGAGCTGGTCATTGAAGGCGTAATTGATCCGCAAATCGTCGAACCGGAAGGACCATTTGGCGAATCGCATGGCCATATCGCGCTGGAAGAGTACAACATGCCAATGGAAGTCACAGCGATCACCCATAAGCACAACCCGATCATTCCCTCCTACATCAGCCAGGTGACGCCATCGGAATCGAGTGTCATCAAGCGCGTCGCCTACGAACCGCTCTTCCTTTCACACTTGCGCAATACATTGGCTATTCAGTCTGTCAAGAAAGTGTCACTGCATGAGCCGCTGACCTCGCTGTTGCGCGTCACGATCGTCACCATGGAGCGCAGCGCTGCCAAGACTGAAGTCTGGCGTGCGCTATATGGCGCGGCAAGCTTCAAAGGCGATTGCAGTAAGATTACAATCGCTGTCAACGACGACATCGACCCAGATAATGCAGATGCGATCCTCTGGGCGCTTGCCTATCGACACAGCCCAGCAGAAGACGTGGTCATCCTGCCGCATCGAGGCATGGGGCACGGACCAAAACGGGAGCATGGTGTGGAAGAGGACTCGACCATGCTGATTGATGCAACGATGAAAAGTGAGATGCCACCGTTGGCTCTACCTGGCAAGGAATACATGGAAAAGGCCAAGGCGCTTTGGGAGCGGCTCGGCTTGCCGGAATTACGGCCAGAATCTCCCTGGCACGGCTACAGCCTAGGCGATTGGAACGACGACTGGACCGAGGCAGCAGCACGCGCAGCATGCGGCGACTACCTTGAAAACGGTCGGCTAACCCTGGCGCGGCAACAGCAGGATCTGGTGCCGGAAACCTCGGTCCGCGACATCGAAGATGGCTGGGACTGAGATGTCCGCGACCTGGCTCTTCACGCTGCCGATCGCATTGATCGTTGGTTTTTGTTTCTGGAAGCCGAACTTCCCGCGCGTACTCGCGTCGAAACTTGGCATCAAAAGCGAACGCGGTGTGATGATCTTCCTCATCATCTTCTGGGTCACAGTGCCGGTTATCATCCACCGTCTCATGGCGCAGATCCACCTCGAATGAAACCAAGCAAAAAGGAAAGATAAAATGAACAGCGAGGAATTTCAAAACCGGTCAATCGCAGTGCTTGGCGCCGCATCAGGGATCGGGCGGGCGACGGCACTAGCCTTCGCAGCGCGAGGGGCCAAGGTCGCGGTACTCGATGTAAACACAGAAGCATTCGAGGAATTACAAGAAGAGCTTCGTGCGGCAGGTGCATCAGGTGCGTTGAGCAATGTCGCAGATGTTCGCGATAGCACAGCGACAAACGCGGCAATGCAGAACGTCGTCGACAACTTTGGCGGGCTCGACCACATGATTTTCACTTCCGGTATCCTACGGGTCGGATCGCTGATGGATATGCCAGAAGTGGAATTTGACGACGTGTTTGATGTAAATATGCGCGGATTCTGGATCGCCGCACGGGCAGCTGCGCCACATCTGGAGACCGGACCAGAGAGGCGCAAGAGTATCACGGCACTATCATCCGCCGCGGCAATTCGACCGAAGGCGTCCAGCGGCGCCTATGCCGCCTCGAAAATTGCCTTGTCGCATCTCGTACGCGTGATGGCGGTCGAACTAGCGTCCACCGGCATCACCGTGAACGCAATTGCACCAGCGACGGTCGACACGCCTATGACCCAACCCTTCATGAGGAAGAGCAACGCCAATCACGGCTATCGGCTCAGCGGTACATCGCCTATGGGCCGTATCGCGCAGCCGGAGGATATCGCTGAGGCCTGCCTGTTCCTGAGTTCACAAGCGTCCACCTATATCACTGGGATTACAATGCCAGTCGATGGCGGCTCCACGGCAGCAATGCCGCGCGCCTGATGACCTAAGCTTTTAGCGGTGGCTGCAGCAATAAATTGTTTTCTGCACCACGGCCATCGGATAGTCCCATCTTTGAACACTAGCTAGATCAGACCGACAACCACTTACTGCCAATAGAATACAGTTTCCAAAAGCATCAAATCTAAACATGACTTGTTATAGATATGGATCGTGAGGCCGTTGTTCAGGAACCCCACCTCTCCAAAGGGTACTTCGTCGCTAAGCAATAACAGCGCCTTCACCCACAAAAGTAAACACCTTCAACAGCATCAGATGCAACATGTCGGAGGTGATCTGTGTCAGGGCTTTTCCGAAAAACATTCTCGAAAATACAAGCAACAAGGCCGGCCACCAGTGCGACGTAAAAAAATCTTTAGAGTAGGAACCTCCAGGAACGAATTTCCGAAAAACCATTTTCCAGATGTTGTTAGATTTAACCCGTCATAGGTTAAACCGATTTGGTAAATGAGGAGACCGCAAGCATGGATTGTATAGGGCCCAATTTTGACGCCTACATCTCCAGCGAATACGAAGCCCTCAAAACCGTGCCACTTCATTTCCGTATTCCGGTCCCGGTTATGACCATAATTTCAGTTTATGTGTTGTCCTCTACGAATTTTCTGGAGGAACAAAATGTTCAAGAAACAATCGGATTCGCCGATGCGGCCGAACGGTGCCGCACAACCAGCACCGCTGCAAACACGCCGAACGCCGACGTTACCTGAACCAGGCGGACCTGCGGGTCGGCTCACCGTCGGGCCGGATATCAGCTTAAAAAGCGCTGCAATCGAGGATTGCGATACGCTCTATGTAGAGGGTCGGGTCGAAGCTTCAATGGACAGCCGTTTGCTGCAAATCGAACAGTCCGGAACCTTTGTTGGAGCAGCGAAGGTAGACGAAGCCGAAATCCACGGTCGTTTCGAAGGCAATCTCACCGCGCGTGAGCAGCTGGCAATCCGCAAGACTGGCAAGGTTACAGGGACAATCCGCTATGGCCGCTTGACCATCGAGGAGGGCGGCGAGGTGGCCGGCGATATCGCCGCCTCAGGCAACGATACGCCAGCCACAAAACCAAAACTTACGCAGGACGTGTCAGCAAATAAGACCAACTAAATGAGACACATCTCACCACTTGGGCCAAGATCTTCCTCCGCCTCTGCTATCAATCCGGCCCAGCCGGCAGGTAGATTAATTTTCCCTCCGGCAACAACTTTCGACCAGGCCTGCATCCAGAAATTATGGGTCGGATGTGAGCCACCTGCGACGGTCAGCATAATTTGCGATGCATCGCGGCAAATTGCCCAAGGATCGTCATTAGCGGTGGCCTTGGTATCGGCATTTGATGCATCGTCAATCCACTGCCACAGACCGGTGCGTTTGACTTCCGCATGCGGGATCTTGGACTGCTCCCACAGGAAGGACTTAATTTTCTCCTTAGTCCAACCTAAATCGGAAAGCTGCTTAGCGACGATACGCGGCATCAGCAGCGCGCCCGGCGTTCCGTTCCAGTAGCCGTTCACGTAGTGGCCGCTCGGGCTGCCGAGATAGGCGGCAACCCGGTGTAGGCTCTGTTCCGCCTCTTCCTCCTGGCTTTCCTTGCCGACGCCACGGCGCAACACATTCGAAGCGCCAGTCGCAATATAAACTGTCACCGCATTTTCGCCACGCTTGGCGTGGCCGAAATCGACGCTGATCGGATCCCAGCCTTCTGGCAGACCTTCTTCATCTTCAGCGATTACTACGTTCGTGTAACGCATTCCGCCGAAAATCGCCATCGTACCCACGCCGGGTAGCGCACCACCGACATTCTGCTGGATTAGACGAAGCGCGCGGCCGATCGAAGCGCCAGCCGGATGCTGCGGATCGGGACCGAGCAAGCCAAAACCCGAATTAAGCCGGATATCCTGCGCGATCGGCCCATTAACGATGACCACTGGAAAGGTGCTGCCCGATGTGGCCTGAACCTTGTCATGCTCTAGACCTCGGTCTAGTAGGGCTTCAGTAGCCGCGATCAATATGGGCAAATATTCTGGCCGTCCGCCGGCCACCGCCAACGAGACAGCGATCGTTTCCACAGTCGCAACGCCGCCGCGTGGCATGACTTTGCCAATGATATGGTCGCGGGGCAAATCGGTGCCTTTTATAATCCAGTCGACCCGCTCGTCGGTCGGCGCGTTGACAGGTAGTCCGTCGCCCCAGGTACTGGTCAGGAACATGCGGTTCATCTTGTCCAGCGCCGCCTCGTAACCATTAGCTTCGATGCGTACCTTGGATGGTTGCCGCAATCCGGTCTCGACCGTCGCCGACCGCCAGTCGGTCAAACCTTCGCTAAATTTGTCGATCGCGTCTTCTATTGGTGTCAGATCGCTGCCGACCAGGAACGGGTCGATCGGGAAGACCACCATGGAAGCGTCTTGGTCGAAGCCCAACCCTGAAACAGCGTTGCGAACGACGCCTACAAAATCCTCCCGGGTCAAGGTAACGGTGGGAATGCCCCTGCTTTCAATCCGAGCGGCAACACGGCCGCATGCTGTCGCGCAGGCGCCTCAAGAGGCATTACCTACAATGACCGCATCGGCGCCGCGTGCCGCGATCATGTCAACCGTTTCATCCGAATCAATCTGCTGGGTTCCCATCGGGAACTCGGTCTCTGGAATGAAGATCGCATCTGGATACTTTTCCTGCAGCTTCTCGCGCACTAGCGGCAGCATTCGATGCGCTTGCCACATATCATCGGATAAAAACGCGACGGTCTTGCCCGCCAGTGTATCGATCCTCGGTGCGTGCAGACTGATTACCTCTGTCGCGCCTGTTGGGTCAAAGATTTCCAACGCGTCCATAAAACGTTCCTCCTCATTGCGTTATCTCAAGCGTAAAATCTTATCGAGCCTCTTCCAAGACCATGTCCGAAGCCTTCTCACCGATCATGATCGAAGGAGCATTTGTATTGCCGGACACTAGGGTCGGCATGATCGACGCATCCGCCACGCGCAGCCCGTCGACCCCGCGAACCCGCAAGCGCTCGTCCACCACCGCCATCGGATCATTGCCCATCTTGCAGGTGCCAACCGGGTGGTAAATAGTCCCCGCATTGTCGCGCGCATGTTCCAGCAATTCATCGTCCGACTGAACGCCCAAGCCCGGCAGGAACTCCTCGATGATCAAATCCTGCATCGTCGGTGTCGCCATGATTTTGCGCGACAGTTTCATACCAGCCACGATGGTTTGCCGATCAATCTCGGTCGATAGGTAGTTCGGAATGATCGCCGGGTAATCAGCGTGGTTGGGCGATTTAATGACAATCCTACCGCGCGATTCCGGTCGCACCTGACAGACCGACGAGGTGAAGGCCGAGAAATCGTGTAAACCATCTCCCGGACCCTTGGTGCTGAGCGGGATGAAGTGAAACTGGACATCCGGCGTCTCCAGTTCTTCGCGGGTCTTCGCAAACATACCAACATGGCCCGCCGCGATAGTCATCGGTCCCTTGCGGAACAGCGCGTATTCCAGCCCGATAAGCGCCTTGCGGAACAAGCTATTGACCTCATCATTAAGCGAAGGTTGGTTGGTCTTGTAGACTGCCCGAATTTGCAGGTGGTCCTGCAGATTCTCACCAACACCAGGCAACTCGCATACCACAGGAATTCCAAACTCACCCAGCAGTGCCCCGGGGCCTACACCGGAGAGCTGCAGGATCTGCGGTGAACCGATCGCGCCTAACGAAAGAACAATTTCCCCCTTTGCGCGCGCAACTGTTGTCTGGCCGTTGGCATCATACTCGATGCCGATCGCTCGTTTGCCGTCGAACAACACACGGCGAACTTGCGCACCGGTCGCAATCGTGAGATTAGCTCGATCTTTGATCGGCTTCAGATACCCGACCGCGGCGCTGCATCGGCGGCCGTTCTTAGTCGTAAGCTGAAAATAACCCGCACCTTCCTGGTCCCCGCTGTTGAAGTCGTTGGTACGTGGGATGCCAATTTCTTCCGCCGCGTCAATGAAGGCGTCGGAAAAACCGCGCGAGAACCCGACATCCGAGACACCGAGCGGACCGCCCTCTCCGTGCGTGGCATTGGCACCGCGCTCATTGTCCTCTGCGCGCATGAAATAGGGTAGCACATCGTCCCAGGCCCAGCCTGCGTTGCCGAGTTGGCGCCATTGATCATAGTCATGGCTTTGACCGCGAATATAGACGAGACCGTTGATCGAACTGGACCCACCCAGAACCTTGCCGCGCGGCCAGGGGATACTGCGGCCATTCAAACCCGGATCTGGTTCCGTCTGATAGCACCAGTCGGTCTTCGGATTGAGCATCGTCTTGAAGTAACCAACCGGGATGTGTATCCACGGATAAGTATCGCGACCACCTGCTTCGAGCAATAGCACACGGTTACCAGCATCCGCCGATAGCCGGTTGGCTAATGCACAGCCCGCTGACCCGGCACCTGCTACGATGTAGTCAAATTCTTCCCCAGCCATTACGTCCGATCCTGCCGATTGTCCCGATGTCCGACGGAACATAGCAGAACAGCCCGGCCGGAGGCCATGCGACAGCGATCCGAACGTTCGTCAGAATTCGCTATGAATTTGACCCGCTACTCGACCACCCGACTAAAAACAAGCGCTTCAGGAACCAAACTTCCGCGAATTTAGGTGTCCCATCAGAATTCCTAGAACTCAGCATGAAGACATAAACGTGAACGGCTAATTAAAGCCACTGGAGCAAATTTTAATGAAAAACCAAAAACGAATGTGTCTAAGCTTGATCCGACGTAACTTCAATGCTGAGGCGTTCTAAACATTCTGCCCGGTCGGCAGCAAAATTCCCCTCGATCCACCAAAGTTCTAGGGATCGCAATATAGCACCGACGGCAGGGCCGCTCGCAATGCCACGGTCCAGAACGTCGTCCCCGGTGAGCGGGAACGATTTTGGTGACCAGCTATCTGCCAAATCGAGCAATTCCCGCCATCCAGCATCGTCGTCCGCGCGTGCCCAAGAGAGCAAAACCAATCCGCGATACACCGTTGTTCCCAACCGATAAAGCAAATGCCGTCTCGCTAAGGCGTCCTGTTCAGGCGAAACCGATTCCGCAGCAAAGATTGCAAAATAGTCGCGTTCCGCATTCGAAAGCCGCAACCTCTCGGCAACATGCGACAACACTATCGGGCCACCGGCGAGCAGAGCCGTTAATCGCCGAATTGGATCAATGTCGCTGCCGGTCTGGCCTTCAATTTCCACCAGACGCTCAAGTACGTGAAGGTTTGTCGCTTCAGGTAGAAAGTGTTCAAAGACGCCAACCTCGCCCATCATGCGTAGGCTGGGCCGTGGGTCCGGCGCCTGCAGCAACTTCATCAGTTCCGCACGCACCCGCTCGCCCGAAAGGCTTGGCAATTCGGGCGCCAGGGACTCGCATGCAGTTAACGCCTCTGTGTCCGGCGGCGGCGAACCGTAATGGGCGTAGAAACGAAAATATCGCAACAGTCGCAGGACATCTTCGACGATCCGATTATGCGCTGTACCGACGAAACGGACTCGGCCCACCGCCAAATCAGCACGCCCACAGTATGGATCGTAAACCGTCCCGTCCGTGTCCAGGTATATCGCATTTATCGTCAAGTCCCGTCGTGCCGCATCCTTTTCCCAATCATCGGTGAAAGCGACAGTCGC
>CAYYUG010000102.1:0-11724 GCA_964474755.1 uncultured Rhodospirillaceae bacterium | reverse complement strand
CCGGCCTTGATGATGTCGGGGGCGTCCGGTTCAAGCGGCACACTGACAGGAGTCGAGAAGTAGACTTCCTCGCCCCATACGCTCTCAGACGATAA
Source organism: uncultured Rhodospirillaceae bacterium (assembly GCA_964474755.1). GTDB lineage: Bacteria > Pseudomonadota > Alphaproteobacteria > UBA8366. The sequence goes on along the minus strand of CAYYUG010000102.1, from coordinate 11,629 downwards.
AAAGGACACGCTATCATAGATTGCATCCGTCGTGGGCGTACTGAACAGCTCCGCCGTTATCGCTACTGAACCAATGGTCATTTTGAACTGGCTCATAGATTATTCCACTGCCGCCTACGTCAAAGCGGCCTCTGTTCCGCCAGCTAACAGCACGTCGGCCTTCACATTGTCTTCCATACCGATCATTAAGGCATCGTTGAAGCGATTGAAAAACCCACATAGGGAGATGCGCAAAGTTAGTTCTACAATCTGTTCTTCAGAGAAATGGCGCCGCAGCTCTTCGAACATATTATCGCGGATGTATTGGAACCTTTCGGTCACTTCTACTGAATAGTCGCGAACTAGCCGGTCCACTGTGTCGAGACCGGGGCAATCAGGCTCCAGAATATTGGCCGCCGTCTCCGGCGCTAGCCCCTGTTGGATAAGTCGTGGCGTGTGATGCGCGACGCAGTAGCGACACTCGTTGATTTTTGAAACCGTCACTAGCGCGATTTCCAAATACCGCTTGGGTAAAATTTGTTCATCCTTCAACTCAAGCAGCAATCCCATAATGTGCTTGACGGCCACCGGTCGGTGCGCAAAGACGCGAACTTGGTTTAGAAAGGGTCCATACTCGCTGGCATACCTCTCGTAAATCGGCTTCACGTCTTCCGGCACCGCATCGAGTTCAACATCGCTGACCCTGGCCATCGGCATCGTCCTTTCGAAAGTGTAAGAGGTATCTTTTATTGCATCGGCTATTGGCACGCTCACCCAAAATCAGAGCCACCATCAATTGTGCCTGTTTTGTTCTTATTTTTATCCTGATAAGATCATCCGATGAGTGACGACACCGAACAAAAGCGGAATACTGAAGCGGCGGATACTGTGGTCCGCGGCGTTTCGCGGCTGATGCACGATCGGAACGAGTCCTGCCTGAGCGAATTCACGCTAAAAACCGGTCGCCGTGTGGATATTATAGCACTCGACCGCAAGGGGCATTTTACAATTGTCGAAGTGAAGTCATCGGTCGCAGATTTCCGTTCCGACAACAAGTGGCGCGAATATCTAAACTTTTGTGACAGTTTCTATTTCGCCGTACCAATAGAATTTTCAAAAGACATCCTCCCAGCGGAATGTGGTTTGATGGTTGCTGACGGATACGGGTCCGAAATCGTGCGGGAAAGCCCACTCGGCAGCATGAACCCATCGCGCAGGAAAGCATTGACCTTGCGCTTTGCCAGAACCGCGGCAACCCGTTTGAGGCGCCTCAGCGACCCGGCTGTTGACGGTTAAATCGGGTTGAGGTTTGCTGGAATCGGCAACAGAAAATGCCCAACTGGTTGGACCTAAGAAATTTCTTTGATCTGTGAACGAGCTCTAGCATTGACGTTCAATTCTTTCTACTTCCACCCAGCACTGCTTAACCATTTCTATCTGTATTTCGCCTTCCCGGGCATTCACCCGGCCTACGATCCGGGTAAAACAGCCACTCAAAGGCGCTCTTAGCACCACGGTATTTCAGATCATGGGTTGCGACCTGCACAACTTTCAGCTGACGCACCTGTCGACATGCAGCTAGGCCAAAATTTAGCCAGGCTGCTCCGCATCCCGAATTACAATCTCGTATTTAAGTAAAACTGTTGTAACTGGGCTTTGCCGCAGCAGGGAGTAAGAAGATAAATTAAGCCACACAGCAGGAGCAGTGAACCAACCACGGCGTAAGCAAACAATTCGACCGCCATCGGCTTCCTCCCTCTAACGAAAGTCTGTCTTTTAACGGCTGTGTTTGGCCTTACTGATCCATTCGGCGCAATATATCCGTCGTACTGTAGCCTTCGAGGAACTCCGCCAGCACGACCTTTCCGCCCCAACTATCGACCTCTATGGCACCGACCACCTCTTCACGCGCATAGTCTTGCCCCTTTACCAAAATCTCGGGACGTAGGGCGTTTATCAAATCTATAGGCGTGTCTTCGGCGAAAAGTACCACGAGATCAACGGACGAAAGGGAAGCCAACACGGCCGCACGGCCGCGCTCTGGCTGAGCGGGGCGCGTCTTTCCCTTTAACCGCCGGACTGAGTCGTCACTGTTCAGACCAACCACCAGTACGTCACAAGCTGCCCGCGCCTGGCCGAGCAATGAGATATGACCTGGATGCAATAAATCAAAACAACCATTAGTGAACCCCACCGACTTGCCCTGCCGGCGCCATGCCTCGACCCGGTCACGCGCCGAAGCCAGCGTCGCAATTTTCGCCTCGCCGTTCAAAAATTCTGCCTCGTGCAAGGCAGTCAGGATCTCCGAGGCATAGGCTGCAGCAGTGCCGACCTTGCCGACCGCAACACCCGCTGCCGTATTCGCGAAATGCGCACTTTCCAGCGCTGACGCGCCCAGGGAGAGGCCTGCGGTCATTGCTGCCGCGACCGTATCCCCTGCACCAGATACGTCGTAGACGTCTCGTGCGCGCGCTGATAGATGGTATACATCATCTTCACTTACGAGGCTCATACCCTGTTCGCTGCGGGTCGCTAGCACGCCACCAACCCCGCACATCGTGATAATTTGATGGCAGGCTGCGGCCACAGCCGCGTCACCAACCACCGGAAGGCCGCTTGCCTGCGCCAACTCGTTGAGGTTTGGAGTCAACAGACTGGCACCCCGATAAACGCTGTAATCTGTGCCCCGCGGATCGACTATAACAGGCTTGTTCGCTTTGCGGGCCAACGCGATCAAGTCAGAAATCTGCCGCGGACAAAGGACACCCTTGCCATAGTCTGAGAGGATCAAAGCATCGCATTCGGGTAGTCGCTCAGCAGCGAAGGCATGCAGTTCTTCGCGAATCCCATCGTCTAACGCGCCCTGCGCTTCATAATCGGCCCGCAAGAGTTGTTGGCTTCCTGTCATAAAGCGCGTCTTGATAGTTGTTCGTCGCCCTGCAGACGCTACCAAATGGGCGGTTGCCCCCAATATTTCGTTGAGAAGGGCTGATAGCTCGGCCCCCTCCGCATCTTCTCCAATGACAGCAACGAGTTCCGCCGTGGCCCCGAAAGCAACCAGATTGCGGACCACGTTGCCCGCTCCACCAATCATGACCGCTTCATCCTTGACTTCGAGGACAGGAATCGGCGCTTCCGGCGAAACACGATCTACTATCCCCGTAACAAAACGGTCGAGCATTAGATCGCCCACGCAAAGAATGTGCGCCGACGGCATTCGTGAGATCAAGTTCGCTATGTCGAAGCTGTTCGTCATGAGCATGTCACTGCAACACAGCGCGAAGATGGCACGTAGAAAAAATTAGGCACGCGCTTAAATACCTAAAGGAACCTGCGTTCCCTTCCGCATAGCACGACGGCAGTCAAATCGCGACCAAAACCTGTCACCCCATCGAACCCAATCCTATTCGGCTTATTTGCTACCTAAGACGTGACGCAGCAGGCAGTCACGTTGACATAACCGAGGTCGGCGCGCCACGGCCCACTATCCGCTGTTTCTCATTCAGCTTCGCGGAGCATGTTTATTCAAGATGCGCTGCAAAGTTCGGCGATGCATTTTTAGGCGCCGCGCCGTTTCCGAAACATTGCGGTTGCATTGTTCAAAGACACGCTGGATGTGTTCCCACCGCACCCGGTCAGCGGACATCGGATCTTCCGGCGGCGGTGGCAATGGCCGTTCGGTCTCGATCAGCGCGGCCGTCAACTGATCAGCGTCGACTGGCTTAGCCAAGAAGTCCACGGCGCCTGCCTTGATCGCCACGACGGCGGTCGCGATATTTCCATAGCCTGTCAACATAACGATCCGCACATCGTCGCGCGCCGCGCGCAATGCTTCGACGACCTCGAGCCCATTACCATCTTCAAGTCGCAGATCAACGACCGCATATGCCGGCGGGGCGGTCCCCAATACCTCCAGGCCTTCCGCAACACTTGCCGCACTGACAACCGTAAATCCGCGCTGTTCCATCGCACGTGCAAGACGATTGCGTAACGGTGCATCGTCATCGACGATCAGCAGTGAACGACCAGCCGTCTCAGTCTGCCCAACCATATCTATGTTCCCCACTCCAGGCCGCTGCGCCCCTTACCAGCGATCTAAACGGATCGCGGCCAATCAACGCTTCGCTCAAAAATATCCCGCGGCCAGCGAATGACAACCTCGGCGCCACCACGATTCGAGAAAGTTAATTCAGCCCCACCCATCTCTAGTAGAGTTTGCGCGATGAAAACACCCAAACCCATATGTCCTTGCTCCTCGCCCCTAGTGGAAATATACGGCTCGCCAAGCGAAGTGATAACAGCACCCGAAAAGCCTGGTCCATCGTCGCGGACCGTCAATCGGACCATGTCATCATCCCAATAAAGCAAAAGTGTCACGCCTGCGCGGGCAAACTGCACAGCATTCTGAATAATATTGCCAACCCCGTGGATAAACTCATGGGTTTCTGGCGCCTCTGGCTCAGGGCTGTCAGGTGTGTCTTCCGATACAATGTCCAGTGCCACATCTTCGCTAAGATAGGGTTCGCAGGCCTGTGCAGCGAGAGCGGAAAGCTTCAGTCGCTCCAGCGGTCGATGAACAGCCATGTCGGGACGCTGTGACAAGCCAGCCAGAATATCGCGACAGCGGTCCGACTGGCTAATCAAGAGTGCGACGTCCTCGGCCAAAGGGCTGTCCTCAGGCACCTCACGCGAAAGCTCTTTGGCAACCACGGCTATGGTGGCCAAAGGCGAGCCAAGCTCATGCGCCGCGGCAGCAGCCAAACCTCCAAGGGCTGAGAGATTTTGTGCCCGGTTAAGTGACGCCTCAGTCGCCGCCAGCGCATCAGACATGCGCCTAGCTTCATCAGCGACCGACCAGATATAGGCAGCGATAAAAGCAGAGGCCACGCAAAGCGCCGTCCAGACGCCAAGCGCGTAGGGGAAGGGCAGAGACACCGTCTCTCCAGTCCAGGGCAGCGGCGCACCTAAAAATGCAAGGAACGTAACCAACACCATTGCGAGGATAGTCAACGCCAGTGTCGGTCCACGTGACAGGATCGTTGCCGCGACGGTGACTGGAGCCAGGATAAGGATGGCGAACGGGTTCTCCAACCCACCCGTTAGGTAAAGCAGCATGCCGAGCTGCAGCATATCGAACCCGAGTAACAAAGTGGCACCGACATTGCCGAGCCTCGCCCGCACCGGCATTCGGACCGAGAGCATCAAGTTCGACAGGGCGGTCAAAGCCACGACGAATAGACATGCGGCCACAGGAAGCTCAAAACCGAAGCCAAGATAGACGATAAGGATGGTCACCGTCTGACCCACGACGGCGATCCAGCGGATCAGGATAAGTGTCCGCAGGCTAAGTCGCCCTTCCCGCTGCCGGATCGGCACGTTGTTGTTCTGGAAGGCCTGTTGGTCAGACATGGTTAGTATATCCCGAACGTTCAGCGGGCCGGCCCATCAACCTGAGCTTCAGAAAAGGTCGACATGCCGTTATGACAAGAAATGGCTGCTCGCAAGACGCCGAGCGCTAGAGTAGCACCAGTCCCTTCTCCCAACCGCATGCCTAAATCGAGCACCGGAATTTGGCCGAGGGCATCGACCAGCCGGCGATGCCCCGGTTCCGCCGAAAGGTGACCGACCACACAATGGTCGAGTGCCGCAGGATCAATCTGATGCAAGACAGCGGCAGCAGCCGTGCAAGCGTATCCGTCAAGTAGCACCGGGACCCTCGCGATACGGGCTGCGAGAACCGCGCCAATTATCGCGGACAATTCGTGACCGCCTATACACCGCGCCACTTCAAAAGGGTCTTCGAAAGCCGGCCCATGCAGGGCTATCGCCTCTTGCACTGCAGCCGCTTTGCGTTGCAGCGCTTCGCCCGTAACCCCGGTTCCAGAACCGACCCAATTCGCTGCATCGCCGCCAAATAGCCCACAACAAATCGCTGCCGCGCTCGTTGTGTTCCCAATTCCCATTTCGCCAAGACACAGAGCATCGATGCCATCCTCGACCGCCATCATCCCATAGGCCATCGCACGGGCGCATTCCGTTTGGGTCATCGCAGGTTCTTGCGTGAAATCTTGCGTTGGATGGTCAAGGGCCATCTCATACACCCGCAAATCCGCATCTTGCTGCACGCACAGTTGATTGATCGCCGCTCCGTTGGCCTGGAAATTCTCCACCATTTGCGCCGTCACCGATGCCGGGTACGCCGACACACCACGCCCTGCGACGCCGTGGTTAGCGACGAACACCGCAACCCGCGGACGTTCGAGTTGCGGCGGATGACGTCCCTGCCAGGTGGAGAACCATTCAGTTAAAGCTTCGAGCCGACCGAGTGCGCCCGCCGGTTTGGTCAGCTCCGCTTCACGGGACCGCACTTTATCGCGCACCGTTTCGTTTGGGCCCGGCATCGCCGCCAGCAATTCCCGCATTTCGTCGAACGATACTTCCTGCGCCGCCATGCTCCCACCGCCTAATTTTTCTCGTTTAATCGGATTGTGTCGTATATGACGGTTCCGCGAAATCGGCAAATGCGATACATCGATGGACTATACGCCTCCGCCAGACGACACACCCGCAAAACGCGCCCTCAATGATATTCGGGCAGCTATCGCATTCTTGACACGCTTGCCGATCAATGCGCCGCATTTCGACCTGGCCCGCGCCTGTTGGGCCTTTCCTGTGGCCGGGCTGTTAGTGGGCTTAGCCGCGGGTGTGGTCTTCGCGTCGGCGCATTATTTCGGTCTACCAGCGTTTATATCCGCCTTGCTCGCCCTGCTTGCGGGAACGATTCTGACGGGAGCCTTGCACGAGGATGGCCTGGCCGACACGGCCGACGGACTGGCTGGCAGCGAACCTGACCGTCGACTTAAAATTATGCGGGACAGCCATATCGGTGCGTACGGCGTTTTGGCTCTGATTTTCAGCGTAGGCTTGCGCACTTATGCGCTAGCCGCAACCGCGGAAACTGGGTTCTCTGTCTTAATTTCAGCAGCCATCCTGTCACGTGGCCTTCTCCCCACAATGATGTTCACATCGGATTTAGCGAGCGACTCAGGCCTTGCCGCCGCCGCTGGAAAGCCGGAACGGAACACCGTCCTACTATCCGTCGGACTTGCCAGCGCAGGAACGGTCGCCATTCTTGGCCCAGCCGCCGGTATCGGTGCTCTGATTTTCGGCATGCTTGGGGTCGGCGGCATCGCATTGCTGGCGAAGCACCTGCTCGGTGGCTATAACGGCGACACTCTCGGTGCCGCACAACAAAGCGCGGAAATCGCCGTGCTTCTTTTCCTAGTGGCATCACTTTAGAGAAACGGGAATTTCAGTCGTGAGCACCGTAACCCGCTGGTGGTGGATCCGGCACGCGCCGGTCCCAACCGGACGCAACATCGTCTACGGGCAGATGGATCTAGACGCAGATTGCTGCGACGACGACGCCTTCAAAGGCCTCGCCCAAACCCTACCGAGCGGTGCAATTCTCCTGACCAGCGATCTGAAACGGACGATCCAGACCGCGGATGCTATCCGGGACGCTGGTCTAGATCTACCCCAACCAATTATCGAGCCGGACCTACGCGAACAGGATTTTGGCGATTGGCAAGGCATGACACACGACGCGTTCACAGCGCTGCGCAAAGCAATGCCCCATCGGCACTGGCGGGTGCCGGCCTTAATCCAACCACCGAATGGCGAGACCTTTGTCAACCTGATCGGTCGAGTGACCCCAGTGATCCAGCGGCTGTCTGAGGAATTTTCTGGTAGGGACATTATAGCCGTCACTCATGGCGGCACCATCCGCGCAGCCCTCTCACTTGCCTTAAGGCTTGATCCAGAAACCGCGCTCGCTTTTGCAACACAAAATCTCGGTATTACCCGGCTCGACTTGATCACTGACTGTTCCGACGGGGTCGCTTGGCGAATCTGCGCTGTCAATCAGCCACCGTATTAATGCGGTGCCATTTGTCCGGATCTAAACATACGGATATAAATTGAAAAAACTTAGGTATCGCGGAAGGGAAGATTTCAAAGGTGCCAAAATTGCTGGGTCGCCGTCTCATCACGCGGTTGCGACGTCTCTTGCTGTATCGGCTTATCATGCCGGTATTGCGCGCCAAACACCCTCCAGAATACACGGGGCGCAGCGTACTGTTTGGTATGCTCATCGCCATGACACCCACAGTCGGCATCCAGATGCCGATCGTCTTTATGATATGGCTGCCACTTCACTTTCTCCGTCCGCAATGGGACTTCAACGTCGTCATTGCAATGGCGTGGACCTGGGTCACCAACATATTCACCATGGGCCCGATCTATTACGCTTTCCTGGTAACCGGACGAGTCATGTTGGGGGACGCAGACGACCTGACGGGATATGAAGGTTTCGCCCTCCTGCTGAGCGAAGCAATGGCGACAGATGCGGATTTTTTACAATCCCTGTGGATCTACACGGTCGATCTATTCCGCATCTGGGGCATTCCCATGTTTGTCGGGTCGATCCCTTGGGCAATTATCACCTCCTGGCTCAGCTATCGCTGGACCATACAATTGGTAAACCGTTTCCGCCGTCGCCGTCAGGACAAGGCTGCTGCGCGGCGGGCATCGCATTAACGGGGCTGAACCGTGTCGCCAAATGCCTTGTCCAAAGCGGGCCATCCCGTTACGGTCAATCTTCGCATGCTGAAACAGGGAAGTCCGGTGTAAACCCGGCGCTGCCCCCGCAACTGTGATCGGCGGGACCAGGACACAACGCCACTGACGAATGTTGGGAAGGCGTCCCGGTCGCCCCACCGCCAGAGCCAGGAGACCTCTTCGGCGCAATTTGACTCACCCCCTCGGGCGGAGGACCGTGTCATCGATAGGAACGAAGATCCACTATGTCCAATCACGCTCGTTCTCGGTGGTGCGGCATCAGGTAAAAGCGTGTTTGCCGAAACGTTAATAGAAGCTGGCTTCGGCACGAGATGGGACGACGCCACCTACCTAGCGACCGCGACAGCCGGCGACGATGAGATGGCCACAAAAATTCAGCGCCATCGGATCCGTCGCGGATTGCGCTGGACGACGGTTGAAGAACCACTAACCCTCGTCACTGTCCTCACTGAACATGCCCACGCTGACAGGCCCATCTTGATCGACTGCCTAACGCTTTGGCTAACCAATCTATTGCTAGCCAACCAAGACTTGGAATCGGAAATAGAGACGCTAGCGGGCACCCTCGCCACTCTGCCCGGCCCAACCGTATTGGTCTCAAATGAGGTTGGCGGTGGAATAGTGCCGGAAAACACCCTGGCACGTCGCTTCCGCAACGCAGCCGGTCATATGAATCAGCTAATTGCCTCGGTAGCAGACCGGGTCTATCTAGTCACGGCTGGCTTCCCACAAATCTTAAAATAAGAAACCGACGCCTAGGAGATATTATGGCCGAAAAAATCCCCGCGACTGTCATTACCGGTTTCCTAGGCGCCGGCAAGACCAGCCTGATCCGCCACCTGGTTGAGAACAATAAGGGCCGCCGCCTTGCTTTCCTGATCAATGAGTTCGGCGACCTGGGCATCGACCGCGAGCTACTGCTCGGTTGCGGCATCGAAAGCTGCAACGAGGAAAACGTAGTAGAACTGGCCAATGGCTGCATCTGCTGCACCGTCGCCGACGACTTCCTGCCCGCCATGGAATCGCTACTCGCGCGCGACGACCAACCGGACCATATCTTGATCGAGACCTCCGGGCTGGCCCTACCTAAACCGCTAGTGACGGCCTTCAACTGGCCAGAGATCCGCAGTAAGGTCACGGTTGACGGCGTTGTGACGGTAGTCGACGCAGCCGCAGTCGCAGATGGCCGAATGGCGCCCGACCCAATAGCTGTGCAAGCTGCCCGCGAAGCCGACCCAGCACTCGACCATGACGACCCACTAGAGGAAGTTTTCGAGGACCAACTGTCTTGTGCTGACATCGTCGTGCTGAACAAATGCGACTTGGTTGACGATAAGAAAGTGCCGGGTCTACGCAATGAACTCGCTGCGCAATTGCGAGATGGCACGAAAGTGGTGCGCGCTGCACATGCACAACTTGATCCATCCATCCTGCTTGGTCTCGGTGCCGCGAGCGAAGACGACCTGGACAGCCGTCCCTCCCACCATGACGACGTCGATGGCGAGCACGACCATGATGATTTCGAAAGTTTCGTTATCAGTTTCGGGCCAGTCAAAGATGCCGACGGTTTTGAGATGCGGCTAGCCGATGTGATTCGGCAACATGACATCCTGCGCATCAAGGGATTTCTAGACCGTCCCGGCAGGGCACGGCGCGAAGTGATCCAGGGGGTCGGTACTCGGCTACAGCGCTATTTCGATCGCGACTGGCGTGAGGATGAAGCCCGGAAAAGCCAGATCGTCGTGATCGGTCTCGCTGGTTTGGACCAGTCGTCTATCAAACGCGCAGTCCTGAGATAGCCCCACATGCACCTCCTGGCAACACAAACGGGAGAGATTGACGACGGAACACCAGCGGTCAATCTGGAACAGTCACCGGGCGAGATCGTAATCCTAAGCGCTGCAGACAGCGAGATTTCCGGCCTTGCCGCAGCGCATTCATGGCATCGCGCAGAAGACGACACCTTCCCGACCCTGCGGCTCGCAAACGTGATGCAGCTTGGCCACAATCTCTCAGTTGATCTATATGTCGAGGCTGTCATCGCCCAGGCAAAGCTCGTAATCATCCGCCTGTTGGGCGGGCGCGGCTATTGGGAGTATGGCGTAGAACAGATTACTGCGGTGTGCCACCAGAAAAAGATCGCTCTAGCCTGGTTGCCCGGCGACGACCAGCCGGACGTCGAACTGGCTGAGCAAGCGACCCTACCAGCCCACGAAACCCATCGGCTCTGGCAATACTGCGTGCATGGCGGACCGGCAAACTATCGCGCGCTGCTAGCCTATGCCGCCAGCCTCTGCGGCCACGACAGCGCCTGGCATGAACCCGCACCGCTGCTGCGCGCCGGCGTATACTGGCCCAACTCTACACCAGAAACGGTCGCCGACCTGCCCTGGACAGACGGCCGGCCAGCAGCAGCTCTGGTATTCTATCGAGCGCTAGTGCAGTCGGCGAACGCCGGTGTTATCGACGCCATGATCGGGGCACTCGACCGAGCAGGCTTCAACGTCCTGCCAATCTATGTCACCAGTCTGAGAGACCCGATTGCAGCGGAAACTGTCCGTGCGGCTCTCGCAGAGGCCGCCCCATCAGTGATCTTGAACGGTACCGGCTTTGCTATCGCCAACCCCGGCGAGGGCCGGCGGAACACCCCGTACGACGACGCAGACTGTTCCATCCTGCAAACCGTTTTTTCTGGTGGCGACAAGGAGAGCTGGCAGAAGGGCACGCGCGGCCTATCGGCACGCGATATTGCCATGAACGTCGCTCTACCAGAAGTCGACGGCAGAATTTTGTCCCGCGCCGTATCCTTCAAGGATCCCACCCACCGAGACAATACTGTCGAAGCCGATATCGTCACCTATCGGCCAGTGCCAGACCGAATTCAGTTCGTCGCCGATCTTGCGGCTAACTGGGCGCAACTTCGAAACACTTCACCGTCCGAACGTCGGGTTGCTATCGTCCTCGCAAACTACCCCAACCGGGACGGCCGACTAGGGAACGGTGTCGGACT
>CAYYUG010000101.1:1798-11822 GCA_964474755.1 uncultured Rhodospirillaceae bacterium | reverse complement strand
TGAACGAAGGAATGTCGTGCCATTGTGGCCAACTGCGCGTCGTTGAGCCCCATTTTGTCCCGACAAAGGGTAAACTCATCGACCAGATCGGGACCGAACAGCAGTGGATCGTCACTGCCGAGCGAGCAGGGCACGCCTGCATCAAGAAATTGCGGCAGAGGGTGGTCTTCGATCGAGGAGAAGACGTTGAGCTGCAGATTGGAGCTCGGGCAGACGTCGAGGCACACTCTGTCACGCGCTAGTCGATCGACCAGCGCGGGATCTTCCGCAGCAAGCACACCGTGCCCCAGTCGATCTGCGCCCAAATAGTCGAGCGCGCCTGCCACCGAAGCGGCACCGCCGCCCGGCGTTGGCGCGATTTCTCCGGCATGCGGCACCGACATTAGCCCCGCTTCGACAGCGACGCGAAAGGGTTCGGCGAAAGGTTCGGGCGGAAAGCCCTCTTCTGGACCGTGCAACCCGATGGCGACAATGCCCGGATGAAGTCCCTCTGCGTGCGCTGATCCGCACGAAATCAGATGGGAATTGTCACGGATTAGTGCGGCGGTGATCTGTGCGCACTCCAATCCCTGTTCAAAGGGTCGGCTGCGGTCGATTGCTGAGATGAAGCCGATACCAACCCCGGTTGCTTTACTCGCGGCCTCCGCCGCTGCCAGTGTGAAAGACCAGCACTCATCCTGCGTTTCGAATAGCCTGTGGGCGCGGGCGTCTGGCTGCGCGTTACTATACCGGTTGGCGTCGAAGGCTGGTTCAATCCACCAGATGCCCTCCGCCGCCGCATCTTCTGCAACTTCTAGGATCAACAGCGCGAGATCGTCTCGCTCGCGGATGCTGCGGGTTGCTGCTCGGAAAATCGCGTTGAAACCGGAAAAATCGTCAAACCGCTTACCCCGCGTATCGGCGGGCCGGTCGATGTCGTAGCGTGCGCAAAACGCATCCAAGGTCACGGGTCTCATCGCGCCTTCCAGATGAAGGTGCAGATGCGCTTTGGGCAGGGATTTCAAGTTGCGCGGCGTTGCCATGCAAGTTCCTCTTCCAGAGTGAGGAGTAGCAGTTTAGGACGAATCTGTGAACTGCGTGAAATCGTCCGTTTGCCCAAAGACCGATTAATGCGGCACGCTACGCTGGCTACCGTGTCTCGAGGACCCCCCATGACTGACATCGGCGATTTCGCCAAGCTCTTCACGCCATTCTCGCTTGCCGGCAAACGGTTGCGCAACCGCATTGTGCACGCGTCGATGACCACTCTGTCGACGCCAGACGGCAAAGTGACGGAAAGGCAAATCCGCTACCATGCCAACCGGGCGAAGGGTGGTGCAGCGATGACGGTAACGGAACCACTCGGCATGATGAGCCATCAGGCGAAGCTGCCGCGGGTGCAGGTCTGGCGGAAGGACGATCCAGGGGCGCTTAAACGGTTGGTTGAGGCGGTCGAGGGGCAGGATTGCCGGCTGATAGGACAGATCCAGGATGCCGGCCGTGGCCGGCATTTCCCCGGCCGCAACCCGGAGGCTATTGGCGCCTCCGCCCTACCGGACGACCTCTCATGGACTGTGCCGCGCGCCCTCACCGCTGACGAAATCCGTGGTCTGATCGCGGAGATCGGCGAATCCGCCGCTTACCTTAAAGATTGCGGATTCTCCGGTGTGGAGATTTCCGGCGGGCACGGCCATCTTTTCCACCAGTTTCTCTCGCCACATTCAAACCGAAGGGAGGACGAATTTGGTGGTGGTTGGGACGGGCGCACCCGCATTTTGAATGAACTCGTGGCAACCCTACGTGAGGTCTGTGGGCCAGAATTTATCGTCGGTCTAAAATTACCCGGCGACGATGGGGTCCCCGGTTCGATTGGTCCGCCTGAGGCCGCCGAAATTGCCAGCCGTCTTACGATTTCCCGAGACGTCGACTATGTTTGCTTCGCCGGCGGTGCACACGCCAGGACCCTGGAGATGCACACGCCAGATCGGCACGGCCCGCCGATGCCCTATATGGGTTTCATCAAGAAATTGCAATCTGCCATCAACGGTTTACCGTTGATGGCGCTTGGCCGTATCACCGATCCGGCGGAAGCTGATGGCATACTGGCGCGCGGTGAGGCGCAGCTAATTGGTATGGGCCGTACCTTGCTGGCCGACCCGGCCTGGCCAGAAAAGGCACGGACCGGCCGTACCTGGGATATCCGTTACTGCTTATCTTGCAACACCTGCTGGGGGACGATCGTAACCCAGCAGGTGCCAGTCGCATGCGTCAATAATCCGCGTGTCGCTCTACCTGATGAGGTCAATTTCTGGCCTGAACCGGCGGTGGCGAAGCGGCGTGTCGTTGTTATAGGTGCTGGTCTTGCCGGGATGGAGGCCGCTTGGACTGCTGCTACTCGGGGTCACGCGGTAACTGTTTTCGGTGCCTCGGATGACACCGGTGGTAAGGCGCGGCTGCGCGAAAGGCTGCCGGGTGGCGAGACGGTCTCCTCAATCTATGACTATCAGACAGTAGCGGCGACGCGTGCTGGAGCAGTTTTACGTTTGGGCCGGAGGGCGACAGTAGATGACGTCATCGCGCTCCGTCCTGACAGTGTAATTCTCGCCACCGGATCGTCCATGATCCCGCCCGACTGGCTGCCGGCGGCTGTTTGCGCGGAAGGATGGGTCCCGGATCTGCGCAAGGCTCTGCCTGACATTTTGCGGTTTGAGGGGCCATTGCCTGGCGCGGCTGTCCTTTACGACACCGACCACACGGAGGCCACCTATGCCGCAGCAGAGGCGCTTGCGATGCGTTTCGAACGTACTGTCATCGTCACGCCGCGAGAAAGCATTGCTACCGAGGTGCCTCTGGTCACCCGGCAGGGCATACTGCGCCGAATGGTCGAGCAACGCATCGAGATCATGAGCCTCGTCGAGCCGTGCTGGTCCGACCGTATCGCGGAAGGCCGGTTGGAGCTCGTGAATATCTACAATGGTGATGTGATTTTGATCGAAGATCTGGCCTTGCTGACCTTCGCCACTCCGCGCTTGCCGGACAACGAACTGGCCGTCCCTTTGCGCGCGTTAGGGATTGACGTAGTGCCGGTCGGCGACGCCCGTGCTCCGCAGGAGATGTTGTTCGCTACAGCTAGCGGCCATGCTGAGGGGATGGCGGTCTAGTTGCCCTAGTTCGGGCTATAAAAGGGCGCGTCGCCCTTGACTGTCACCCGATGACCGAAGCGTTCCGCCGGCCAGTAGTCCCACATTGCCAAATGCTGCGTGCAGCGGTTATCCCAGAAGGCGACCGAGTTGTCCTGCCATTGAAAGCGCACCTGGAATTCCTGTCGCCCCATATGCTGGAATAAATAGGTGAGGATCGCGTCGCTCTCCGGTCCGGGAATTTCCATAATCTGCTGGGTGAACACCTCGTTCACGTAAAGCGCCTGGCGACCTGACACTGGATGTGTGCGCACCACCGGGTGGATCGCGTTGGTGAATTTCCGGCCTGTATCGTCTACACCCTTCTCGGCGAAACGGCCACGATGCGCTCGCTCTGGATCATGCAGTGCCTTGAGCTTGCTCAGATAGGCCTTCATAGGTTCGGATAGTGCATCGAAGGCCGCGTACATGTTAGCGAAAATCGTGTCGCCGCCCAGCGGCGGGGTACGGTGGATCTGCAGAATTGTCGCCATCGGTGGTTCCGGATCGCTGGAGACATCGGTATGCCAGTCTGACCCGTTGTTGACCACCGACTCACCGTGAGTGTGGATGACAAACAATTCCGGATGCTTCTCGTGCTCGGCGGCGTTTGG
This sequence comes from uncultured Rhodospirillaceae bacterium, assembly GCA_964474755.1. Classification (GTDB taxonomy): domain Bacteria; phylum Pseudomonadota; class Alphaproteobacteria; order UBA8366. The sequence goes on along the minus strand of CAYYUG010000101.1, from coordinate 8,050 downwards.
GTGGATGTGCAGCGGTCCGAATTTGCGTCCAAATTCGATCTGTTGTTTAGCCGTTAGTTCCGGCTGATCGCGGAAGAACAGCACGTTGTGATCGGCCAGCGCCCGGTTCAGATCATCGACCTGCGCCGCTGGTAACTCTCGCGTCATATCCACCCCGGATACCGCAGCACCGATTACCGGATTGACCGGTGTGACCTCGATTGAGTTGTAGGAGACCGCACGTTGTGAATTGCTAAGCGCAACTGCATGCTCTCGCTTGCCATCATGGAAGTTGCGGTTTGACATGGGCGGTTCCTCCGCTAGAGATTTGGTAAGGGTGAGGTTAGCGGATGGTGCTAGGGAGGGAAAGAAGGGGTGAGATGGGCTACGGCACTACCAACTTCTCACTCCACACGCCGTAGAGCGTCAACGCCGTAAAGGCGATTAGACTAATGATGAACCAGGTCCGCATTGCCGGCGTCACTTCAGTTGTCAAGGAACTCCTTTCCCTTCGCCGCCAGCTCTTCGATCATCGCAGCCGGCTTCCAGCGGTCGCCATACAGCGCCTGCCATTCCATCATCTGTGCATGGATACTCTTTGCACCGATACCGTCGGCCCAGTACATCAGGCCGCCGCGATAGCGGGGAAAGCCGAAGCCGTTGAGCCACATTACGTCAATGTCGCTGGCTCGGTACGCGATGCCTTCCTCAAGGATTTTTGCGGCTTCATTGATGCTGGCGAATAGCAGCCGGTGGAGGATTTCTTCGTCGGTGAAATCGTCACGCTGTACGATGCCCAATTCCTTGCCGATATTTGCGATTACCTCGTCCACGGCCGGGTCGGGATGTGGGGTGCGGTCGCCTATTTCATATTTGAACCATCCGGCGCCAGTCTTTTGGCCGTAGCGGCCCATCTCGTAAAGGCGGTCGGGAATCGCCAAGGCGCGGTATTCGTTAGGGCTCTCTTTTTTGCGGCGCTGGCGCACGGCATAGCCGATATCAAGACCAGCCAGGTCGCCCACTGCGAACGGTCCCATCGGGTAGCCGAAGTCATACATGACTTTGTCGATCTGTTGAGGTTTGGCGCCCTCTTCGACCAGGATATTCATCTCTGTCTGAAAGGGTGCGCGGCTTCGGTTGGCGAGGAAACCGTCACAATTTCCGCACACCGCTCCGACTTTAGCTAGGATGCGGGACAGTGCGGTGCAGGTGACCACCACCTCTTTGGCTGTTTTCTTGCCGCGGACGATCTCCAGCAGCTTCATCACGTTGGCTGGGCTAAAAAAGTGTGTGCCAAGTACGTCGGCCGGACGTTTGGTGGAGCTCGCGATCTCGTCGATGTCCAGAGTGGACGTATTGGAGGCTAGCACGGCGCCGTCCTTCATTACCGCGTCAAGCTTGCTGAAAACCTCCTTCTTGACCGCCATCTCCTCAAACACCGCTTCTATGACAATGTCGGCATCGCTAATCGCGTTGTAGTTGAGTACCGGCTCGATTAGGCTCATGCGCTTTTCGACTTGGTCTGCGGCGAGGCTGCCACGTTTTACGCTGGTCTCGTAATTGGCACGGATTTTGGAGATACCCTTGTCGAGCGCATCCTGGTTCATCTCGAGCAATTTGACTGGTAAGCCCGCATCGGCAAAACACATTGCGATGCCGCCGCCCATGGTGCCTGCGCCGACTACTGCGCCGGACGCGACGGTGCGGCCCTTCACGGACTTGTCGATGTCGGGGATCTTGTTCGCCTGGCGCTCGGCGAAAAAGGCGTAGCGCAGCGACTTTGCCTCGTCTGCCATGACAAGTTCATCGAACAGCTCGCGCTCGCGCGCAACGCCTTGGTCGAAAGGCAGATCGACTGCCGCCTCGACGCATTTGATGCAATTGTAGGGCGCTTTTTGGTTACGGGCGCGGCGCGCGATTTTCTTGCGCATGTTGTCGAACATGCCCGGGTCGTCCTTGATCTCCGCCAGTTTCGAGTCGTCGTCGCGGATGCGCGGCAGGGGACGCACATCGGCAACCTTTTTGGCGTGGGCAATGGCAGCGTCGAGTAGTGCGTCATTGTCCGTCGCGAGATTGTCGAGGATGCCGAGCTCTTTGGCTTCGGGGGCGGTGACGTGGCGGCCGGTGACGATCATCTCCAGCGCCGCCTTCGGGCCGACTAATCGTGGCAGGCGTTGTGTGCCGGCGCCGCCTGGCAGTACGCCGATCAGCACTTCTGGGAGGCCGACCTTGGCATCCTCGGCTGCAACCCGGTACTGACAGGCAAGTGCTGTTTCCAGCCCTCCGCCCAGCGCGTAGCCATGGATCGCCGCGACGATGGGTTTCTCGCTGTCGTCAATGATCGTGCGGTAAGTGAGAGCGGCTTCGGTTTTCTTTTGTCCGAGGAACTTAATATCAGCACCGGCAATAAAGCTACGGCCGGCGCCGCGTAGCACCATAGCCTTCACCCTAGGGTCAGCGTTGCCCTGGGTCACGCAATCGACAAGGCCTTCCGGCACACCCGGGCTGAGCGCGTTGACCGGAGGATTGTCGACGGTAATGACGCCGATGGCACCGCGTCTTTCAAAAGTTACGAGATCGGACATTAGGCCTCCCTGGGAATTAGATTGTCGTTTGGCCTCATTGTATGAGGACACATCCGCGATGGCGAGCGACTGTGAGATGGCAAACTAGGGTGGTCTGCTCCGCCGCTTGCCGCCCACCGCGCCAACATGAATAATTAATTTGTATACGAACACTGAATGGAGAAACGCGATGGGGCCGCTTGAGGGAGTGAAAGTCGTTGAGATTGCCAGCATCGGGCCGGGACCGATGTGCGCCATGCTGTTAGCCGACTTGGGCGCCACCGTGCTGCGTGTCGATCGGGCGAGTGTGGTTGGGATTGAGCCGCCAACACCGCACAAATTTGCGACCCTACATCGCGGTCGCCAATCAATAGCTGTTGATCTCAAAAATACGGACGGAGTCGAAACGATACTTCAGTTAGTAGAAGGCGCCGACGCCCTGATAGAGGGCTTCCGTCCCGGAGTAACTGAACGTCTCGGTATTGGACCGGAAGATTGTTTTGCACGCAACCCGAAGCTTGTTTATGGCCGCATGACTGGCTGGGGCCAGGACGGGCCGATGGCAAACGCCGCGGCGCATGACATTAACTACATTGCGCTCACCGGTGCTTTGCACGCTATTGGCACGCCAGACGCGCCGTTGCCGCCGTTGAACCTGGTAGCGGATTTTGGCGGTGGCGGGGTCTACCTCGCCTTTGGCGTTGTCAGTGCGCTGCTGGAGGCGATGAAGTCCGGCATGGGGCAGGTGGTTGATGCGGCGATGGTTGACGGCGCGTCTTCACTGATGGCCTCCTGTTATGGCGCTTATGCGGCGGGCAACCATCTGGATGAGCGCGGAGTGAACCGGCTTGATGGTGGCTGCCATCACTACAATGTCTACGAGACCAAGGACAGCAAACATATCAGCGTCGGCTCGAATGAGCCGCAATTTTACGGTATGCTGATCGAGGCGCTTGGCCTCGATATGGCCAATTTGCCGCCGCAGGCGGACCGTTCCCATTGGCCGGAGATGAAGGAACGTATCGCCGCCATCTTCAAGACCAAGACCCGGGCTGAATGGTGCGACCAGATGGAAGGTACGGACATTTGCTTTGCGCCGGTGCTTAGCCTTGCGGAAGCGCCGGAACATCCGCATAACAAGGCGCGTGGTACTTTCGTAGAGGTAGATGGTATTGTGCAGCCGGGACCGGCTCCGCGCTTCAGCCGCACCCCAGGCGCAGTGCAGGGGCCACCTCCGGAACCGGGTCGGCACACTGATGAAGCGCTGGCTGCCTGGGGTCTCTCGGCTGATAGGATCGCTGAATTGCGAAAGAATGGTGCGGTTGCCTGAGTTGCAGTGATCTCTATTCTAAACAGACTGTCGAAGCCGAATAAACGCGCAGGCCTTTCGCCTGATTTAATTTGAAACAGCCACCGCTCCGTGCGCGTTGGCACTACTGTTGGATAAAGTTCTCGGCGACGTATTCGACTAACGCTGTAACCGATTTATCGACGTCTAGCGCGCCTGTATCGACAGTAAAATCGGGCGATGTAGGTGCCTCGTAAGGTGCAGAGATGCCGGTAAATTCTGGAATTTCGCCGCGCCGCGCCTTCTGATATAGTCCCTTAGGATCTCGCGATTCGCAGAGCTTTAAATCCGCGTCAACGTAAATTTCATGGAAGCCTTCGTTCGCAGCCTCGCGCGCGCGGTCGCGGTCTGCCTGATAGGGCGAGATGAAGGCGGTGATCGCGATGAAGCCGGCATTGGCAAACAGAGCGCCGACCTCTCCGATCCGGCGGATATTTTCGGTCCGATCTTCCGGTGAAAAGCCTAGATTAGAAGACAGGCCGCGCCGGACATTGTCGCCGTCAAGCATGAATACGTTGTAACCGATATTGAATAGGCGCCGTTCAAGTTCGATCGCCAAGGTTGATTTGCCGGATCCTGAAAGACCGGTAAACCAGAGCACGCCGCCCCTGTGACCGCTTCGCTCTATCCTGTCGCGCAGCGTGACGCGACTTTCGACTGCTGTGATGTTTGTTGACTTGATGGTCTGTTCGCCCATACCTGAATCTTCTCCGACACCGGGTTATCGTTGATAAGCACCTGGCTAGGTAACATAGGTGGCATATGTGTACTCATTATTTTAGGTTCATCTAATAAACCTATCCAATGGGCTAATATTTAGGTGGGTACGCTAACCTCATCCCACAAAAAACAGAGCGTATTTTATTGATTTGAAATAAATTGATGGCTGCTTGACTGAACATGAGCTAGTGGCGCTCGTAGATGTCTTCAAGGCGTTCGATGTCGTCTTCGCCGACATGGTCACCGACCTGCACCTCGATTAAATGCAGGGGTTCATCACCCTTGTTCTCGAGACGGTGGATGACCCCTTTGGGGATGTAGGTGGACTGGTTCTCTTGTAGTTTGGTGACCTCTTCGCTACGCGTAACAATGGCGTTTCCTTTGACTACGACCCAGTGTTCAGAACGGTGCTTGTGCTTTTGTAGAGAAAGGATGCCGCCTGGTTTGACGATAATGCGTTTGACGCGAAAGCGGGAACCCTCGTCGATCTCGTTATATTCGCCCCACGGCCGATAAACCTTGCGATGGTGCAGTGCTTCGTAGCGATCTTTTGCTTTTAACTGTTCCACAGTGTTCTTGACGTCGTCCGCCCTATCGCGGTGGGTGATGAGGACGGCATCGGAGGTCGAGATGACGATCAGATTTTCGACACCGATCGCCGCGATTAGGCGGCCGTCTTCGGCGCGCAGATAGGAGCCGCGCACATCTTGCAGCAGGCTGTCGGCTATGACGGCATTGCCATCCTCGTCCTTATCCGCCAAATCCCAAAGGGCAGGCCAGCCGCCGATGTCGTTCCAGCCGATATCGACCGGTACGACCGCGGCCAGGTCGGTTTTCTCCATCACGGCGTAGTCGATTGAATTGGTGGGACAGGCACCGAACGTCTCGGGATCTAGGCGCAAGAAATCCAAATCTGTAAAGCTCGCTTCATAGGCCTTGCGGCAAGCTTCCATCATGTCCGGCGCCAGTCGCGCGAGCTCGTCCAGATATGCTTGGGCTCCGAGGACAAACATACCGCTGTTCCAAAGGTAATTGCCCGAACGCAAATACCCTTCGGCTGTTGTGAGATCGGGTTTCTCGACAAATTCCACAACATGTTTGACGTCGTTGGTGTCCGCAATAGGCTGCCCCTGCCGGATGTAGCCATAGCCGGTTTCCGGCCGGTCAGGCTTGATGCCTAACGTGACCAGCGACCCGCGTGATGCGGCTTGTGCGGCGGTTTGCATTGCTGTTGTAAAGGCAGCCTCGTCTGCGATCACATGGTCGGAGGCAAGCAGTGACATGATGGCGTCCGGCGTATCCTTAACCAACGCTAGGGCAGCGATGGCTGCTGCTGGCGCCGTGTTGCGTCCGACCGGTTCCAAAACGATCGCGCGCGGTTCGATGCCGGCGGCCTGCAATTGTTCGGCAACGATAAAACGGTGATCATTGTTGGCGATGATCAGAGGCGGTGCATAGTGCGTCACAGCTGAAACTCGCCGCGCTGTGGCTTGCAGCATCGTAAGTGAGCCCGACAATGCCAAAAGCTGCTTTGGATAGTGTGCTCGCGACATAGGCCAAAGCCGTGATCCAGAACCGCCGGACAGAATCACTGGATAGATCTTCGGTATGTCCGGCATTAGCGTTTCCTCCTCAAATTTT
>CAYYUG010000101.1:0-1698 GCA_964474755.1 uncultured Rhodospirillaceae bacterium | reverse complement strand
TCGTCATTTTAATATAAAATTTTAGATTTAGGTTTGATTGTCCTAATGCTCGCTTACCGGGCGGTCTAATCGCTGGATATCGTAATCAGTGTTATCAATCAGGCCGAATAATATGATTGGTAATGTACTTCGCCGCGCCATCCATCGTAGTTTGGTTGAAGTATATCCGTGATGTCTTTTAGGTACGATGGCAGGAAGGGACTGAAATTGTCTGATCTCTCGACGACAGACGATCTGTTTTTCAATCGCGCGGGACTGGATCGTTCGCGTACTGAAAAAATCGTAAACGATGCACTACAGAAAGCTGATGATGGTGAGCTTTACCTGGAATATTGTCAGGCGGAGAGTGTTACCTTTGACGATCAGCGCGTCCGCAACGCTAGTTTCGATACGATGCAAGGTTTCGGACTGCGCGCGATTGCCGATGAGGCGACTGGTTATTCGCACTCCGCCGAACTGACGGAGTTGGCGATCAAGCGCGCTGCGCAAACCGTGCGTGCGGTGCAGGTCGGACATTCGGGCAGCCAGGGCGATGGACCAGCTGCGACGAACCGCAGCCTCTATACCGATGAGAGCCCACTGGGGCAGATGGATTTCGACGCCAAGGTTAAACTACTGGCCGATATTGATGCCTATGCCCGGACTAAGGATTCCCGTGTGCGTCAGGTCACAGCGTCGCTTGCGGGCGAATGGCAGGCGGTACAGATCATGCGTGCTGGTGGTATCCGTGTCGCGGATATCCGCCCGCTGGTGCGGCTCAATGTTTCCATAGTCGTCGCCGATGGCGATCGAATGGAAAGCGGTAGCCAAGGTGTTGGCGGCCGGCTGGCTTATGAGACTTTCGTGCAGCCGGAAGCCTGGCAAGCGCAAGCCGATGAGGCGCTGCGTCAAGCGGTGGTCAATCTCGACTCGGTCGCCGCACCTGCGGGTGAGACGACGGTCGTGCTGGGTCCCGGCTGGCCCGGCGTCCTGTTACATGAAGCGGTCGGCCATGGCCTGGAAGGTGATTTCAACCGCAAAAAGACCTCTGCCTTTGCCGGCCTGATGGGCGAGCGGGTTGCATCGCCTGGCGTCACTATTGTCGATGAGGGGACGATCGCGGATCGGCGTGGCTCCATCACGGTCGATGATGAGGGAACGCCATCATCGCGCACGGTCTTGATCGAGGACGGCAAACTAGTCGGTTATATGCAGGATCGCATGAATGCACGGCTAATGGGGGTCGCCGCAACCGGAAATGGACGGCGCCAATCCTTTGCCCACGCGCCTATGCCGCGCATGACAAATACCTACATGCTGAGCGGTGACAAGGACCCGGCGGAGATTCTTGCTTCGGTCCAGAATGGTCTCTACGCAGTTAATTTTGGCGGCGGTCAGGTTGACATAACCAGTGGCAAGTTTGTGTTCAGTTGCACAGAAGCTTACATGGTGGAAGGCGGTAAGGTCGGCGCTCCGGTAAAGGGAGCTACCCTAATCGGAAACGGGCCAGAGGCGATGAAGACGGTCAGTATGATCGGCAATGACATGTCGCTCGATACCGGCGTGGGGACGTGTGGCAAGGATGGTCAAAGCGTTCCGGTGGGTGTCGGTCAACCGACAATGCGGCTTGACGGCTTGACGGTCGGCGGAACGGCGGCTTAGTGCCTGGGTGCGTGGCCCTGCGATATTGATATTCACGCTGCTGCTGATCGCTGGATG
>CAYYUG010000100.1:9480-12021 GCA_964474755.1 uncultured Rhodospirillaceae bacterium | reverse complement strand
CAGCGGAAGCTCGTAAGAAGTATCCGACAACACGCATCTACGGTAAATAAGCTGACACGATAGAAAAGGCTGTCTAGCCAAACATGGCTAGACAGCCTTTATTTTATCAATTTCTGAGACTATTTGGATTTGGCCATGGCTATGAATGAAGCCGAGCAATTAAGCCCAGGGGCGCGGTTCTTTACAAAAGTCGATGACGCCTATTTCGTTGTCGAAAAATTCCTGAACTTGATTGCCGCAATCACGATTTTACTTTTGATGTTCGTCGGTACCTATCAAGTTTTCGGCCGAAAACTCTTGAATGTACCAGTACCTGGGTATGTGGATCTCGTTGAAGTTTCGATGACCACCTTTGCCTTCCTGGGTTTGGCGTATTGCCAAAAATTAGGTGGCCATATCCGAATGGAAATTGTCATCGGCCGCTTTAAGGGCCGGCTGCTGTACACTATGGAATTTTTAGGGACCCTGGTCATCATGCTGATCGTGGGCATCCTAATCGTCTACACTTATGGCCATTTCGAGCGCGCTTACGTTATTGGTGACAGTACGATTGATGTCGAAATTATCCTCTGGCCATCGAAGCTGGCGGTGCCGTTCGCCTTTTCCATCTTAATGATCCGGTTGGCGCTGCAAGCAATTGGCTTTTTCCGATTGATTATGTATCCGGACGCTGAGCTTATCGCCGTTCCGCACATTCAGACGGTCGACGAGCAGGCGCAACAGGAGATTGATGCAGGCTTGGCCGGCGAGGAAGAGAAGGTTGATATTGTAAGCGGAAATACCAGGGTGAGGGCCGACTGATGGATGAATTTACGATTGGCTTGGTCTATACGGGGGGCTTACTCGTATTGGTCTTCGGCGGCGTGCGCGTTTTTGCAGCAGCCGCGATCGTCGGATTGTTTGGCACGGCACATATCATTGGCTGGGATGCGGGTGCCGGTATTGTCGGTACCGTGCCGCATTCGAAAGCCATCAACTACGTGCTCAGTGTGTTGCCGATGTTTATTTTGATTGGCTTCATCGCCTATCACGCTGGCCTAACGCATGCGTTGTTCAACGCGGCACGTGCATGGGTAGGCTGGGTGCCGGGTGGTCTCGCCGTCGCCAGTGTTTTCGCAACAGCTGGTTTTGCTGCGGTGTCCGGTGCCAGTACGGCGACTGCGGCGGTGTTTAGCCGTGTCGCCATACCGCATATGCTGGAACACGGGTATGATAGGCGATTGGCTGCCGGTGTTGTCGCCGCTGGTGGTACATTGGCTTCGCTGATACCACCCAGCGCGATCTTGGTGATTTACGCCATCATCGTTGAAGAATCTGTTGGCACGCTGATTTTAGCAGGCTTCCTCCCAGGCATCGTTTCCGCGCTGATCTATGCCGCTTTGATTATTGGTCAGTGCATCTGGAAGCCGGAAATGGGGCGTCCAATCCAATCGCCACCAATGCGCGAGCGTATAAAGACGATTCCTGGTACGTTACCTATTTTTGCTGTCGTTGCGATTATCTTTAGTGCCATGTACACCGGCTGGGCGACGCCAACTGAGGCGGGTGCGCTTGGCGCGTTCGTGGTGCTCTGCATTGCATTGTTTAACGGCATGAAGTGGCACTCGTTGCAGGAAGCCTTGGTTGAGACGTCGAAGCTGACCGTCATGATCTTCGCCCTGGTATGGGGTATCCTGATCTTCGTGAGGTTCCTCGGCTTCGCCGGCCTTCCGCAGGCGTTCGCGGAATGGCTTATTAGCCTGCCGCTACCGCCTGTTGTTGTCATGATCATGATCCTCTTGGGCTACGCGGTCTTAGGCATGTTCATGGATGCCATAGGCATGTTGCTGCTGACCTTGCCGGTTGTATATCCCGCGGTCATCGCGCTGGGTTATGACCCGATTTGGTTTGGCATCATCGTTGTTAAGATGTGTGAGGTATGTCTAATTACGCCGCCGGTTGGACTGAACTGTTACGTGGTTGCCGCGGTTAGACCGGACATTCCATTGGGTGATGTGTTCCGAGGGATAGGGCCATTTTTTGCTGCAGATGCGGCGACAATCGGCCTGTTTCTGGCGTTTCCAGAAATTATCACTTGGCTGCCGAACGCGATCAAATAACTATTTGGCGAGGGCCCGCAGGTGGGCGGGCCCTTGTTTGGAATACTAATCCCGAGCCCTTGGGCTCGGGATGTTTTTTTAATTAGTAGCCGGTTAAGCAAAATTTCTACTGATATTGCTTTGTGAGATCGATTCTGCAGGAAGTTACGGTCAATTTAACAAGGGTTCGTCGCCTTACAGTATTTCGATTTCCATTCTGATTTAAACCATTACCACCTAGATATCCTCACGCCTCCATAAAATTGATGTGTTATTCAACCGAATGCAGCGCTTTTACGATCTTGCAGACCACCTGCCCTGCGTTGTTCTTAAAGGTGTAGTGCTTGATGGTGGCGACCGTCTTTGTCGTCAATCTAGTAGCTCAGAGCGGTCGCGTCGCCACCTTCGCGAATTTGATAGGCTACTTTGTCGAATTTTCCATTTTCTCGAAAGTACTGTTAGT
>CAYYUG010000100.1:6262-9380 GCA_964474755.1 uncultured Rhodospirillaceae bacterium | reverse complement strand
ATGGCGAAGCATTCAGAATTGATAGTCGAGCAGAACGATCTCGATCAATACGCACCACCAGGTCATGGTGGTACGGTCAATGTAAGGCTTGCGGGTAAAGAGTTTTGCGACACCTTCGAAATGCTCCTGGGCACGGTTAAGCCTGGTGGAGAAGCGGAACCCCATTCGCACGATATTGAGCACCAGATTATTTACATTCTGAAAGGGCAAGCGAAAGTAACCCTTGGCGATGATCCCGCGGTGATCCGTGGTCCGGGAACTGTAATCCGGATCCCGCCAAAACTTGAACATGGAATTGTTGCGATAGGAGAGGAAGACTATCAGTGTGTAATCATCTACAGTCCGCCGTTGCCGAAACGGAATGACGTTGTCGTTGCAGAGAAGCGTACATTGTGACGAACACCTTGAGTGTTTTCCGGAAAATATAATTTTAACGAAAGACATATCATAATGAGCAAAGATAGCCCGGCCGCCGGCGCGCTCGCCGGCAAGCGTGTCATAGATTTGACCCGGGTCCTGGGCGGACCCTACTGCACCCAGGTGCTGGGCGACCATGGTGCGGAGGTGATCAAGGTTGAACCGCCGCAAGGAGACGAAGTGCGCGACTGGGGCCCCCCTTTCCATGAGGGGGATGCGTCTTACTTTATTGGTTTGAACCGTAATAAGCGTTCCATGGGGCTTGACTTGTCTAAGTCTAAGGGCCGCGACGTCCTGTTACGGTTGCTCCAAGAAGCAGATGTTTTGATAGAGAACTACAAACCCGGCACATTGGAACGCTGGGGAATTGGCTATGCGGAAACGCTAAGTGAACGGTTTCCTAAGCTCGTACATTGCCGGATCAGCGGATATGGTGGGGAGGGGCCGCTGGGCGGCTTTCCAGGCTATGATGCAATCATCCAGGGGGCTGCGGGCTGGTTCAGCGTTAACGGGACGCTAGAAACAGGACCGACCCGGGTTGGCATTCCGATGGTCGATATGGGAACGGGTCTCTACGCGGCGATTGCGATCCTGATGGCGATTATCGAGCGCGAGACATCCGGCGAAGGCCAATATATTGATATGACCTTGTTCGACAGCGCCGTGTCGCTGATGCATCCATACACAATCAATTATTTGCTGTCGGACAAGGTACCGGTCTCGACCGGTAACGCGCACCCTAATGTTGGCCCATACGATAAGTTTCGAACGAAAACAGTCGATATTTTCTTCGGTTGTGGCAACGACCGCGCATTTAGCAGGCTTTGCGAGGTCTTGGGCTGTCCCGATTTGTCAGAGGACGTTCGCTTTGAAGCTAACAGCGGCCGTGTGACGAACCGGGAGGAATTAAAGGTCGAACTGGAAAGCGAGCTGATACGGTTGGATGGGGAGGAAGTTTGCAAGCGACTGATGGAGGCCGGTGTGCCTGCTGGACCAGTTTTAGACACCGCACAAATGTACCATCACGAGCACACAAAACACCGTGAAATGGCCGTTTCGCACGATTGGTACCGTATGAGTGGCATACCAATTAAATTCTCTCGTACCCCAGGGTCGATCCGAAGTACGCCGCCAAAATTTGGGGTGCACGGACGCGAGGTTCTGTCCGAGATTGGTTTCGATGCGGATGAGATTGAGGCGCTTGCTAAGAAAGGTATTCTTGTTGAGGTGCGAAGACATTAGCGCTTCAGAGGCTATTTTCGCAGCAGGAAGGCGGGAACGTGTTCCTGCTGGCCGAAGGGCAAAGTAGCGTTTGTATCTGCGTCTTTCACATCCAACACCCTCTCTTCATGCATCTTTGTAGGAGCATTGGCTTTTTTCGAAGAGCGCGAGCGGCGATTGCGCCGGGGTTTGTCCGGCTTGTCCTCCGAGATGTCATGCTGCTCTTCGGGCACGTTCTCGAACCCTTCGATTGACGGTATCGGGTAACCAATCAGTTTTGCGATGGCCTCCAGATAACGAGTATCCTCAGAGGTCGCGATCGTGATCGCACGGCCCTCTTTGCCCGCACGTCCCGTCCGCCCTATACGGTGCACATAGTCGTCTGCATGTGTTGGGACGTCGAAGTTGAACACATGGCTCATTGATGCAATGTCCAGGCCGCGTGCGGCTACATCTGAGCAAACGAGGATGTTGAAGCCGCCGGCCTTGAACTTATCCAGGGTCTCGGTCCGGCTGTATTGATCCATGTCGCCATGCAAGGCGCCAGCCTGGAATCCGTGACGATGCAAAGAGCGGTGTAGTATCCCGACGTCCCGTTTGCGGTTACAAAAAATGAGTGCGTTCTGCACGTTCTCCGTCCGGATCAGGTCACGCAGCACCCGCCGCTTGTTTTTGGGGCCTACTTTGACTAGGCCCTGAGAAATAGTCTCTGCTGCGGTCGCTGGAGGATCGACCGAGACCTCCTTCGCATTGCTCAGAAATTTCTCAGAGAGGCGTCGAATCTCCGGCGGCATAGTTGCTGAGAAAAAGAGTGTTTGCCGGATTTGAGGAAGAAGTCCAACGATTTTCTCAACATCTGGCATGAAACCCATATCAAGCATACGATCGGCTTCGTCGATGACTAGTATTTTTACATCCCGCAGCAGAACTTTCCCACGCTCGGCATGATCTAATAGCCTTCCTGGGGTCGCAATTAACACGTCGACGCCTCGATCCAACGCCTTGTTTTGGTCTTCAAATGACACGCCGCCGATTAGTAGTGCTTTGGTCAGCTTATGGTACTTACCATAAGCCTCGAACTGATCGGAAACCTGGGCGGCGAGTTCGCGGGTCGGCTCAAGGATTAGAGACCGTGGCATTCGGGCACGAGACCGACCATGCGCTAAAATTTCGATCATCGGCAAGGTGAAGGAGGCTGTCTTGCCGGTACCGGTCTGGGCACAGCCCAGCAGGTCACGGTTCATCAAAACATAGGGTATCGCTTGTGCTTGGATTGGAGTCGGCGTGTCGTAGCCGGCATCCGTAACGGCGCGCAAGAGATCATCTCCAAGACCGAGATCGGAAAACTTCATGAAAGCGGGTGATACAATAGAAAAATCGCCAGAAATTCAGTGTGGCACTACTGTCCGGATCGTACGGGCTTCCCGCGCCGTGTCAATGGAATTAGGAGGGTTAATACGCTTTAAACACTTAAATATTG
>CAYYUG010000100.1:0-6162 GCA_964474755.1 uncultured Rhodospirillaceae bacterium | reverse complement strand
AACGCTAGACATCGATATCGGTGACAAACTTTGCGTTTTCCTGGATATAGCTGAAGCGCTTTTCGGCTTTGCGGCCCATCAATGCTTCGACAAAATTTGCCGTTTGCCGCACCTCGCCTGATTGTTCTGGATCTGTTGCGCTCGGTATATCGACCCGCAGGAGGGAGCGTTTACCAGGGTCCATAGTCGTTTCGCGCAACTGCGCCGGCGGCATCTCGCCAAGGCCTTTAAAGCGGCTAATATCGATTTTGCCTTTACCTGTAAAGCCGTTCTTTATCAATTCGTCGCGATGCGCATCATCCCGCGCATAGTGAGTGAAGGCGCCCTGTGTCAAGCGATATAGCGGCGGTTGTGCGATGTGCAGATGCCCATTGACTACGAGGCCGGGCGTCTCCTGATAGAAAAACGTCATCAGAAGCGCTGCAATATGCGCACCGTCTACATCTGCATCGGTCATGATTATGACCCGCTCGTAGCGCAGCTTTTCGTCATTATAATTGCTGCGCGTGCCGCAACCAAGTGCCTGCAGTAGGTCATGGAGTTCTTGATTGCCGGCTAGCTTGTCAGCTGACGCGCTTGCCACATTGAGAATTTTGCCGCGCAGGGGCAGAATTGCTTGGGTCTCACGAATGCGTGCCTGTTTGGCTGATCCACCAGCAGAATCGCCTTCGACTAAAAATATCTCGGTTCCCTCGGCGCCGTTGCGGGTGCAGTCGGTCAGCTTGCCAGGCAGGCGTAGTTTCCGGGTCGGGGTCTTGCGCGCGAAGTCTTTTGCAGCACGCCGGCGCTGCCGCTCTTCGGCGCGCTCCAGCATGCGTTCCAACAGATCGTTGGCGGAAGAGGGGTCGTTTGCAAGCCAGAGGTCGAAGTGATCCTTGACAGCCCCTTCGACCAGCTTGGTTGCCTCTGGCGACGAAAGTTTTTCCTTGGTTTGCCCTTGAAATTGCGGGTCTTCGACGAAGACGGACAGCATTACGCAAGCGCCACCGATCGCATCTTCCGCTGTGATCTTGGATGCTTTCTTGTTGCCGCTCATCTCACCATAGGTGCGGATGCCCCGCGCGAGAGCGGTACGCAGGCCGGCCTCATGGCTGCCGCCCTGGGGCGTCGGAATAGTGTTGCAATAGGAAGAAATGAATCCGTCGTCATCGTTCGGCCAACAAATCGCCCATTCTGCCTTGCCGGCACCGCCAGGAGCGGCGACCTGGCCTGTAAAGGCTTGGGTGGTTACCGTTGGGCGCGCAGCGATTGTCGCATTCAGATAGTCTGCCAGCCCCCCCGGGAAGCGGAGGTTCTCGCTTTGCGGTGTAGTCTCTTCACTGCGCAGATGCTTCGCATCACAGTTCCAGCGGATCTCGACTCCGCGATATAGATAGGCCTTTGACCGCGCCATGCGGTAAAGGCGCGCGGCCCTAAAATGTGCATTCGCACCGAAGATTTCCGGATCCGGATTGAACGTAATCGTCGTTCCGCGGCGGTTCTGTGTGGCCCCTTTATCGCGCAGCTTTCCCTTGGGTTTGCCCCGAGAGAAAGATTGAACGAATAGTTTTCTGTCGCGCGCGACCGTGACCTCCAAATGGTCAGAAAGCGCGTTCACAACTGAAATACCCACTCCATGCAGCCCGCCAGATGTTTGGTAGGCCTTGCCGGAAAATTTGCCTCCGGAATGTAAGGTTGTGAGAATAATTTCAAGCGCCGATTTGTCCTTGAATTTTGGATGAGGGTCGACCGGGATCCCACGTCCGTTATCGCTGATTGTCAGCGATCCGTCTTCCAGCAGTGACATATCGATCCGGCTTGCATGACCAGCTACCGCTTCGTCCATCGCATTGTCGAGTACTTCGGCAGCCAAGTGATGGAGTGCGGACTCATCGGTGCCACCAATATACATACCGGGTCGGCGACGAACCGGCTCCAACCCTTCGAGAACTTCGATGTCTTTTGCGGTGTAGGAAGTGCGCCTTCCAACGGTGCCCTGGAATAGATCAGCCATGTCCGTATTATAATTTCCAGACTATTCTAGGCAAGCTTATAGGGTAGGGGGTATCGTTTAAATCACTAGATGTTGTGAGTTGGAATGCTTTGGATCATGGCGTTAGGAAGGCACCGGCTTTAACCGCGTGCTCGCGAACCCTCCACTGGAAAACCGAAAAATTGTCTTAGAAACATCTAAATTTTACAGTTTTGCTAGGTAGAATTTTGACACCGCTAATATGCGTCACGATGTTATGGAGTGTGTAATTATTACTTTTTGACTGCAGATCTATCAAACACTAAATCCCTAAACAAAATTAAAAGGTATACCGATAGCATTGTGGGTGGCGTCTCGCCCACGCTGATAGCACACGAAGGCGATTCATTGTTTCTGATATAGACCAAATTCATGTGGTCGTAGAAGGTTCATCAAGAGTTCCAACAAATCACAAATTGTATTTATGCTCGGTACATAAATATAGGCATTCAGTCAGAGAAAAACCCCTGCCGGCGGCGCCAGCAGGGTTCTAATGTCTATGACTGGCTTAGACTGAGTAGTACATGTCAAACTCAACCGGATGCGGGGTCATGTCGAGGCGCTGCACCTCTTCTCGTTTGAGGTCGATATAGCCGTCGATCTGGTCGTCGGTCATTACGTCGCCGCGCTTCAGGAACTCTCTGTCCGCATCCAGCGCGTCAAGTGCCTGGCCTAGCGAACTGGAAACAGTCGGGACATCTGTTAGTTCCTCGGGCGGCAATTCGTAAAGATCCTTGTCCATTGGGTCGCCCGGATGGATCTTATTCTCGATCCCGTCGAGACCCGCCATCAACATGGAAGTAAAAGCGTAATATGGGTTTGAGGCAGCGTCTGGGAAACGGATTTCGATACGCTTCCCATTCGGGCTTGCTACGTGAGGCACGCGGCATGATGCTGAACGGTTCCGAGCGGAATAAGCAAGTAGGACCGGCGCTTCGAAGCCTGGGACGAGCCGCTTATAGCTGTTCGTCGTCGAGTTCGTGAAGGCGTTGATTGATCGCGCATGCTTCATAATACCGCCGACATAGTGCAGGCAGGTTTCGGATAGATCAGCATAAAGCGAACCGGCAAATGTATTGGTGCCTTCTTTCCAGATCGACTGATGCACGTGCATTCCGGAGCCATTATCGTTTAGAACTGGTTTCGGCATGAAGGTCGCCGTTTTGCCATAGCTGTGCGAAACCATATGCGTGACATATTTGTAAATCTGCATGTTATCAGCACAGCGCAAAAGCGTATCAAACTTGATACCAAGTTCATGCTGTGAGGGGGCGACTTCATGGTGGTGCTTCTCCATGGTCAGACCCATCTGCGCCATAGTGGTGACGATCTCTGCACGCAGGTCGTTGCCAGAGTCTACCGGCGGGACTGGGAAGTAACCTCCTTTTTCCGCTGGACGATGACCGATATTGCCGCCTTCGAAACTCGTACCGGAATTGTACGGGCCTTCCTCGGAATCGATTTCATAATAGGTGCTATTTTGTGAGACGTTCATGCGGACGTCGTCGAAGATGAAGAACTCGGCCTCCGGGCCGAAAAATGCCGTATCACCTATACCGCTGGATTTTAGGAATGCTTCCGCCCGTTTCGCCGTGGAGCGCGGATCACGAGAGTAGGGCTGGCCGGTTAGTGGTTCGTAGATATCGCAATAGATGATCAACATTGGCTGGGCGGCAAACGGGTCCATAACCGCCGTCGACAGATCCGGCATCAAAGTCATGTCCGATTCGTTGATCGATTTCCAGCCGGCGATAGAGGAACCGTCGAACATGACACCTTGGGTAAACGCGTCCTCGTCCATCATTTCCGTGCACATGGAAAGATGCTGCCATTTGCCACGTGGGTCGGTGAAACGGAGATCAACGAAATTGACGTCGTTCTCTTTGATCATGCTGAGAATGGTGGGTATGTCGGACATTGTAGATTTCCCTGTCGTTATCAAATATTTTCTGGATGTTGATAAATTGCGTCTGACGGGCGCGAGTAGTTGCGTGCATGAGAGCTGGCTAGATAGCTTCAGCACCCCGTTCACCGGTACGAATCCGGATCGCTTCCTGTACTTCGGAAACGAATATTTTGCCATCGCCGATGCGTCCGGTTTTTGCAGCGGCTAGGATGGCTTCCACTGCGCGTTCTGCCAGTGAATCCTCCACCACAACTTCGAGCTTCACTTTGGGTAGGAAATCCACAACGTACTCCGCCCCGCGATAGAGTTCCGTATGGCCCTTTTGACGACCAAAACCTTTGGCCTCCGTTACGGTGATGCCCTGAATGCCAACCTCTTGCAGACCTTCTTTCACTTCATCGAGTTTGAAAGGTTTAATGATCGCCTCAATTTTCCTCATATTCCTATCGGCTCCCGATCTTTTTTCGTTACGTATATTCACGCGGCTTGACGGGGCGGGCGGCGTAGCTCCACACTAAATTTGAAGCAAAGTTCGTGCCACCGTGTTAATCGAGTAAAAAACGGCTGATTACCCCGGATTTTGATCGATCATAGAATCCTGGTACCGACAAGAAAAGCGCATAGAAAAGGCAATTGTCTAAAATTTATGCATAGATTTGGCTAAATTTGTGAGGATTCAACGAGCCTGCAGCCAAATCCTGATGCGCTGCAGCGCCTCACGAATATTCTCGATGCTATTGGCGTAGGAGAATCGCAGAAAGCCTTCACCAAATTCTCCAAAGCTGCTACCCGCGACAGTCGCGACACCAACCTCTTCCAGGAGTTGGTCCTGTGCCTGCCGCGCGGTCATGCCGGTATCGGCGATGCTGGGGAACGTATAAAACGCACCGCCGGGATTTAGGCAGTGAAAACCGGGGATCATGTTCAGTTCCTTGACTATAACCTTTCGACGTTCATCGAAGGCCTTTGTCATATCGTGGACGGCATCCTGCGGACCGGTCAACGCAGCCATACCGGCATATTGAGTAGGGGCATTGACGCAGGAATGGCAGTTAATCGCCAGCCTTGTCGCTGGTTCGGCAAGGGCCTTGGGCCATATAGCGTAGCCTAGTCGCCAGCCGGTCATGGCATAAGTCTTTGACCAGCCGTCGAGCAAGATAACGCGGTCGCGGATCGACTCGTAGGCCATTAGGCTAACATGGTGTCGATCGTCATAGAGCATTTGGCTGTATATTTCGTCGGATAAGATAACAATATTTGGGTGTTTATGAAGGCCTTCGACGAGTTTATCGAGTTCCTCAATTCGAAGAACACCTCCTGTCGGGTTAGCAGGGCTGTTGAGGATAATCAGCCGCGTCTTTGGTGTGATAAGGCTTAAGACTTCTTCAGCGTTGAAGGAAAATTCATTCTCTTCGCGCAAAGGCATTGGCACCGCTTTTGCGCCGGAGAAATCTATAACTGAACGATAAATTGGGAAACCCGGGTCAGGGTAGATAATCTCCACACTTGGTTCTCCAAACATCAGGATGGCAAAGAACATTGTCACCTTGCCACCAGGCTGCACGACAACATTGTCCGGATCGACGACAACACCATTTCGGTTCTCGAAATCTGCTGCAACGGCCTCGCGCAAGGGCAGGATGCCATTGGCAGGCGTATAACCGTGGTGACCGTCGCGCAGCGCTTTGACTGCTGCTTCAACTACATGACCCGGTGTTTTGAAGTCTGGCTGACCAATACCGAGATTAATTACCTCCCTGCCTTCCGCCTCCAGTTTAGCAGCGCGTGCAAGTACCTCGAATGCTGACTCTGTGCCGAGCCTACTCATGTGTTCGGCCATAGCTATCATGTTAAATTTCCTTTTGGCAGCGGTTGGAAGGTCAGATTTTCACGCTCTCTATCACTATTTGTCTAGGGGAAGCATCACTTGCTTGACGCGCGTTCGGTGGAAGACTAAATCAAAGCCCGCTTATGGTGGCTGTAGCTCAGTTGGTTAGAGCACTAGATTGTGGATCTAGGGGTCGTGGGTTCAAATCCCATCAGCCACCCCAAATAATAAAAAGGGCCGGCGATTTTTCGCCGGCCCTTTGCTTTTACTCAATATTGGTTATGAAGTGAACTATTTACACTTCATGGTCATGTACTTTTTACCTGAACTATCATACGCGACATATGATTTTTTGCCGGTTTTAGCTAAATTAAACCACTTTCCGTAGGGTTTTTTCTTCTTATGGTCCTTAATGCG
>CAYYUG010000099.1:0-12214 GCA_964474755.1 uncultured Rhodospirillaceae bacterium | reverse complement strand
GTTGCCGAATACTACCAGCGCTGCTTTGGCGAAGAATTGCCGGAGGCGAGCACCGCAATCGCAGTGAATTGAAGAAACAGCCATGGCCACCGACGGCGAACCTCCGATTGAAAGTTTCAAGCGTGCTGTAGCGTCCTGTTTTCGGGCGATGGCAGATGAATCTGAATTAGATGTGACATTTTCGGCGGAAACGCCAGGTGTTAGCGGCGACCGCGTTCGGTTGCCCTTCCCCAGCAGGGAACTGCCCAGCGGAGAGGTCGCCCAGGTACGTGGCGAAGCGGATGCGCTGGCTCTCAAAATGCGGCACCATGATGCTAGGCTTCACAGCCGTCGGATGCCGTCCGGTGACGTCGCACCTGTCCTATTCGAAATGCTGGAGCAGGCGCGGGTTGAAGCGTTAGGCACACGGCGGATGGCTGGCGCCAGCGAGAATATTGCCGCGGCATTAGAGGATAAGTTCCGGCGCGAGGGCCTGCACCGTGTCAACGATCGCACGGAGGCAACCATGCCGGAAGTAGTCCGCCTGATGGCGCGCGAGGCGTTTACCGGCGAAGCTCCTCCGCCTGCGGCGCAGCGGGTCTGTGAACTTTGGGAACCTCTTCTCAAAGATAAGATTGGCAAGGACATCGAGATGCTGCGGGAGTGCCTAAACGACCAGGCCGAATATAGCAGTACTGTAAGGCAACTGATTTCCGATCTTGATATTGAAATTGGAACAGAACAAGATTCTGAAGACAGCGAATCCACCGGCGATGAAGCTGATGAAGATTCGATGCAGTCTGAATCCGAGGAAGAAGGCGGCGAATCTGCGGACGCGGATGGCGAATCCGGCGGCGAGGCAACAGAAACTGATGGTGGCGACGACGATCTCGGCGACATGATGCCAGACGATGCCGACGGAGAGATGATGCCTTCGGAAGGCAGCGAAGAGCCAGGGGACCCCGGCAAACGATGGCGGCCCGAACACGATCTGTCGAACATACCAAAAGAGGCTTTCTACTCAACCTATACGGATCAGTTCGACGAAGTGGTCGCCGCGGAAACCCTGTGTGACCCGGAAGAGTTGTCACGCCTGCGCCAATTGCTCGACCAGCAACTCTCACAACTGCAGGGCCTGATAGGTCGGCTAGCTAATAGACTGCAGCGGCGCTTGCTTGCAAAACAGACAAGGTCCTGGGACTTCAACCTCGAGGAAGGGCTGCTGGACACCGCGCGACTCGACCGCGTCGTTACCAGCCCACTGCACCCTCTGTCCTTCAAACAAGAACAAGAAACCGATTTTCGCGACACAGTCGTCACTTTGCTGATTGACAACTCTGGTTCTATGCGCGGCCGGCCGATCACTATCGCTGCGATGAGCGCTGATATTTTGGCGCGCACACTGGAGCGCTGTGCGGTGAAAGTCGAGGTCCTGGGCTTCACGACCCGCGCCTGGAAAGGCGGCCAATCACGCGAGAAATGGATCTCGGAGGGCAAGATCGCTAATCCGGGTCGGCTCAACGATTTGCGACACATCGTCTACAAGTCCGCGGACGCTCCCTGGCGCCGAGCGCGCAAAAATCTTGGTCTCATGCTGCGCGAAGGCCTGCTAAAGGAAAATATCGACGGTGAAGCGCTTCTTTGGGCGCATGACCGCTTGCTTGGACGGCCGGAACAACGGCGCATCCTGATGGTGATTTCGGACGGCGCGCCAGTAGACGATTCCACACTGTCAGTCAATCCAGGCAACTATCTCGAGAGACATCTGCGCGATGTCATCGACTATATAGAGTCACGCTCGCCAGTCGAACTGCTCGCCATCGGTATCGGCCATGACGTTACCCGCTATTACCGCCGGGCCGTCACTATCGTTGATGTAGAGCAACTCGGTGGAACGATGATGGAGAACCTCGCCGAATTGTTTGATGAGGAGGATATGCATCGACCAGCAGCGAGTTTGCGCCGCGCTGCACGTTCGATGGGTCGCGTAAGTTAGACACAAAAAAGCCCGCTCTCTGGCGGGCTTTTTTTAAGACGCCTTTGCCGCTGCTTTTTCAATTCGCCGCTTAATGCGTAGCGCTTCCAGCGTTAACTTTCGGTTAGTTGTGCTCAGTAGGAAGGCGTCGAGACCACCATTTTTCTCAATCGTCCGAATTGCCCTGGTCGAAATGCGCATCCGAACCATTTCACCCAGCGTATCGCTCATCAATGACGTCTGCTGCACGTTCGGCAGAAAGCGCCGGCGTGTTTTATTATGCGCATGACTGACATTGTTGCCCGCTTGAACGCCCTTACCCGTAATGTCACACCGTCGCGCCATAGCCCAATTTCCTAAACTTAAAAAACCTCGCGGAAAACCGCGAGGGCGGCGCTTTTTACGGCACTCGCCGCCCTCCGTCAAGTTATCAAACAGCACGCTGTACTATGCTGCTTTTACTCGTCCCAGACCGCGTCGGTGAGCGGCAGTCCCTCGATCGCTGCCTTGGTCAGTGGCCGGTCAGGCGTAATGCCCGCCTGTTCCAGCAATGAAGCCACCTGTCGCATGTGCTGTGTCGAGTGCCAAACTGTGCGTTCCATCATCTCATGACGCGTCGTACCCCCGAAATAGGTCGGGACCTGGCCCGAGAAATCCTCGCCATTCGCGCCATCCCACCAGGAATTGAACCGCGCCCGCACTGACTCCCCGAAATCAGCAATCTGTGCGCTGGTTTGCATGTCATCCGGCGGCGGCGCAACATAGCTCTGGTGCGTCAAGGATTCACCCGTGTCTTCCATATCAAGGAAGGCGGCTGGGACCTGGAATACATGGTGCAACAGCACCCGCCAGGAGCGCGGCCGTTTGGGCAACTCGCGCGACAGGAACTCATCCGGCATCTGACGCACCAGGCGAATCGCTGTCTCCAAATTACCATTGAACCGGGTCGCCAATTCAACCGGGGATAGTTCCGGCGCCGGGTCATCTTCTAGCTCGAGAAAATCCACGACATCGGAAATGACCTGCGCGAATACGTAATCATCACCACGCGATACTACCGGGATGGAACGCGCGCCAATGCGAGCCAGTTCGTCGCGGCCGCCATTGTCTTCCAGTATATTAATTGATTCGAAGTCGATCCCACGGACCGATAGGTATTCCTTTACCCTTAGACAGCTCGTTCAATGAGGCTGCCAAAAAACCTTGATAGTAGCTGTCATAGCGTTGACCTTTATTTAGTGCAGCAAAACCGAGCGGTTGACTTAAAACTCTGATGGGAAAAGTATAGGGGCAAGGCGTCAGTCGGACAACTAGCGTCAGGTGAGCGCCTCTTCGGCCCACGAGGCAACGGAAAGCAAACTGTCGTCTTTTGCAAAATCGCCATTGAGCTGAACGCCAACCGGCAGGCCATTCGGCCCATTATGATGCGGCAACGTCACACAAGGCGTTCCCATCGTCGTCCACGGTCGGTTAAAGGTGGCATCCCCGGTGGTGTTCCGTCCAAACGGCGCTTCACCGGTCGCCGCCGGTGTGATTAGCGCATCTAGTTTTCGCATGACATCCGCAAAAGCGACGCGACATCCTTGCGCGCAGTCGATAGCGTCCAGATAGGTGTCATAATCGGTTACCGCCCCACTTGCCATCTGCATCTTAAGACGTTCGCTCAGCTTGTTTTCATGCATGTTGTACTCATGGGCTAAAGCACGACGCCCCTCGTACATCATGATAGTCTTGTTAGCGCGCTCCAGACCGGCAAACTGATCAGGCAGAACCACTTCCTGCACCTCAGCACCAGCATTAACGAATGCGGCAGCAGCCTTTTCCAAAGAATCTCGACTAGCTGCATCCGCACTCTCCCACCAGGGCGTACGGCAAATCGCGAGCGTCGGTGGCGACGACCTTGGGACGATTTCAGCACGGGCTTCCGTCAAAACCGCGCGCAGTAAGGCAAAGTCGGCAACCTCCCGGGCCATCGCACCCAACGTGTCGAGCGAACGGGCCAACAGCTTGACACCTGCATAGCTAAAATGGCCAATCGTCGGCTTGTACCCGGCAACACCGCAGAAAGACGCGGGCCGGATCGTCGAGCCGCCGGTCTGCGTCCCCAGGGCCAGCGGCACCATCATATCAGCAACTGCAGCGGCGGAGCCACTCGAAGATCCACCCGGCGAATGTTCCATATTATGAGGATTGCGTGTCTCTGCCGGGTTCACAAAAGCGAACTCTGTTGTCACTGTCTTTCCCAACACGATTCCGCCCGCCGCTCGAATTAGCGCCACGCAAGCGGCGTCGGCAACTGGCCGGTGGCCCGGATAGATTGTGGAACCATAGGCTGTCGGCATGTCGTAGGTCTCTATCACATCCTTAAAACCCACCGGCACACCATGCAGCGGACCGCGTATCGCCTCTCGGTCTCGCGCCCTGGCTTCCGCAAGGGCAGCGTCTGCATCGATATGCGCCCAAGCCATCAGATCTGGCTCCCGCGCCGCAATCCGCTCTAAACAGGCCTCCGTCAAGGCCTCGCTTGTAAACTCACCCGCGCTGATTGCCTGGGCAGCAGCAGTCGCGCCCACCTCGTTCAAAAGCATATGCTCCCATCTCCCCCTTATTGTCCCAGAAACGCTCGCAGAACACGACGTGCCGCCGCAGCGGGTGTCGTTTTACCCGTTACAACTTGGTTTTCTAACCTAGTCAAAATCGACTGCACGTCGGGGTGTGCCTTCAACCGTTCCAACAGGGTGTCTCCTACTTCGGACCACAACCAGGTCTTCGCTTGTTCGATGCGACGTTCTGCAATTTCCCCGCTGTTGCCAAGTGTCATTTCGTAGTCTTCGACATGGGTCCAGGCTTCGTCAATTCCCGCTCCGGTCAGCGCGGAACACGCTGCCACCGGCACCTGCCAGTTGGGTGAAACCGGCCGCAACAAATGGATTGCACTGCGATAATCGGAAACGGCGTGCCGCGCCGATGTTACAAATTTGCCGTCGGCCTTGTTTACGAGAATCATGTCAGCCATTTCGACAATACCTTTCTTCATACCTTGCAACTCATCACCGCCCGCGGGCGACAGCAGCAGCACGAACATATCGGTCATTTCCTTGACAGCAGTTTCTGATTGGCCGACGCCGACTGTTTCTACCAACACCACGTCGTAACGCGCCGCCTCGCAGATCGAAATCGCTTCACGGGTCCGCCGAGCCACCCCACCCAGTGTCGTGCCAGCTGGCGACGGACGTATGAAGGCATTCTGCTGGCGCGACAGAGTTTCCATGCGCGTCTTGTCCCCAAGGATGGACCCACCGCTGAGTTTCGAGGATGGATCAACGGCCAATACAGCGATGCGACGGCCCTTGTTGATGATATGCTGACCCAGTGCCTCTATGAATGTTGATTTTCCCACGCCCGGCACGCCCGAAATGCCAACTCGGATCGAATCTACACGATGGGGCAAAAGTGCCTCCTGTAGGTGCTCTGCTTGTTCGCGATGGTCTTCTCGGATTGACTCCACTAGCGTGATTGCGCGGCCGAGTGCGCGCCGGTCACCGCCACGGACAGCCTTCACCAATTTCTGTATTTCCGAAAGGCTCATGACGGCTGGGTATCCCCTTTTCATATTTGTTCGTCGAATAGCCTGATTATCTTGGAGTGAAGACTTTTATTCAGCTGTTCGTAATTGGCCCGGCGCTATCAGGACAACTCCAAAGCTGTTTGAGCAAAATTTCTGGTTCAGTCGTAAATTTGAAGGGAAGGTCATCTTCATCTTTTAATTCATCAGAATAGGCTACAGCTGTCGCGATCTACGCTTCGTACTAATGCGGTGCGTTCGATGCCTCATAGCCCCACTCAAACATCTCGACAACGGTTTATAGACACCCTGAGCGGGGCAGTTCGGATAAGCTCCCCAGCATAATCTAAAATTATGCTCCTGCGGCGCAAAGAAAGCTTAAGGGTGCGCATGAGGTTATATCGGTCAGGCAGCAGCTCGCCGACCCTTAATCAAGGATATGATCTCTGCGGCAGCGGCCGGAATATGGGTCCCGGGTCCATAAACTGCGGCGACACCATGTGCCTTTAGTTCAACGTAGTCCTTAGGCGGAATGACACCGCCACAGACGACCAAGATATCCCCTGCGCCTTGCTGCTTAAGAGCCTCAAGAAGAGCTGGGACAAGGGTTTTATGGCCTGCCGCCTGCGAGGAGACACCAATTATGTGAGCGTCGTTTTCTACCGCCTGTCGCGCCGCCTCTTCCGGCGACTGGAACAACGGTCCGACATCGACATCAAAACCAATATCAGCAAAAGCCGTCGCGATTACCTTAGCTCCACGATCGTGCCCATCTTGGCCCAACTTGACCACCAGCATACGGGGCCGGCGGCCCTCGGAGGCGGCGAATGTTTCGACATTTGACTTGATCTCATCAAAACCTTCGTCGCCTTCATAGGCAGAACCATATACACCCGCGATAGAACGAATTTCGGCACGGTGGCGGGTATATACGCTTTCAAGCGCATCGGAAATTTCCCCAACCGTCGCTCGTGCTCGCGCAGCTTCGATTGACAAGGTCAAAAGATTACCATTCCCGTCACGTGCGGCATTTATTAGCGCCCTCAGTGCCTGCTGGCAGATAGTATCGTCTCGCATGGACCGCACTTCGGTTAGCCGCTCGATTTGCGCTTCACGCACCATCGTATTATCGATATCAAGAATGTCGATCTCATCTCGCTCCGCCGGCTGGTACTTATTTACACCGACGACCACCTCCTCGCCCCGGTCAATCATAGCCTGCCGCCGCGCAGCCGATTCTTCGATGCGCAGCTTCGGCACACCAGCGACGATCGCTTGCGTCATACCGCCCATTTCCTCAACTTCGTCGATCAAATTACCGGCTTCTGCGATCAGGCTTGCCGTCAGGCTCTCCACATAGTAGCTGCCCGCCAACGGGTCAACGACCTTGGTGATACCCGTTTCTTCCTGCAGGATAAGCTGTGTGTTTCGAGCTATCCGCGCAGAGAGTTCGCTCGGGAGGGCCATCGCCTCGTCGAAGGCATTGGTGTGCAGCGATTGGGTGCCACCAAGCCCCGCAGCCAACGCCTCGATCGTGGTGCGGATGATGTTGTTGTACGGATCCTGCTCAGTAAGCGAGACGCCCGACGTTTGACAATGGGTGCGCAGCATCAGAGACTTATCATCTTGTGGCTGGAAGCGGTCACGCATCAGGTTCGCCCACAAGAACCGCGCCGCCCGAAGTTTAGCCACTTCCATAAAAAAGTTCATCCCAATGCAGAAGAAGAAGGACAGACGCGGCGCGAACTTGTCCACGTCGAGACCTTGCGCCTGCGCGGCGCGGACATATTCCAATCCATCAGCGATAGTGTAGGCGAGTTCCTGCACGCAGGTCGCACCCGCTTCCTGCATGTGATACCCGGAGATCGAGATCGAGTTGTACCGGGGCATATATTCCGCCGTGTGTGCGATAATATCGGAGACAATGCGCATAGATGGTTCCGGCGGATAGATATAGGTGTTGCGGACCATAAACTCCTTTAGGATGTCATTCTGTATCGTGCCACTAAGGTCTTTCTGCGATACGCCTTGCTCCTCGCCAGCAACAATGAAGCTAGCCAAAACAGGAAGCACGGCGCCGTTCATGGTCATGGAAACGGACATTTGGTCGAGCGGAATGCCGTCGAACAGGATCTTCATATCCTCGACGGAATCAATAGCGACCCCCGCCTTGCCCACATCGCCGACGACGCGGTCATGGTCACTGTCATATCCACGGTGTGTCGCCAAATCGAAAGCGATCGAAAGACCTTTCTGCCCCGCCGCCAAATTGCGACGGTAGAAGGCATTTGATTCCTCCGCAGTCGAAAAGCCGGAATACTGCCGCACCGTCCAGGGTCGCGCCGCGTACATCGTCGCCCGCGGGCCACGCACAAACGGCACCATGCCAGGCAAGGTATTAACATGCTCAAGCGTCTCAAGATCGGCGGCTGTATAAACCGGCTTCACTTCGATCCCTTCGAGCGTCCGCCAGGTCAATGAGTCTAAGGTTTTGCCGCGCAACTCCTTGCCCGCTAGTGCCTGCCACTCATCTATGGTTTTCTTCGGAAAATCAGCCATCTCGACCGTCCCGGTTGCTTTACCTTCCCTCGCTTATATCGGGTTCGGCGCTACACTGTCCAACCATCTGATAATTAATATTTTAAAACAAATAGTTAGGAAAAATAAATACTTCTTTCAAGGCGCGCAATTGGGCCATAAGATCCTCCACCCTGGCGGCGGCCGGCTAGTCAATTTGGCAGACCGCTGCACCGCTTATATATTCGGTGTCTACCGTGCACCCGAATTTTCCGTTTCCCTATCACCGGCATGTTCTCGCCAAATTTCGTTCTTTCCACCACTTCGATATATTTTCTTACCGGCGACACCCCAGTCGTTTCATTGAATGGCGCGATAGTATAGGGCCAACAGGTTTACGGATACACCTGCCGACAAGCAACGGTATAAGATGCCGTTGCTTGAATTGAACTGGAGTGCGAAATGCGCACCTTGAGAGCCTTCTTGACATCGCTAGCCATTCTCACAGCGGCCGTCGGACTCGCTAGGGCAGAGGTCGCCAAGCAAATCGATTGGCAGAGCCTGGTGCCAGCTGCGAAACCGCTTGAAAACCCATTAAGTCATCTCGAATGGGAGCAACAGGCAGAGGTCGAGTTCCTTACCACCATCCGCGAGCTTTATTCCCAAGGGACCATCAACAAGGTCGACTATCGTTATGAAGAAGGGCTAGAGATAACCTACAAGTTAGAGAAGATGGGCCTCGACGTCGACGATCTGGTCGGCAAATTCCAGACCGTCCAACGCGAAATTCATCGACGCAACAACGCAGTTGTTGCGGACCTTGACGGCAAATTAATCCGAATGCCGGGTTATGCCTTGCCGCTAGAATTCGATGGAACCGCAGTCATCGAATTTCTGCTCGTCCCCTATGTCGGCGCGTGTATTCACGTGCCCGCCCCACCGGCAAATCAGACAGTCTTCGTTACCCTGAAACAGCCCCACAAAACCAACAACCTTTATGACCCTGTTTGGATCACCGGTCGTCTAAAAGTGAAGACGACCAACAAAGCATTGTCCTACGTTGATGGCAGTGCCAACGTCGAAGCTGGATATACCCTCGAAGGGATCCAGATCGAAGCATACAAACAGTAGGTACGCCATAGGGATGATGCAATTCCCTAGTTGCTGATATGATGCTATTGAAATGTAATGTTATAACATCATAAAATAACATTTAGTATATTCTTCTATAGCGAATGATGGTTTCAACAAATGCGCTACCTTTTTCCTCCGTTCATAAATTTCGCTCGCACCACCGCAGCCCTGTTGGCTTTAATGGTCGGCTTCTCAAACTATTCCACCGTTGACGCAGCCGACCCCCACCAACACGGGGTTGGCCAGTTAAACGTGGCTATCCAGGGAGACCATGTGGAAATAGAGCTGGAAACACCAGGCGCGGACATCGTTGGATTCGAGCACCCACCGCGTACCGCCGAACAGAAAAAGGCCGTGCAAGACGCCGCGACGACCCTTCGCAACGGCAGCGCCATATTCGTTTTCCCAGCTGCCGCGAGATGCAAACTGGAGAAGACCAAAGTAGAGTCGGGCCTTCTTGAAGACAACCATGAAACCCATGAAGAAAAACATCATGGAGAAAAACATCATGGAGAAAAACACAAAGAGGAAATACACGCCGAGTTCCACGCACTTTACCACTTTTCCTGCAAGAACCCGGCATCATATACTGACCTGCAATACTTCGAGGCCTTCCCGCACGCTAAAGCGCTTTTAGCACGCACCATCACAGCTAAAGGTCAGCGAAAGCAGCGATTGACGCGGAAGGCGCCACGGCTAATTTTCTAGGTTCCTCTCCAGCTGTGGTTTGAGTTGCCGTGCGGTTCCGCCGGAAACGCATGATTGATGGGCAGCATCCGACGGGCCCTTGGATTATCGGGAAAAATCCGATAATGACAGCGAAGTGGCTAGGAACGGGCCAATTGTATGTCAGACGTCTCGATCCAACTGACTGATATCGTCTTCCGCTGGAAGCCGGAGGCAGCGCCCGTCCTCGACATCCCGGAACTTACGATCGTTGCTGGCGAGCGACTGCTGATCCAAGGGCCGAGCGGCAGCGGCAAAACTACCTTGCTGAGTTTGCTAGGTGGTATTGCAACACCGCAGTCCGGCTCTGTTGAAATTCACGGCACGACCCTATCTGCTTTGCGCGGGGCGCAACGTGACGCCTTCCGCGCCGACTGCATCGGCTTCGTATTCCAGATGTTCAATCTGGTTCCCTATCTCAGCCTAATCAATAACGTAACCCTGCCCTGTCGCTTCTCTAACGCGAGACGGCAGGCCGCCCTCTTATCTTCACCGACACTCAACCAGGAAGCAACTCGGCTGCTTGGTCAACTCGAGTTAGATACAGAGAATTTAGCCGGTCGGCCGGTAACAGAACTCAGTACCGGACAACAACAGCGGGTCGCTGTTGCCCGCGCGCTCATTGGCGCGCCACCGCTCGTCATCGCGGACGAACCAACCTCGGCCCTCGACACGGACGCGCGGCGCACCTTCCTCGATTTGCTGTTTCGCGAAGTAAACAACGCCAACGCCACTCTGATTTTTGTCAGCCACGACTGCGATCTCAGCCCACGGTTCGACCGCACCGTGCCGCTTACCAGCATCAACCAGTCTGCATAATGGCAATCCTTGGCCTCGCCTTTAAGAGCCTGTTGAACCGGCGCGTAACAGTCGGACTCACTGTCTTTGCCATCGGCGTCAGTGTCATGCTGGTATTGGGTGTGGAGCGGCTACGACACGACGCCAAAGCGAGCTTCGCCAACACAATTTCCGGTACAGACCTAATCGTCGGCGCTCGCAGCGGATCCGTCCAATTGCTGCTCTACTCAGTTTTCCGCATCGGCAACGCCACCAACAATATCAGTTTGCAAAGCTACAAAGACATTGCGAGCCGCAAGGAGGTCGCCTGGACAATACCCTTGTCGCTCGGCGATTCGCACCGCGGCTATCGTGTGATGGGGACGACCTCCGATTATTTTAAACACTACCGCTATGGCAATGGGAAGCTCCTCGCTTTTGTCGGCGGCAAACCATTCGAAGATGTGTTCGACGCGGTGCTAGGTGCGGACGTCGCCAAAACACTAGGCTACAAACGTGGTGACCATATCGTAGTGGCACATGGGCTGGGCGCGGAAGGCTTTAGCAAGCACGACGACAAACCCTTCGTAGTTAAGGGCATACTTGAAAAAACCGGCACACCGGTCGACCACACGGTGCATGTCAGCCTGGCAGGCATCGAGGCCATCCATATTGACTGGAAGGGTGGTGCTCGCGTCCCCGGCATGGCTGTTGGGACCGAGCGGATCCGGCAGATGAACCTGCAGCCAAAATCGATTACTGCATTCCTTATCGGGTTGAAGTCGCGCCTGGCTGCCTTTCGACTGCAGCGCGCGATCAACGATTACAAACGTGAACCTCTGCTAGCAGCCCTACCCGGCGTCGCGCTTCAAGAATTGTGGGACCTAATGGGCACGGCGGAAACGGCACTTGCCGCAATCTCGTTGTTTGTTGTCGCGGCGGGTTTGCTCGGCATGCTGACAATGCTACTTAGCGGCCTCAACGAGCGGCGCCGAGAGATCGCAATCCTACGCGCCGTTGGCGCGAGGCTCCACCATATCTTCGGCATGTTGGTCCTGGAAGCAGGATTGATCGCTCTTGCTGGGGCATTACTGGGCCTAGCGCTACTCTATATCGGGTTACTGATTGCCGAGCCGTTCGCCGCCGCGGAATTCGGCCTAACGCTTGGCCTCGGTCTGCCATCTATGCGTGACCTCGCTTTACTAGGACTGATCGTAGCAGTGGGCACCATTGCAGGCGCTATACCAGCAGCCCGCGCTTACCGCCAGTCGCTCGCAGACGGAATGATTGTTCGGGTATAGTAACCGGACCTATCCATTAAGTATCAGTATAGCTATTATTTTTCGCCATTGCGCTATTCAGTTTCTGAGTGATCGCAAACCTGCGGGCAGATATCAACCAATAGGGCGAGAGCGTCCAAACTAACCCTTTGCGACGCTCAGGAACGGACAGTTAGTCCTTCGCTTCGGCGTGCGCAGTGTAATTAACTTCGGTGTCAGCGGTCGCCACGGCGACCGATCCGTAGATGGGTCAGCGCTGCT
>CAYYUG010000098.1:6323-12539 GCA_964474755.1 uncultured Rhodospirillaceae bacterium | reverse complement strand
GACACCGTCCACCTTTATCCCATCGAACAGACACAAGATACTTTCGACTGGGCGCACCCAACGATGTGTTTCAGAGCCCCAACGCATCGATTTCGGCCAGGGAAACTTCACTAACACTTCGTTGATAATTTCCGGCAGGACGTGCACGGTCGGTTCTCCGGGCCGCTCGATCACCGCGAACCAGACTTCCCCCTTGCCGGCATCACGCTTTTCACATTGTTCGAGCGAGTCCAGATTAACGCTGCGCAGAAAACCCTCGACCGCCTTGTCCGGCGCACCCACCTTGGGTCCTTTTCGCTCCTCCCGCAAATTCGGCTGCTGCACCGGCAATCCATCGACTACTAGGACAAGGCGGCGCGGTGTCGCAAAGGTGTCCGCGCCATCGAATTCCAGACGCGCCTTGTTTAGGCCCTCAGTGATGAGGCGCTTCAGGTCTTCTGCCGCACGCTTTTGCATGCGCGACGGAATTTCTTCCGAAAGGATTTCCAGGAGAAGCTCAGCCACCGGCGCCCTCCTGCTGGCTCTCGATCCATTTTTCCGCCGCGCCGCTCGCCAGTGCACGAATGCGCAAAATATAGGCCTGGCGTTCGGTCACGCTAATTACACCACGCGCATCAAGTAGATTAAACAAATGGCTAGCCTTGAGGCACTGATCGTAGGCTGGCAACGCCAATCCCACATCAAGCACCGCCTGACATTCCTTCTCCGCATCCTCGAAGTGACGGCGCAGCAACTCGACATCTGCCCGCTCGAAATTATAAGCAGAAAATTCTTGCTCCGCTTGCAGGAACACCTCGCCATAACGCACACCATCGTCGTTGAAGGTCAGATCGTAGACGTTCTCGACCCCTTGCACATACATGGCCAATCGCTCCAGACCATAAGTCAATTCGACCGAAACCGGATCGCAGTCGATACCGCCAACCTGCTGAAAATAGGTGAACTGGCTGACCTCCATTCCGTCGCACCAGACCTCCCAGCCGAGGCCCCAAGCACCCAGGGTAGGGCTCTCCCAATCATCCTCAACGAAGCGGATATCGTGCTCCAACGGATCTATACCGAGCGCTCGTAGACTGCCGAGATAAAGTTCCTGACTGTCCGTCGGCGACGGTTTTAGGATCACCTGATATTGATAGTAGTGCTGTAGCCGATTTGGATTCTCTCCGTAGCGCCCATCAGTCGGTCGTCGCGACGGCTGGACATAAGCTGCCTTCCAAGGCATCACGCCCAGCGCACGCAAGGTCGTTGCTGGGTGAAATGTACCGGCGCCCACTTCCATGTCGTATGGCTGGAGGATCAAGCAGCCACGCGCCGACCAATAGGCGTGTAGTTTCAGGATCAGGTCTTGAAAGCTATTGTTTTGGGCGTTTACTGGGGCCATGACCCGGCCAATGTCAGCGGGCAGATGTATCGCAACCTAACCATGGCCCGAACCAGGGTCAACCGAAGACAAACATGTTGTTAACTTAGGACGTTAATAAGGACAATTCGCTTTGCCGCAGTCGGACTTACCGTCGGCAGCGACATATGCGTCGCATATTGGACATTGCACCGTGTCTGCAACCCCCAAACGGGTATTGTCTTCGTCGTTGTCGACCTTCTGCTGGCGTTGCTGATTTAAGCGCCCGACAAACTTAAAGCCGTACCAAACGATGGCAATGGCAGCAGCGAGAAGGAGGAATTTCTGTAACATATCGTTTTTTTAGCGCGGAACGGATTCGCGGGTCAAATTGCCCACGCTAAAGCCCATATCGTGTCCAAAGCGCACGCGTTTGGACGGCCTCGATCAAATCATCAGCCCACTCGTTCCGTACACCCAAACGTTTCTCAAGCCAGCCCCGCCGCCGGCCAACGATCTTAAGTTTGACATTTTCGCCAACTTTTTCCCGCATAACCGAACGGAGGTCGCCAAGCCCATCGACCAAACCTAACCCTAACGCGCGGTTTCCAGTCCAAAATTCACCGCTAAACAGAATGCTTTCGTCAGCCTGCAGTTTGTCACCCCGCCTATCGCGAACGTAGGCTTTAAACTGCTCGTGAATATCAGCCTGCAGCTCCTTCAAAATCTCGACATCATCCTGGTCTTCGTTTTTGAACGGATCCAATATCGCCTTCTTCTCGCCCGCCGTGTGTATTCTGCGTTCGATGCCGATTTTCGCCAACATTTCGGGAAAGCCAAAACCAGCAAAGACAACCCCGATAGATCCGACAATCGATGCAGGGTCGGCAAAAATTTCATCCGCAGCGCATGCCAACCAATAACCACCGGATGCCGCCACATCTTCGCAGAAGGCAAACACCGGAATCTCTTTCTCTATCGCCAGCGCCCGAATTCGGCTCGCGATCATTGCTGACTGTACAGGCGACCCGCCAGGCGAATTGATCGACAAAGCCACCGCGGACAGTTGCTGTCCCTTGAAGGCCTGGTCAATCGATTCCGCCATATCGGACATGTTTATCCCAGCACGCCTTAACCCGGATGCGCGGCCAATCACACCGTCGATATGCAACACGTTAACCAGCGGTCTACCTTCGACCTGATCCGCGATAATTTCGCCAACAACAGGAACCCGTCGCAGCCATTGCGTGCTTTTTTTCTCTGTCATGATGTACATTTAGGCTGCAGCGTGAAATTTTCCAAGCTGCGATCACATGACCATGGCTTTTCCGTCGCGCAAGATTGCCAATGCTTCTTCCGTGTAACCACCGAGGTTACTGTGCAGGGTCAGCCCCGTTGTCAGCCTCAGCGGTGTGCGCACGTCTCGGCGTGCGCGCACGATGACCCGTTTTGCGGGTCTGTTTCCGCCGGGCCAGACAGGGGCAACTACGATCCCGCCAACCCGATCGTGGAAAAGAGCCAGCAATTCGTCCAGCCGATCTGCGCGGTGTACCATGGTAATGCTGCCTTTCGGCTTCACCATTGCGATACAGAACTCGATCCAAGCGGACAAGTCCGCTTCACCCTCGATCATCGCAATGGCTTTGGAAGGATCTGGCGGAGCTTGACCGCGATCGGGCGGCAAGTACGGCGGATTAGTCATGACGTGATCGAACGAGGATTGTACGATCGTTTCGGGCGGACGTAGCAGATCGCCCTGAACGAAGGTCACTCTGTCCACGAGATCATTACGGATGGCATTTTCCTCCGCAATCGCAGATAGTTCCGATTGTAGTTCCAGGCCCGTCAAACAAGCGCCCGGCACTCGAGTAGCATAACACAGCGCAGCAGCACCAACACCGGCCCCGACATCTAGAACTCTGCCCTTAACCGCCGGTGTCGCCGACGCCAAAAGTACAGGATCGATTGCAGCACGGTACCCATTTGCCGGTTGACATAAATTAACCTTGCCATCTAGTAGGCTGTCCGGCTGCCGTTCATGTTTCTCCATTGAACCCGCCTCTGCAAATAGGCGCGTTGCCGCTTCGTAATCGTGGTCGCTAACCAGCAGGCGCCGTGGGATCGCGTTGGCGGAACCCTCCAGCACGCTGGTGTGTGTATCGAGTACAAAGGCTTGAATCTGCTGGTCTGCGAGCAACGCAGTCAGCCAGGAGAGCCGCACCAAATCTGTTGTTCGCAACAATTCTTTCATCGCATTTTATTGGCCCGTGCCGTTCCAGCCCCACCCTTGACCGGCAATTGTGTTGAACTATGCTCCGGACACGCCTGTCAATAAGGATAACAGGAGGGAAACGAGACGTGTCGGTCGTTGTCGATTTTGAAGCGTCGCGCGGAGATGGCGTTAAACACGCGCTGGACCAAATCAGTGCGCTGGTCGGTGACGATCTGGTGAAGGTAAACCAGGTCATTGTCGAAAAGATGGACAGCCCCGTCGCACTGATACCGCAACTAGCCGGACACATCATTGCAGCGGGCGGCAAACGTCTGCGACCGATGATGACGTTAGCCTCATCAGCGCTATGCGGGTATCAGGGCGAGCGGCATATCAGCCTCGCCGCCTGTGTCGAGTTCATACACACTGCGACATTGCTGCATGACGACGTCGTTGACGATTCCGACCTGCGGCGCGGCCAAGATAGCGCAAAAGCAGTGTGGGGTAATCAAGCTTCAGTACTGGTCGGTGATTTTCTGTTCTCGCGCGCTTTCCAGTTGATGGTACAGGATGGCTCTCTGCGTGTTTTGAAAATCCTATCCGATGCCTCAGCAACCATCGCAGAGGGCGAGGTCATGCAACTCATGACCACGAATGATACGGAAACTAGCGAAGAAGCCTATATGGAAGTGATCCGAGCCAAAACAGCGAAGCTGTTTGCCGCGGCAGCAGAGATTGGCGCCGTGATTGCCGAAAGACCAGCCGCAGAAGCCGAGGCGCTTGAAAGCTACGGCATGAATTTTGGTATCGCCTTCCAACTTGTCGACGACGTGCTCGACTACTCCGCCGAACAAACCAAACTCGGTAAGACGATCGGTGACGATTTTCGCGAAGGCAAAATCACGCTTCCGGTCGTGCTGGCATGGCGCCGTGGGACGGATTCGGAACGCCAGTTCTGGCGTCGTACTTTGGAGACCATGGAGCAGAGAGAGGGTGACCTGGAAGAAGCTATCGGTCTGATGAACAAGTATGGTACGCTGACCGACACCATCGAACGGTCGCGGCATTACGGTGCTATTGCCCGAGATGCGCTGGGCCTGTTCCCAGATACAAAGATCAAACGGGCATCGCAAAATCTGATCGATTTTTGCATCGATCGCGCCTATTAACCCATACTGATCCCCGTGATAACTGACTGCGAAATCAGATGGTTAGTAACAGAATAGAAGTACATTTAATTGCCGGCGCGTTAGGTGCCGAGATCCAAGGTGTAGATCTTTCGCAACCGCTGGACGACGTCACCTTCGAACACATCCACCAGGCTCTCCTGGATCATTGTGTGATATTTTTTCGGGGTCAGGACATCACACCAGACCAGCAGCACGACTTCGCCATGCGCTGGGGTAAAGTGCATTTCCATCCGCATATAAAAGGCCTGCCAGAACGACCGGAGATCTTCGAGATCGTGAAGGACAAGGATGATGTGCATACACTTGGCGGCGACTGGCATACTGACCAAATGTTTACCGAAACTCCGGTGCGCGCGACTATGCTGTATGCAAAAGAAGTTCCACCACATGGCGGCGACACGCTTTTTGCCAACGCTTACCTCGCATACGAGACCTTATCCGTCGGTATGAAGGGCATACTGGACGGCCTGTTTACGCGTAACACCTACAATATGAGGAAAAGCCGCGCCTCAGCGATGCAGGTGAACGATATTGAAGAGCGACCGGTTGAAGCGGAGCACCCACTAATCCGAACCCATTCGGAGACCGGCCGCAAGGCGGTCTATATTTCCTACGAGGGGATTACCCGCAACATCGTTGGCATGACCGAAGCAGAAAGCGCCCCTATTCTAACTTATTTGCGCAAACATTTGACCCGGCCGGAATTCACCTGCCGCTTTCGTTGGGAAGAAGGATCACTGGCGATGTGGGACAATCGTTGCGTTCAACATCTCGCTATCAACGATTATCACGGCCACCGGCGGGTAATGCACAGGATCACAGTCGCTGGCGAACGAACCCACTGAGGACGGCTTCATGGGAAGCATCGTATTTCGGGACTATGACGCTGTAGAGCTAGAACGCCAGTTCAACCCCCGAACCTACACGGCGGATTTCGAAGCGACCGCCCAGTCCGGCTTATTAATGAGCGCCAACTATCGCGATCGGGCTCGTAATACACACTTCGATATCGCATACGGGCCCAGCCCCCGGGAAGTGCTTGATTTATTCTTGCCCGATGCGCCGAACGGCGCACCGGTAGAGATGTATATTCATGGTGGATTTTGGCGTTCGCGAGAAAAAACAAATTTTAGCTACATCGCAGAACCAGTAGTCGAAGCAGGAGGCATCGTCGCAATCGTCGAATACGACCTCTGCCCCAACGTTACGCTCGACATTATCGTCCAACAGATGCGCGACTGTACTATTTGGATACACGAGAATATCTCTGATTTTGGCGGTGACCCAAATCAACTGCACATCAGCGGCCACTCCGCCGGTGGTCATTTGGCGGCTATGCTGCTGGCAACCAACTGGACTGAACTTGGGATGCCTGCAGATATTCTGAAGAGCATTTTTCCAATAAGCGGCGTCTTCGAAGTTGCCCCGGTGATGCATACCTCAGTGCAAGAGATGGTCCGTCTCACCCCCGAAAT
>CAYYUG010000098.1:0-6223 GCA_964474755.1 uncultured Rhodospirillaceae bacterium | reverse complement strand
TTGAGATGCCAGACCAGAACCATTATTCGATCCTCACTGAATCAGTGGAACCGGGAAGCCAGTTGACGGCAACCCGCTTGAAACTTTTGGGGCTAGCCTAAACCGCAATCTTCCCGAGGTCGTCCGCGATTACAAGCGACGCGCCTTTTGACGCTTGGACTTCTGCAGCCGTAAATTCGGATGTCACATCCTCTTGCGCATAGCCATCCGGTGTCACGCCAACAACTGCCAAACCAGTAAATTTTCGGTGATGCAGGTCTTAGAAGCGAGCGGGCAGGTCAACGTTTCGACTATTTTCGCTTCGCCATCCTCCGCTGCACGGGTCATCTTGGCGAAAAACCCTAAGCGCGTGTGCTACCTCAGGCGGTTTAGCGCTTCAATCATGACACAAATTCAGCCATATTTTAGATATGAGAACTGACTACGTACCAGGAAACCCAAAGCTAGCCTTCGATCACATTGGCGATGGTGAAGTCGTGTTGTTCCTACACGGTATCGGCGGCAATCGAACAAACTGGCGCGAACAGTTGCCAGCCTTCGCCGTGAATTATCGCGCTGTTGCATGGGATGCGCGCGGCTATGGACTCTCTGATGATTACGACGGTCCACTCGATTTTAGCGATTTTGCCCACGATATTATCCGGTTACAGGATCATTTGGGCGTGACCACCGCGCATATCGTCGGACTTTCAATGGGAGGCCGCATCGCACTAGATTTTCTCACATTCTATCCTAACCGGGCATCGAGCCTAATTCTGTCCGGCACCCGAGCAAGCTTCGTACAACGCACCGACATTGAACGGGCAGAATTCCTCCGCCTGCGCAAGAAACCGCTCGTCGAAGATAACAAGGAACCTCGCGACATTGCATCGACCGTTGCCC
This sequence comes from uncultured Rhodospirillaceae bacterium, assembly GCA_964474755.1. GTDB lineage: Bacteria > Pseudomonadota > Alphaproteobacteria > UBA8366. Next base: position 5,341 of record CAYYUG010000098.1, on the reverse strand, counting down.
GCAGTCTGATGGGCAGAAGGTCAACTCCAGCACATTTTGACCAACTCGTCGAAAGCATCTCTACTTTGCATAAGCAGAGCTACATAAAGACAATCGAAGCATCGACTTATTACGACCGATCGGCGGCGCTGGAGGCAATCCATGTCCCGACGCTACTGGTCTATGGCGGTGACGACCGGTTGAACCGTCCCGAGGTCGGTCGCGAAATAGCTGCACAGATTGAGGGCTCCCGCTTTGTTGAAATCCCTGATGCTGGACATCTGTGTAACATCGAGGCCCCTGAAGAATTTAACGATGCCGTGCTTTCATTTTTCCGAAATATTTAGTAGGGCCGTTCCTGGTCTGCGTATGTCCCATGGCGTTCTATCGCATTTGGTAAAAGTCACCCAAAGCGCAGCGGGTACATATAAATGCGAAGTAACGCCCTGACCTCGTCTTGTTTTTATATCCCCTTAGCAGGCATACATTTCGGCCCATAATCCGTTTATCAAGATCTTCGCCTTCCACCCGGAAACCAAAAACACCATCCCAAAATGCGCAGCGTAAACTGTTAGCGTTTCTCGTAGCGGTTCTCGATGTAATCGTCGACGATTACCTGAAATTGGTCAGCGATGTCCGCACCGCGCAAGGTCACAGACTTTTTGCCGTCCACAAATACGGGCGCTGCCGGTTCTTCTCCGGTCCCTGGCAAGCTGATACCGATATCGGCGTGCTTACTTTCACCCGGGCCGTTCACGATGCAACCCATCACAGCGAGGTTCATCGCCTCGACCCCGACATAACACTCCCGCCATTCCGGCATCTTGTCTCGGACATAGCTTTGGATGCGATCTGCGAGAGACTGGAAGACTGTACTGGTTGTGCGCCCACAGCCTGGACAGGCGGTCACCAGCGGTACGAAGGATCGGTAGCCCATCGTCTGCAGGATCTCCTGCGCAACAATCACCTCCCGTGTGCGATCTCCGCCAGGCTCAGGCGTGAGCGAGATGCGGATCGTATCGCCAATTCCTTCCTGCAGCAGCACTGACAGGGCCGCCGTCGAGGCGACGATCCCCTTCGATCCCATGCCCGCCTCGGTCAACCCAAGGTGCAGCGCGTAGTCCCCGCAATCCGCCAGTTTGCGGTATACGGCGATCAAACTCTGCACGTCGCTGACCTTGCAGGACAAAATGATTTTGTCACGGCCCATGCCTAGTTCTTCGGCACGTTTGGCATTTTCGATCGCCGAGATGACGAGCGCTTCCTGGATGATTTCCTTAGCATCCTTCGGGTTCGAGAGCTTCGCGTTTTCATCCATCATCTGTGTCGCGAGTTCCTGATCGAGACTGCCCCAATTTACTCCGATACGGACGGGTCGGTCATATTCAAGCGCCGTCTCGATCATGCTCGAGAACTGCATGTCCTTTTTTTCACGAAAACCAACATTGCCGGGGTTAATGCGATATTTAGCCAACGCTGCCGCACAAGCCGGATGATCGGTCAAGAGTTTATGCCCAATATAGTGGAAGTCCCCGACGAGCGGTGCCGTCACACCGAGCTTGTCCAACCCGTCTCGGATATGCGGTACAGCTTTCGCCGCTTCCGAACGGTCAACCGTTAAACGGACAATCTCGGATCCTGCCCTTGCCAATGCGGCCGCCTGGGCGACAGTCCCCTCAATGTCGGCGGTATCCGTGTTCGTCATCGACTGAACGACAATTGGTGCATCACCGCCGATTTCGACGTCGCCAACTTTCACCGGAACTGTCTTGCGCCGCGTATTGGCCTGGTTGGACATCCCTCAAACTCTCCTAAATTCTGTCGCGTACGTTACGGATATATAACGCTAGCGGCGCAAAACGAGTGCGTGCCCTATTCAAACTCCGTAATGAAATACTTAACCGGCTCATCGCCAAGCACATGAGGACGGTGCCGATGGGTGTGGCCAGCCGGAATGTGAACGATATCGCCGGGTCCTATTTCAACCTCATGATCAGCGAACTCGTAGCGTAATCTCCCGGAAAGAATATAAGCGCTGTGCCCAGTTTCGCACCATTCACCATCCTCGACACCACCCGGGCCGCGCTCCTGGTAACGCACTATCATACCATCTGCCATATGCGCTTCCTTGACCTTCAACGTATCGCTCTCGGCGACCAACTCAGCCTCGCTTGCGCGGAAAACATAGGGGCTCTCTTGTGTTGTCATCGGTTATGTTCCTTTGACGCTACGAATATCGATCGTATGTGTAACTAATCCTTGACGGCCATCAAGGTCCGCCATAGAGCCAGGAAAGACCATCGTGGGATTGCTTCGGCGTGCGTCGGCTTAGTGCCTGATTGCGTAGTTCACGAGCAACCCCTTCGGCATGATAGATGTCACCAAGGAAACGGGCCATTAGCTGCACGCGACCGGTGCGCAGATAGCGCGTCTTCTCATATGCCTTAAAGCCAGAAGCAAAATCTCCCGCATTCTCCTGAACCTTTTCGGCTAAGCACACCGCATCCTCAACCGCCATGCAGGCGCCTTGCGCCAAATACTGCAGCATCGGATGCGCGGCATCACCAAGCAAAGTGATCCTCCCCTTCGACCATACAGCAGTCGGCTCACGGTCACAGAGCACCCACATACGCCAGCTCTCGACCCGCTCAAGAATACTCATCGGCTGCGTCCCGGCACCGTCGAAGCGACGCATCAGTACGTTCCGATCACCGGGCTCGTTCCATCCTTCAACATAGGCGTCATCGTGAAAAACCGCCACGATGTTGAATAACTCACCCCGCCGTAGCGGGTAGTGAACTAAATGGTTGCGCGGCCCAGCCCAAAGGGTTGCCGCATTCCAGCGCAGACCCTCGGGAAATGCATCAAAGGGCAACACGGCACGGTAAGCAACATGACCGGAGATACGCGGTGCCCCATCACCAAAAAGATGCGACCTGACACGAGACCAAAGACCGTCCGCACCTATCATGGCGCTACCGCGATAGGTGTTGCCCGCTTCTGTTTCTACAAAGACCTCTTCCCCGGTGTCCTCTATCGAGACGACCCTCTGCGAATGTTCCAATGTAACCAGCGGCGCCTCAACACAGGCCTGCAACAACGCGCCATGCACATCGGCACGATGGCTTACCGCATATGGGTTGCCGAACCGCTCCGCAAAGGCGCCGATCAGCGGCACTTCAGTAATCGTCTCCGCCGATAGACTATCCTTCATGATTAGTTTCTCGACCCGCACCGCATCCTCGTCGATCCGTTCACGCACACCGAGGTAGTCGAACATGCGGAATACATTAGGGCCCAGCTGAATGCCGGCACCAATTTCACCGAACTTCGAAGCCTGCTCAAGGACGCAAGAAGAGATACCGTTTCGCGCAAACGCCAGCGCCGCCGCCATGCCGCCGATACCGCCGCCAACGATAAGAACCGGGTTCATTTCGTTATCCGCCATAGCGGCACCAATCACATCACTGCCGGATCATTGAAGGTTTCATATATACCAAGACTGCGCTGCATGGGCGCGTCGTCGACGCTGAATAAAAATGCCGGCGTGGCATCAGCACTATTATGCAGGCGAACATCTGCATGGGTCGGTGCGGCGAAGGTATCCGCTTCCGTCCAATCGATATCTATCTCATCAATCTTTGCCGTACCGATACCTTCCACCACATGAAAGACAACCGATGCAGATCGACGCGGCAATCGGGTTTCCTCACCAGGTCGCAACATCAGCGCCGAGAAGCCGAGTGTCGGCAAACACTCTCGGCCAGTCTCCGGATTGATATAAGCTAAACGCACAGACTCGTCCGGGCCGCAGCCACTCGCATAACCCAGCAACGCCTCCCGGACATCCACCCAGGGGAAGCGGAGCAACGGAAAATCGCGTTTACGAGCATCGAGCGCCGCATAGGGCAACAGGCCAGCCCGTCGATAGGCCGTTTGCGAGGAATCCGGAGCATTCGCGACAGGCTGTGACTCTCCGTCAATGCAATAGGATGCCTCTATATCGTGGACTAGAGGGAGGTCCAGCGCGTCGAGCCAAATAACTGGACCGGACCCTTCGTGGCCATGCTCGTGCCACAATTTAGGCGGCGTCAAAATTAGATCACCGCGGGACATGGGAAGCTTCTCGCCCTCAACTACTGTGTAGGCCCCATCGCCTTCGACGGCAAATCGAATAGCACTCGGCGTATGGCGATGATTAGGTGCCGCTTCACCGGGTAGGATCAACTGCATTCCAAGATAGATCGTCGGCGTTGCCCGAACCTGATCCAGACCGAGACCAGGGTTTGCTAGAACCAGCACCCGACGTTCGGCCTTCTCGATCGGGGTTAGCTCGCCTGCGCGCAACAAAAGGGGTCGAATATCTTCGTACCGCCATAGAACCGGCGTGGTTTTCCGGATCGGCTTTCCGTACGGCAAAAAATTACGCAAGCTCGGCCAAAGCGGGAGTAGATTAAATCCCGTCAATTCTTGCCTATAGTCGGGTGGCAGTTCCTCTAAGGTGCCAAGGGCGGTCATATACGTATCCCATGCTGGTTTAACGACATACTATGTCTTTCAAGATCTGCATGCATGTTTATGTTCTTTTTGCGAAATTATGATTGAACTTGAGGCTAAATAGGATGTCCCTTATTGAAGCGCATTGTGGCAGGCAATACTCAACTATCTGAAATTATTGAAAATAGTATATTAATACTAAACGAAGACACTACAATAAAAGCAGTAACCGCCTGTGTCCCTGGCAGTTTCTAAGATCCAAACTGGATAATTGTCTAAATATTCGGGACAACCGGAAAGCCACGCTTATTCGAGCGGGGTAGTGTAGGACCGATACGTTTAATATATGAGATGGCGAGACGTGAGGTTAATGAGACGCCAACGCCCAACGAGCCTCCTAAATTTCCTGCGCTGGCTGCACCCAAAGGTGTCGCCAGCACCGGAACCGCGTCCAGATCCCACTGCATTTCCGAGGGCAGCAGCCGGATATCCAAAATCTGTAAAACACCGGACATGCGCTGGCCTTCCCCGTCAAGTCCTCGTCTAACCAGAAGGCGATATTGAGCCTATGACGGACCTGAAGCTGAAAACATAAGCTTCAGCGAAAAGGGGACATTAGTTAGGGGCTCCTGCCTTGTAATCTTAGTAAACAACTCGTCAATCACTGTCGCGAAAGATCCCGCACACCTGCAGTTTAGTAGTGCTATGATGGAACAAATAAAATAAGGGCTCCGCCAAAATTAGCGAAGCCCTTGAACTGCCTGGTCGGGGAGAGAGGATTCGAACCTCCGGCCCCTACGTCCCGAACGTAGTGCTCTACCAGGCTGAGCTACTCCCCGTTCGCGGCGTGCCTTATATACCTCAC
>CAYYUG010000097.1:3676-13222 GCA_964474755.1 uncultured Rhodospirillaceae bacterium | reverse complement strand
CCCAGGCGCTCGCTGAAGCCTATCTTGTCGTAATAGTCTTGCTGATTGTCGATTTCCTTCATGCTAGTTCCTCCATGATAGGGCGGCCGTAAACCCGCCAGCCCCTCTCTGTTCAAGCCTCGTCCCAGACTGTCTCGGTCAGGGGTAGGCCGCGAATGTCGTCCCGGGTCAGTGGTCGATCTGGCGTCACACCGGCCTGTTCCAACAGCGAGGCGACCTGGCGAGTGTGCTGTGTCGAATGCCATACGGTGCGCTCCAGCATCTCGTGTCGCGATGTCGCGCCAAAATAAGTCTGCACATCAGTTGAGAAGTCCTGACCTTCCGCCCCTTTCCACCAATCCTGGAAGCGGCCGCGCACCGCCTCGCCGTAATCGGCGATATCAGCGCTGGTCTTTAAAGTCTCCGGTGGCGGTGCGGTCAGGGATTCGTAGGTAAGTGTTTCGCCTTTCTCCTCCATGTCGAGAAACGAGATCGGAATTTGAAAGACGTGATGCATAAGCACGCGCCACGAACGCGGACGGTTCGGCAGTTCGTCCTCCAGACGGTTGTCCAGCATTTGTCGTGTCAGGCGAATCGCTGTTTCCAGGATCCCGTCAAAGCGCCTTGCCAGCTCTTCCGGCGACAGCTCGGGGGCCGTGTCGTCCTCTATTTCCAGGAAGTCAACGACGTCCTTGATGACTTGGGCGAACACGTACTTGTCGCCTCTGGACACCACGGGCACCGTACGAGCACCGATCCGTCGCAATTCCTCCATACCCTCAGCATCAAGTACATTTATTGAGTCGAACTCGATCCCACGGAGCGAGAGGTAATCCTTTACCCTAAGACAGCTTGTTCAATGAGGCTGCCAGAACACCTTGATAGGTTCGTTCATCTTGCTCTCCCACATAGTATTGGCGTTATGCAATCTGTGCTTTGTCGCGGATCATGCCGTCAAGGTTGAGCGGCACATTTTTGTTTGCCAGCGCTTCTTTTGCGTGGCGGGCTGGCTAGCCGCCTTTACCTTATCTAACATCTACATCGCCACTTTCCTAATCCGCATTGCCAAGTTCTGCATCCGCCGGCGTTACCGCCGCCACACCCGAACGGTCTGTCTCTATTTCGGGGAAATGGCATGCAGTCAGATGGTCGTCTTCACCCTCGAGTTCCGGTGACCGTTCGACGCAGGCACGCGGTAACGGATCACCGGCTTTATCATTCACCTTCTCGACATCCGTAAGTTGGGCCATGAGCCGCGCCTTGTAACAGCGCGGATGGAAGCGGCAACCGCTGGGCATATCGGTCGCCGACCCGATTTCGCCGTGCAGCAGGACGCGGGTCCGCTTGCGCTCCAGTTCCGGGTCGGGCACAGGGACGGCGGATAAAAGCGACACGGTATAGGGGTGTTTTGGTTGCTGGTACAAATTATCGCGCGGGCCGATCTCTACGATCCTGCCGAGATACATGACCGCGACCCGGTCGCTTACGTGCCGCACCACGGCCAGGTCATGGGCGATGAAGAGAAAGGTTAGCGTCTCCTTCTGCTGTAATTCGCGGAGCAAGTTTATGATTTGAGCCTGAATAGAGACGTCGAGCGCCGAAACGGGTTCGTCCAGGACCAGAAAGTCCGGGTTTAATACCATCGCACGTGCGATCCCAATCCGCTGGCGCTGCCCACCCGAAAACTCATGCGGATAGCGGTCCAGATGCTCTGGTTCGAGTCCAACCTTTGTAATGCTTTCCAGTACCTGCCGCTTGCTGTTCTTGCCCCAGAGACCGTGAACGACCATCGGCTCCGCGATAATCGACGACACCTTCTTTCTTGGGTCGAGCGAACCGTACGGATCCTGGAAAACCATCTGTACCTTGCGCCGCAGCGGGCGAATTCTGCGTTGCCTCAGCGTTGTTATGTCGACGCCGTCGAACACGACGCGGCCGCTGTCTGGGGTCAAGAGGCGAAGAGCGAGCCGTCCAAGAGTGCTCTTGCCGCTCCCGGTCTCTCCCACCAATCCCAACGTCTCGCCCTTGTGGAGAGAAAACGTCACGTCATCGACAGCTTTGACAGTGCCCTTTCGGCGATTGAATACGCCATCCGACTTATTGAAATTCTTGCTAACGTTCTCCATCCGCAGCAGGATATTCTCTTCGCTGTAGACCACCATCTCCTTCAGTTAACTCCTAGCTTGGACAGCTTCCGCCAGTGCAGGCAGGCGCTCAAATGGTCTTCATTTTCAGTCGGGACCAATTTCGGCCGCTGTTCCGCACAGTCATCTCGGCCTGACCCGAGAAAACAGCGCGGAGTGAAGGCGCAACCCTTTGGAAGTGCCGCCAAGTTCGGCGGCTGGCCCTGAATCGCTGCGAGAATGCCGCCGGGCGGCACGTCCAACCGGGGAATGCTTTGAAGCAGGGAAAGGGTGTAGGGATGCCTCGACCCTACGAAACCCGCATCGATTTCGCAGTATTCGACAACACGGCCGGCATACATCACAGCCATCCGATCGGCGTATTTCGCAACCAGTCCCAGATCGTGCGTTATTAGGACCATACCCATATCGAAATTCGCGCGCAGTTCGGCAAGGAGTTCGAGAATTTGTGCCTGAACTGTCACGTCAAGCGCAGTCGTAGGCTCGTCCGCGATCAGCAGCTTTGGTTCCAACGCGATGGCCATCGCGATTAACGTACGCTGCCGCATGCCGCCTGACAGTTGATGCGGGTAATTGTCGATCAGACGCGCCGGGTCGGGAATATGGACGCGCTCCAATAGGTCGATCGCCTGCCGGCGTGCTTCCTTCACACTTACTGACCGATGGGCCCGGATGACTTCGACGATTTGTGCGCCGATCGTGAAAACAGGATTGAGCGCAGTCAGCGGATCCTGAAATACCATCGCAATGCCGGCGCCACGTAAAAGCCGCAGTTCAGTCGCCGAGAGCTTTGTCAAATCCTTGCCGGCAAATAGAACCTTACCGCCGACAATCTTGCCCGGCGTTGGCACCAAGCCCAGCACCGAAAGGAAGGTCATGGTTTTGCCGGACCCGGATTCGCCGACTACCGCCAAGGTCTCGCCGGGACGAACTGCAAGCGAAACATCGTCGACGACAGTGACTGTGCCGGTATCGCTTGGAAATTCAGTCCGAAGTTTCCTGACTTCCAACACGTTGTTTGATTGTTTACTTGTGTTTGTCACGGGCTTAAAGCAAACGCGAGCCGGCGTAGCGACGCATTTGTGGGTCCAAGGTGTCGCGCAGACCGTCGCCTAAAAGATTGAGGGCGACCACGACAATAGCGATGCATGTTCCCGCCGAAATCGAGATCCAGGGATTGGAGATGATGTAGCTTTGGCCATCCGAAATCACATTGCCCCAGGTGGCCGTGGGCGGTTGTACGCCAAGGCCAAGATAGCTAAGGCCTGCTTCCGCGAGGATCGCCGTCGCCGCGCTGACGGTGGCGACGACAATGACTGGCGGCAGACTGTTTGGAATGACGTGGATGAAGAGAACACGGGCCGCCGTCATCCCGATCGCCTGAGAGGCTTCGATATAGGGCCTCGGCTTTATCGTCAGGACGACAGAGCGCATGACCGCCGCCACGCGCGGGATATAGGCGATGGATACGGCCAAGATGACGGATTCGAGTGAAGATCCGCGCGCTGCAACCAACGCCAAGGCTAGTAGGAACCCCGGGAAGGCGAGCAGGATGTCGTTGCCGACCATTATGCAGCGCTCAGTCCAGCCACCCGCGTACCCGGCTATGGCGCCGATCAACGTGCCAAAGATAAGCGATATTACGACGACCATTGCCGCCACTTCGAGCGAAATACGCGCCCCCCAGATGAGGCGCGAGAGTACGTCCCGGCCATATTGATCCGTGCCAAGCAGGTGTTCCCAGGACGGCTGCGCCAAGGTCTTCAACATATCGGTTTCCAAGGGCGGATAGGGCGCTATAACGGGGGCAGCGATCGCGACAACAGACGTCAGCACTAGAATTACGAGGCCGGTCATGAAACCCGGATGACGAAGATAACGGGACTGAATGCCACCGATAGCCGTCACCGCGGGCGGCGCCTCTAACTCTTGTATGTCGACGCGGTCAGTCATCCGGCGCGCACCCGTGGATCGACGAGCCCGTAAATAATATCGAGGCTCGTATTGATCAGAACTACCGCGAGTGCAAGGACCATCACGCCTGCTTGAACGAGCTGATAGTCCCGAGCGAAGATAGCCTTCAGGATCATCGAGCCCAATCCCGGTCGGCTGAATACAGCTTCCACCAATATGGCGCTTCCGAGCGACCACGCGAAAGTCACACCAATGACCGCGAGTACGGGAATTAGCGCGTTACGCAGCGCCAGGCGATACACCACGCGGAATTCGGAGATGCCCATCGCCCGCGCAACACGAACGTATTCCTGTCCCAGAACTTCCAGCATCGCGGAGCGCGTCAACCGCGCTATATAGGCCGCGACCGACGTGCCGAGCACGAGCGCAGGGAGTGCCAGATGGTGTAATTGTTTCAGAACATCGCCGGATGACGTGGCGCCGAGAGCCGGGAACAGCGGCAATTCATAGGAAAGCAGTAAAATTCCCACCAATCCGACCCAAAAAACCGGAAAGGAAATACCGGCAAGCGCAACGAGCATCACACTCAGATCGGTCCAACTACCCTGTCGCACCGCCGATATGACGCCCAATGGTACGCCGATAACAATCGCGATCACGATCCCGGCGACGGCGAGCGCGGCGGACCATGGCAGGCTCTCCACGACTTCGCTTAGGGCTGGCTGTCCGGTCACGACCGAACTCCCGAGATCGCCCGTGAACGCGCGTCCCATGAAGCGGAAATATTGTTCGTAAATCGGGAGGTTGAGCCCAAGCTCCGCCCTGAGTGCAGTGAGGTTTTCCTCCGTCGCGTAATCTCCCAGCATATATTCCGCGGGGTCGCCGGGGATTAGCCGAACCAAGAAGAACACCACGGTCACCATACCGATGACCGTGATGCTCATGAGGAACAAGCGTCTCGCCAGGTACTTTACCATGGCTTGTTGTTCGCTTCAGGTTGCTGTCTAACGGCTTAGCGATACCGTATTAGACTGCATAGTAAAGAGCGAATTTTGGACAAAACCCTTCACACTATTGGAATGGGCGATGAAAAGCCGGTCCGCATAGAGCGGCAGCACAGGAACGTCCGACATGGTTTGCTTCAAGAGTTTCCGGTAGATCTTGGTCCGCATCGTCGCATTCTGCTCGCTGGCTGCCTGAGCCAAGATTTCGTCGGCCTTTTTGTAACGCGAAGTGTTCAGGCCCGGCGGGAATGACTTCGTGGCGTACAATGTAACCAACGGCGAGTCCGGATCCGGCGGTCCCACCACGCCTGTAAGGCAAGTCATGATATCGCCCTTGGTACGCGCTTGCAGATATGCACCTCGTTCCAGAACCTTGATCTTCGTTTGGATGCCGATTTTATTCAAGTCGTTCGCGATCGGTACGATGAGTTGATCGTAGGGACTCAATCCGACGGTCACGAGATCCAAAGTGAACGAACCCACACCCGACTCTTTAAGAAGCTTTTTCGCCTTCTCTGGATCGTAGGGGTATTGCGGCACGTCTTCCGTATATTCCGGGAACGATGAGGTCAGCACACTGTGCCCCATGCCCTTAGTGCCCTTGAAGTAGCCTTTTATAAGGCCTTTGCGATTGACCCCGTAGGCGATCGCCTGACGTACCTTCAGATTGTCCAGCGGCTTCTTGGACATGTTCATGACCAGATTGATCGTATGGTTCGCCGGTCGATCAAGGACGGTGATGTTATTGGCTTTCCGCAGACGATCGATGATGACGGGCTGCTGGAGTGCGAAGAAGATGTCGATCTCGCCGTTCTCGAGCGCGATAGCCGCCGCTGTTTCGTCCTTGATCAGTTTTAAGGTTACGCCCGAGATCTTCGGCGCGCCGCCAAAATAGTCCTTATTGGCGCGAACAACGACCTGATTTCCAGGCGTCCATTTCTCGAAGATGAATGGCCCGGTGCCGATCGGGTTCATTTGGTATTTTTTGTCACCGATCTCTGTCACGGCTTTGCGCGAGACGATCCAGCCTTGATTGAAGGCGGTGAGCTTGTTTAGCAAGCCCGCATTTGGTTTGTCGAGCTTGACCTTGACGGTCAAATTGTCAACGGCTTCAACCCCCGTGACGCCGGCAAGCTGTCCCGCATACCGGCTTTTCGTATTCGGATCGAGAACGCGCTCGAGCGAAAATTTTACGTCGTCGGCTGATAGCACGCCATATCCCTTATGCCATTTGACGCCGCCGCGAAGTTTGAACGTGTAGGCTTTGCCGTCCTTCGAAACGCTCCATTCGGTCGCCAAATCTGGCACGACCTTGTTTGTCGCCTGGTCGTATTTGACGAGGCCATTATAGACATGTCCGGCGACGGTCTGGTTCTCGATCCCGAAGATACGGGCCGGATCGAGAACGCCGACATCTGAGCCTATGCGGACCCGAAGCATATCGTCGGCGGCGTGTCCGAAAGACAAAGTTCCCAGAATCGTCACGAATACAGCAAAAACCGAAACCATGGTTCTGCTGATAAGCGATGTACAATTTTCGTCAGATTGAGACTTCATGATTAATACTCCCCTCCCTCGAATTCAAATTGTCTTGAACTAAAGCAAGTCCATAAATTTGTCCGGATATAACTCTAGCTAGCATCCGGCAAAGTGCAAGTAATCTCATATTCGATGGGTTTCCGCGGTCTGAGCGCGTCGCGTCAATCTGAGCGAATACGGCATTTATCAAACATCTCCGAAATGAATGTTCGCTCCGATCAATGCTACAAACGTAGGTGCCCACTAAAAGCGCCGTAATAGGACCTATCCTCTGTATTGCGCGGCCTACACCGACAGGCACGCCGACTTGGGCCCGGTATTCGATTGAATAGGCGAGCGTCACCAGCAAGAGCGCCGCATAGGTTAGTCCGTAAACAATTGCCGCGACGAGAAGCACCGCGGGGCCCTAGCCTAGATCGCATAAAGCGATCGAAACCTTCGCAAGTACGGCAACGGCGACACATATTCGGTGCACACCGATTATTGCCGTCATACGGGCGATCACGCTGCAGGCGAATACACGATCGAACCTGTTGGCCGACAACAGATTGTCCACCCAGGGCAATGTGAGCCCAAACTCATCCGCGTAAACCGGTAAAACAGCGTAGAACAACGTAGATCAGCGCATCACCGAGTAATCATCAGACAATATGAGTTTTAAACAAAGTAAGTTTATTCAAATACATATTTAATGAAGCATTTCAAATATTTGATTTAGTTGCTTTAATATCGATATTGATAATCAGGTGTTTGTACGCACCCAAACAAGCTGGTTCTTCGATGGACTGGCTTTACTTCTCAGGACCGTCAGAATTTCTGAGCTCTAAATCAACATCTTGGTTGTTTATCAAATTGGCGCAAATGGCCTGCTGTGTGGCTTTGCGGCATACTGCATGATGCGATAGAAATGCCAGTGGTGAAACAAGCGGACCCTGTCCGGTGTTTGCGCTCTTGGACTACGGAGAAACATAATGGCGGGACCCCTCGACGGTGTCCGGATATTGGACGTAACGACGGTAGGTTATGGTCCGTACGCCGGACAGATCCTCGGCGATTACGGCGCCGAGATAATCAAAATCGAATCCCATGACGGCGATATCACGCGCGGCATCGCGCCGCTTCGCAATAAGGGGATGGGCCATTTCTTCCTGATGGCCAACCGCAACAAACGCTGTATCGTTCTCGATCTTAAAAGCAAAAAGGGGCGCGAGGCCTTCCTCAGGCTTGTAGAACAAGTGGATGCCGTCATCTGCTCAGTTCGGCCGGCGGCTATGGACCGTTTGGGTCTTGGTTATGAGGATTGCCGAGAGGTCAACCCGAAAATTGTCTATGTTGCCTTGGTCGGTTTCGGCCAAGATGGTCCTTATGGCAGACGTCCCGCTTATGATGACATCATCCAAGGCGTCTCCGGAATGGCAGATATGCAAGGCGGTCGCGACGAGGCACCGAGGTTTGTTAACGCGTCGATCTGCGACAAGATTTGCTCGCAATTTGCTGTCCACGCCACCTTGGCTGCATTGCTGAACCGGGAACGGGGCGGCGTAGGGCAGTTGGTAGAGGTGCCGATGTTGGAATCGATGGTTGGCTTTAACCTGGTTGAACATCACTCTGGCCGCACTTTTGAGCCGCCGCTCGGAACGGCCGGTTACGAACGTTCCTTCGTCGAATACCGCAGGCCGTATGCGACCGCCGACGGCTATGTCTGTGCATTACCCTACAATACTAAGCAGTGGCGATCATTTTTTAAACTGATGGGCCGAGAGGACATGGTGGACGATCCGCGGGTAACCGATGGCAAGCTGCGTAGTGAAAAAATAGGTGAGCTTTATGCTCTGGTGGCGGAACTGGTAGCAGGCTGGAAGTCGGAGGATCTGCTGGCTGCGCTTGAAGAAGCCGATGTGCCGAATGGGCCGGCAACCGGTCTCAATGATCTGGCAGATGACCCGCACTTGAAGGCGGTGGGAGCGTTCCAAACCTACGACCATCCAACAGAGGGGTGCATCCGGCTTACCACGCCGTCAGTGAAGTTCGCCGAAACACCGCAGCAGGTCCGAACCCTTCCGCGACATTTGGGCGAGGATAGTGTCGCGTTGCTGATAGAGGCCGGTTATAGCGATCTGGAGATCGCTGATTTTATGGATGAAGGTGTAAGCGTCGACGGCCGACCGGATATGGTCTGGAGTGCAGCGGAATAGTGCGTCGTGCTGAAGTTTTTGCTGGTCTCGCCAGTGTTGACGTTGGCTTGTAGGTGCCCGGTGTTTTACTGAATTTTGCTTCTCACGGGTTCATGAAGGCGCCGCCGTTGGAGTGGATCGTTTGGCCGGTAATGAAGCGGCCGCCGGGGCCAACCAGGAAACGTATCAGATCCGCCATATCCTGAGGTAACCCTTCGCGCTGAATGGGTATGGCGGCAACGCGAGCTGCGACCTGTTCGGCCGTCATCGACGAGCTTGGATCGCGCGTGTCGTAGGGGCCAACGACGACCTGGTTCGCGGTAATTCCATCCTCTGCGAGATCGAGGGCAAGGCCACGGATATATTGGTTGAGCCCTGCTTTGGCGACCATTAGGTGAGAGCGGCCTTTCTGTCCCAGATAAGAATTTAGCCCACCAACACCAATGATCGTGCCGCCACCGCGTTCGCGCATCGATGGCACGCAGGCCTTGGCGAGATGGAAGCAGCCAAGTATTGACAGATCGATGACCTTCTGAAAATCAGCACGGCTCAATTCGTCGAAGCTCTTTCGCTGTCTCACCGCGGCGTTGTGCACGAGGATATCGATACCACCGAATTGCATTATCGCAGTCTGCACCATTCTCTCAATGGCGTCGGGGTCGCTACAGTCTGCCAAGATAGGAATGGCTTTGCCACCATCGGCGCAAATACCTTCAGCGACCTCGATGCACAGGTCTTTGGCCTGAACAGCGTTGATGATTATTGACGCGCCGGCGCGCGCCAACTCCTCCG
>CAYYUG010000097.1:0-3576 GCA_964474755.1 uncultured Rhodospirillaceae bacterium | reverse complement strand
TTGGCCTGAACAGCGTTGATGATTATTGACGCGCCGGCGCGCGCCAACTCCTCCGCCGTCGCGCGGCCAATATTGCGGGCGCTGCCGGTGACGATGGCAACTTTGCCCTCTAATTCGTTGATCAATGCCACCATGATTAGCCAATTTCTGCGCGGACGATAGCTGCGCCATCGACCATTGCTTTGATTTTGCCGCGAGCAGAGGCGCGCGGCATGTACTTTAAACCGCAATCGGGTGCGACGATGATACGTTCGGCTGGGCAGTAAGGCAGTGCTCGACGGATGCGGTCGGCGACTGTCTTCGGTGTCTCGACATCATCGGTCGAAAGGTCAAGTACGCCAAGGATGATTTTCTTGTTCGGCAGGGTCTCCAGGACCGCGCAGTCGAGTTCCGATTGTGCTGTTTCAATAGAGATGCCGTGCGCAAGACAGCCGTCCAGTTCCGGCAGGAAGGAGTAACCTTCCGGCCTCTCGTGGATGATTGCCGCGTAGCCGAAACAGATATGCACCGCAGTCTCTCCTTTGACGCCATCGAGTGCGGCGTTCAGAACCTGCAAACCGTATTCCCGCGCTTTCTCCGGTCGCGCCTGCATGTAGGGTTCGTCGAGCTGGACAATGTCAGCACCGGCGGCGAACAAATCCTTAACCTCTCCATTGACGGCTGCGGCGTAGTCCATCGCCAAGTCAACTTCGTTGTTGTAATGGTCGTTTTGCGCTTGTTGGGTCATGGTGAAGGGACCAGGCACTGTCATTTTGACCATTCGGTCTGTATGGGTGCGCAGAAACTTAACGTCGTCCACTTCAACCGGGTGCTTGCGGCTGATCTTTCCTACAATTCTCGGCACTGGGTTCGGGTGGCCACTGCGGTCTAACGCAGTCCCTGGATTATCGATATCGACCCCATCGAGCGCCGTCGCAAAACGGTTAGAATAGCTTTCGCGGCGGATCTCTCCGTCGGTGATGATATCGAGCCCGGCCTCCTCCTGCTCTCGAATTGCGACCATTGTGGCGTCGTCTTGCGCTTGTGACAGCCACTCCCCCGGCACGCGCCACAGTTCTTTGGCACGCGTTCGCGGCGGGAAACGGCTGGCTAGTTTCGCCCGGTCGATCAGCCAATCCGGTTGCGCGTAGGAACCGACTAGTGAGGTTGGCAGCAATATAGTTTTAGTCAATTTCGGCTCCGCTTGTTTGCCCGGTGGGCCGACAGTATAGCCATGGATATCATTGTGAACGAAGCTTGACGTTTGCCTTCCGCTCTTAAATCGCGGAAGCTTGCAAATAGGTGCGTAGATTGAGGTGTTCTGAATGGAATTTCTGGCGATCGTCAAGCGGGACTGCGAGACCTGCAAGCTGGTTGAGCCGGTATTGGCCGAACTGAGCGACGCCCACGGTTTAACCTTGTACAGCCAGGACGATCCGAGCTTTCCAGAACTGCTCGGAGGCGCAGAGGATGATCGAGCGCTTGAACAATCCTGGCGTCTGGGAGTTGAGACCGTGCCGACCCTGGTTCGGCTTGAAGATGGTACCGAGGTGTCTCGAACGGAGGGTTGGGACCGCGCCGAATGGGTGCGTGTCACCGGTATTGCCGGTATTGGCGTCGGACTGCCGTCGTTCCAGCCTGGCTGCGGTTCGCGAACTCAGGATCCGGGTATGCCGGAGAAGCTGTCACTGCAGTTTGGAAACCTGGCCTTTGCTAGTCGTGAAATCACGCTTGGCGAAGATGATGATCCGGCAGAAATCGCCTACGACCGCGGCTGGACGGACGGAATGCCGACCGTGACGCCGACCGATTTGCGTATAGCACTCATGTTGTCCGGCACGAACCGGGCGGCGGACGAAGTGATTGGTCTGATCCCGCCTAACCTCGTTGAATGCACGGTTGAGAAGGTGGCGATCAATGCTGTTTTGGCGGGATGCCGGCCAGAGTATTTTCCGGTCGTGTTGGCTGTTACTGAAGCTGCGTTAAAGCCGGAGTTCTCCATGCACGGGCTTCTAGCGACACTTTGGTTCTCTGGTCCTGTTATCATCGTCAATGGTCCGATATCGAAGCGGATTGGAATGAACTGGGGTGGCAACGTCTTCGGTCAGGGTAACCGAGCCAACGCCACAATCGGTCGCGCCTTTCAGTTACTTATCCGTAATGTCGGTGGTGGTCGACCGCGAGAGATCGATCGTTCCGTCTTTGGCAATCCCGGTAAATACAGTTTCTGTTTTCCGGAGGATGAGACCGATCTGGATTGGATGCCGCTAAATGTTGCGCGCGGGTCTGTGCCTGGAAGTTCTACCGTTACCCTATTCCATGGCGACGGTGTGCAAGGGATTGCCGACCAGAAGTCGCGTGATCCGGAAAGTCTCGCACGTTCGCTGGCGATGGGTTTGTGCAGCGTGACGCATCCAAAGTTAGCTGAGTATTCCAATTCCATACTCGCGATCTCGCCGGATCACTATGACATCTTCAAAGCAGAAGGCTGGGGAAGAGGCGAGATTGAGGCAGCGTTGCGCGAAGCATTGCGGCGGCCAGGGCGCGATTTGATTGAAGGCGCGCAGGGTGTCGGCACCGGCATTGATCCGGCACGCGCAGAAGAAATGGTCGATAAGTTTCGCGAGGGTGGCCTCTTGGTCGTCCGCGCGGGCGGCAGAGGCGGATTGTTCAGCGCCATCATCGGTGGATGGACTGGTCAGCGCCGTCACACGGAGGTTCAAATCGTATCGCAGGAGATAGGTACATGAGTTACAGTGTCAACGCTATGCGCGACCCTACGGCGGAGACGGAGGCGGTTGAGCGTAACCGCATCCCGCCAAAGACAGAATTGTCGAATGCGACGATCGGTTTGCTTTCGATATCGAAGGAACGTAGTGCGGAGTTTCTTGACAGCGTCGAGAAGCTGTTGGCGGGGCAGGGCCATACTGTTCTGCGTTTCGAGAAGCCGACGCACACCAAGCCGGCGCCAGAAGGCATGTTGCAAGATATCGTAGAATGCTGCGACGTTGTTGTCGAAGGGCTCGCCGATTGAGGCTCTTGTACGTCGTGCAGTTTGCATGACATTCAGAACCTCGACCGCCGTGGTATTCCTGGAGGTTTCGTCTGTAGCGAAGCTTTTCAAGAGGCTGCCGAAGCACAGGCCAAGTCGCTTGCCTTTAACCCGGCAATCGTCTGGGTCCCACATCCGATCCAAAACCGTACCGAAGGAGAGTTAGCAATGTTAGCCGAGGAGGCTATGACGGAAATTTTGGAGATGATAACGCCATAGATTTTTGGCGGTTTGCAATATTTCTAACAGTGTTAGCTTTATCAATACTGGCATAGTGGCCTGATACGACGCTCGATTGGTAATTCGTTATCTTATAAGGATATAGCGTAATTCTGATTGAAGCGCGTAAACAGAGGCGTTATCGTCTTATCTTCGCAAAGTCGGTAAAGAGTTTTTGTAAACCGGCGATTAAAAAAGGTTGGTGTGCAACCAACCAAGTATTTTGTGAACAATCTCAACCTGCACGACAGGTCCAGGGAGGAACTGACAAATGAGAAGAACGACGAAGTATTTAACGACGACGGTTGCGGCTGGTGCTTTTGCGC
>CAYYUG010000096.1:0-13257 GCA_964474755.1 uncultured Rhodospirillaceae bacterium | reverse complement strand
CTAAAATTTTTACCGCAATGCCAGGTTAGTTCATTGCAGAATATCACGGTAATGGTCCGAGAAAGTTATTGTGTCACTGTTCAGTACTAGGCGTTACCTAGCCGAACAGACTGTTGCGGAAACCGACTATGGCCATCGCCACACCGATCACGGTAAACAGGCAACCGAGGCCTATTTCCACCACACGCTGCGGTACCCTGCCTTGCAGGCTTGGGCCGATCTGGCCGCCGATTATTACCGCCGGAACCGTATAGATCACGACGTTCCAAGGCACTGCTGAAAACCCGCCAGCGGCGACCAGTGCAGAGACCTGCGTGAAGCTGGCCGAGGCGACGGTCAGCACTACGACAAAGAGCGAGGTAGCAGCAGCAACCTGGATCGGTACGCGGTTGCGCAGCGCCAGTTGCGGCATCACAACCTCACCTATCCCGACCCCCAAAAGACCGGTCAGGAAAGCGCCTATCCCTGTCGCAAATGCACCTTTGCCTTGCCGAGGAGTGGCGAAACGGTAAACGGTCCCATCCCGTTCTATGATTTCCCGAATGTCTCGCAAAAACTCACTTTCCCCGTTGTTCGCGTTCAACGATAGGTTCGCGCCAAACTTTCCACGGCCGAACAGAATGACTGCAAGCACCAGCATCAACATCGCATAGGAGAAGCGCAACAGTTCCTGATAGTCCTTCAAAACGACAAGCATAATAGCGCCAAAAATACCGATCGGTACCGAGACTAGGATAAAAGGGATGGCGCTTCTGAAATCGATCAGCCGCCGGCGATGGTAGCCGACTACTCCCGACGACAAACCAAAAGTCGCAGTGAGCAGCGCTACACCAATTGCTGCCGCGACACTAGGAAACTGATATTCGGGTCCCATCATCGGGAATACTATTAGAAAGATCGGCGCGAAAATCGCAGACCCGGCGATCCCGCTGAACGTAGCCGTCGTCGCCACGCACAGCGCAACAGGAAACATGAACCAGTATAGGGTCCAGTCAAATTGCGCCAGTTCCATCAGCGCGACTTAAAACGGCACGTCTGGCGGGTCAATAGACGGGATTACAGCTGAAATACGCAAGGTCTCGAGAACGCGACGCCTTAATTGAGAATTAAGGTGGCTTTGCTTTGACAATTGTTACCCGACAGCATCTTGTTCAGTTAGTTCTTTGCGCTCACCTGGGTAATCTCGATTTGGTCTACCAACACGTGATCTGTTGTCAGCACCAGGAACATGCAATTCGACACCTAATTTCACGATCGCGCTAATCAGCAGCATCTTGTCTACTCGGCCGATTATCCGCTCCTGCCACCTTGACCGAGGCCCTAACGATAGGCACGTCCTCCTCCGCCAAGGGTTCCATATATTCTTTGCGGGCCAGCGCGGCTTCGATATAAGGCGCCAATTCAGCTGCCTTCGCAGCCTCACGTTCCTCGACGTCCTTGGCAAATTCCGGCATGACGGACTCAGAAAACAGTTCCAACGACTCGCAAATATTCTGGTGCGAGTTATTACCGGCCTGCTGCAGCATAATCACCTGATCAACGCCGCAATCTTGGAAACTTTTCAGATGGCGAAGCATATCGTCAGGCGTGCCGATACCGGCACCGTCATACTCGCTACGTTCCAATGCTGCCTGTATCAACTGGTCCGACGCATCACCTCTCTTAGCCACGAAATCCGACCACATATCGCTATAGCCAGGTACGAAGTCGTGCGCCACAAGACGTTGTTGCGAATAGCGGAAGAACTCGAAATTGTCCTGGCCGCGCCGGATCGCCTCGGCCCGGTCTTCATGCATCGAAAAGGCAGAGACAATCGCGATGTTTGCGTTAACGTTCCAGCCTAACGGCACGCATTCGTCGCTCTTAATAGTGTCGTAGTAGATTTTCGACCAGTGTAATGCTTCTTCGGGATCGATGAAAGAAAAGGCAAGTGCGCCGATGCCGTTCTGCGCTGCAACCTTGATCGTATCGCGGTTTGTGCAAGCCATCCAAAGTTTCGGATGAGGATCCTGTAGCGGTTTGGGCAGCACGTTCCGACAAGGCATAGAGAACCCCTCACCCTCGTAACCGGGATAAGGCGTCAGCACCATCATATTACAGATTTGTTCTGCCGCCTCGAGTGCCATCGCCCGTTTACGCTTCGCGGGAATGCCAAAAGCCCCCAGCTCGAGCCGCGTCGCTCCCTCACCGATGCCAAACTCCACCCTGCCATCTGACAGCAGGTCAAGCGTCGACAACCCTTCCGCCGTCCGAGCAGGATGATTGTAATTCGGGATTACTTGCCGGATGCCGTGGCCCAGGCGAATGTGTCTGGTCTTGCTAGCTGCTGCGGCCAGAAAGACCTCCGGTGCCGAGGCGTGCGAATACTCGTCGAGGAAATGATGCTCAACCTCCCAGGCGTAGTCAAAGCCCAGCTCATCGGCGAGGACGATCTGGTCAAGCGCTTCCTTGAACAATTTGTGTTCATCGCCCGGGTTCCAGGGCCGTGGCAGCTGCAACTCGTAAAAGACGCCAAATCGCATAGTTAATTCCTCAAAACATCATATGGACTGTGACGTTCATATATTTAAGTTCGAACATTTGTCAAAAATTTAGAACGCAGGCAGACTTGCCACACTTGTTCCAAAAGGACACGATCCCGTTCGCATCAAGCACGAGGCAGCCTATGAAAGCTGGCGTAAACCTGATTAATTTCGGCCCCGCGGCAAACCCAGACAGCCTCAGGCGATGGGCACAAATGACTGAGACTTTAGGCTATCACCTGCTCATGTCATCGGATCATATCGCCACAACCCAAGATGTAGCTGAGCGCTATCCCGCACCATTCTATGAACCGCTAACGACGCTGGGATGGTTAGCCGGTATCACGGAACGGGTCGAAATTGGAACCACGGTGCTTATACTGCCCTATCGCAGCCCGCTGGAGACCGCCCGTGCTTTTGCAAATATCGACCAACTGAGCGGAGGACGCTGTATCCTTGGCATTGGCGTTGGCTGGTCGGAAGCAGAGTTTGCAGCGCTGCGCGTGCCCTTCAACAAACGCGGTGCAATGACGAACGACTATCTAGCCGCAATCCGGGAGCTCTGGACCAACGACATCGCCTCCTATGATGGCAAATTTGTCCAGTTCAACAAGGTACAAACTGCCCCCCAGCCACTTCGTAAACCGCACCCGCCAATATGGGTCGGCGGGTCCAGTGACGCCGCATTGCGACGTACCGTCAGGCTGGCCGATGCCTGGCACCCAATCCGCTTCACCATGGATTGGTTACGCAAATCCGGTATGCCCAGGTTGAAGGCTATCGCCGAGGAGGAAGGCAAACCTATGCCGGCCGTGTGTCCACGCATTCGTTTGCGGATCATGGAACAACACCAATTAGAGGAAGATCGATATTGCGGCACTGGCAACCTAGATCAGGTTCGCGACGATCTGCTCGTCCTAGAAACGCTAGGCTGCGATTACGTGCTCCTGGATACCCATCACGACGACATTGAGGCTTCGCGAAACCTGGAAGAGCAATGGCGGATGCTGGCCGTCATCGCTGAACAGGTGCTCGATCTCAAAAACGAATCCACACGCTAGAACGGAAAAAGGAACCCCCATCGTGAGTACCTTCTACATGGTCGAGATGCACTACCCTCTAAATGATGACCGGACAAAGTTTAACGAATTTTACAACAAGCACATCTCGATGTTACTGACGATTGATGGGTTCCGGTCCGCCCAGCGCTACGAATGCACGCACGAAGCCCGTGCGCCTTTCTTGGCAGTCTACCGGCTGCGCGATCCCGGAGTAATGACAAGCGAAAACTACACCTCGCGGGCTGGACCAACCTCCGTCGATCCTGCCTTCAAGGCCAAAATGACGAACTGGGACCGCAATCTGGTCACCGGCGACATTGAGACGATGGAGGTCGCCGACGACGGTTGGATGGTTCTGATCGATCGCCTCTCGGCCGAAAGCCCCCACCTGCCGAAGGCTTTCACGTCTCTCACGATCATTGGCCTAGACACCACGATTGCTGAACGGGGTGTCCTGATCGGTGCCGAGGGTGAGCCAGCGATCCCCGCGGAGGAAGATGGCTGGATTGTGCGAAGCTTCCGGTCAATCCACGCACCACGCTATCCAGGCTAAAGCGCACACTTAGACAACCGGCGGCCCGCTAAAGTTGTTCGATGCATATCCCGAACTTTGCCATCATCTAACATGTCGTAGTCTTCCAGCGCGCAATGCATGACGCTGCGATTATCCCAGAAAATAAGGTCGCCAGCCTGCCACTGGCGGCGGTAGGTATTCTCAATCTGAGTTGTCTGCGCGAGAAGATAGTCGAGGATCAGACGGCTTTTTGTTTCCGTCATATCGACGATGCGATAGGCAATTTGATCGCTGAGGAAAAGCGACATGCGGCCATTGTCTGGATGGGTCCAGACTAACGGATGATTGACCGGTGGGTTGTCAGCCACAATTTTAGCTGTGGCCTTGGGATCGCGGTTCTTGAAGTTTGATATCTTGCTGAGATCATGCACGGTGCTAAGTCCGTTGACCATCATCCACATGCCATCCGATAGCCCGTCATACGCACCCTGCATTTTAGCAAAAAGGGTATCGCCGCCGACAGGTGGCACTTCCAACGCGTAGAGCATGGAACCGAGGCATGGTTGCAGTGTGTAGCGCATGTCCGCATGCCAGCGCCGCCCGGTTCGGCGCGTGTCCGACAGCTTTCCGTCGACCTTTTTATTAGATACGACAAATATTTCTGGATCCGCCTTATGCAAATAGGACCCGAGGGTCGGCTCTTGTAACGGCCCAAAGCGTTTCGCAAACGCAATGTGCTGCGGCGGCGTTGAATGGTTCAATTTCCGCGCCCAGCGCACCGTATAGATGCCGAATGACCAGGCTAGTCATTCGGCAGCCGCAGCCGCCGCTCCAGACTGCGGCCATTCCGACACATCGGCGCCAAGCACCGGCGTTGGCCTAACCCAAAGTGGCGGTGTTTCCGAGAGATGTAAGACCGGCCCCAGATGCCGCAATGGCCCGTCTTTTGGCTGCGTCTCGATACGCAATACACCGAGCTCATCATCCGATAAGTCCATGTCCGCTGCATCAAAAGCAACGTTGCCTTGTCGGTAGATAAACATGCCCGACTGGCACAGCGACACGCGAACATGGTAACTGCCACCCTCCGTTGCCCGCCGAGCCAGTGCCAGTAGCGCACCATATGCCGCAAGGTATCCTGTCGTGTAGTCGCACGCCGCGGCCGGCAACAGTTTAGGCCGCTCCGGAGAGCCCTCTTGGCAGATACCCGTCATGGTCTGCGCCACCTGCTCCCAGCCGCCACGATGACTGAACGGACCGTCAGCGCCATAGCAGTTGATCGAAACATAGACGATACCCGGCCGGTATTCGGCGAGTTCCGCTGGTCCGAAGCCGAGCTTTTCGATCATCCCAGGCCTGTAGCCCTGCGAAAAAACATCAGCGTCTTTGACGAGAGCTTTAAGCTTAACCGCCTCTTCAAAGACCGAAAGGTCGAGGAAACAACTCCGCTTACCGTGGCTCGTATCCATCACGTGTTCGGGGATTTGGGGAAGGCGCCCGGCCGTCACCATCAGCACTTCAGCACCATGCTCTGCCAAGGTGCGTCCCGCAATCGGCCCGGCCAGAATACGTGTTAGGTCGAGCGCCTTAATTCCGCTTAGCGGCCGGTCACCTGCGGGGAAGGGTTCCGGATCGCTTTCGCCGATCTTGATGATTTCGACGATCGGCTTCGCCGCCAGGACCTTACCATGCTCGCTGTCCAACCATTCCGGGTTGCTGCGCACCATGCCGCCGCAGACACGATGTTCGTCTATCGCCTCTTCCAGATCTAGCGCATCCCACTTGGCCACCGCTTTGCCGACTGAATTCGGGTTTGGCTCACAATCGAGCAGCTTACACATTCGTGCTTGCAAATTAGGCAGACCAAAATGCGGTAGTACCCAGCGCCCATCCTTAGTCGGCCAAGGCTGAGTAATCTTAATCATATCGTTGTGGCCGCGATTGACGATGTCCTCCCATTCACCATTCGCAGCCTGCCGCTGCATGTATGTCGTGCTGCGCAACGCCGCTGCCGCGCGACGCACATCGATCGCCGTCTGTTGCCGGCGACCAGTCTTCAGCTCCCAAATGTCGTTAACAGCCACACCGATGCCAGCAAGAACTGCTGCACAGGTCTCACCGATCTTGAATTTAGTTGAGAACACCGGATCAATGCCTGTAATTGACACTTCGCCGTCCGCCGGCATTCCTTTGCCGCGCGCTTCCATCACCTCTTCAAACGGCATCATCCTGGGATTCCCTTCGTTCCAATATTTTCGAATATCCGCCAACGCTAACAGTACGCAGACAGCGTCACAACGCACCTAAAATTGAAAACTCCAACAGTACCCACAACGTGGACAGGCTGAAAGCGGCACTCAGATTCTATGAGGCTGGGTTGGGCGACAAAAATGCCTGGTCCCAAACGTCACGCATACGCGTCTTAGGACATTGGCTAGACGACTTCGTCTTCGCGGTTCGTAGTCTCTCCATAGCGGGCAAGCGCCGGCGGCTTAAGACCTTCATAGGCGGCTTCAACTTTTTCGTTGACCAGTTTGTTCTGTTGCTCGAAAAGGCTGTTGCCCTCGAAATCGCTTTCGACGATCAGTGGACCGAAATTCTCAACGTCAAACACCCACATGGCCTGCGCAATGCCAAGTTCCTCCAGCCAATGCACATCGACGACCCGTTTAATCGCGCGGCCCAACAGAGCCCCAGTCCCGTACCCAACCGTCGTGAGATAAACTGCACCGTTGGGAGCAAGCTGCTTCTTATAATCCTCCAACGACATCCCGCCTTTGCCGATAATCAGCTTGCAGCCCGACGTCTCGAACCAGGCATCGAGCCATTTTGAGAAGCGAAAGCTAGCTGTCGCCGTTACCGCGCCAACATTGTAAGAGCCATCATCATTAACCGATGCCGCAGGAGAGCAGTGAAAATTCGCGTTCGAGATTTCGCGCAGCGGTACCGGCGGATCTATCCCGTCGCCAAGGATGCGCTGATACAGCCCCTCTCGGCCAGTATAAATCACCCCGTCAAGGTAGACGATGTCACCGAGTTCGAGTTCGCGCAGCGCCTCATCGTCGACCGGGACTTTGAGGCGCCGACGTCTTAGACCGCTGCCAGACTCTGTTCCGCTTCTGTCCATTCAACGCTCTCCCGCCGCAAATAGCTTGTGAACCAGTTAGGGTCGGTCCGATACTCGATCCGTCCATCACCATGCAATCGCGCAACCGCCCGCCGCGAAGACAGGCAGAAGCTGTGCACGCTCATCGGCATACCACCGGTGTGACAACAACCAACCTCGATATTGCAGTCAACCACCATCGAACTGCCGACATAGCCCATAGGCCCCATACCAATAGAATTGCCAATTTCTTTGAGTTCGTCTTCCAGCGACGCGACCTGCGGGTCGGGATTTCGATCACCTACCGTGCGCAGGCAGGCCGCCTGCTTGCCGAGGGTCATGGCGATATCCTTACTGCCGCCAAGACCAACTCCAACGATAGCCGGCTGACAGGCCAGACCGCGCCGTCCGAATTCATACATCACGTCGAGGAAAAACCGCTTTATGCCGTCAACCCCATCGCCCGGGAAGAGCATGCGATAATCGGATCCAAACAGACCGCCCTTGTGTACAGTAGTGACATCGATCCAGTTCCCGCCGGGTTCGAAGGTATAGTCAATTTCCGGTGCGCCGATACCGACATTGTTGTTATTGTCTTTACGGCTGAGTGGGTGCACTCGATTGGGGCGCAGCGGTACATCGTGTGTAGCCCGCGCCAATGCACGGCGGAGCCGGGTCTCCAGCTCTACAAACCCACCTTCAATCTGAGCCTCGTTGCCCGCCTTCACGAAGAAGCGGGGCACCCCCGTATCGGCGCACATCGCGCGGCGGTCCTGCTCAGCGGCCTCATAATTGTCAAGCATCGCTTCGAGGACGAAACGACTTAGCTCTGCCTCCTCGCCCTTCAACATTTCGCGCAACCCGTCGCGATAGTCCTGCGGAATCTCAATCGCAGCTTTGGCTGTCAGCTCGTAGGCTGCTTGCTCAATTACATCGGCTTTGATCATCGCCATACTCCTTGCCTACGTCTCGACACCCACACGGTCAGGCCGCGTCTTCTTCGATCAAACTCTCGCCTGGCCGGATACGCGTAAACTCAACAGGCCGATTCTCCACCATCATCTCACCATCTCGCTGCCGCGCCACCGTGTAGGTCGACGTCTCCAGATCACCCGCCTCCGGGAAGTCGTCGCGAAAATGGGCACCGCGCGAATTTTCCCGCGCGATCGCCGCGACACAAATAGCCCGGCTCACCAAGATGAGATTTTCTAAATTCATCCAGTCATGCCAACTGAGGTTAAAACGGCGATCTTCCTCGGCAAGCCCCGTGATCGCCAAGTCAGCCGCCATCTCATCTAGCTGTAACAGGGTTCGTTCAAGGCTTTCACAGTTGCGGATAATTCCCGCGTCGTCCCACATCACATCGTATAAGCGGTCGCGGATCGCGTTCATGTCGCCAGACGGTTTACCAAACGGCGCCAGGGCACGCGCGATGGCCGCATCAATCTCACCTTCATTCGGATCGGAGAGCACGCTGGATTTCTTAACGAAGGGCGCCATCGCATCGCCAGCTAAACCACCAAAAACGGTCGAGTTTGCGACACCGTTACCGCCGAGCCGGTTGGCGCCGTGCACCCCGCCGGTATCCTCGCCAGCTGCAAACAATCCAGGCAACTCAGTCTGGCAATCCACGTCAAACACCACGCCGCCCATTATGTAATGCGCGGTCGGCACAACTTCGACCAGCCCGCCAACCAGATCAAAACCTACGTCGTGACAACGCTCGACCATTCCCTTGAACTGGCGGCGAACCATGTCCGGCTCAAGATGCCGCATAGTGACGTAAAGGCCACCATTTTTTGTCGTCTTCCCACTGCGCATCTGTTCGAACATGGCGCGGCTGACAATGTCTCGGGTCGCTCGCTCCTCACGCTCGTCATATTGTTTCATGAAACGTTGCTCTTCGCCATCAAGCAGGTAACCGCCAGCGCCGCGCAACCCTTCCTCAATGATAGTCCCGGTGATCCGCGTATCCTGGCCTGCGATAAGCCCGGTCGGGTGAAACTGCACCATTTCCATGTCGCGCAACGGCAGCCCTGCCATTAGCGCCATCGCCATACCGTCGCAGCTCTTATCACCCGATGGAGTATGGTAGCGGTACATGGTGGGTCCGCCTCCAGTTGCCATAAGGACGGCCTTGGCCTGTACGAAGGTAAAGCTGCCGTCGCGCATATCGACCAGCAGCACGCCGGAAAGTCGTTCGCCCGCCTCATCCTTGATCAACGCCAGGGCACGGTGTTCTTCGAGCCGACCGATATTGCGTGCCCAGACCTGTTCCGCCAGTCGGCTGACGATCTCGATACCTGTCAGGTCGCCCTTATGAACCGTCCGGTCAAATGTCTGGCCTGCAAAGGCCTTTTGATGGATTGTACCATCCGGATTGCGATCAAAGAAGCAGCCAAGTTCATTCTCCAACTCATGGATGCGAGTAACCGCCGTGTTGATAAGGGTCCAGGCGAGATCCTGGTTGTTCAGCCACTTACCACCTTCGATTGTGTCTTGGAAATGGCGCTCAACCGAATCACCTTCTGCGATAGCTACGTTGTAGCCGCCCTGCACCATTCGAGTGCAGCCAGACTTCCCAAGCAACCCCTTCACGGCGACGGTGATATCCAGGTCTGGAGCTGCCTTGTGCGCGTGTAGCGCCGCAAACAACCCTGCACCGCCAGAGCCGAGGATCAGGATATCGGTCTTAAGTCGTCTGATTTCTTCCATGCGTCACACAACGTTGAGAAAATAAAGGATGCCGGCGCCAACCGCGAAAGCGCCTGCAAAGGCCGCCAGGGTTTTCTGACTGTCACGCCAGGGTAGAAATTCGACAGCGAGCAACCGGAGCCCGCCGGCCATGTGGAGCGCCAGCAGCACTACGAGCACAACCTCCGCTAGCTTCACCAGCGGTCGCTGGGTCCAGTCTAGAAAGGCATCGAGGCGCGCGCCATCGCCAACCGCCATCGAAAGCACATACAGATGGATGGGCAAGAAAATTACTAAAGCCAGTCCGGAAATCCGGTGCAGCAAGAACGCCCAATAGGTTGGGTGATTGCGGTGAGCCGCGATGACGCTCATGCGATGGCTCCAACCGCGCGATAACCCAATATTAACACCAGAGCGCAGAACAGCACCGCGATTACACCTGAACCCTTATCCTGCAAAGGCGTCATTTCCCGCAGGATCGTCCGCAGGCCGATGGCGCCATGGATCGCCACGGCGACGATGAAGATACCGTACAGCACTGGCCAGATAGCGTTAGACTGGGTGCGGTTCAATATTTCTGCCGCCGACAGCCCTCCCTGCACCGCATAGATCATCGTCACCAGGTGTACCAGGACAAGAGGTGCTAACACTATCGCAGACAGGCGCTGGAAAACGAAAAGCCAGATTTCGAGCCGTCCACTCATAATTTTCCCTTGAGTAGAGCCACAAAACTATTCCGCTTTAGGCCTGCGATCGACGCGGTTGGGCTCAAGCTCTTCGGACAGTGGCTGGTGCAGCCCTGTTGGCTATGACAAGCGTGGCAACCTGCATCTCCGGCCACCGCCTTCAGATGGCCATTCGGATCGGCATCACGAACGTCATTCACCAGGGTCCAAGCCCGGTTCAGGGCCGCTGGGCCCAGATAATCTGGATTCCAGGATACTAAATCGCAGGCCGCATAGCAGATTCCGCAGCCAATACATTCAATCGCCGCGCTCGCTTCTTTGCGTTCGCTACTGTTCGGATCGACTTGCGCAAAACCGTCAAGGTCTGGCTCAGTCGGCACAAATTGGGCGTTGGCGTCACGCCATTTATCGAAGAACACCGTCATGTCGACAGCGAGGTCTTTGACCCGTGGAAAATTGCGCAGCGGCTCAATTTTTATGTAACCGTCTTCCGAGACCCGATCTACATGTGTTCGGCATGTCCAGCGCGGTGAACCGTTCACCGTCATCGCACATGAACCGCACATACCAACCCGACAGGAAAAACGGTAGGACAAGGTAGGGTCGAGCTTACGTTGTACATAGGTAACCACGTCAAGGATAGTCTGGCTCTTCTCGTGTGGGACCGTGAAGGATTGGTAATATCCATCGTCCCCACCGCGCCAAATATCAACCTTCAGCGTCTTGTTCGTTTCAGCCGCCGTCACGATAACTCCCTTACTAACGCAGTCCGCAGAAAATCGGCGCGTATCCTCCGCTATGCCGTGTTATTTCGCAATCTACATTTTTTTGAGCTATGGCAGTAGAATAGAACCGGATCAGACTTCCGCCGCACTTGACGGTTCCTACGATTTCCTGTTGGGTTAATCGACAAATAGAATGTTCGTCCGGGATCATTCGGTCTCGATACGACTAAGAATTGTATTTAATGGTCACTGCATCAGCCACGTTTCGGCCGTCGCAGTGACCTTCTTACACGGGAGGCAATCATGCGAATGAAAACACTGCTTTCAGGTGTCGCCGCTTCGGCGTTCCTGGTATTCGGAGCGACGGGATCGGCCGTTGCGGAAACGGACACGGTGCGCTTGGCGCAGCAGTTCGGCTTACTCTACGTTCCCCTGCACGTCGTGCTTGATCAAAAACTTGTAGAGAAACACACGGCCAAGGCCGGTCTGGGTAATCCCAAAATTCAGCTCTTCAAGATAAGCGGCGGCGCAAACATCAATAAAGCTCTGTTGGCCAATACGATTGACTTCGGCTCACACGGCGTCGGCCCGGCGCTCAAACTCTGGGGCAAGACCAAAGGCCGCTTTAAGGTAGCGCTTTCGATGGCCGATATGCCGCTGAAGCTGCTAACCAACGATCCAAAAATCAAAAAGATCGAGGACTATCTGAACGCCAAAGATCACAAAATTTCGACCCCGGCGGCAAAGGTTTCCATTCAAGCTGTAACTCTGCAGATGGCAGCGCAACGAATTTGGAACGAACCCAACAAACTCGACCATCTAGTTATTTCCATGAAACACCCAACGGCGCTCGCCGCCATGCTTTCCGGCGGTCAGGCTGTGAAAAGCCACTTCGCTACCCTGCCCTACTCCTATCAGGAGCTGCAAAGCGGTAAGGTTTGGAAAGTTACGGATTCCTATGAAATCCTTGGTGGGCAGCACTCGGTTCTAGTGATGAGCGCCAGCAAATCGTTCAAGGAGAATAATCCGAAAACCTATCAAGCGGTCATCGACGCGTTTGCCGAGGCCTTCGCCTGGGTTAACGCCAATCCGGATAAAGCAGCGGCAACCTATATCCGCTACACGAAGTCGAAGCTGCCGAAAAAAACTGTCCAGGCCTTATTACATGACAAGGGCGAGATGGACTTCTCTATGGTGCCGAAGCACACCATGAAATATGCCGGTTTCCTGAACCAGATTGGTGATATTCCAAAAGCCTCCAGCTGGAAGGATTACTATTGGGATAACAACTACAAGTTCAACGGTAGCTGACCCCATGAACGACGCAGCGACCGGAACGGCGGGAATATCTCCCGCCGTTCCTTCTGTTGAGCCGATTCTTGACGTCTCGGGAGTCACGCTTCAATACAAGACAAAAGAACACCTCATTACAGCCACCTACCGGGTGGACTTTCAGGTTTTCCAGTCCGACCGCTTCGTTCTATTGGGACCCTCCGGCTGCGGCAAATCCACGCTACTGAAGGGTGTGGCCGGCTACATGCAGCCGGTCGAAGGCACAATGAAACTGAAAGGCCGGGAAATTAGCGAACCCGGTCCTGACCGGGTCATGGTCTTCCAGGAGTTTGACCAACTCCTCCCCTGGAAGACAGTAAAACAGAACATCACCTTCGCGCTTTTGAATGGCGGCAAATGTTCATCGACGCAGGAAGCGAACGATGTCGCGATGGAATACATCACCAAGGTAAAGCTGGAGCGGTTCGAAGACACCTACCCGCACATGCTGTCTGGCGGAATGAAACAGCGCGTCGCAATCGCGCGCGGTATGGCGATGGAACCAGACGTCCTACTAATGGACGAACCGTTCGCAGCGCTCGATGCTTTGACCCGGCGCCAAATGCAGGAAGAGTTGCTGCAGCTATGGGAAGACACCAAGTTTACGGTTCTATTCG
>CAYYUG010000095.1:0-13486 GCA_964474755.1 uncultured Rhodospirillaceae bacterium | reverse complement strand
CATTGCGCGGGCTATTGCTGTGCAACCGGAATTATTTTGATGCACGATCCCTGTTCCGCACTCGATCCGATCGCTACGGCTCGGATCGAAGAGCTCATGGATGAACTTCGTCAGAATTTCACAATCATCATTGTTACCCACTCGATGAACCAAGCGGCACGGGTGTCGCAGAAGACTGCGTTTTTCCATCTTGGAATTTTGGCTGAAGAGGGCAGCACCGAACAAATGTTCACGACGCCCCAGGATGATCGAACGCAAGCGTATATCACGGGACGGATAGGCTAATGGCAGAAAATTCTCTTTTAGACGGCGAACATATCGTCAAGTCCTTCGATGATGAGCTCAACTGGCTAGATAACGCAATCGCAGAGATGGGCGGCTTGGCCGAGGCGCAGCTGGCCGCGGCTATCGATGCGTTGGTCCGTCGCGATGCGGAAAAGGCGGCAGAGATCATTGAGTGGGATAAGCGTATCGATAAGTTGGAAGAGGACATCAACAACTTCACCGTTCGCATGCTGGCCCTACGCCAGCCGCGGGCCTCCGACCTGCGGATTACCGTCGCGGCCCTAAAATCGGCTGGGGATTTAGAACGTATCGGCGATTACGCGAAAAATGTGGCCAAACGGACGATAACCATATCTAAAACAGAACCGGTCGGCGGTGCAGCAAATAGTATCGCCCGAATGGCGTCGATGGTTCAGTCCATGATTAAGAATGTACTGGACGCATATGTGTCCCGGGATTGGGAGCGAGCGGCGGATGTTCGCCTTCGGGATGAAGATGTAGATCATAGCCATACTAGCCTGTTTCGGGAACTGCTGACCTATATGATGGAAGACCCCCGTAACATCACCGCTTGTACGCATTTGCTCTTTATCGCCAAAAATGTAGAGCGCATTGGTGACCACACGACGAACATCGCTGAACACATCCATTTTATGGTGCGGGGAGGGGAACCGGAAAACGCCCGCATTAATGACGACTTGTCCAGTTACACGGTTGTTGAGCCGAAATGATCAAAGATAAAATTATGAAACCGGTTGTTCTTATAGTCGAAGACGAACCACCACAGGCTGAATTGCTAAAATATAATTTAGAGCGCGATGGTTTCCGAACCGTGCTTGCAGTCGATGGTGAAGAGGCGCTGCTCCTCGCGGAGGAAGAGGCCCCCAACCTTGTTATTCTCGACTGGATGTTGCCGCTCTTGTCAGGCATTGAAGTGTGTCGTCGTCTACGCCGTCAGAATACCAGTGCCAAGATGCCAATCATTATGTTGACTGCGCGCGGTGTGGAATCAGATCGGATTCGCGGGCTTGATAGCGGGGCAGACGATTATCTCGTAAAACCGTTCTCACCGAGCGAACTACTAGCGCGTGTACGTGCGGTGTTGCGGCGTTCCGACACAGTGCGCGAAGACGAACTAATTGAGTATTGCGGCATCACAATGGATATCGGTTCGCATAAGGTGATGCGGGGTGAAGAGAGCGTACATCTGGGGCCGACAGAGTTTCGTCTACTGCGGGTGCTGATGGAGCGGCCAGGGCATGTCTACAGCCGTGAGCAGCTTCTCGATCGGGCTTGGGGCCGCGACATCTATCTAGAATCGCGGACTGTCGACGTTCATGTTCGCCGCCTGCGGCAGGCATTGAACAGGGGTGGGGCACCCGATTTAATCCGTACCGTCCGTGGCTTCGGTTACGCTATTGATACCGACAAAGATTGACGCCGCGTCACGCGGTCTTAGAGTCCGGCGATAACGAAACCTTCTGGGGACTGATCATGGGCGTCGGCGTCGGTTTGGGTATTGCGGAATTTCCATTTGCGGCTGCGAAAGGGTTTTGGGATTGGGTCGAGCTCTGCGAAGAGGGTGGTGTCGACTCGATCTGGCAGATTGATCGAATGGTCTCGCGAGAGCCATTTCTCGAATGCATGAGCGCGATGGCTGCGATCGCCGGCCGCACGCGCAAAATAAAGTTTGGCATGAACGTGGCGTCTGTCGGGCTGCGGGATCCATTGCTCCTTGCCAAGGAGTGCGCAACGATCGATTTCCTGAGCGACGGCCGCCTTCTGCCGGCATTCGGCATTGGGAACAATGCCGCGCCGGTCTGGAAGGCAACAGGCCGTCCGACTAAGCGGCGTGGCGTGCGCACCAACGAGGCTTTGGAACTGATCTCTCGGCTGTGGAAGGAAGATTGTGTCACCTTTGAGGGTGAGTTCTATCAGTACTTTGAAGCCTGTATTTCACCAAAACCAGTGCAGAAAAAGATTCCCTTCTGGCTTGGTGGATCGAGCGAAGCGGCGATCCGCCGTACGGCGAAATATGGGACGGGATGGCTTGCAGGGCTAGAGACACCGCAAATCGTTGGGCCGGTCATAGAGGGGATAAAGAAGGCAGCGGCGGACGCCGGCCGGCCTATCGATGCGGATCATTTTGGGGCCGCCTTCCCATTCCGCTTCGGCGATGGTGAGGACGATGCGACACGGCGTCAGATCGAAGTATTTGAGAAGCGCACGAAACGTAATGCGAAGGACTATTTCGCTATCGGCGGGACCGATGATGTCATCGCCAAGCTGCGCGAGTTTGTTGAAGCGGGAGCCTATAAGTTCGTGCTGCGCCCGATTGGTAACAGCGACGCTGAGATGGTGGAACACACGCGGCTTTTGATAGACGAGGTGCTGCCGGCGGTCTACGCAGACGGTTTTGCCTCCGCCGCATAAACGATTTCCCCGCCGGTTATCACTAGTTCGGCAGTTATGTCCGGGATCCGTTCTTCTTCGATGCTCAGCGGATCATCGGACAGAACGGCGACATCGGCTAATTTGCCTGGCTCCAAACTCCCCTTCGCATTTTCTTCGAAGGATAGGTAGGCGCCTTCGCGGCTAGCGCAAGCCAGCGCCTCCTCTCGACTTATGCACTGGTCCGGAGAAATAGGTTTGCCGGTTTCTTCAGTAATTCGTGCGGTTGTGTGCCAGACGGAATGGAACAGTGAAGGCGGTACATTGTCGGTCGCGAGCGATACGTGGACCCCGGCATCGAGCAATGATCGCAAGGGTGCGATATGGCAGGCGTTAGGACCCAACTCACGGGCCAACATGGCGCCTTCCTGATAGATATAGCGACCGGAATAGACCGTCACCACGATGCCGAGGTCACGTATACGGGCGATCTCGTCCGGCGATAAGACGCCGATATGTTCGATAACCCATCGTTTGTCGCCGATCGGTATCTGCTGATCTACCTTCTCGTAAAGGTCCAGGATGTTGGGCGTGAAGCTGCCGACCCGTATGTCGTGTCGGGCGGCTTCGACCATCATGTCGACCATCACGTTCTCAGGCAGGGCGGCGTCGTAATTGAAGCCGGCCCAGCCGGAGTAGGGTGCGGTGGAAGCGCGCAGCAAATTTTCCGCGGAATAGTCGGATTCGGTGTAAAGGCCGCTTACGCGCAAATAGTCATCTCCTAGTCCACGGCCCGAGAGCCAGGCACCCCAGGACTTGAGCAGTCCGCCGACCACGTCGCTGTCTGGCGCCGGCCATGAGGGGCTGAACATGAGGTGCGCGCGGACCGACGTCGTGCCTTCGTTGCGTAGTGCCTGATATGCGGCTAGGACTTCGGCGGCGATACCGTGTCCTTCGAAGACGCTGGTCGTGCCCACTGAATTGTAGATGCGCATCGAATCGCGCAGACCGGCGATCCGGTCCTCCAGAGTGAACCGCGGGATGACAGACATGAGAGTGTGTTCGACCAGCGGCTTGTAATTGAACTCGTGCAGCACACCGGTCGGTTCGCCTGTTGTGTGATCTTTATCGATTTGAATTGTCGCCGCCGGTGGGATCGTGTCGCGCGTGATGCCGGCGATCTCTAGTGCTCTAGTGTTGGCGATTGACACTAGAGGCAGCGTATTACGCCAATGACCCCAGATTGAGCGGATATATACAGGATTGTCCGGCGCAATCCGATCAAGTTCGTGTCTCGTGGGCACCCGGCCTTCCCGTAAATTGCTTGGCACGCCTTCGTAAAAGGGTGGGTCACCAATCGGCATGGTAACGATCCATTCCCCCGGTTCGGCTTCGCGCACAAGGGCCGCGATCCGCTCGAGTATATCCTCGATGCAGGTGGCGCCAGCAAGCGAGGGCAGTCGCAGCTTTAATCCCTCCCGATCCATATGCGCGTGCCCGTCGATGAGACCTGGAATGGCGGTGCGCCCAGCGAGGTCGATGCGTTCGGTGTTCGGTCCCGCTGTAGCAGATACCGCCGCGTCTTCGCCCACCGCGATAATGCAATCACCGGAAATAGCGACTGCCTCGGCGATGGTTCCCTTTGTGTCAAGCGTGACAACCTTTCCGCCGCTCAAAATTAGATTTTTGTCAGTCTTGGTCATCATGCCTCTTACATATTTTGCCAGGATTTAACAGAGAGCCGTTTGGCGACATCTTTCAATTGTCGCGATCGCCCGCGAGGGCTTTGGGCTGCAGTACAATCATCGTCAGTAGTCCGAGTGCCATGATTGCTGAGACATGGGCGAATGCGATGCCCCAGGCGAAGGCGCTTTCGCCGCCGGCTAGATCAAGGATTGCGCCCATTACTAAGGGTCCCACAAAGCCGCCGGCATAGCCCAAAGTGGAATGCACCGCCATCGTTGCGCCACGTTGTCCGACCATTGCACTACCGACGGTACCTGCGGTCAAAGACGAGGAGTCGGCCCAAATCAGAATTCCGTAAACCACGCACAGCCCGGCCGCCAGCTCGTACGAGACGGATGAAGTGAAGCCGATGACGCCTGCGACCGCCATCGAAGCTATCATGACATAAATGATGAAGCGCTGCCTCCCAATTTGGCGCGATATCTCGTTGCCAAATAGGCTGGACCAAACCCCGGCTAAACTCAGCACGGTGGCGATGGCAGCCGGTGCAAGGAGGGTCGTGCTACCGCCATTCGTTGCGAGGGTGAAAGTCAGAAAGGTCACGACCCAGGTCCGCAACGCATTCATCTCCCAGGTGTGAAAGCAGTAACCTAACGAATAGGCAAGCGCCGACCGGTTGCGGAGGACTGGGCGGAAGTCGAGTAGCCTAGTTTGTCCAGCATCGCCGGGCGCTTTCGGTTCTCGGCTAGGGAGTAAGAACGCCATGATCAGGAAGGCGAGAACGGCGCCGATGCCGCCGAAGGCTATGCCCCAACGCCATCCGAAGTAGCTTGCGATTATGCTAGTGACGATGAAGGACGCCGCACCGCTTACGCCAACGCTGCCAGCATGTATGGCGACGCCTCGCGATTGTTGCGGTCCTTCGACGAAGTCGCCGAGGGCTTTCAGACCCGGCATATAGGTGCCGGCCCATCCGATACCGGCGATCAGTCGAAATACAAATGCTGACCAAAATCCATCCGCTAAGGTAGCGTATCCCAACGCTGCGATTGCGGTGAGCAGCACGGCACCCAGATATATGCGCTTTGGGTCGATCCTATCGGTGAGCGAAACGAGGATAGGGACCGTCAATGTGTAGCTGGCGTAGAATGCACCGATGATCCAGCCAGCTTCCGTACCGCTGAGGTTCCATCGGTCTATAAAGGTGGGTAGAAGCGCAGGCACTGAAAATGCGCCGATTTGGGCAAAAAACTGTGCGGTGCAAATGATGGCGATGATACGGACGGGCGACATGTAGTCGAATGGGTTTATTTTGATTCCAGCTCGAGGGATGCACCGATTTTCTCGACAGCTTTCAAGCCCGAACCTGTTAAGACTGCAGCGACGGTCTCGCCAGCACGGATGGCACCTTGTGAGATCAGTTTGGTCAAACCTGCGCCCACCGCACCGGTCGTGGGTTCAATGAAAAAACCTAGCCGGGCCAGCTTTGAGCATCCTAGGACGATTTCATTTTCCGTGGCCGTTGTGATGGCGCCCCCGCTGTCCCTTACCGCGGCGAGCACTTCGCGCAACCGAACCGGGGTTGCCGAGGCGATCCCGTCGGCTATGGTTGGCTGTGCCGGAAAGGGTTTGATGGCTTCATCGTTGGACTCAAACGCAGCGTGATAGGGCGCGCAGTTTGCTGCCTGAACCGCGTAGATGCGCGGCAAGTGCTCGATCTGACCTGCCGCCAGCAGTTCCGTGAAGCCGAGATGGCTTCCCATGATGTTGCTGCCCTGGCCAAGCGGCGCGACAACACAATCCGGCGCGCGGAAACCGAGCTGTTCCCACAACTCGAAGGCCAAAGTCTTGGTGCCTTCCAGAAAGTAGGGTTGATGATTATGGCTCGCGTAGAACGTGTTTTCGGATTCGGCGAGCGCTGCGTTGGCAACATCGTCCCGCGTTCCCTCGATGGCGATGACGTCTGCACCCATGGCCGCCATCTGTATTTTTTTGGCTGTTGGGGCGGAAGCTGGGACCATGATGCGGCACTCGAGATCGAGCGCCGCGGCGTAGGTCGCCGCTGAGGCGCCGGCATTGCCTGATGAATCTTCCAGGATTGCCTTTACGCCAACCTGCTTTAGATAGTTGAGCATTACCGCAGTTCCACGGTCTTTAAATGACCCTGAGGCCATCAA
Organism: uncultured Rhodospirillaceae bacterium; assembly: GCA_964474755.1. GTDB lineage: Bacteria > Pseudomonadota > Alphaproteobacteria > UBA8366. The sequence goes on along the minus strand of CAYYUG010000095.1, from coordinate 6,947 downwards.
ATAATCCGTCTTCATGCGGACCGGAAAACCGTCCCAGTCCGTTTCAAGTAGGGGTGTCCAGCCTGCACCTAGCGTCGCTTCTGGTAACTTAGGCAAGCGTACCGCTGCGCCGTATCGCCAAAGTGAATTTTCGTGATATTCAATGTCACTCGGCGAGAGGCCGTTGCCAGGTGTCAAATTTACATACCCGCCATCGTCGGGTGCTTTCCAAAGGGCTCGCGTGGTTGGCCAGGTCGCGCCGGTACGTGGGTTGAGATAGTGGGTTGCGGTCATCGCATCAGTCCTTTTGATTCGATCCATTCCTGAACCAGTCCCGCAACCTCATCGGAATTGTCGTCCATCATGGGAAAGTGAGAGTTGCCGCGAATACCCAGCGATGGCAGGTCGATGATCTCCAAGCTACCACCCACTGCGCGTAACGCGTCACCATAGGTCTCGATCCGTTTCTGATAGCCTGGCCAGCGCGTACCTTGTTCGATGTAATCGCCCCAGATCACCAAGTGCGGGATTTCGCGCACCTGGGATATGTCAACCTGATCCGGCAAGGGAGTACCCGAAGGCTCGATGCTGATGACGGCACAAACCTTATCTGGCGCGTGAAGCGCGGCGGTGAAACTGAAATTGCCTGATTGGCTGTGCGAAATTATCACGGCGGGACCTACTCGCTGTAGCAGATGGTCGTAGGCGGCCTGTGTTGCTTCATCGTTGACTGTCCAGCGCGGGACGGTCTGCCGCACGAAACTGTCGAAGGCGTCGATTGGAAACCGCTGTCCGCTGTAGGCACTGCATTCTGACCCATCGGCATGCCAGGATCCGACGGGGCCAACGCGGAACCCTTCCCAGCATTCCTTTTTGGTTCGCACGAACGGGTCGCCACCATACACCCCCGGTAGGGGTGAGAAGGACGCTCGGCCGCGTTCCACGGCATCGGATACGTAGACGTCGTGGCCGAATTTCAGAAACGCCATTTGCCAACCGGGGCGGCCGTCTGGGGTGTCTTCCCAGGTGACGCCGGTCATCCCACCACCATGCCACATCAGCAATGGATACCTCGCGCGGGGCGAGGCAAGGCGGACAAATTGCACGTAGATTTGTTCGACCTCGTATTTGCCATTTTCGTCAATAATGCGAACGGGCCCACCGGGTGTTAGAACGTCTTTGCGCGTGGGAATACCGCTTACGCTTACTTCACGGCCGGGAAGGTGAAAACTTCCGACCTGTTCAATTTCAAGAGACATATAATCGCCGTACTTGGGTTCGGAGTGCGGCCTCTAAGGTTCACTAAGAATGCGGGAACTTAAGTGATTTTTGAGGCGCAGGAAATGCATTGCGCGGCGTACGGGATCGCCTCTAGACGTTTTTCGCCGACAGGATCGCCACAAGTCGCACATTCCCCGTATGTGCCTTCATCTATGCGGTTCAAGGCTGCGTTGATCTGGGAAATTTCCAGGAGGGCAGAGCTTTCAAGTCCCTCGAGGACTTCATCCGCTTCGGCCTCTGTCGCTTGCTCGGCGAAATCTGGGTTTGCGGGTTCACGCAGGTCCCCTTCGATCTCAACAACTTTGGCGCTTAGGAACTCGAGCCGTTCTTCCAGCTGTGCCTTGATGCTTTCAAGATCAGACATTGCCTAACCTTTCGGGTCCGGCGTTTTCACCACCTAAATTTTGTGTCACAGAACGTAACACGAAGTTTAGGTGAAAATTGGACAGTCTATCAAGTCCACATACATTACGTATTAACCACAATCTTTTGGATCAAATTCACGAGGTTGAGATTTCGGCGCGCACGGCAGAAATTCAGTAGAGGCACGGCAATGGAATTTGTTTAATTGCGTCCGCTTTGGCGGTGAGAGTTAAGTTCGCGCTGTTCTCCAAGGAGTCGCGTAAGGCGCGGTGTGCGGTTTCACAATGAAAATGTAGCGAACGCCCGCGTTAGCGAGCTGTTCTGTAATCCGCTGCGCGGTGACCTCAATTAAAAGCCTTGGTCAGCTTGGCGCGCGCTGTGCGGACCGGCTCGCCGTCTCGGATGCGGGAAAAGACAAGCTCCATGCCGTAGCCGGATAGGGTGCGGGCATAGCTTTGTATGTTGTAAGCGCCGCTATTGCTAATCGTAATGATGTAGACAGTCATGGTGTTGCCTTCGATTTTGGACCAGACGTAGCGGTTGCCAGATAGCGGGTCGCCGGAGGATGTGCCGCGAAAGACGTTGTGATTTTCGGTCGGTGCAAATGTCACGGTTTGTGTCTTGCGGCGCACGTTGGGCTTTAACGGATCGCCACCGCTACGGATGATAGTTGTCCAGGTGACGTTGAAGCCGTTGCCGCTCGGCGCGATGACTACATCGAGATCGCGGACGGTTGTGCCGAAATAGATACTGTCTTTGTCTTCTGCAAATCCGCTGCCCTGAAAGGTTCCAAAGAAATGGGCCGGTGTCAGGTCTCGTGCATGCGTAACGCTGGTTGTAAGGAGTAGCAGGCAGGCGCCGGTTCGCAGTAAGTTTAAAAGAAACATACTCATCCCTCTTTTTGCATTGGGCTTGCAGCGCTGTGCCGCAATCTAACGGCCTCTCAAAAATCTATTTAAAAAGTGTAATCTACCAATCCATTTGAACGATCTTTGGCCTACGGCCAATGCACTTCGGGTGGAAGCGACATTAGTATGGCTTCCGGGTTGCCGCCGGTCATAATGCCAAAACGGGTGCCACGGTCCCATAGAAGGTTGAATTCGACATAGCGTCCGCGCCGCACCAGCTGATGTTTGCGTTCCGCCTGTGTCCAGGGCTCTCCCATGCGGCGTCGGACAATAGCACCGTAAGTGTCCAGGAACGACGTTCCCACGTCGCGAACGAAGGCGAAATCAGCATTCCAATTGCCGCTGTCGAGATCGTCGAAGAAGATGCCGCCGATACCACGCGGCTCGTCGCGATGTTTGAGGTAGAAATACTCGTCGCACCATTTTTTGTATTTTGGATAGTAGCTCTCGTCCGCTCGGTCACAGGCACCGCGCATGCCGGCATGGAAACTGTCTGTGTCCTCCTGAACAGGTTTCATAGGTGTTAGGTCGGCACCGCCGCCGAACCATTGTTTCGAGGTGACGATCATGCGTGTGTTCATGTGCACGGCTGGCACGCGCGGTGAGCACATATGTGCAACCAGCGATATCCCTGAGGCCCAAAATCGTCCGTCACCGGCGGCACCCGTAATTTCCTTACGGAACTGTTCGGAGAAGACGCCGGATACGGTGGAGATATTGACGCCGACCTTCTCGAATACACGTCCGCGCATTGCAGAAATTTCCCCGCCACCACCTTCGCTGCCGTCGTCTGTTGGGCGTTGCCATTGTTTTCGTTCGAAGCGGCCGACGGCGGCATTACCAGTCGCAGAGACCTCAATGGCTTCGAATTCGGCGCAGATCTGATCCCGTAAGCTACGGAACCAGCTCATTGCGTCAGATTTTTTTGCCTCAATATCCATCTTTGGCTGTTGCTTCCTTCGGTAGAACGGGAAAACCGGCTGTCTGCCGCAGCGCTTCGCTCAAAACCATTGCCGCTGCGAGCGCTACATTGAGAGATCGGACACCGGTTGCCATGGGAATAACAATTCGGGCCGCCACGTCACGATGAATGTCCGGCGGTACTCCCGCGCTCTCGCGTCCGAGGAGCAGGGTATCCTCCGGATCGAATGTGAAATCTGTAAAAGACGTTACCGCCTTTGTCGTCAGCAATACCAGCCGTTCCGTTCGGGATTTCCGAAAACTTTGCCAGGACGGATGCCGGGTTACGGACGCCAAGTCGATATAATCCATGCCGGCGCGACGCATGCGTGGTTCTGACCAGACGAAGCCGCACGGTTCAATTACCTCAACGGGAACACGTTCGGCTGCGCCGAGCCGCAAAATAGCCCCCGTATTCTGTGGAATATCGGGCTGAAAGAGAGCTAAGCGCATGAATCGCCCGTAAAAATTTCCTAATCCCGCGTTCGCGGCTTTGCAAGCCGCCCGAATCGCATTATACGGTAGCGAGCCAATTGGTCACGTTTTCGGACCCGCTCCAACCGTGGATTTCCTAGGCTTTCTCGCGACGAATTGTCGCGTCGTACGGGCTGGCGCGGAGGGTGAAGCGTTTCGTATGGTTTTTGCGTCAAGTATTGGCTGAGGTATGATGCCGTGGGAGCCCGATTTTTGAAGAGGGCCCGCGCGACTGAAGGGGGAGTACATTATGGCAGATACTGCGACGTCGCCCGAAACGGATGACGAAGACGCCGGTCGGCGTGATTTTCTTGTGCTCGCGGCCGGCGGCATGGGCGTTGTGGGCGCCGCATCTTTTGCCTGGCCATTGATTGATTCTATGAACCCCTCGGCAGAAGTGCTGGCGCTATCGACGGTCGAGGTTAATCTCGAACCGATTGCCGAGGGCCAGTCGATAACGATTGTATGGCAGGGCAAGCCGGTCTTTATCCGTCGCAGGACTGGAGACGAAGTTGCCTCGGCAAAAAAAGGCGATGCGGAGGAACTGCGCGATCCCCAGAAAGATGGGGATCGCGTCCAGAACGATGCCTGGCTGGTGATGGTTGGTCTATGCACCCATTTGGGGTGCATCCCGCTTGGTCAGAAGGGAACCGATCCTAAAGGCGAGTTTGGCGGCTGGTTTTGCCCTTGTCACGGATCGCACTACGACACGTCCGGCCGAATTCGCAAGGGGCCGGCACCGACAAATCTGCCGGTGCCGCCGTATAAATTTGTCGATGACAAAACAATTCTGATTGGGTAGGGGGCGTCGATGAGTACTGCGCCGCAGTGGAAAAATCCGGTAGTCCGGTGGGTTGACGAACGCCTGCCAGTCTTCACGTACATGGATCATGAATACAACCAGTTCCCGATGCCGAGGAACCTGAATTATTTCTGGAACTTCGGTGCCTTGGCATCAATCGTTCTTGTGGTGCTTGTAGTCACGGGCATCATGCTGGCGATGCAGTACACGCCGCATGTCGACCATGCGTTTAACAGTGTCGAGCGGATCATGCGGGACGTCAATTATGGTTGGCTGATCCGCTATATTCATATGAATGGTGCGTCGATGTTCTTTATAGTCGTCTACATTCATATGTTTCGTGGCCTTTATTATGGTTCCTACAAGGCGCCACGCGAATTGCTATGGATGCTGGGTGTCGTCATCCTGCTGTTGATGATGGGAACCGCCTTCATGGGCTACGTCCTGCCTTGGGGGCAGATGAGCTACTGGGGTGCGACGGTAATCACCAATCTGTTCTCGGCGATTCCTATCGTCGGTGAATGGATCGTGACACTGTTGTGGGGTGGTTTCGCCGTAGACAACGCGACCCTGAACCGCTTCTTCTCACTTCACTACTTATTACCGTTCGTACTAATCGGAGTGGTTGGGGCTCATGTGGTCGCGCTGCACATTTCGAAATCGAACAATCCAGACGGTATCGAGATGAAGGGGCCGCAGGATTCGGTTCCGTTTCATCCCTATTTTACGGCTAAGGATTCGGTCGGGATGGGCTTCTTCCTTATCTTTTTCGCCTTCTTCGTATTCTTTGCGCCCAATTTCTTTGGCGAGCCGGACAACTACATAGAAGCGAATGCGCTGGTCACACCTGCCCATATTGTACCGGAATGGTACTTTCTACCATTCTACGCAATCTTAAGGTCAATCACCTTTGATGTGCTGTTTATCCCGGCGAAGCTGATGGGTGTCTTACTGATGTTCGGGTCCATCCTGATCCTCTTCATCCTACCTTGGCTGGATACGGCGAGGGTACGCAGTGCCAAGTACCGGCCGATCTACAAATATGTCTTCTGGGTATTCTTCATCGATTGTTTGGTCCTGGGCTGGGTAGGGTCGCAACCGGCAGAGGGTGCTGCCCTTTTAGTCGGTCAGGTCGGAACCTTTTACTACTTCATCCATTTTTTGGTCGTGATGCCGGTTTTAGGCAAAATCGAAACACCGTTGCCACTGCCCGCAAGTATTGCCGAACCGGTGACTGGCGGCGGTGGCGGTGCTTCCGCCGGGGCCACGGCTGCCAAGATGGAGAAGTCGTAATGCGTAAGGCAATTTTCAGCGCTACGGCAGCCATCTTTCTGGTGTTGTCTGGCCCGTCCCTAGCAGTCGAAAGCATTGAAATTCCGAAACGGGACTGGTCGTTCCAAGGAATTTTTGGAACCTACGATCGGGCATCAATGCAGCGTGGTTTGCAGATTTACAAGGAGAGCTGCTCTGGCTGTCATAGCTTGAACCTGATCTATTTCCGCAATCTGACCGACCTTGGTTACACCGAGGCGCAGGTAAAGGCGTTCGCGGCGGAGTACGAAGTACAGGATGGGCCAAACGACGAAGGCGAAATGTATAACCGCCCAGCGCAGCCGCAGGATCGTTTCGTCAAGCCGTTTCCTAACGACAATGCGGCACGCGCCGGGAACAATGGCGCTCTGCCGCCTGACTTGTCGCTCATGGTGGAAGCGCGGATCGGCGGGCCAAACTATGTCCATGCCCTGCTGACGGGCTACGCCGATGTGCCTGCCGGCACAGAACTGATGGAAGGGATGAACTACAATAAGTATTTCCCAGGTCATCAGATTGCTATGGCATCACCGCTAAGCGAAGACGGCATTGATTACGAGGACGGGACGAAGGCGACCGTTGCGCAACAGGCGGAGGATATTGTCACCTTTCTCGCCTGGGCATCGGAGCCAAACATGGAAGAGCGTAAGAAGATGGGTATCAAGGTGTTGATCTTCCTGATCGTGCTCACGGGTATTCTAATCGCGGTCAAGAAGCGTGTTTGGGCTGACGTGCACTGACCTATTTCAATATGTGTAAGTTAGGAGGCCGTAGCGCACGCTGCGGCCTCTTTTTTGGTTGGATACGTCGTTTCAATCGTAGAGACCGTCCACATTCTAATTAGTGCCTAATTCGGTGTGTTGGAGCTG
>CAYYUG010000094.1:1741-13606 GCA_964474755.1 uncultured Rhodospirillaceae bacterium | reverse complement strand
TTTTTGTTGAGACCTGCCGCACGGCCCATCTGATAGACCTGTTGCGATGCCGCGGCCATGAACATCGGCACGCCAAGCGCCTTCGCGAACGCTGTCTCAAGTTCTTGATCTTTATAAGAAATATCGATTGTGCCGCCGGGCGAGAAATCACCACTCAACATTCGCGGTGCGACGGACTGGAAGCTAGCACTATTGCCCGTGCTTACGCTGATCACATCGACCATCTCTTGCGGGTCGAGGCCGGCCTTAGTGCCCAGAGCCATCGCCTCAGCGATGACAACCCTAGTCACCTGGGTAATCATATTATTACACAATTTCATGGCCAGACCCTGACCAATGCCACCCATATGGAATACCTTTGCGGACATAGCCTCAAAATAGGGCCGACATGCCTCTACCACTTCAGCATCACCGCCAACAATAATTGACAACTCACCGGAATCCGCTCTCGGCACACCGCCGCTGACCGGCGCGTCAAGCATCCTAATGCCTTTCTGTGCTAAAAGATCATGTAGCTCTTTTACCATGATCGGATCGACCGTAGCGCTGCATACAAAGATGTCACCTTCCTGCGCGCCTTCCAGGATGCCGCCGTCGCCGAGCACCACTTCACGCACCTGCGCCGAAGTCTCGACAATGCAGATAACGGTCGATGCTGACTGCGCCACGCCAGCCGGTCCGTTGCCGATAGTCGCGCCGAGACCAGCGAACCGCTCGTTCTTAGACGCGTCGATGTCATAGGCAACCATCTCAAAACCTGCCTTTAGTAGGTTGGCAGCCATGCCACCCCCCATCATGCCCATGCCAATGAAACCGATCTTGTTGTTGCGGTCGCTCATGAGAGTCCTCCCGTTACGTCGATGGTAAGCCCGGTGACAAAGTCCGCGTCATTTGATAGCAGGAAAGCAATTACACCCGCCTGATCGCGCGCAGTAGCGATACGTTTTAATGGTACCTTCTCAATCTCAGCCGCCTGGTTATCTGCGCTACGCTTTTCCCAGTGCGGCATCAATCGCTCTGTCAAAGTCAGGCTCGGGGCGATAGCGTTCACATTGATCCCCTTCGGTCCCAATTCGAGCGACAACTTGCGGGTCAGCGCGATTATGCCGCCCTTCGCCGCGGCATAGGCGCTGCTGCTGGAAACACTGAGGCCGCGCCCGGCAATCGAAGCCAGACTAACAATCTTGCCGCTACCGGCATTTTTCATGCCGGGGATAACAGAGTTGCAGAATAAAAAGGTAGCGCTAAGGTTGAAATCGATTAGTTTTTGCCAATCCTCAAAACTCATCTCATCAATCGTCATACTAGGATTTTCGACGATGGTGCTGCCGCCGACGGCGTTGACCAGCAGGTCGATGCCGCCATATTTGCCTTCAACATCTGCTATCAGGGTGCGAACCTGTTCTTCATCCATCGCATCGATGCAACGGCCATCGACGGATCCCGTTTCAGCTGCCAGTTCTGACAACATCTTGTCGATCCGCTCTTGGTCGATTTCGACTGCGACCACCGTCGCGCCCTCCTTAACCAAAATATCCGTCGTCGCCCGACCGATGCCGGCACCAGCCGCTGTGATAACCGCCGTCTTACCCTCAAAACGCATTTATCTCACTCCGCATTTGCCATTTTGCTCATGTTAGGAGGACAGAGGCGCATAGCAAAATCACCGATTGCGCCGTTTCTCCGGGCCCATCCGCCATGCCGGGACCAACGCCAGCAGAAATACCACCGCGAGGATTAGGAAACCGTCCTTAAAGCCTAAAGTATTGGCCTGCGCCTCGATGACTTGGCCGAGGAAATGTAGTGCACCTGGCTGGTGGAACGCTTCCGCCACACCGCTTTGCTGCAGCAAGCCAGAAACCTGGCCAAGCAACTCTCGGCTGGCGCTATTGTGCGAGGTCTGTGTCGCAGTCAGGGCGATGCTGTGAAATTCGGTACGCTGTTCCATGAACACGACAATCAAATTGACACCAAATGCACCACCCATCAGCCGGACAAAATTAATGGTCCCGGCGCCTTGATCGAGTTGCTCCGGCGGTAGCGCATTGAGGGCTGATACGTTGATCGCCGGGATCATAATACTGAATCCAAGTCGCCCGATGATCCCGAATATAGCTAAAGTCCAGAAAGCAGAATTTACATCAGTTGTAACGAACAGGATCATGCCAAAGGCAAAAAGAGCCAAACCACTCATTGCCAGGTAGCGGATCGGGAAAGTATCAACCAGCCGTCCCATCACTGGGTAAAGGCACATAACGACAATACCCGCAGGTACCGTCACCATACCTGCAGCAGTCGGCGTAAAATCCTGCACTGTTTGCACGAAGACAGGAATAATATAGGTCGACCCAAAATTACCCGCCCCGAACACGAAGCCAAGGGTTGCCGCAATAACAAATTGCGGATGTTTGAAGACCGCAAAATTGAGGATTGGCGAGGGTGATCGGTATTGCGAGACAACAAATGCTGTTGCCAACCCGCCGCCAAGCAGAAATAGCCCAATAATCCTGTCAGAGGCCCATCCATCGCGCTGGCCATTAGCGACGGCCGTCATAAGACAAACGATGGCAAGGCAAACCAGGATATAACCTGACCAGTCGAACGGTGGCCGCTTCACCGCCGGGTCCTTGGTCGGCATGAATAGCACCGCCATCAACATCGCGAGGCCGGCAACAGGCAATGGAATAAAAAAAACGTGTCGCCAACTGATCCAATCGATCGTGATACCACCGACGACCGGCCCCAAGATCGGCGCGATCATGATGCCCATCGCATAAAGGCTCATAGCAAGCCCACGCTGGTCTGCGGGATAGGCTTTGAAAATTACCACCAAAGTGACTGGCTGGACAGCGCCGGCCGCAAATCCCTGCACCACGCGACCGAAAATCAAAATGTCAATGTTCGGGGCTCCAGCGCAGATTAGCGAGCCCACAAAGAAGACGATGACTGCAGCTAAATAACCGACCCGCGCACCCATCGCTGCAATGATCCAGGCACCAAGCAATTGGCTCGCCGTCATAGTAGCGAGGAAGGCCGAAGCCAACCATTGCGCCTGATCCTGACCAACTCCGTAGGTACCCATGATGCTCGGCACCGCGACATTTGCCATGGTCGAGGCCAGGATCATCACCATCGACCCCATCATTCCGGTCACAGTCACGAGCCATCGATAGGATGGCCCGTACCGCGCAAACAGGGTATCGACGCTTTCAGTTGCCAAAGTTGATGTGACCTTCAGGAGCAGCGATCAATATCGCCGTTTGACATTACTATACAACAAAACTGCACTCCGCCGATCAGGGCCTGTGCAGTTTCGGGCGGGCACGGGTAAAGGTGCGACGGCCCCGCTTGAAGCCGTATAACGGCAGTGCCGCCGTTGCCACCGCGTCTCCAGTACTGTCTACGTCCCATACTACGAGATCGGCAGATTTACCAACGGCGATGCCATAATCTTCACGTCGCATCAGCCGGGCCGAATTATGGGTCAGCATTTCGAAACATTCCGCCAGCTCATGGCGCATGCCCCTCTGTACGGTATTGGCATACAGATTGGCAATCCGCGTCAACGAACCGTCGCCGAACGGCGTAAACGGGTTGAGGATATTGTTGGATGAGAGCGAGCAGTTGACACCACAATGGACCAGAGCGTTCGCATCGGTGACGCCGCGAATCACACTATGATCGCGGTCGCGTCCCATAACAAATAGATCCGTCGCCGGCAGCACAGTAACTGCGACACCAGCATCCGCCAAACGAAGGCCAAGCGTCTTCAATTCTCTGCTCGGCAAAAGCGAATACTTCGCGCCGTGTCCGACGGCGACCCGACCACCCCAGCCGTAGCGGTCTGTCAAATCGCACACATGGCAGATATCAAGCTCGTCGGCAGTGGGGCCAACATCGAGATGGATATCAATGTCAACGCCGAATTTCTGAGCGAGTTCAAATATGCGATCGATTTGCCCGGCATGGTCCGTATCGTATCCTGGTGCACCGCCGATGACCTGAGCTCCCTGTTTCAACGCATCAACGATGTTAACGTCGACTGCAGGCACATTGGTCCAGCCCTCCTGCGCAAAGACGCAAAGTTCTAAATCAACCGCCCAAGCGTAATCCTTGGCAAGTTGCTGCAGCGCCTCGAAGCTACGAAGGCCGACATTTGGGTCGACCTCTACATGGGTTCGCACATGTGTCGTACCATGCAGTAGGCATCCCTCCAGCGTAGTTTTCGCGCGTTCATATACATCCTCCACGGTGAAGTCTGGCTTCACCGACGCAACTCGTGCCATGTGGTCGGTGCCCCGGTCTGGCGATGGCGTGCAGCGGTCAAGAATGCGGGACTTATCAAGATGGATATGGGTTTCAACGAGTCCCGGCGTGACCAGAGCTCCATCCAGCAAAAGTGTTTCGCCCTCTGCAGCCAACGAAGGGTTGATTACCACTATTCGCCCGTCTTTGATCCCGATATCACGACTGCCTTCCGTTTCTGAAAGGCAGGCGCCTCTAAGAATCAGATCAAGCGCCATGTCAACTGGCCATTCGGATCAAAACACGCCCTGGTCGCGCAACAACGCAATTTCCGCTCCATCAAAACCTGCCTCCACTAGGACCTCTTCGGTATGCTGGCCTACTTCCGGCGGTGGCCGCTCAATCGATCCGCCACCATGCGCAAACGAAAAACCGGTACCTACCAAGGTTATCGGGCCGTCGGGTCCTTCGACCCGCTGTAGCACATCGCGATGGTTGAGTTGAGGATGGTTGACGGCATCGGAAATGGAATAAATGCGCGATGCTGGCGCATCCACTTCGGCAAGCCGCACTTCCCAAGTTTCCGCGTCCGCTTCCGCAAATACGTCCTCAATAATTTTCCGCAGAGTTTTTTCGTTCTCAATCCGCGCCTGCCAGTCGGCGAAACGCGGGTCTTTCAGCAAATCCGGCCGACCAATAGCCTTCATAAGACCTTCGAACTGTTTTTCGCTGTTTACGGCTAAAAGGATATGGCCACCCTTCACCTTGAACAGGTTAGCGGTCGGCTTGCGGCTGATCGCCATGTTGCCAAATTGGCTCTGTTCATGGCCAGCGACAGTGTAGTCGGCAACACCAGGTGACAAAAATGTTAGTGTAGAGTCGAGCATGGCAACATCGATCATTTGTCCCCTACCGGTATGGTCGCGTTGATGGATCGCGCTGGCGATGGCAAAAGCGCCAGTCATTCCGGTCAACGCATCGCAAACCGCGAATCCAGCCCGAGTAGGGCCCATCTCCTCGTGGCCAGTAATCGACATGATGCCAGAAACCGCTTGTATCTTGCCGTCATAGGCAGGTGTATTTTGTTCTGGTCCGCTTTGTCCAAACCCGGACAGCGCGCAATAAATCACCTTTGGATTTACCGCTGACAACGCCTCATAGCCTATTCCCAATCGGTCCATGACCCCCGGTCGGAAGTTCTCCATGACAACGTCGACATCCTTGGCTAGCCGCTTTATGACCTTGATTGATTCCGGGTTCTTCAAGTCGAAGGAGACATCACGCTTGTTGGCATTGACCGCCATCCAGCCTGGCGACATTGATTTTCCAATCCAATCATCGTTCGGCACGGAACGACGAAAATCCTCGCCGCCCTGTCGTTCGACCTTGATGACATCCGCTCCCATCAGGGACAGCTGATAGCTGGCGAAGGGACCCGCAAAGACCTGGGTAAAATCCAGAATGCGGATCCCATCGAAGGGTTTACTCATCTCCTAATCCGCCGCCGAGACTTTCAAACCAGCCTCATGTCGCTGCTTAGCTGCAACACGCTTGACCTCATCGAAAGCCTTACGCCGCTTTTGCAGCTCCTCTTCAGACATCTGCTCAACATTGCTGAAGTCGATCTTCCAGCGGCCATCCTCGTTCCAGCGCAGCGGCGACTGTACTGTCGTGCGGGGTCCGATGGCTGTTTCTAAGACCCGCAGCGCCAAATCAAATGTGAATTCCTGCGATCCCGGGTCTTTTGGCTTGCCTGCGGCATTACCCAGTGGAAAGTCGCTGAATAGAAAACGAGGCACACCACAGTGTTCCACAATGTCCTTAGCGCAGCCCATGACGACCGTCGGGATACCGTTTTCTTCGAGATAGCGTGCAATCAGACTCACGGTCTGATGACACACCGGTCAATTCGCAACAATGACTGCGACGTCGGCCTCGTCCTGACGGACACGGGCCAGAATGTCCCGGCAGTCCTGCTCGATTGTTGTGACCTGGCTGCGATTGGTTGGCGCACCATGGAATCGCGGCGCAACTGAACCTATACGCCCTGTCTCCGAGGCTTTGTGCAATTGGCCTAGCGGAAAATATGAGTTGATGTCTTCCGCTGTGGTGTATTTGCGGTCGTAACCAAGGTGCGAGATGCGCAAATCGTGTTTCTTGTCTGTCTCGCCAGAGTACACCTTGTAGAATTTGGCTGATGCGTTGTAGACGGCGCCGGGTCCCTGGTCTCCCTTATCGGCTTGATATGGGGCAGCAGTGGTGACGAGCGCAACTCGTGACTCTGACAACGGCTTCTGCAAAGGCGTGAAGGGCACATCTGTATATTGCGCCCATCGGTAGGGATTTCCGTATCCAAGCGCCAAATAATACGTTGTAATCCGATGCATATACGGAACTGGCGTATCGTAAGGCGCAGCAAACCCCATTGCGGCATCCTGTTCGGTCATAAAACCTTCCTTTGGAATAACATTTCAATACTTTGGGTATGCCCCGACCCTGCCAAAAGGGCCGGGCAAACACAACCATGACTTCGGCATTCCATACAAATCTAGCTAACATGTTTCTTGCTTCCTTAAACGTCCAGTTCAGTATTCGAACGTCAAACATGGAAGGGAACCATGAATTACAACGCGAGAAGCCTTACGCTTTTTTTGGCCGGGTAAAGCGAATTGTTTTTCGAAACAGCCGGCTAAAACAAACGGTTAATTTGGTTGAAGTCGATCAATCGAACGCCACAATAGGATAGCATAAAATCAAAGCCGTTGCGCCTGATCCTGTACCAATACGCGAACTCACCGATCATACATTGACTAACTGTATAAAACCGCTTTTAAGGCTCATCGAAAAACCGTGATCGCATATTTACCACTTCAATTAACAGGATCAATTGGTAGTTGTGGAAGCCCCATTTCCGCTTCGAACGCGGCTGCAACCTGCAGAAGCTTGGCTTCACCGCGCGGTCTCCCAACCAGCTGCATGCCAACCGGTAAGCCCGCTTCCGTAAATCCACAAGGCACCGAAATAGCTGGGCAGCTTGTTAATGTGGTGGCGTAGGTGAGTGCCAGCCATTCGACATAACTGGTCATTTTTTTGCCGTTGATTTCCTCTAGATAACGGATCTCCACCGGAAAGGGTGGCACCGCCACACACGGTGTTGCCAACACGTCGTGTTCTCCAAAAAACACAGCCATATCGGCGCACAACGCCGCCCGCTGCCGCTCCGCCAAGCCGATATCGGCTGCCTTAAGCGCCAGCCCCTGCTCAATATTACCGATAACCTCAGGTTTCAGTTTATCGCGATGAGATCCGAGGGTCTTTTCAAAGACAGTCGCATAAGACGCCGCACGCAAAGTTGCGAACGCATCGTGCGCCGACGAAAAATCTGGACAGGTCTCAATGACATCCGTACCCATTCTCTCCAATTTGCGTATGGACGCGGAACAGATCGCCGCCACCTCGTTATCAACAGGTGTGATCCCCAAATCGGTGGAGAAGCCGACACGGGTGGGCGCCTCGGGGTCTGATGCAGCGGAAAGATAACTAACAGCTGGAGGTTCGTAGGTTAGCGGATCGCGTCGGTCGTAGCCGCACATTGCATCGAGAAAAAGTGCAACATCAGCAACGTTACGGCCCATCGGCCCGTCGATCCACATCGGCGTAAAGGGCTCCAACGTCGGCCCATGCGGGACACGACCCGGCGACGGTCGGAAGCCTACTACATTGCAAAATGCAGCTGGAATTCGCAGCGACCCGCCGAGGTCGGATCCGGTAGCGAGCCAAGCCATGCCAGTCGCCAAGGCGACTGCCGAGCCGCCCGACGATCCGCCGCATGTCAGTGCCGTATCATAGGGATTGACCGTGCGGCCAAACACCTCGTTGAACGTATTAGCCCCGGCGCCAAACTCCGGCGTATTCGTCTTGCCTACTACAAGGGCACCGTTCGCCTCCAGCTTGTCGATAAGGAAATTTGATGCTTCGGGAACATAGTCACTGAAGACCCGAGAACCATGAGTTGTACGTACCCCAGCAACGTCGACGAGATCCTTGGCGAGGATCGGTAAGCCAGCCAGCAAACAGTCGGGAGCCAACGATGCCGCCCGTCCTCGTGCTCGGTCTATGCATAGAGTTGGAACAGCGTTTACCAGATCATTCACCTCCGCAATTCGCGCAACCGTCGCATCAATCAACTCGAGAGGTGAAATTTCCTTTTTTCGCAAGCGCGCGGTGATTTCACATGCGGTCGCTACAATAAGTTCGTTCATGCGCTTGATCCTTTCGATGGACACATAAGCGATACTATATCCGGCCTCGGCCAACGCTATAATTAAAGAAATTGGAAAATGGAGAACCATACATGAGCCTCAACAAACTAGGTCAACCAAGCGGGGCTACGATCGAACTGCTGCAAGCGATCGGCGTTGCCTTCAACAGTCACGATGTAGATGCAATTGTTGATTTTTTTACTGAAGACGGGCAGTTCGATAATGCGTTGGGCCCGGATATTCACGGTCAGAGCTACACTGGAAAAGGTACGCTTCGTGCCATGTTCACTGACTTGTTTGAGCGCTGCCCCGACATCCAATGGCATGCAATCGACGACAGGGTCGACGGCGACAAGGGATTTTCGGAATGGCGCCGTCAGGCCACTATGCCGGATGGCACCAAGCAGGATTGGCTCGGTCTAGACATCTTCACGATCCGCAACGGTAAGATCGCCAAGAAAGACACTTACTTCAAGATCGTGACCTAATCAGTCGCAGATAGACGCGAATAAGTCCTCCTTAAACGCCAATAACGCTAGCCATTAATATGGAATAATCGACCACACTGGGGGCGTTGCCCTTCTTACTTCCTTGACGTCAAACAATACAATTTGTGCCGTCTGCGCGGCGCTGGAATTTCTGGTCAATGCTGGAGACTTCGTGGCTGCATCACGCGCCTTATTTGAAACCAATCTTTATATCGTCACCGATATTTTACCACGGTTAAGTGTCGGAACCCCTATCGTTGGCGTTAACAACTAACGGAATAGTACACGGCACCTACAGCACGAACTGTCTAAGCACCAGAGGAGCGACACCAACACCGTGGTCAACTTCGAGGTATCCGATAGGAAGGAAACGGTTTCCAAATTTCTCAACGCACTGGAAATTAATTATCTATCCAACAATCAGGCGATACGAAGATACGAAGAGCTTGATACGCTACCCTAATACCACAACCCATCAGCGGCTCAGCAGCGGGGAGCGTGAACTACTGGGAACAGAGACGGCTTGGAGCGGCTCTTTGTCGGGCTAGAAGACCCCTCTTCGATTTATAGAACGACATCGCTTGTGCACTACTCGCTACGCGGGCTTAGGCAAAATCCAAGCAAACGGCAATAGCGGCGCTGGCGATCACCAAGGTATCACCACTATCCCTATCGGGCAGATCTAGGCCGCCCTTGACGGCGCTAACAGTTACCTGACCAACCGGCAATTTTCCTTTAACAATCTCAGTATCGACCTCGTTCGGTTGCTGCACACCAATCGTAACATTGACCAACACGTCGTTTTTATTCACACCCAAGGTGCGTATCATAACAAGCGAACTGTGGTGAAGCGCGTCGTCGACTGCGCGACACGCTGCTTTGGTGTAGTCCTTACCGTGCAAATCGTTGCCGGCACCCATTTCGAGGATGACCCGTTTCCTAGTCATTTCGAGACCCTTTTAACCCAAATCCAGCCGAACGACAGCAGCCGCATGCGCAATCAATGTCGAATCGGTACCTGCATCGTTGAGGACCTGCAGCCCACCCTCGACAACATTCACGGTCCCTGTACCATGCGGTAACACGGCTGCGACCTGTTCCTTGTCAACTCTATCAGGCATCGGGACGCCAATAGTCACCTCGACTTGCATTGAATCTGTATCCTTTTCCAATGCTGCGGCGATACTTAGCGAGTTGTGCCACAATGCGTCGCGCAAGGCACGAACGGCCGCCTTCGTGGGGTCCGCTCCTCGGATATCCGTCCCCATGCCGATTTCAGTCACTACGTGTTTCAAGGCCATAACGTCTTATTCCGTCTCGCTACGTCATTAATCCAACATGCGTCGCATTGCCCCGCAATGCAACAACGTACCCGGTTACTAGCACCTCTTGATTTCAGATACATAAATCGCATACCAAACTGTATAACCTCGGTTTGTAGAGCAACTGGCAAAAATTAAATCTAAATTGCGCACTATTAGTTACTGTACCGAGATGTGACGGTGCTGCCAGTAAGACTGTTTGGACAAAATGATGCGAGACAAGGAAGAACTATTCGTCGGGCTATTGGGACGGTCGTGACAATTGCAGTGACGGCGCCCCTTAGAAATATGCTAACTACGGCGGACGATGACCAAAGAAAAACCCGCTGTGCGTGAACGGATCGCTGTCGTCGGCCTTGGTTACGTCGGGCTGCCCGTGGCGATGGCCTTCGCGGCAAAATTTCCGAACGTGTTGGGCTTTGATATCGACCAAAATCGCGTCACCGCCCTTGAACGTGGGCAGGATTGGACGGGCGAGAGCTCTAGAGAGGCCTTGGCAGCGTCAACCATCACATTCACAGCCGATCCTGCCCGATTGGCCGCTGCTAATTTCTACATAGTTGCTGTACCCACCCCAATTGACGGTAATCGGCGACCTGACCTCAACCCGATTGAAAGCGCTAGCCGCACGGTCGGTGCGGCTCTTGGTTCTGGCGATGTTGTCGTCTACGAATCAACAGTCTACCCCGGACTTACGGAAGAAATCTGTAGCCCAATTTTAGCCAAGGCGTCCGGCCTAATCGCCGGCGTTGACTTTAATCTCGGCTATTCGCCCGAGCGGATTAATCCGGGTGATGCGGAACACACCATTGAGCGAATTACAAAGATAGTCGCCGCAGACAATGCTGCGACACTCGATCGGGTCGCTACAGTCTATAGCGCCATCGTCACGGCAGGAGTCCATCGTGCACCGTCGATTAAAGTCGCGGAAGCAGCCAAAGTTATCGAGAATACACAGCGGGATCTTAACATCGCTTTGATTAACGAGCTGGCGCTGATCTTTGACCGACTGGACATCAACACGCAGGATGTACTCGAAGCAGCTGGCACGAAATGGAACTTTCTACCCTTCACGCCCGGACTAGTCGGCGGCCACTGCATCGGTGTCGACCCCTACTATCTGACCACCAAGGCGCAGGCGATGGGATACGAGCCGGAAGTCATTCTGGCCGGCCGTCGCATCAACGATTCCATGGCTGCGCATGTGGGTCGCCGGATGATTGAGTTACTGAACCAACCCGACAGCAGTACCAAGGTTGGCATCTTAGGACTGACCTTTAAGGAAAATATCCCCGACCTGCGCAATAGCATGGTGCCATCGGTAATAGCAACATTGCGCGAATTTGGGGTCGACGTTCTAATCCACGACGCATTAGCCGACCCGGAAGAAGCGGACAAAGCATACGGGCTCAATCTGAACAATCTCAACGCCTTCGCCAAACTGGACGGCTTGATCCTTGCCGTACCGCATGAGGCGTATCGATCACTGCCGCTGCCCGACCTCTTTGGTATGCTAAAGCCAAACGGCGTTCTGATTGACGTAAAATC
>CAYYUG010000094.1:0-1641 GCA_964474755.1 uncultured Rhodospirillaceae bacterium | reverse complement strand
TTCACCGTCTACGGCCCCTGGGGCCGACCGGACATGGCTTTATACCTGTTCACCCGAGCGATACTCGCCGGTGAGCCGATCAAGGTCTTTAACAACGGAAAGATGAAGCGCGACTTCACCTTCATCGACGACATCATTGAAGGCGTGATCCGGGTCACAGATCGTCCGGCCCTTTCTGATCCGAATTGGTCCAGCGATAACCCTGACCCGGCCAGCTCCACCGCGCCCTACAAACTGCAGAATATTGGCAACAACAATCCCGTCGAGCTGATGCACCTCATCAAGACGATCGAGAATGCACTGGGCAAGAAGGCGGAAAAAATCATGCTACCGATGCAACCCGGCGACGTCCCAGCTACCTACGCTAATATAGACCCACTAATCGACGATGTCGGCTTCAAGCCAGAAACCAGTATCGAGGAAGGCGTAGCAAAGTTCGTGGGATGGTACCAAGAGTTCCATAGCACTTAGGAGTACGAAGGCTACAATCTGGTATAACAGTTTCCAGCATCACTCAGCTTCAAGTGGCGCGGTATAGTCCTTTACCATATCTCGCATGAATCCGCGTTTGGGGCTACCAATCTCGATAGAGCCAAAGTTGTCGGCAAAGGCCTCCGGCAGAGGTCTGCCATCGGGCGCAGATATCCATAGCCGCAGCAAATGACGTTTGCGCTCAAGCTCCGGCCAATCCTCATAATCGGTACGATCGTGCAAAATCTGATAATTATGAAGGATTTGGATATCGCCTGAATTAAATTCCATGTCCAACTTTAAAGCCGGGTCGTTGGCTAGTTCATCTAGAAGGTCTAGTGCTTCCTTCTGTGCTTCTGTCAAATCCGCAACATCTGCAAAACGTCTTGCTGATTCGATATAGCTTCGGTGGTAGAGCGTGGAAAGACTACTCTCGTGCCAGTTAAAAATCGGCATCGTGTGGTAACCCTTCCGGCCTTCAGGCGCCTCACCGCGTCGGTCAGATTCAATTGGTTCAAACAATAGTTTCGCCAGGTCCGGCCGTCGGCGAAACATTTCATTATATACCGTTACCGAGGATACGATGCTCGACAACCCTCCTCGTCTGGCCGGCTTAAGACACAACAACGATACAAAGTCACAAGGATCAGTGTGAAATGTCTGCCGCGCCGTCGTCTGATAAATTCGGACGTTTGGATCATTGTGATCGTACCCGAGATCCTTAACATGACCCAGAACATGGCCTTTGGCATTTTGGGGTATCGACAGACCGAAATGCATACCGAAGCCATAATAGAGGATAGCTGTTTCCTCTATCGTGTAGTCCGATACAGGTAAGCCACGAAAGAGAACAAAACCCCGGCCTTTTAATAAGTCTCCACGAATAGCCTCAAGTTTTGGACTAAGGGTTGGCAATGGAAAATCTTCTTTACAAATATTGACGATATCTATGCCCTTCGCCTTTACCATTCGCATGGCCGCATCAAGTTCAATCAATTCATCCTCAGCAAACGGACGAACCCATTCCCGCGACATATCAAGCTGCGGGCCGTACCAAGCAGATGGCCCTTCTATTTCACCAGACGGTAAGGCATGTATATTTGATGTTCGGACCGCAGACATTAAAAAACGTCCTCCCTCCATCGTCAAAAGAAACCAATCGCAATCCAA
>CAYYUG010000093.1:0-13913 GCA_964474755.1 uncultured Rhodospirillaceae bacterium | reverse complement strand
CGACCGATATCGAAACCCAGACCTGCTCTGGTCACATGAAACCATGCTGGCGCAGCTCGATAATCCGTCTTTGCGACTGATCGACGTGCGCCCGGGTGAGCGCTTTGCGATGGGCCACATCCCTAATGCACGGCATTTCGATATCTATGCCGTGAATTGCGACGATACCGATGATGCCCCATTGCAGGCCTTTACTCGAATGTGGGCCTTCCTGCTGGGACGGCGCGGTGTGTCCTTTGATGACACAATCGTCTTCTACGGCGAAATTACGGGCATGACGGCCGCGCGCGGCCTTTGGTTCCTAGAATATCTCGGTCACAAAAACGTGCATGTCCTCGACGGTGGATTTGCAGAGTGGGAGCGCGCCGGCCTACCCGTGACGCGGGACGCGACAGTCCCGAGCGCCTCCGTCTTCTCGTTCGAGGCCGATCTTCATCGCCTGGCCACCTATCAAGACGTTTTAGCGGCCATCGATACGGACGACACTGTTGTTCTGGACACCCGCAGCCGCTTGGAGTGGACTGGAGAGGATCGGCGTTCTACCCGCGGTGGTGCGGTTCCTGGTTCCGTGCACCTGGAATGGATCAACAATTTGACGAAGCAGGGCACGATGAAACCTGCACCAGTCCTACGCGCGCTATTTGAAGCACACGGCATCACGCCAAACAAGCGGGTGATAGCTCTTTGCCAAACCGGATACCGGTCCGCACACGCATATCTAGCGCTGCGGCTGCTCGGATATCCGGACGTCCAGAACTATCTGGGGTCGTGGAACGAATGGGGCAATCGCGACGGTATGCCCATTGCCCGGCCGGGAGACTGACGCTTGCGAGCCAAATAGTTCTCGGCGTCTCGGCGGACGATATTAAAATATTCATAATGAGAGCCATCAATACCTACGACTCTCGACCAAATCGCCGCCGTTCTAAAGAGCTTTGAAGAAATCGTTGCCTTTGTCATCGATGACGATGAAAGCCGGAAAATTTTCGACTTCGATCTTCCAGATCGCCTCCATGCCGAGATCTTCATATTCAACCACTTCAACGCTCTTTATGCAGTCTAGCGCCAAGCGGGCCGCTGGGCCGCCAATCGAGCCAAGATAAAAACCGCCGTGCTTCTGGCAAGCCTGCCGAACCATATCCGACCTATTGCCTTTAGCCAGCATAACCATGCTGCCAGCTGCCCCCTGGAACTGATCAACGTAAGAATCCATACGCCCCGCCGTCGTCGGACCAAAAGAACCCGAGGCAAAGCCGGCCGGCGTCTTCGCCGGCCCCGCATAATATATTGGATGATTTTTGATGTAATCGGGCAGTTCCTTGCCGGAGTCGAGCAAGGCCTTAAGCCGAGCATGTGCAAGATCGCGAGCGACGATGATCGGACCAGATAGGGACAGCCGCGTTTTAATCGGGTATTGCGTCAATGCGCCCAATATATCCGTCATCGGCTGATTGAGATCTATCTCGACCACCTCGCCACCGAGTTCCTCGGAAACCGTATCCGGCATATACTGCGCCGGGTTAGTCTCAAGCTGCTCAAGGTAGATACCACCCGCGGTAATCTTGCCCTTGGCCTGGCGATCAGCCGAACAGGAAACGCCTATACCAATTGGCAGGCTTGCTCCATGTCGCGGTAAGCGGACCACGCGCACGTCGTGACAGAAATACTTGCCGCCAAACTGAGCTCCAATTCCCATCCCCTGTGACATCTTGAAGACGGCTTCTTCCATTTCCAGATCGCGGAACGCTTGTCCTTTGTCACCACCTTCAGTCGGCAGCGTATCGAGATAACGGCAGCTTGCCAGTTTAACAGTTTTCAGGTTGAGTTCCGCTGATGTGCCGCCGATGACTACCGCCAGGTGATACGGTGGGCAGGCGGCCGTCCCCAACGACTTGATCTTATCCTCCAGGAAGGGCAGTAGCTTTCCAGGATTCAGCATCGCTGGCGTTTCCTGAAAAAGGTAACTCTTGTTGGCTGACCCGCCACCCTTGGCGACGAAAAGGAATTCGTAAGCGTCACCCTGCTGACTGTAGATATCAATTTGACAGGGCAGATTAGTGCGAGTGTTGGTTTCCTCGTACATCGATAGGGGCGAGACTTGGCTGTAGCGCAGATTGCTTTGCATATAGGTCCGCATAACGCCTTCTGCCAAAGCCGACTCGTCGTTCCCGCCGGTCCAGACGCGTTCGCCTTTCTTCCCCATGACAATGGCGGTGCCCGTGTCCTGACACATCGGCAAAATTCCACCGGCGGCGATATTTGCATTCTTCAACAGATCGAAGGCGACAAAGCGGTCATTGTCAGAGGCTTCGGGATCATCAAAAATCTTGCGTAGCTGCGCAAGATGACCTGGACGCAAGAGATGATTGATGTCGCGAAAAGCCTCCGCCGTCAATACGGACAGCGCCTCCGGGTCAACCTTGAGGATGGACTCACCGTCCAATGACACTGCACTAACATGATCAGACGAAAGTTTTCGGTAGGATGTCTCGTCTGCGCCAAGCGGAAACATAGTCGGATGATTGTTGACGGACATGGTGCTTTCCTCTCTCCAGCTTTATCACAGCCTAAGTGCCAGTCTACCGCGACGTTTTTACGCCAGCCATGCCGAATTGCGCTGAATATCCAAAATATCATCACTTTGCCGACGATGAACGCCCATGTCCCACTTAATAGTAGTAACCACGTGCACGGCCACGGTTTTAGGAACATGAGAATGATACAAACTATAGGTTCGGGATAGCTGGGAAAGAAGCATGATGACGACGGATACCAGTGCAAATCTTGGCACTATAGGCGTCGAGAATATCACGAACTTAGGCGGCAAAAGCTTGAGGCAAACCTTCGCTCGCATGGAACCGCTCCCGACATAATGGCGCGATTAGGTCCCGCGAGGTAGCCGGTTATGCCTCCAACTAAGTTAGATGCCTACCTTTTGACCGGTCTAAGAGGTCAATCACGCAACGTTTAGCCATTACTCAATTTTTTCGGAAAGTATCAAGTGTCACAACATTGCCATTGGAACCGGTTTCGTCGTTTTTGGCAGTTTTCTGTTCGGATTCGTCGTCCTTCCCAGCACCAGTTTGGAATTCCATCTCCGGCGGGATGAACTGACTGGAAATAGTCTCTTCCGCATCCTCGAATTTAAACTGGAGACCAAAATTTGAGGTGGGGTCCGCAAAGGCAGAGATGGATGCAAACGGAATGTGCATTCGCTCCTTGACCTTGTTGAAATTCAGCGTAACCGCGAACCCATCATGATCGACAACCAAATCCTCAAATTGATGCTGCAAGACAATCGTCATCTCGTCTGGGTAACGTTCTGTAAGGTAGTCAGGGAGCGATACCCCTTGCTCACCTGTGCGGAATGTAATGTAAAGATGGTGCTCACCGGGCAGACCATCCTGAGCGATGCGCCCAATCACCTCCCGCACAACTGTGCGGAGCGCCTGTTCGACCATCAGGTCGTATCGCATCAAATCGTCCGTCATGATCCCCCTACAACGCGGCAATTTTTCCGCTTCATTTCCCCTCAGCCGTAAAATTGGGGGGCTTCTGTTGCCCGGCGCCCCCCGGGCCGCGCTTACCTAGTCAGACTAAGCAGCGAGACGGGCTTCGCCCGCAAAGTTGTCGTTCGCAATTAAGCGATTTAGCCCGATAACGGTGGTACCATGCCGGGCGCAGACCAAATCTTTACCACGCGCGTCGATCCTATTTCGCCCCCAAGATGCCAAAACAAAAGGGTTTCGTAAATTGGTGGAGGCGCCGGGTACCGCCCCCGGGTCCGCAACGCTTATTCCATAAAGCCCTGTAACGCCATAGTCGGTTCCCCGACAATAGGAATATAAGCCCATCCAGACGATAAAAAAAGATGCGATGATTACCTCAGAATAACTAACACAATTTGAGTCCGAAAATCAGGCTTGCAAGCCAGCGAATCGGCTAGAATTGGTAACTATGCAGCAATATCTCGATCTAATGCGCCGAGTGCGGGAAACCGGCGTCTATAAGAGCGACCGTACCGGTGTTGGGACTTATAGTATTTTCGGGCACCAAATTCGGTTCGACCTGGCCGACGGTTTCCCTTTGATGACCACCAAGAAGCTCCATCTGAAATCGATCATCCACGAGTTACTGTGGTTTCTCGCAGGTGATACCAATATCGCTTATCTGCGCGGACACGGGGTGCGGATATGGGACGAGTGGGCCGACGCAGATGGCGATTTGGGGCCAGTCTATGGCGCACAATGGCGCTCCTGGCCGACGCCGGACGGCTGTCACATCGATCAAATCGGGCGTCTTGTCGAGGATATAAAATCGAATCCAAACTCGCGCCGCCATATCGTCTGCGCCTGGAACGTGGCACAGGTCGACGCCATGGCCCTGCCGCCTTGCCACTGCCTCTTCCAGTTCTATGTGGCAGAAGGCCGACTGTCTTGCCAACTATATCAGCGTAGTGCAGATATCTTTCTCGGCGTGCCCTTCAACATTGCATCCTACGCCTTGCTCACCATGATGATGGCGCAGGCGACGGGACACGAAACAGGCGAGTTCGTGCACAGTTTCGGCGACGCACACATTTACAAAACCCACCTGGAGCAGGTCGATATTCAGCTCAACCGGACACCATATCCACTGCCCGCGATGCACCTCAACCCCGACGTTGATGACCTGTTTGCGTTTCGTTACGAAGATTTCACACTGGAAAATTATCAGTCTCATCCGCACATCGCCGGTAAGGTTGCAGTGTGACCCCAACGCTTTGCCTCATTTGTGCGATGGCGCGCAACCGGGTTATAGGTCGGAATGGCGATTTACCTTGGCAGTTGCCAGCTGACCTGCGGCACTTCAAATCGGTGACCATGGGGAAACCTATTATCATGGGGCGAAAAACATTTGAGTCGATCGGCCGACCGCTGCCTGGCCGCAAAAATATCGTAGTAACGCGTCGCGCAAATTTCGTCTCTGACGGAGTCCTGATATCAAATAATTTGACAGCAGCCATCGCGCTGGGCAAAGCGATCGCGTCGGAAGACAATGTAGACGAGATTATGGTAATTGGCGGCGGCGAGATCTATGCGAAAGCGTTGTCGGATGCGGACCGACTCTATTTGACCGAAGTCCATGCCGACATCGACGGCGACACGTTTTTCCCCGCCCTTGACCGTGGCCTGTGGCGAGAGAAAAGTCGGAACAGCCACGCTGCCGACGGAGACAAACCTGGCTTCGACTTCATCCTGTTAGAGCGGTAGGCGTACCAAAACCCTCAATCCGCCATGTGGCGAAGTTTTCAAATGTATGTCTCCACCATGCGCGCGCGCAATATCGCGAGCGATAGCAAGTCCGAGTCCCGTGGCGCCAGTTTCCGTATTACGCGACTGGTCGAGCCGGTAGAAGGGCCGAAATACCGCCTCGCGTGCGCTTTTTTCAATCCCCGGTCCGTCATCATCGATTGCAATTTCGGTGACATCTTCCCTTTTGCCTGCTCGAATCCAGACATGCGTGCCATAGCGATTAGCGTTCGCGATTAAATTGTCTAGACAGCGTTTGATCGCATTGGGTCGGCACCACGCATCCAGGCGCCCTTCAACATGTGCATCGACCGTCGCACCATTCCGCTTCCATTGGGCGACGACATCATTGATGACAGCGCTGAGGTCAGTCTCGATCGCCTCTTCGTCGCCCTCACCGCGCGCAAAGGTCAGATAGCCCTCTATCATCTTTTCCATCTCGTCAACATCGTCTTTCAGCTCATCAATTTCCGGTGATTTTCTGAGCATGGCGAGTTGAAGCTTCATACGTGTTAGCGGGGTGCGCAAATCATGACTGACCCCTGACAGCATATCGGTTCGCTGCCGTATTTGCCGATGTATCCGTTCACGCATCAAGTTGAAGGCGGAGGCCGCCTGGCGAACCTCCAGTGCACCGCCGGATCGGAAGTCGTCCTCTACCGGTCGCCCTTTGCCAAAACTATCTACAGCCAGGGCCAGCCGCCGGATCGGACGGATCTGGTTACGCATGAAGATCGACGCAACGGCAAACAAAATCAGAGACGACCCAACCATCCACATGATAAATATGTAAGTCGTCGAACTGAACAATCGGTCACCCGGTGCGACGACATGCAAAACAGCGTCAGCGAGTTGGACATCGATGACGACCTGCTCTTTAAACGACGTGGTGTCGATCTGAAACCGCGAGCCAATCCGTTCTTTCAAAGCGTGGGAAAGAAAATGGTCGATCCGCGCATTCGCCGGCACGGATTTCTTGTTGGGTAGGATCACACCGGGTTCCATTGTAATAATAAACCCAAAGGTTTTACGCGCGCGATCAAAGATGGCCGCGTGCTTTTTAGGTGCTGGATTCTCGCTCAACATGTTGAGCACCATCGAAACATCACCGGCGATCGAGCTCGACAGCCTCCGCGTAATGGTATCCCAATGCCGGTCGTAGAAAATGTGCGTCGCAATTACCTGCAGCAGGATCAAAGGCGACACGATGATCAACAACGAGCGACCGAACAGGGTTCTTGGTAAAAATCGCTTAATGAATAGCGTCGGACTCATCGTACAAACAGTCACCTAATCAGGACGAAGCACGTAGCCCTGACCACGCACAGTCTGCAGATAACGGGGCACCTTCGTATCCGGCTCGATCTTGCGGCGTAGACGCGTAACTTGGACATCGATCATGCGATCGGTTCCGTCGATCGCACAGAGTTGCGTGAGTGCCTCTCGGCTTAACACACGGCCCGCATTTTCTGCTAGGACGCGCAATAAGCTGGCTTCCGTCGATGTTAGCCGCAGCGTTCCACCATCGCCCTGAAGAATATCCCGCTCCGGATCGAAAACAAATTTGCCAAGCCGAATTTCGCCAGGTTCCGGAACAGCGCCTGTCCGGCGCAGGATCATCCCAATGCGCAACACCAGCTCACGCGGCTCAAAGGGCTTAGAGAGGTAATCGTCGACCCCGCCTTCGAGGCCGTCAATGCGCGCTTCGGTTTCCCCCATAGCCGTCAGCATGAGGATCGGCACCATGCTTAACTCCCGTATTGATCGCGCGAAGGACAGGCCGTCTTCGCCTGGCATCATCCGATCCAAGACGATCAGGTCGAATTCCATCGCACGCAACCGCTGCCGTGCTTCTTTCGCGTCTGTCGCCACGGTGACGCGAAATCCATTATCCATCAGATATTTCTGAAGCAGTTCCCGCAACCGTCGATCATCGTCTACAACCAGGATATGCGACATATCCGCAACCATTCGTCGATTATATCGGGGAAACTGTCCGATTGCATCCGAATGTATCAGTCGCTCTCATCATCGAGCCTCTTGAAGCGGACTCGATCCTCATCCCGCGAAATCAATTCCAGCATCACCTTGCGAAACCCGACTACGGCTTCGACACCGGCATCGCGATAGGCTCGCGCGATCCGTGCTCTCTGGTCAACGGTCAGTTGCCTCTCCATGTCGCGGCCCTTGACGGTCAGGCGCAACAAGCGCTGTCTCCGATCTTGCTGTCCCTTGATCTGCTGGATATAGTTTTCGCGCACTAGCTGTCCCAGAACCCGGTTCAAGCTTTGTTTGGTGACCTGCAGAATTTCCAGCAAAGCCGATACATTGGTATCAGGATAGCGGCCCACGAAATAAATAACACGGTGATGCGCTCGCCCGAATCCGGACCGCCGCAGGATTGCATCCGGTTCAGCGATAAAATCGCGGTAGGCGTAGAACAGCATCTCGATCCCCTGGCGAAGCTCTTCGTCGCGCAGGAACAACGAATTGACGCTGGACTTCACCCGGGTAGCCACGATTTTTCTCGCTCCGTCTTGGGGGCTCATAGAAATTTATGTCAGCATTATTGACATAAAACTTGACTGTCACTTCCTTCGCCGAATTTGCGCCGGTATGATACGATTTGCAATTTTATTGCCAAATTTTTGCATGCTTGCAAGGTGGAATAGGATCAGAGCGACCCGTCAAAATAATAAAATGACGATAGTTTTTGGCTGAAAGCCAAAGGAGAAGAAAGATGGAATTGAGTTACGACGACCGACCAGGTGATATCTGGATGAACGGTGAGTTGGTGCCCTGGAAGGACGCGCAGATCCACGTCCTCTCGCACGCCATGCACTACGCCTCAGCGGTCTTCGAGGGTATTCGAGCCTATGACGGCCGCGTTTTCAAGCTGACCGAGCACAACGAGCGCCTAGTTGCCGGTGTTCAGTCGATGGACATGAAGATGCCTTACAGCGCAACGGAGATGGACGCCGCCTGCCAGCAGGTATTTAAATCGCAGGGTTTCAAAGACGCCTATCTGCGCCCGATCATCTGGCGCGGGTCAGAAATGATGGGCGTATCGGCACAGACGACACGGATCAACGCCGCGGTGGCCGTTTGGGAATGGCCGGCCTATTTCGCCGATCGAATGAGCGGTATCCGCATGAAATGGGCAAAATGGCGCCGCCCCGACCCAAGAACGATTCCGTGCCAAACCAAAGCGGCCGGCCTCTATATGATCTGCACCTTGTCGAAACATGATGCGGAAGCAGAAGGTTTCGCTGACGCGCTGATGCTAGACTATCGCGGCTACATCGCTGAAGCGACTGGGGCGAATATCTTCATGTTGCTTGACGACGGCAAGCTGCACACACCGAAGCCAGACTGCTTCCTCGATGGTATTACAAAACGTACTGTGATGGCGCTGGCGAAAGCGCGCGGCTACGAGATAGTCCAGCGCCACATCAATCCAGAGGAACTATCAAGCGCATCAGAAGTGTTCCTGACAGGTACAGCCGTAGAGGTTACACCAGTCCGCGAAATCGGTGAATACAGCTTCACCCCGGGCGATATCACGAAGACTTTGATGGACGACTACGACTCAGAGGTGCGGCGCGAAGTTCCGGCGACTTTGAACGCAGCGTAACACCAAAACTAACCGGTTCTTATGGGCGAGGGTAGCCGTAGCCCGGCCAATTCTTTTAGCAGACGGACAAATTGATGCGGCGCATACAGCCCATGCGGCATGCGATTTACGTGACCAATTCGCAGACCTGAGCAGCAACTGTCTAACTCAGAAATTGCCCGGCAATAATTTTTATCGCTTACCAAGCCATCTCTAGGATATCGCGGATTTGGGCCTGCTCGGTTATCGGCCGCGGGTTAGTATGGATCCAACGGTCATGCATAGCATTACGGGCGATGACGTCAAATTGGTCTTTCGTAACGCCGACTGACCGTAATTTCGTTGGTTGATCAAGACCGGCAATCAAGTCGCGCAAAACAAACGCTGCAGTCTCATCCTCTCGACCAAGGGCCGCGCTCACCAGAGCCTGCTGATCAGAATTGACAGAATGGTTATAGCGCAGAACGTTCGGCAGCATGACGCAGGAAGTATGACCGTGTGGCACTTTCGCCGTCCCACCTAGCACGTGACCAATACCGTGGCTGGCCCCTTTCGTGACACCGGCCAAAGCCCCGTTCATCGACATCCAGGCGCCGGTCTGGCAGTCGAGCCGGGCTTTCAAATCTTCAGGATCGGCCTTTACCCGCGGCAAGGCACGCCCTAAAAGCTTCAAAGCATGAATTGCCGTGCCATCGACGAAAGGGTGAGAATCGCGGGAGCACAGATCTTCCACAGCATGATCAACGGCCCGCACACCCGTCGACAGCCAAAGCCATTCCGGCGTGTGGCATGTGACCGACGGATCGAGCACGATGCATCGAGGTACATATTTGGCATGTCGAAACAGATGTTTCGTCTTACTTACCGTATCCGTACAACCGGCGGTGAAATTAAACTCGCCGGCAGACAACGTGGTCGGCACACAGATCAATCCCACATTCGGTGCCGCCATATTGGGCTGTTCGACCATGCCGTCTTCACCGACGCGCGTGAAATAGCGGTCGAGTTCAGTTGGATCATGTACATCGTTGGCGAGGCAAAGTACCATCATCTTGCCGCCATCTGTCACTGAGCCTCCGCCCAGCGTGACGATCAGGTCTGCCCCCGCCTCACGCGCATGTTTGGCTGCGGCGACAACAGTGTCGCGCGGTGTGTGTGCGCTAACCTTAGCGTAAAGCCCAACGAACTTTCCCGCGAGCGCGGACTCCAAGCGTTCCAAGCAATCAGTTTTACGAACCAGAGTGCCGCTCGCCAGCACAAAAACGCGCTGCGCCCCAACTAGCTTAGCCTCAGCCGCCACGGCATCCTCGAATGGCGTGCCGTAACGCACCCGCTCAATTGACAGGTATTGGAAAACGCCAGATCGCAACATCGGCTATTCCGGTTCAGCGGGACGATCGTTTTCACTACGATCGATCTTCTTGCCATCGATCACGGCCTCCGCACAATCTGCGGCTGCCTGGTCGCGGGCCATCTCCGCCTTGTTGCGTCCTGACCTTGCCCGGTTCTCAGTAGCACTCGTGTATTTTGATTTACGGTTTCTGCTTTTCCGGAACTCGCGCAAATTAATGATTTCCGCCATGATTATCCCGCTTTTTTGTCTCTGAACTCGTCTCCCAGCGCGCCGCGGCAACGTCGTCGATTTCCTTCGCTTTGACCCAGCGCTTTGCCCCGCCGTCAGCTTCTTCGAGCTTCCAGAACGGAGCCTTCGTCTTCAACCAGTCTATAAGAAAACGGCACGCTTCAAATGCTGCATCGCGATGCGGACTGGCGGCAATCACCAACACGATCCGATCACCAGCATCTAGCCGCCCATACCGGTGGACAATCAGACTGGCTTCTAACGGCCAACGATCATGCGCTTCGTCATCTATCACGGCCAGCATTTTTTCGGTCATGCCGGGATAATGTTCCAGGGTCATGGCACTGGTCCGTTCTCCGTCCGCCATATCGCGCACAAGACCGATGAAACTGGTCACGCCTCCAATACTCGCATTACCTTCAGTCAGCGCTGAGATTTCCGCGCCGACATCGAAATCTTCGCGCTGAACACGGATCGTCAAGTCACCCTCCAGTCATCGGTGGGAAAAAGGCAACCTCCTCGCTCCCACTCAGCTCGGTGTCGAAGCTCGCGAATTCCTGATTCACGGCGACGCGCAACGTGCTGATGTCAGCCAACGCCCCAGCGAATTCCGGACTGCGCTGTTTCAGCCATTCAACTAACGCCGCGACATCGCGCACCGTGTCAGGCGGACAGACATCTTCCTCACCAATCCCAATCCGTTGCCGAAACCCCGCAAAATAGAGAATTTTCATGGCATTACCTCGGTGAAGGGCAGGAAGTCTATCATGCTTCCCGCTTCGAGGAAGGTCATGTCTTCCGGCAGCACGACCAAACCGTCCGCCCCAACCAGGGAAGACAGCACACCAGCGCCACTACTGCCGTGCTTCTCAGCCGTGGGCGTTCCATCCTCGCCAGCAACGATCTTTGCGCGGACAAACTCGCGCCGGTTGCTTTTCTTACGATGCGCAAAGCCGGCACAGACACGATAGCATATCGGCGCCACATTGGTGGCGCCGGACAGGCGCAGAATCAACGGCCGCGCGACGACCAGAAAAGTAACCATTGCGGCGACTGGATTGCCAGGCAGACCAGCAAATGGGACGGGCCCGTTCTGCGTATCAATTTGACCGAGTGCCACCGGCCGTCCGGGTTTGATCGCCAGGCGCCAGAAATGCAGCACACCAAGCGACTCAATTGCCGTCTTCATATAATCCTCTTCGCCGGTCGACATGCCGCCGGAAGTTATCAGAAAATCGTGCGAGGCCGCCGCCTCGGCGAGCGCGGTTTGGATGGCATCGATATCGTCACGAATTATCCCAAGATCGGTGACAGCGCACCCAATCTGAGTTAGGGCGGCCGCCAAGGCGAATCGGTTGGCGTCAAAAATTGCGCCATGCTCGAGCGTGCCGCCGGGATCGCGCAACTCATCGCCGCTGGAAAAGACAGCGGCTCGCAGTGGCTTAAATACGCGAAGAGCGGTCCGGCCAAGCGACGCCGCCACGCCGACATCCTGCGGACGCATTAACTGGCCTGATCGCAGCACCGTCTCGCCACAGCCAATATCTTCGCCGGCAACGCGTCTGTTAGCCCCGCGTTTGATACCCGGCAAAATGACGACATCACCGCCGTCCGCCCGGCAGTCTTCCTGCATCATCACTGTGTCAGGTGGATCGTCACCACCTGGCATCACTCCCCCCGTGAAGATGCGTATCGCCTCACCGCGCTGCGGTAGCCGGTCGAGCGGATGCCCGGCGGCCGCACGGCCAGTAACCGGCAGCTGGGTTTCTGACTTGGCATCAAGATCGTCAAAATACACCGCATAGCCATCTACCGCTGAATTGTCATGTGGCGGCACGTTGAACGGTGCCACAATATCTTCCGCTAGGATGCGGCCGGTAGCATTGGCCAACGCGATCTCCATCTGGTCTGCGATCGGCGCAGTGCGGTCGTACAAGGCATGCAGCGCATCGTCAAGCGGCGTCAAGGAACTGCCAAAGGCGAAACAGTCGTCGCTAAGCTGCGCCATGCGACACCCTCCCCATCAGACCGACTTGGGAGAGGATGAAATCGGCGATGGCCGGGACATCGTCCAGACCAAAAACCGGCACCCGGACTTGTGGCAGGACCGCGTCGCTGGCGACGGCCACAATATAGGGGTCATCGACGCATAACAGACTTTTGCCAACGGACGGACGGTGGATTTCCAACTTCGCATGCCTGTCGCGCTTAAACCCTTCGACCAGCAATAGGTCGACCGATGACATACGTGCCACCAGCTCTTCAAGGCTCGGCTCCAGGCCGCTGCAATTTTCGTGCATCAGCGCCCAACGGTTCGCGGAGCCAACCATGACTTCGGTCGCCCCAGCACGCCGATGCTCGTATGAATCTTTACCTGGCTTGTCTATGTCAAAATTGTGGTGCGCATGCTTGACGGTGGAGACGGAATAGCCACGGAAAATCAGCTCGGGCAGTAAGCGCTTCACCAGCGTCGTCTTACCGCTACCGCTCCATCCCGCGAGGCCGAAGATTTTCATGACTAGTTTAGGCTGCTTTCTTCGGCGTGGGGAACCAGTCGTTCGATCTTCTCCTCAATAGGTTTCGATTTATTTGCGGTCAGATGCGTCAAGCCTGTCTTCAGATAGTCGTACCCGGTAATCAGCGTCAGCAATGCAGCGATCCACAGCCCGATATCTCCGATCAAAATCGCCGGTATTATGGCCGGCGACGCATCGCCGATGATCAGGAAGCCCAGGGTCACCATCTGGATCATCGTTTTCCATTTTGAGAGTTTGCTGACCGGCACGCCGACCTTGATATCAGCCAGAAATTCTCGCAAGCCGGATACCAGCATTTCCCGGCACAGAATGACCAAGCCAGCTAAAATAGAAAGGCCGGTCACTCGGTCGAACGCAACCAACATCAGGATAACCGCGGCCACGAGCAGCTTGTCGGCAACCGGATCCAGGAACTTGCCGAAATTCGAGATGTTGCCCATCGACCTCGCCGCGTAGCCGTCGAAAAAATCGGTCAGGCAAGCAAAGGTGTAAAGGCCGAGCATGACCCAACGCGTCAGGTCTCCGTCGACCCAAAATAGGGCGACGATTGCCGGTATTACTCCAATACGCGACAGCGTTAGGAGGTTCGGCAAGCTGGTGATCATTCAGATATCTCCTTGAGCAACAATGCCTTTTTAGGCACCGCGCCGATCAGAATTTATTCTACTGATCGATGTGGAAATGACCATAAATTTTCTCCGCTATCGCCTTGCTGATACCGCTGGCAGCCTCTAGATCAGCAAGTCCAGCCCGCGCCACATTGCGGGCCGAACCGAAATGCAGCAGCAACGCCTTCTTGCGTTTGGCACCAACCCCCTCAATCTGATCAAGCGGTGACGACGCCATCTCGCGCCCTCTTTTCGCCCGATGTGTGATGATCGCGAAACGAT
>CAYYUG010000092.1:7094-13988 GCA_964474755.1 uncultured Rhodospirillaceae bacterium | reverse complement strand
TTTCGTATCGTTTCTCGACCAAGGCGGCAAAACGCCAGAGATCGCGTGGTTGAACGCCAGTGATGCCGCGTCGCTCGCGAACGACGTGGAGGCATTCGTGCTGCTGGGGGAAAAGGAAGGAATCCCTTACTTCGCCGTCGACTTGTCCCATCTTGACGAACCGGAGACGGCCGTACCGCATGGCACGTTTGTGGGGTTGCGTGATGTTGGCGGAGCACTAGGGCAGTCCGAAGGTGCCTTACTTTCCTATGCCAAAGGCCTCTTCCACTGGCACGATCGAAATCCTTACTGTGCCCGTTGCGGTAACGCGACAAAAGCGATCGATGCCGGTCATGTTCGCCGCTGCACTAACACAGTTTGCGCAACGTCGCACTTTCCGCGCACTGATCCGGCCGTCATCATGCTCATCCATTTGAATGACCGCTGTGTCCTCGCGCACAACCGGCGCAACCCGCTGCCGATGTATTCAACTCTGGCCGGATTTGTAGAGCCGGGCGAAAGCCTAGAAGAGGCGGTCGCGCGGGAGGTCCATGAAGAGGTTGGCATTCATGTCGACCGGGTGCGCTACCATTCCTCTCAGCCTTGGCCCTTCCCTGGCAATATTATGCTTGGTTTTCACGCGGAAGCGAAAAGCACTGAAATTGTGATCGAGGAGGAGGAACTGGTCGAGGCACGCTGGTTTGAGCGTTCTGAAATTATCAACGCTGCCGAGAACGGGCTTAAACTGTCGCGTTCCGAATCTATTTCACGTCGCCTGATCGACGACTGGGCGTCGGGCGTGGTTACTTAATCTTGCGCGACCAAAGTGCTACGCGCAGGGTTTGCCGGTCGGCGCTGAATTTTAGCTCGTATCACTCATGCGGTATCAGTGGCTTTAGCGAGTTGCACTAGGAGCTAATTGCAGGAGGGGTAACCGGATTCTATCTGGTACAGCGTTATGGATTCCTCGTTGCTGAAGTCTGTGGAGCTGTGCGACGGTCGACAGTTCGGAACTGCCAAAACAAACCGGTACATATCTGAATTAGATGCAGTGGCTGCCCTCATTTATCGTACCAACTGGCCGGTGTGTTTTGTCGCTTCCGGCCTGTTGGCCGATGGATCGTCGTTACAGCGGGTATCTGGCTGAATTTCTATTTATCAAGCAACCTATCTAGTTGGCTAAAGCATTTATCCTTGAAAGTCTTGATCCAGCGGCACTCAGCGCGGATTTTAAGGTGCCAGGCGATGCCCATTGCTGGGAGGTTGGATTGATTATGATCAGCAGCCAATTGGCTTGATGCCATAACAGATGCTCGCGTATCTGCTTGAAAAACGGATACGTGAGAACCTGATTGGTCAGTTCGTTCTGTTTATCTGGCAAATCAAACGGAAATTCGGGAATTGTTAACACAAGCGAAATAGATAAAAAGATCATGTGAGCCAAAGTAAAAATTTCATAGGTAAGAACCCTGCTACGGGGTTAAAGAGGCGCCAATAATTGAGTTCAGCCATTAGTTAATCCGACGGTCACGCACAGTTAATTTAGATGGTTAGCTTGTAGTTCACGCTCACGGAGGCGGTGCTAATCACCACTGATGACTAGTCGGTGGAAAATTAGGAGGCCAGTTCATTCAAGATAGGAATGTTCCCCAATTATTTTCACGTAAAATTTGACGCGGCAGAGCGTCGAGAGTAGCTGTTTCGGCAATAATTTTAATTGCGTAGCCGGTTGTCATAGCTACAGCGTGTTGTCTCTCACCACGGGGATCGGTATGAGCTGGGCTTAGATCGGCTGCCGTCACCTTGGATCTTGCTGTTGGGGGCTAAAGATTTGGTCCTTTGTATCAAGATTATCAGAGGATAACCTGAACTTGAGCGGTGAAATCTGGCGTGTTAGGTAGCGCGTGGCCACACGGCGCGTGTAACGGGTGTTGCGCGAAGTAGGAATAATGAAAAAACAACCTCTTCAGGTACTTTTGGC
Organism: uncultured Rhodospirillaceae bacterium; assembly: GCA_964474755.1. Classification (GTDB taxonomy): domain Bacteria; phylum Pseudomonadota; class Alphaproteobacteria; order UBA8366. The sequence continues at coordinate 12,028 of CAYYUG010000092.1, read as the reverse complement.
GAAGCCGCGCGGATTTTGCGCCGGTGTTGTTCGTGCCATCGATATCGTCGAGCGTGCCCTGATAAAGTTCGATGAGCCAGTCTATGTCCGACACGAGATTGTTCACAACAAGACGGTGGTTCAGAAACTTAAGGCAAAAGGGGCGATTTTTGTAGAGGAATTGGATGAAATTCCGGACGGTGCAGTTACCATATTTAGTGCGCACGGTGTATCTCGCAAGGTCGAAAACGGTGCAGTGCAGCGTGGCCTCAGTGTGATCGATGCGACCTGTCCATTGGTCAGCAAGGTGCACACCGAGGCGCAGCGCTATTCGCGCAACGGCTACGAGATAGTCCTCATCGGCCATCGCGGCCATCCGGAAGTCGTGGGTACGACCGGGCAAGTCCCTGGTAAGGTCCATGTTGTGTCGGCTCTAGAAGATGTGGAACTGCTGGAGCCGTGTGATTCTAAAAAGCTTGCGTATGTTACGCAGACGACCTTGAGCGTCGACGACACGCGACAAATCGTCAACGCGCTACGTGAACGCTTTCCCGAAATAGTTGGCCCTGAAGTGAAGGACATTTGCTACGCAACGCAAAACCGGCAGAGCGCGGTTCGTATGATGGTCGATCAGGCCGACGTCATCCTGGTCATTGGAGCCGATTACAGCTCCAACTCGAATAGGTTGCGTGAGATTGGAGAAGAAGCCGGTGTGTCTAGTTATCTTATTCCCGACGCGGATGCCCTCGAGCTGGAGTGGATGCAAGGCGTGAAGACAGTTGGGGTTACAGCGGGTGCGTCGGCACCGGAAGAACTAGTGCTTGGCCTTGTGGACCGACTTGGCCAAATCTTTGACATTTCCTTGAAAGATTTTGAGGCCGTCACGGAAGACGTGCATTTCAAGTTGCCGAAAGGACTTACAGACACAGTATAGGGCCAGCACGCTTTGACTGCTGGTTGGCAGAGAACTCTAATTAGAAACCCGTCCGTGTCCTTTCCAACAGCGCCGTTTCGGGACATATTTCATTAAGCAATCTCAACGCGGGATGGAACAATACCAGCCGGCTCTAATGCCCAAACCGCTGCTTTCGTTGCAATATTGTCCTCCCGAGTTTCGGTAAGTACGACTATGCCGATGCAATATTGGACCGGCACTCACGAGGCGATGGCTTATCTCAGGTCGCCAAGATGACGTCAGCCGCCTTATGTCCAGACCGAACAGCGCTTTCGATGGTGGCGGGCAGACCGGTATTGGTCCAATCGCCGGCGAGAAATAGGTTCACGTAGTTGGTGCGCGTGCCGGGCCGTGCGCGCGTGGCTTCTGGTGTCTGAGAGAAGGTAGCTCGCCTTTCTTTTACGACCTTGTAGGGTGGTATGGCGCCGGATATGTCCATCGCCCGTTCGACATCGTGCCAGACTTTATCCACTATGACGGCTGCCGGTAGCTCGGCAAGCGCATCGGCGGCGCTGATGGTTACCGAGATGACGGAGCCGCGAACGAACAACCATTCTGCAACGCCACCTACTACCCCTAGTATATTGGTTTCGCTGATGATTGCGGGTGACTGTGGCAGCTTAAAATGGACATTGACGATCGCGTGGTTTTCTTGGGGAACTGGGATGTCGGGTAATAGGGCGCCAAGACTAGTAGGTGAGATTGCTAATACGATGGCATCAGCGGCGGAAAGTCCAATCTCTCCATCGGTGAATTCGAGACGCACAGCGTGTTCGGATTCAAATGAGACCCTCTTAAGGCGCCGGTTAAAGCAAACCGTTGCGCCGCGTCCGCGGATATGTTCGAGCGCCGGCGAAATGAAGCTATCGGACAATCCATCGCGTGCGATCATAGGCCTGCACGCGCTGCCGCCCTGTAAGATGGTCTCCTGGAAGACCTGCCATAACGGCGCGGTGGCCGCGCGGTCGAGCGGTGTATTCAAGGCAGCAAGAGCCAGTGGTTCCAAAAACCGCGTAAAAAGGGGGCCGGTCTGCTCGAACAGCGATGCGACAGTGGTGTCGGGATCTGTCCGCGAGAGCCGCAGGATTGATAAAAAATCGATAACGCTGGTACCTGGTGGCCTGCAGTCCGCTCGCAAAATCCACCATGGGATTCGGCCTGAGCCGAGGCGAACTGTCCACCGGTCACCGTTGGTCACATCGACGAAGGAAAACCGCGCGTCACGAGGCCCTGTAAGCGTGTCACTAGCTCCTATCTCTTCAAGAAATGTCTGTGCTGAGCGATTGCCGCTAAGTAACAGATGGTTTCCGTTATCTATCGTGCAGTCGAGGGTTCTGTCGTGAAACGATCGGCAGCGGCCGCCGGCATGGCTGCTCGACTCGTGCAAAATAATCCTCTGGCCCGCGTTGGCTAGACGGACAGCCGCAGCGAGGCCAGCCATACCGGCGCCGACGATGTGGATACTTCTCACGAGAACAAACTGTAGCGAAGCGCAATCCAGGACTTCTCGATACGCGAAATCCGAACAGGCTCGGTGAGGCGATCCCATCCACGCGCTTCCAGACGAGCAAGCATTCTTTGATAGACCGCTTTCATCAGGATCGCGGGACGCATCTTGCTGTGGTCCAGCTGGGGCAGGATGGCTTCGGATTCTGCAAATGCGTGCTTAGCGTATTTGGCGAGGTCTGCACAGACCGATGCTAGCGCAGGATCAACCAGCAGGGCGCCCGGTTCTATCGCGGTCACATTGTGCTTGTCGAGAAGTTCACGTGGTAAATATAGGCGGCCGTCTACTGCATCTTCATGCACGTCCCGCAGGATATTTGTGAGCTGCAGCGCATTGCCGAGTCTGACAGCAAGCTCTGGTGCCGGTGAGCGGGTTTCGCCGAACGCGTGAATAGACAGCATGCCGACGGCACCCGCAACTCGGCGGCAATACAACATTAGCTCTTCCAGGGGTGGGGCCCAGACCGGGCCATCGGCATCCATTTCTATACCATCGATGACAGCTATGAACTCCGATTTTGGCAGATTGAATTCTCGAATTGGGTCGAGTAGAGCTCGCGTCGTAGCAAGGGTGGGATACCCTACGTATAGTCGATCAATCTCGGCGCGCCATTCACTGAGCTGCCTCAGCTTGTCCGCCGTCTTGCCGGGTTCGTCGGCGATGTCATCGATCTCTCGGCAGAAGGCGTAGATAGCGTACATGGCATTGCGTCCAGCCCGCGGCATGACCTGCATGCCGAGCCGAAAGGATGAGCCGGATCGTGCTACGACTTCTTGCACGTGGCGTTTTGGATCGATCACCTTCGCCGGCTGCCTTTTCAAACTGTCGGTCGGATTAATTGTTCTGTCAACGCACGCTCACAGCCAACACTGATGGAGCTCGTATATATCAGGTTTTGCAGAGTCGTGTGTTATTTCGTCCGTGTTAGAATAACGTCCTAAGCTCGCGTGCGGCGTAGGGCCAACCAGATACCGCTCAACCCGCACATGAGGTAGCATGGCTTGCTCAAAACCACGCGTTCAGCTAAAGGGTCCCGCTGGCGAAGATTGATGACGAGCTGCTCGGCGATGCGCAGGATCGCCGCTGCTTCCATCGCGAACCGCGTGTTGTGAATGCAGGGCGGCAGTTCGCGTGCCGCGTCGAGCAGTGATTCAATGGCATCGAGACAGCGGTCGATGACATTGCGTAAGGGCACGTTAGTGGAGATGTTGTCAAGCGCGGCGACATTTGTGCCAGCCTCCTGCATCCAGTCTAGCGGCAGATAGACCCGGTTGAGCGTGTGATAATCCTCCTGGCAATCTTGCAGATGGTTGATAACCTGAAGAGCGATACAAAGTGCGTCAGAGGCCGGATAGGCCGCTTTTGATTCGCCGTGCAGATCGATCAGGAAACGCCCGACCGGCGAGGCTGAGTGCAGGCAGTAATGGATAAGCTCATCCCAGGTTTTGTAGCGCAGCTTTATGGCATCCTGTTTAAAGGCGGTCACCAAATCGATGCCATGCTGCAGGTCTATCCCCATCGCCAGCATGCTGTCACGAGCGGCGCGCGCCTTGTGCAGGGACTTATCGGGTTTTTCTTGACCGCGTAGAACTTTTTCAAACCTGTCCAGGCGGGAGAACTTGTCTTTAGGCGCGAGATTTGGATTGTCCGCTATATCGTCTATCGCCCTCGCATAGGCGTAGTAGTTCGCGATGTGCGGGCGCAGATGGGCTGGCAGAAGCCAAGAGCCGACGGGAAAGTTCTCGTCTCTGGCTTGTTTGCCGGAAGGAGTTTCGACCATTGCCGACAAGATGCCCCGTTGCGTCAGAGGATAACTTGATAAACGTGGCTTTTCCAGTTGCAGCCGGCGTTGCGCCTATGGCGCTGCGCTGAATGCACCTACATGACGGTATAGAGAAAGGCCCATGTGGGAAAGACCTAGAAACCGAGGCAATAACATGAGCCAGTTAGAAATTCAGTCGCGCTGGTAGACATGGTAGCGTCCGGGCTCCACATCCGGGGGCAGAGACGCTGAGCTCAATCCGTCAAAACGATCTAGAGACTGATCGCAGATAATCAAACCGCCAGGCCGAACGAGCGGTGGGATTTTAGGGCCTAGCGCCATCACATTTTGCTCGGTTGCTGCGGCGTCGCCGAACCCAATATCGGCATGTGCCAACACCGCCGTCGATCCGAGTTGGGCCGCTGCGGCAATCAGCGTTTTCTGCATTGGACCTAAAAACATATGGTCCGAATCGGGCTGGCAATCGGGATGTGAGGCGAGTTCACGATCAAATACAAAGATCTCCCGGTCCGGGAACAAAGACCTGAGATGATCGTAGGTTCGCCCATTACCCAGCCCAAGTTCCAATACAGGGCCGTCCATGTGGTTTAAATACTTAGCAGCGACATCCAAGCAACTCCTTTGCGCCATCAGTCGCTTGATTACTGTATCCAGACGCGTCATACGGGCCCCCACCCGAACTAGCTTTGCGTTTGCGCCACCGCTTCGCG
>CAYYUG010000092.1:0-6994 GCA_964474755.1 uncultured Rhodospirillaceae bacterium | reverse complement strand
AGCTTCGACAGTTCAATCTTAGCGAACAGTGGGATGTTCCGCAGCAGTTCGACTTCTTCTTGTAGGCCCATGGAGCTTCCTTCAGCGGCGTCAGTTGACTTCCAACATAGTCTGGAATTCGCCGCCCGCCTTACTTAGTTCCTCAAAGGCGCCATTTTCTACTATGCGTCCTGATTTGAGAACGACGATCTTATCGAATTGTTGAGCATCCAACACCCGATTCAAGATCCAAATAACACCCTTTCCTTCACAATGTTTGAGAACATGGCTCATGATCCAGTTTTGGCTGGCTGGGTCGAGACTCGCTGTCGCTTCATTTAGGATCAGCAAGTCTGGCCGACGAAGCAGGCTGCGGGCGATGGTGACCTTCTGCCGTTGTCCAGGTGACAAGCGGGCACCGCCAATACCTACCTGGAAATCTAGTCCGGCTAGAATCACGGTTTCGCGTAATTCCAAATCGTCGACAATCTGGCTAACTAGCGAACCAACCTTGTTTTCTGCTTGTGCCTGTCCGTATGAAAGTTTTCCAAAGAGTATATTGTCTTGGACCGACGCTGCCGCGTTGTAGCTCTCCAAATCGAAAAATGCGATGCTTTCCCGAAGCGCCTCAGGTAATTCTTCGGCGAAGGTACGGCGTGCCTCAAGGATGCGTTGCATCATCTGTTCGTTGATCAGATCCAGGCGATGACGTGCTGGAATCAGTTTGAAGGGCAACGAAATCAGCCGCAGCTGGTCTTCGTCTGTCAGGCCGTCTAGTCCGCGTGCGGCCCGACCGAGGATTGTCTGGAATTCCGGAAGGTCATCGGAATCGATAAAACTGAACTGGTCGAAGAACTCGTGACCTGGCGGAAGGTCAGTAAACAGTTCCAACATTGTCTGGGCAACTTGCTTGCCCATTTCTAGGAAGTCGTCGCTCAGTCCCGCCTTGGCGAGGGTGTCGCGGATATAGGGGTGTTCGGCAAGCTGCTCTATGTCGAAGACATCCCCAATGGGTAGTCCAAACAGGATGTTTTCGGCGACCGTGGCATTGGTGTTGTATTTTCCCGGATCAAAAGGCTCGATGAGCTGCGATATTGTGGGTTGAGCCAGCTTCTCTCGCAACGCGTTGCGCGCCGACATGATACGCGCTGCCACCTCTGGCTGTTGCATCGGGTCAATAACACCACGGAGTCCGAACCTGTAAATATCGTCTTCCAGATCAGCCAGCTTTAGCACCTTGATTAGCTGCTGATTAAGCGTATTCCTATCCGTCGCTCCTGCTTCTTCTACATCGACCCAGTCCGCATGGTAGTCGTCCTCTGAGTTTCCGGTCAGGCGCGCCTCTGCATGTCGATCTTTTGGCAAATCGTCCCTGTCCTCTTCAGCTTCGCCAACCGGTCGATGCTTCACTCCGTACATTATATTGTCGCCGACAGAAAATGCCTGCAAATAAGCACTAGGACCGACATAGGCCATGCGGCGTCCGGTTATAGCTTCCGGCATGTGCCTGATATCGGTGCCACCAATAGTGACCGTGCCAGAGGTCTGACTGATTAGACGCGCGAGCACCGACCCGAGATCTGATTTGCCGCTACCGCCATCCCCGACGATGGCTATATGAGTGTTTACAGGCGCGTCAAAAGAAATGCCTTCAAGGCTGCGCACTCCATCTTCATCGGCGAGCCCGATATTGCTGACGATAAGATCATCCGAGATAGGCGAGGGGCCTTCCGGCTCCGTTAGCTGCAGTTCTTCATCTAGCATGCCCTGCGGTGCGAACTGTTCGGTGACTTGTTCGTACTTGATCCTTACGTCTTCTTTTTGTTGATACCAGGTCAACAATTCTTTCCAGGGGCTGGCAAGGTCCTTATAGGCGTTCAGAACGGCGACAAGGGCGCCGACTGTCAAGTCACCCTGGATGACCAGATAACCGCCGATGGAAAAGAAGAAGAAGGGGGTAAGCTTATCGATAAAGTTGTTGAGGAATTTGATAAAAAATTTGCGCCGATAAATCTCGTAACGGATGTCGTAAAGCGTGGCCAGCCGATCAGTGAAGCGCGAAAGTTCCAATTTCGCCGCGTTGTTAGCGTGAATTTCGTCGATGCCGGAAACTGTTTCGCCGAGATGATTGGCTAGCCGCCTTACATTTTGTACACGCTGTTTGCCTAATGCGTTCACCTTTTTTTGCAGCCGGGGAATGATGTAGCCCTGAAGCGGGATCAAGGCGACCGCAGCGAGCCCAAGCACCCAGTCCTGAAGCATGATGTAGCCGATGATGAGCATCAGCTGGCCACCGAAGAACATTGGGTCGGCAAAAGCTATGCCGATAAATCCGCCTAGCGGTTCCACTTCCGCCGTGATCATGGGGATCATCTCGCCTTGGCTAGTCTTCTTGAAATGCGGTGTTGGGAACCGAAGTATTCTGGAATAGAGTTGGTAGCGCAGTCGGCGTAGCAAGCGCTCGCCAAGCCTGCCCTTGAAGACGCTGATGTAGTATTTAAAGCCGCCGGTAATGAAAACTAGTGCGAGGTAGGCAAAGCTCAAGATCAGCAAATAGGTAACTTGACTGACGTCAAGTGGTATCTCGAAACCGAATATTGGAACTTCGAATGGTCCGCTGTCTCCCCCCGGCTTAATTGCACGGTTGACGATAATCTTCGGCAAATCGAGAGTAATAAAAAGAAAAGGATAAAATGCCAAGATTATGCATAGCAGAATAATTTGCTGCGACATGCTGTATCGCAGTATGTACTTAAAAATAGATTGTTCCATGGAACCGCGAATCGCCCCCTAGGCACTCTATACCTAATACCTTAACGCAGGTCCGCGGTTGCGTAAACTTTCAGAAGTTCCGGTTACTAACGCATTAATTATGAACGCATTCTAATCTTTCGATATGAACTCTTTCCGTGTAATAGTGCGAATTGCCATGAAACGTTCATTTAACCGTGATGGGGGAGACGGGGATGAGCGGTAGGCGCCGCCAACCACGTGTATTAATTTACAGCCATGATTCGTTTGGTCTTGGTCATCTGCGGCGCTGCCGCGCACTGGCGCACGCGATTTGCGAGGATATTGACGATCTGTCTGTCCTAATTCTATCTGGGTCGCCGATTATTGGGAGTTTTGACTTTCGGTCCCGAGTAGATTTTGTGCGCGTGCCTGGTGTCATCAAGCTGCGCAACGGCGAATACACTCCATTGACCTTGCCTATGGCAATTGAGGACGCAATCGAGATGCGTGCCTCGATCATCCGGCACACGGCGGAAGTTTTCGATCCGGATATCTTGATCGTCGATAAGGAACCCCTCGGCTTGCGCGGTGAGTTGTCGGATACGTTGGAAGCTATGAAAGAACGTGGTGCTCATGTCGTGCTGGGGTTACGCGATGTTCTAGATGATCCCGATCTCCTGTTACCGGAATGGCGGCGAAAAAACGCCGTTCCAGCATTGAAGGAATTTTATGATGAGATCTGGATCTACGGCCTGCCGCAGGTCTGTGAGCCGCTGGCTGGGCTGGACCTTCCGGCATCGGTGAGCCGCAAGATAACTTATACCGGTTATCTTCAACGCTTTGCTGACAAGAACCCGAACTTGGAACTTCCATCTGTCAGCGGGGACCGCCCCTTTATTCTCGTGACGCCAGGCGGCGGCGGCGACGGCGAGGAGCTGGTTGACTGGGTGCTGCGAGCCTACGAACACGATTCGACCTTGCCGCACCCCTCGCTGGTTGTGCTTGGTCCCTTCATGCAGTCGGAGCGGCGCACAGAATTTATCGCGCGCGCCGACGCGCTTCCCGAAGTTAAAGCGATCACCTTTGAAGCCCACATGGAAAGCCTGATGGCGCGTGCGCTGGGTGTTGTTGCAATGGGTGGTTACAACATTTTTTGTGAAATCTTGTCTTTCGACAAACGGGCCTTGATTGTCCCGCGCACTGCGCCACGTCGGGAGCAACTGATCCGGGCGAGCCGGGCTGGCGAGCTGGGTCTAGTCACGATGCTGCGCGGTGACAACGAGCGACGGGCCGATACGATGGCGACCGCTCTGCGGCAATTGCCGCAACAACAACGCCCGTCCGACACGGTTGTGCCCGGGCTGCTTGACGGATTGGAGAACGTCAATATCTTGACACGTCGCGCGTTGGAACGGCGGCCGGGTCCGGCATTGGCGGCGCGCTGGCGCGCATGAAGGCCGCGTCCATCTGCATTGTCCTAAAAGGCTATCCCCGTCTTTCAGAGACCTTCATCGCTCAGGAAATCCTTGCCTTGCAGCAACGCGGTTTGGCGTTGAGCATCGTTTCGCTTCGGCATCCAACAGATATTCATACACATCCCATTCACCGGAAAATTGAGGCACTTGTCAATTATTTGCCAGAATATTTGCATAAAGAGCCGGGCCGTGTGTTGAGGGCATGGTCGCGGGTTCGTAGCCGTGCAGGATATCCGAGAGCACGCCAAGCCTTCCTCGCTGATTTAAAGCGGGATCGGACGTGCAACCGGATTCGGCGCTTTGGCCAGGCTTGCGTCCTGGCTGACGAACTGCCGCCCGGAACAAGCAGGCTTTATGCGCATTTCCTACACACTCCGGCCTCCGTCGCGCGCTATGCTGCCATGATTACTGGATTACCGTGGAGCTGCTCCGCACACGCCAAGGACATCTGGACGACGCCGCAATGGGAAATTGAGGAGAAACTGGCGGAACTTGATTGGCTGGTGACCTGCACAGCATTTGGCGCGGAGTATCTGGCAAAACTTGCACCGATGCCGGAAACCGTAACGCTTTTGTACCATGGTCTTGATTTTTCTCTTTTTCCAGAAAATTCTCCGAGGAAACCGAAAGGCTGTGGGGATCTGGTGCGGATTTTGTCAGTTGGTCGTGCCGTGCCTAAGAAAGGCTATGACGACTTGCTTAAGGCGCTGGCGTTACTGCCCGACGGCTTGAACTGGCGATTCCGTCATATCGGTGGTGGCATATTGATAGACGAGTTGCGCGAGCAAGCGGAACGGTTGGGGTTGAGTGAACGGATCGAATGGTCGGGTCCGCAACCGCAGAAAGTAGTTCTCTCCGCGCTTCGCGACGCTGATATCTTCACACTGGCGAGTAAGGTTGCGGCAGATGGCGATCGCGATGGTTTGCCGAATGTTCTGATGGAAGCGCAAAGTCAGGCCATAGCTGTTGCTGCCACCGACGCGGCTGGCATCCCGGAACTGATCGTTGCTGGCGAAACCGGGCTGTTGACGCCGCCGGGCCAGCCCGCGGCTTTAGCGGATGCGCTTACCCGGTTGATCGTCGATCCCAAATTGCGGGAACGATTGGGCCATGGAGGCTTTCAGCGTGTCCGCAGCAGATTTTCGCTTGATGCTAGTATTGATGCGTTAGTGGCTCGGTTTGACGATGCTGAGCGGCCCGTCGCCGCGTGATGCGGATTGCATTCTACGCGCCATTGAAGTCGCCGCACCATCCGGTTCCTTCTGGTGATCGGCGTGTTGCGCGCCTTTTACTGGTTGCCCTGCGCCGTGCGGGACATGACGTCCATTTAGCGTCGCGGTTGCGCGCCTTCGACGGTGAGGGTGACATTCGTCACCAGGCACAAATCAAGAAACGCGCCAAAGCGTTGGTTAAGCGATACCTCCAGAGGCATGGCAACCGACCGCCTGATCTCTGGTTTACCTATCATCTTTATCACAAGGCGCCGGACTGGCTTGGCCCAGCGATTAGTGCGGCGTTTTCGATTCCATATATCGTAGCCGAAGCGAGTTTAGCTCCAAAACAGGTGAACGGTCCGTGGTCCGAAGGCCATGCCGCCGTGGGCGCCGCTGTCCGTCAAGCTGCCCGTATTCTCGTGCTGAACCCAGACGATTCGGCGTGCCTGGCTCCCCTGTTGGACGATCCGGACACGTTGGTAGCCGTTTCCCCCTTTATCGACACACGCTCGGCGCGCCAGGCGGTTGTCGCCCGACAGAAGCACCGCGCGGCTCTGTCAGCGAATTTTGGGGTTCCTTCGGATACGCTGTGGATCGTGGTCGCCGCTATGATGCGCCGGGGCGATAAACTGGAATCCTATCGCATTCTGGCTCGAGCCAAACAGCAATTACGCGATCTCAAACTGACGTGGCTCGTTGCTGGCGACGGTCCAGCGCGCGGCGACGTTGAAATGGTGCTGGGGCAGCGCGACACTGTTTTTCTCGGTGCGCTTAATGCCCGGGAGATTGAAATCCTTCACGCTGCAGCCGACCTCGTCGCCTGGCCCGCCAGTCGTGAGGCGTTTGGTATGGCGTTACTGGAAGCCCAGGCCGCGGGCGTGCCGGTTGTCGCGGGGGCATCGCCAGGCGTAGCGCAGATTGTCGCACATGGCGAGACCGGACTGTTGACGCCGACGGGCGACGACACGATGCTGGCGAGCGCTATGCGGCGGCTTGTCGAGGACCAAAAACTGCGCGAAGGAATGGGGTTGGCAGCGATGAAGAAGGCCGAACGACTGCACGATATCGACGTGGCAATGCGGCAGATTGACCGCATACTTCGTGAGGCCATCGCGGCATGACTGTCATCGCATTGTTCCGGCATGGCCCAACAGAATGGAACGAGACCGGTATCGTTCAAGGTCGAAGCGATATCCCATTGAGCGAAAATGGCCGTGCAAAGGTTGGCTCGTGGTCGGTTCCGGCCGATATGGCAAATTTTGACTGGGTTTCCAGCCCGTTGAGCCGGGCAATGGAAACGGCTCGGATATTGACTGGACGCACCGAGCCGACGGACGATCGGCTAGTTGAAATGGATTGGTCGGAGTGGGAGGGTATGACCTTGCCTGATTTGCGTGCCCGGCTTGGCAATCTCATGATGGCGTGGGAGGCTGACGGGCTCGATTTTCGTGCTCCCGACGGTGAGAGTCCGCGCGAGGTTCAGGCACGTCTGCGTCCTTTCCTTGCTGAACGCGCTGCTGTGGGACGCAACACAGCTGTTGTCTGTCATAAAGGCGTCATCAGAGCACTCTACGCGATGTCTGTATCCTGGGA
>CAYYUG010000091.1:0-14035 GCA_964474755.1 uncultured Rhodospirillaceae bacterium | reverse complement strand
TCTGTTAGCTCACGCTATAGTTCCCTCTAAACCAGAAGGACACAGACCTATGAGCAAAACCGTCTCCGGCCCCGACGGAAAGCCGCGCTGTGGCTGGTGTGGCAATATCGCAGAGTTTTTCCTCTACCATGATACCGAATGGGGGTTTCCTGTTGATGATGACCGCCGATTGTTCGAAAAGCTCTGTTTCGAGAGCTTCCAGTCTGGCTTGAGTTGGCGCACTATTTTAAACAAGCGTGAAAATTTCCGTGCTGCCTTCGACAATTTTCAGATCGAAAATCTGGCGCACTTTTCCGAAAAAGACGTGAAACGGTTGCTGCTAGATGCGGGTATTATTCGCCATCGCGGCAAGATAGAGGCGGTGATCAACAATGCTGCCCGAGTGCAGGAACTGATAGTGGAAGAGGGTTCCTTCGCTGCCTATGTCTGGCGCTACGAACCCGACCCAGATAGCATCGGCCCGCCGCAAAGCCAGTCAACCTCGCCGGAATCCATCGCGCTGTCGAAGGACCTAAAAAATCGTGGCTGGAGGTTCGTTGGTCCCACCACAGTGTATGCCTTCCTGCAATCCATGGGACTGATCAACGACCATCTCGAAGGCTGCGTCACACGTGCAGAGGTCACTCGTGCAAGAGAGGTCTTCACGCGGCCTGAATAAATGTTGGTCCTACACAGAGTAAAGTTTGGTTTTGGCGGCCTATCTATTTTTGAGTCAGCTTCTACGAAACACCTTAATTTACTGAGAATCTGTGTTGGCCTGCCTGGGGTGACTTGCGTCGCTGTGTGTAAACCCAACGATGTTGCCAACCTGACACTAAGGCTAAGCTTCGGATCGTAGTCTGGGACGAATTGTTGGCGTATGGGGTTCGATTTGCGGCGGCCCCCTTAATGAAGGAGGCTAGGTGAGGGTATAGCGGTGTCTTTGGCCGCCTTGCCATAAATCGTAGGGAGGATGTCATGCAAGCGGATTATGTCATCGTTGGAGCTGGATCGGCTGGCTGCGTGCTGGCGAATCGGCTTACAGAGGATCCCAGTACTCGGGTAATCCTGTTGGAGGCGGGGGGAAAGGATTGGAACCCCTACATCCATGTGCCTGCAGGCTTCATGAAGCTGCTTGATCACCCAACGATCACCTGGGGTTTTAAAGCCGACAAGGAATCTGGTCTGAACGGGCGCGAGATTCCTTACCCTCGTGGCCGGGTGTTGGGCGGATCAAGCTCGATCAATGGCATGATCTACATTCGCTCCCAGCCGGAGGATTACGATCATTGGGCGCAGCTTGGCAATCGCGGCTGGAACGGCAAGGACGTCTTTCCCTTCTTCCGTAAGGCTGAACACTGGGAAGGGCCGGCTGATGAAGTGCATGGCAAAGATGGTCCTCTTTACACTGCGCCTGGCCGCGACAAGCCGGAACTGTGCCAAGTCGCAATCGATGCAGGTGTGCAGATGGGCTGGGAATACCGGGAGGACCTTAATGATCTCCCGCATGGGCTGGGCGACCATATTGGATGGGTACAGCAAACACGCGGTGGTCGCTTTCGGGCCAGCACTGCGCGCTCCTATCTGCGCCCGGCGATGGGTCGGCCTAATTTGCAGGTAGTCACCGGCGCGCTAGTACATCGGGTAGTTCTTGACGGTAAGCGGGCGGTTGGTGTCGAATTCTCACGTGGTAATACGATCGAGAGCGCGGATGCGGCGGGCGAGGTGATCCTGTCCGCTGGTGCGATCGGATCACCGCACATGCTGCAGCTCTCCGGCGTCGGCGACCCGGATCATCTGGGCCAAATTGGCGTCGAAGTGGTGCATGCATTGCCGGGCGTGGGGAAAAATTTCCAGGATCATTTCATCATCAGGGTACAGGCAGATGTGGCAGGCATCGGCACCCTGAATGAGCGTTCGCGCGGCCTACGCTTCGCGGGCGAGCTCATGAAGTTCGCTTTTCAGGGTGGTGGCATGCTGACCTATGGCGCTTCACTGGTCGCTGCCTCTTTTAAGGCGCTGCCAGAATCCGCGACACCAGACGTGCAGGGATTGTTCTCGTCGGGCAGCTTTTCGCCAGGCCCGAAGCGTCAAATGGACAAGACGCCAGCCATGACCACGGGTCTATGGCAGATGCGCCCGGAAAGCTGTGGTCATGTTATGGCGCAGAGCGCAGACCCGCGCATGCAGCCGTCGATAAATCCTAATTATTTGGCGGAGGAACGCGATCGCCGTACCGTCATCGCCTCGATCCGCATGGCCCGCGACTGGTTCGCTCAACCTGCTTTCCAACCCTATGTCACCGGCGAAAAATTGCCGGGCCAGGACGTGCAGAGCGACGATGAGATACTGGAATTCGCTAGAGAGGTTGGTTCGACCGTCTTCCATGCGTCCTGCTCCTGTCGAATGGGCCCAGACCCCATGTCGGTCGTCGACGATCGACTCCGCGTGCACGGCATGGAGAGGCTCCGCGTCATTGATGCCTCCATTATGCCTACAGTCACCTCAACCAACACTAACGCGCCGACGATCATGATCGCGGAGAAGGGCGCGGCGATGGTAAAGGAAGACGAGCGGATGGTGGCGGCAGCGTGAGAGAGCTGAAGGAAGTTATTTGTGGAATTTGAGCTAAACAATCACTGTGACCAAATTGCCTTGAGCTCCGACGCGCATGGATTTGACAATCTAGGTTTTAAGTTTAGGGCAGCTCAAGATTGGCATTGTTAACAATAAAGTTAGATTGAGGGGATAAAGGTAACTCGTTGGTCGAAACGTTACCGGTTCGCATATACGGCGGTTAATTGCTGTTTCATTAGCCGTATTTTTAGCGTGCAAATTGGGATAAATCGGCTAACAGCTTAACTTGAGGCGCCAATTAAGACATATAGTCCGCCAGTGCCGCGTAGGACGCCTCGCGTGTGGATTCGTCAGGGGCGACGACCTGAATGCGAAGGTCGGTGGCTCCTGCTTCGGCGTAAGCGGCGAGCCCGTCCAGTACGTATTGCCAACTGCCGATCAGGTGAAGGTCAGACGGGTCGTCTAGCCCTTCATGCTTGGTCGCATTAGCGTATGAGGGGTTGGATTGGTAGTGCGCTGCGATCTCGCGTGCCAACGGCTTCGCAGCTGCGATATCGTCGGTTACGCAGAAACGCACCAGTGCCATAATCCGCAGTTCGCTGCTGCGCCCGGTGCGCTCGGCACCCTCACGCAGATGCGGGAGTATGTAGCTTGAGATAGTTTTAGGTCCGCACTGGCCGAGGGACGTGCCCTGCAGTCGTTCGCCGGCGAAGCGCAGCATGCGTGGACCCAGCGCCGCAAGCAAGATCGGTGTCGGTGCGGCCTCAATGCCGAGTTCGGCGTGTGCAGTGACCTGTTCACCGTTTGTGTCCGCTGCCTGGCCCACCAGTAGAGGCTCTAGAGCGGCGATGAACTCTCGAGTGAAGCTGAACGGTTTGGCCCAGGACATTCCGAGCACCTCTTCGGCGTGGCGGCGTGACGCGGCACCAATCCCCAATGTGAAGCGTCCGTCGAGCGCGTTTTGCGCTGTTCGCGTCAGTTGCGCCAGACCGATTGGGTGGCGACCGAAGAGGGGCGTCACGGAGGTGCCCATCTCGCCGATCGTCGGGAACTCAGGTCCGATGCAGGCTAGGGTCAGGATTGGGTCGACGCCCATAGCGTGCGAGATCCAGAAGCTGTCGAAGTAGTGGTTGGCAGCAAAGCGAGCGGCTTCACGTGCTTCGCTCAGTGAGGCAAGGGTTGTACCGCCGGCCAGCCCCCAGCGGATTCCAAAACGATCATTCGTCATGATGTGGCCCTTTCATGCCGGTTCTTAGGTTGGATTAACACATGCCACGGCGGCGCTGGAGCGGCAACGCCTTCTGTAAACTCGAACGCAATATGTCCCACCACGTCATCGTTCATCCTGATCCTTATATTGCCCCCTCTAAGCGGAGGAATGAATTACGGATGTAATTGCACAGCTCTCACTTGGCGGGATGCAGCCTGGTCGGGTAGGAAGGGGAGATAATAAAGATGAGGCAGACATGATCACGCTTGACCTGGAAGACGGCGTCTTCGTCTTGACGATGGATACGGGCGAGAACCGCTGGAATACCAATTTCGTGCGTGCCTTTGATGCGCGGCTGAACGAGGTGCTGGCCTCGGATGGGCCGGCGGCGCTTGTCACTGCATCGAGCGATCCCAAATTTTTCTCCAATGGGCTCGACGTCGACTGGCGACGTGGCGAGGGTGATAGCAAGGGAGGCGACAAGTCGGTTTTTGGGCCGGAATTCTTTGCCCTAATGGGCAAGCTCATCACTTTTCCGATTCCAACGGTTTGTGCGGTCAATGGGCATGCCTTTGGTGCCGGTTTTATGATGGCACTTTCACATGATGTACGGGTCATGCGCGAGGATCGTGGTTATCTCTGCGCTAACGAGATCCAGATCGGCATGGCGATCCCAGATGCAGAGCTCACGTTGTTTCGCCACAAAATGTCTGGCAGCGCCTTCTTTGATACCGTGCAGCTAGCGCGGCGCTGGACCGGCCCTGATGCGAAACAGGCTGGCTTTGTGCGTGATGTCGCCCCTGCAGACAAGCTTCTGGGCCTGGCGATGGAGCACGCGCGGCAGCTGGCGCCGCTGGGTGCGAACCGCGATTTATTCGCTCACTCCAAGGAACGGATCTTCGGCAAAAACCCGTCGATTAATGATTTGCATGGCGCGGCCTATCAGCTTCGGGAAGGACGCCGGGGCCTTTAGCTCTAGTCTGAAACAATCGCGTCGATCTCGGCGAGATTGTCCGGTGTTAGTTTCCAACTGACCGCGGCGGCGTTCACCATCATTTGTTCTGGTCGAGAGGCGCCAGCGATGATGCTGGCGATCGAAGGTTGGGCGGCGAGCCAGGACATCGCCAGGGTCAACAGTTCCCGGCCATGGTCGTTGGCATAGGTTTCGAGCTTCTCGATCCGATTGAAATCGGCATCTGCCAGTGTCGCGTCCCCGGCGAGCCGGCTTCCCGCGGGCGCTTCAGCATCACGCCGGTACTTACCGGTTAGCAAGCCTCGTGCGATGGGATAATAGGGCAGGAGCCCGATGCCGTTCGTATCACATACCGGAACCAAATCGGCCTCAATATCCCGCTCCAGCACATTCCATGCGTTTTGCGCAGTAACAAAGCCATTTAGATTTTCGCGGGCGGCTTCGTCGATCGCCGACTGCATCTCAGCACCCGTGAAGAATGAACAGCCGTAGAAGCGGATTTTGCCAGCGGTCACTTGGTCCTCCAGCGCACCCATGGTTTCCCCGATTGGTGTATCGGGATCCGGTCGGTGCAGTTGGTATAGGTCGATCCAATCTGTCTTCAGGGCGGTTAGGCTGCCTTCGAGGGCGGCGCGGATATTTTCTGGAGAGCCCCTCTTCTTGTCTTCGATATGGGACTTGCTGAAGCCGAACTTGGTGGCGAGCACGATTTTGTCACGTTTGCCTTTTAGGCCGCTTCCCATGAAGCGTTCTGACGCGCCGTCGCCATAGGTTTCCGCCGTGTCGAAGAAAGTGATGCCGGCGTCGATCGCAGCGTCCATCACGGCATGCGTTCCCGCCTCGTCGACCCGTCGCCCGAAGGCGTTGCAGCCCAGTCCCACGAGGGCTGCTGTCAGCCCATTCTCACCACCTATTTTCTTCGATTCCATTTCCTGTTCCTCGGGCTGTTGTCCCTAGGTGTCCACCATTTCCGGGATTGGAGTGACTAGCGGCTGGCCGCTGAAAAAATTCTTCAAGTTACGTTGGAATAATTCGACCATCGTCTGGCGAGCCTCGGGTGACCGACCGGCGATATGCGGGGTGATGGTCACGTTAGGTGCTTCCAGCAAATTCTGTGGTGCTATCGGTTCGCCTTCAAACACGTCCAGCCCGGCGGCGGCGATGGTGCCGTCGTGCAGGGCGACGACCAGCGCGTCCGTATCGACCACCGAGCCGCGACCAACGCTGACTAGATAACCTTCAGGGCCAAGCGCCTTGAGCACATCGGCATTGACCAGATGGTGCGTTGCACTGCCACCGGGGCAGACGACGATTATGAAATCACAGGCGCGTGCCAAATCAACGGCGGAGGGTTCGTATACGTAATCGACATCGTCACGCTGGTTACGATTGTGGTAGTGGATTTTCATCTCGAAGCCGCGGGCGCGGGAAGCGATGCGCAGTCCGATGCGGCCAAGCCCCAATATTCCTAGAGTTTTGCCGGTTAGAGTGGGCCAACTATCCGCGGCGGTCTTCCAGCCACCGGACCGCACCTGTGTGTCATAGGACGGGATGCGCCGTACGATCGCGAATAGCAGGGCTAAGCTGTGGTCGGCGACGCAGATATCGTTGGTGCCGGGCCCGTGGCTCACCGCGATGCCCCGTTGCTGTACAGTCTTGATATCGATTTGGTCGTAGCCCGCACCGATGCAAGCGATGTGTTTTAGGTTAGGCATCTGTGCCATCTCGTCAATCGAGAGGCCCAGCGTCCCGTTCGTCAACACCGCCTCAATCGCACCGCCATTCGACTGCAGGAACTCGGCCCGCTTATCTTTATCCAGGATGTGGTTGACCTCGAACTGATCAGTTAGCCCGTCCAGCCCACCTGGGAATACCGGTACATTTACTAAGAGACCCGTTTTCATGTCGTCGGTTCACCTTTCCTACGCGTGGTTGCAGCTTCATTATCCAAAAGAACGTGGACCGGGTCACGCAGCATTACGCTGACGCAGGGATTCGCGGTGTGCGATGTAGATGCCGCTACCGACGATTAGCAGGATGCCGAGCCAATCCGAACCCGACGGAATATCGCCCCACACGACGAATCCGATCGCCAGTCCCCAGACCAGCGCGGTGTAGCGGAACGGCACGACGACCGCCGCTTCGGCGCGCACGAATGTTTCGATCAGTAGGTAATGCGCGCCCCCCGACAGTAGGCCGGTTAGCACCAGCAGGCCGAAATCGACTGCGCCCGGCAGGCGCCATGTATCTTCGAATACAAAAAGGGCGGCGGCAATCATGGTCACGATAGTGGAGCAGAACAGCACTGAAAATGCCGACTCTGTATCGCTGATACGACGCGTGATGATGTCCTGAAAGGCACCCGTAACTGCGCAGGCTAGCGGCAGCAGCGCATAGATATTGATCGTCTCGCCGAAGGGTTGGACTATCGACAGCACGCCCCCGAAGCCGACCAGAATCGCAGCCCAGCGCCGCAAGCCGATAGTTTCCCTCAGCAGTGGCACCGCCAGCGCTGTGATGATCAGGGGGCTGGCGAAGGCGATTGCCATATTGATGGCCAGCGGATTGAAGCGCAGACCATTCAGGAATAGGAACACGGAGGCGGTGAACAATAGCGCGCGCAGCAGCTGCCATCCAGGTTGCTGGACGCGGAGTGTGTTCAGTTTGCCGAGCCGCCAGGCCAGCAGGACCATTGGTAGTAGGATGAACGCCCCCCGAACGACGATGATCTGCGTCACCGGGTAGCCGTCGGTCAGCCACTTGACGAAGGCGTCGCTCGTCGTCAGCAGTCCGGCGCCCGCTACCGTGCAGGTGATCCCGATCCCGGACTCAGTGCTATAGCGGGAAGCGTCTTTCATGCCACTTAAAGATGGGTCCGCTTTGAAAAGGTAAAGCCGACCCGGTCCAGGGTTTAGTCGTCCGCGTCCATCCCTGCGCGGACCGATTCGATCGTTGGCATGTTGTAGCGATCTTCCGGCTTGAGCCAGCCTTTCCAATTTGGTTTCCGCTTCTCCGCAAAGGCGGCGCGGGATTCGACGCGGTCCGACTTGTCGCCGTGTTCATGCAGCGCATCGGCTAGCGCGACTATGTCTGGCGTAACCTGCGGGCGCATTTGACGCATCATGTAGATCGTGTTGACACGCGCGGCCGGTGGCAAGGTTAGCATGTGTTCGGCCATTTCCATCGCAGTTGGGATCAGTTTGTCCGGCTCCGCCAGGCGGTTGATGAAGCCAACCTCATGGAGCCGTCTGGCGTTGAAGCGAAAGCCGAGCGCCATCTCGGTTGCGACTGGATGAGGCAGGCTCGCCACATGGCCGTGATTGTACCCGCCAAGCAGCCAGCGCTTGGCCTCTGACATCTCGAACACCGCGTCTGGCACGGCAACCCGTAGATCGGTTCGCTCGACCATCATGAAACCACCGCCCATGGCGAAACCGTTGACTGCGGCGATGACCGGTTTCTCGAGGGTGCCTTTCATGAACGGGTCTTCTAGTTCCGTATCGGGGCTGCCGACGATGCCCTTCTCCAGTGACTCCTTCATATCCTCACCGGCGCAAAAGGCACGGCCCGTACCGGTGAAGATCGCGACTTCAAGATCGTCGTTGGTGCGGAACTCTGAAAACGCCTCCGCCATACCCTGGCGTAGATCTGAGCCCATGGCATTCATCCGTTCCGGCCGGTTCAGCCGTACGATAAAGATTTGTCCGTGGCGTTCGGTTTCGACGAAGGCCATATTTTGTCTCCCTGAGAAATGTCGGTGTTGCGGTGATATATAGACGATAAGACGGTGTTTTGTGGACTCAGATAACACCGTCCGCCGTTAGCGCCTCGATGTCCTTATCCGAATACCCGAGCTGGCCCAGTAGTTCAGTGTTGTGTTCACCTAGCTTCGGCGCGATGCCGATCTGTGCCGGCGTCTCGGAGAACTTCCAAGGCGTGCCGTGCACTTTGGCGGTTTTGCCGTGCTCGGGATACTCGATCTCCGATATATAACCGTTGGCCAGTACGTCTGGATCCTGTGCTGCTTCCAGCAACGTGTTAATGGGGGCGGCGACGATATCGGCGTTGCGTAAGGTCTCGACCCAGAAGTCACGGCTGTCGCGAGCGAAACATTCGTCGAGTTTTGCCAGCATCTCGTTGCGCTTGTCCTCGGAAACGACGGCTGGGCCGAGATCGCCTAGCCCAATCGCTTCCAGTTCTTCGTGGAAGCCGAGAGCTTGCATCGCAATCTGCCACTTTGGTCCAGCGAGCTGGAAAACAAATGGTTTGCCATCACGGTCTTCGAAGCTGGCGCTCATGCCGGGCCGTTTCTCGGTGCCGACCATGCGCGCCTGGCCTGTTACCGGGTTCGTGCCGCGCCACATCGTAGTGGTCAGGGTCCAGCCCATCAGACGCAGCTGGCCGCCCAGCAACGAGGTGTCGACCTTCTGTCCGATGCCTGTAGTGCGCGCATGGGTTAAGGCCGCCAGGATGCCGCCAAAGGTCAAGATAGCGCAGGTCTCGTCTGCGACTGACACAATTCCGGTGCGCATTGGGCGGCCTGGTTCTGAAAAGGCCTCGGCGATGCCACCCAATGCTTGGCCCATTGCGTCGGTGCCTGGCAGCGCAGCGTGTGGACCATCTGGACCGTAGCCAGAAATTGAAGCGTAGACTAGCTTGGGATTTATCTTCTTTAGATCCTCGTAGCCGAAGCCGTTGCGCTCCGCTGCGCCGGGCCGAAAGTTCTGGCCAAAGATATCTGCGTCCGTGACCAGCTTGTAGAGGATGTCAAGCGCGCGCGGCTCCTTCAGGTTCAGGGTTAAGCTCTTTACACCGCGATTGTTGGTTTCGAAGTAGGAGCTCGGGTAGCCCTCGACCTGCCCTGCTGTGCGCGACGGGTCGCCACGTCCCGGGGTCTCGACTTTGATTACCTCCGCGCCCAGATCGGCCATTAAGGTATAGGGCACGGTGCCCGCTTGGGCCGTCGAACAACTGACGACTTTCACCCCCTGCAATGGTCCCGTGATTGTACTCATAATTTGGCCTCCCTTGTGAGAACATTAGGGGTCGAAGTCAATTGCAGCAACAGGGTCGCCGTTGGTTTGTTTAGTGGATGACGCGTGGTGCTCATTAGTCGTTGTTGAATAGAAATCAGTGACATTACTATTTATCAAAACTGGTCCACATTCCCGCCGTAAACTCGTTGAAATTGAAGGGTTTAACAGGCTCACTATACCGCGTCTTCAAGCAACACTTCGGCCTGTAGGCCGGGGATCACGCCACCCTTTTCGGCGATTTCAATTAGTATGGCTGGTAGGGGTTTGCCCGTGATCTCAGTGCCCTGTTCGAGGTTGCGGGCCTGCCCGTTTTCCCAATTGACTGCGATGCGATCCCCATCGGCGATTGCTTTTGAGGCACCGGGACAGGGCAGCACGTGGATACCGTAATTGACGCAATTGCGTAGACCCAAACCGTTGAAACTGGCGGAGATGACGTTAATGCCAATTGTTTCGAATTTTGACTGGATGGCACGCCCCATGTGACGGTCGCCGCAGGTGATCAATGCTGTTCTTTGGGACATTGGTTGGTCCTGAAAAAACGGCCCAGGGCACTACTTGGATGGCTGTACGGTGACTGGTTGGTCCGACTGGTGCGGTGCGATGGTGATGGTGACCAACGAACTACTAAACCGCCGTGGCTGCACTTGCACTGTCGCAGCCCGGTCGTCACGCGTGAAGGCTAACACGCTAATATCAGTCTGCACGCTCATCACCGGGGCCCAGCTAAAATTAGGCATTTCCTGCTGATAGAAGGCAAAGACCTTAGCCGGGGACAGACCGACCTTCATGACGACGCGTCCCGTCCAGCGGTCGCGGCTGCTTAGGATAAGCGACCGCTCCGTGTCCATGGTCGCGTCTTTGGGGATTGGGATGTCGGTGACAGGACGAAAGTCTGCCGTAGGTGCATCCGTTGGGCGGGCTGTCGCCGGGATGCTGGTGTCGTTGCCAACGCAGGCGGATAGAGCAACCGCCGCACCCAAAAGGATTGCTCCTATATAAGTATCCCATTTCATATGGCGTAGCATAACGCAGTTTATACTAGTAGGCAGCGGAAAACTGGCACCGCTAGTTGTAAATAGGGCATGATGAATGCGCGATGCAGATTTACGAAGACCAAATTAAGGACGCGAGTGCCTGGACCCGTGCGGATATCGAGACCAATGACAGTTGGCGATACTCCCTCATCGCGTCGGAAGTAAGCGACCTTGAAACCGCGCTCGGGAACTTGCGAGACAAGGACCGGCCTCTACTTGAGATCACTCGAGACATGTTTCCGCTACCAGTTCTGGGGCCGCGGTTAGTTGAATTCGAACGCGAGGTCCGGTCCGGTCGCGGTTTTTTTCTGCTCCGCGGCATCCCGGTCGATCGCTACGATCCGGACGACGCGTTCCTCATGAAGTGGGGGATCGGTATGCATATGGGCCGGGCTATATCGCAAAACACCTACGGCGATGTGTTGGGTCACGTATTTGATTATCATAATGCGGATCCGAATGCGGTTCGGACGCGCGGCTACCAAACCAGCGCAGCGCTCGATTTCCATGTGGATCGAGCTGACATGACGTCGCTGTTGTGCCTGCGCCAAGGCCGATCCGGGGGGGTCAGTCGGATCGTAAGTTCTATGGCGGTGCACAACGTGATACGGGAAGCTCACCCTGAGCACCTGGCACCGCTCTATGACGGGTTGCC
This sequence comes from uncultured Rhodospirillaceae bacterium, assembly GCA_964474755.1. GTDB lineage: Bacteria > Pseudomonadota > Alphaproteobacteria > UBA8366. The sequence goes on along the minus strand of CAYYUG010000091.1, from coordinate 2,568 downwards.
CTATATCACGACGGAAGCGACCGGAGCGACGGAGATCTGGAATGGACCGGTTTTCAACGTGACCGAGGGTGTGCTTAGCTGTTCCTTTCGCCGTGGCACAATACAGAAGGCTATAGACACGCCCGGGGTTGGAATCTCGGATGAAAAGGCGGCGGCTCTTGCGCGCATTGATGCAACTATGAATGATCCGGATCTCGTCTTCGAAATGGAACTGGCTCCCGGTGACATTCAGTTCGTCAACAATTACACGGTGCTGCACGGCCGATCGGCATTCACAGATGGGGGTGATGTCAGTACAAGACGCCACCTGGTGCGGCTCTGGCTCAAATTCCGAAGACCACGCCCGACCAGCGCCTATATCCGTGATCAATACAAAGGAATCGAAAAGAAACTGGTCAAAAACCCCGCTGGTTTCCGGACTCAATAGCGTAAATCTGGGAGAACTTCATGCCGTTGGGCTTGTTTAGCTTCAACACAGAATACAGCATTCGGCCAGACAGGTTCGCCCGCGCGGCAGAGGACCGCGGCTACGAATCCGTCTGGTTTCCGGAACACACTCATATACCCGCCGGCCGCACGACACCCTATCCGAGCGGCGGCGAACTGCCTCGCGAATACATTCACATGTCGGACCCGTTCACCTCGAGCGCCGCAGCGGCGGCAGTGACCGACGTGATTTTGATTGGCACAGCAATCAGCCTGGTCAACCAGCACGACCCTATCGCGCTGGCCAAACAGGTTGCCACGGTCGATTTAATCTCCGGGGGTCGTTTCCTGTTCGGCGTAGGCGCCGGCTGGAATGTGGAGGAGATGAACGATCACGGTGTTCAGTTTGAAGAGCGATGGCCCTATCTCTGGGAAATGCTGGAGGCGATGCAAGCGCTGTGGACGCAGGAGGAGGCAACCTACAGCGGAAAATATATATCCTTTGAACGCGCCTGGTCCTACCCCAAACCCGTCCAGAAACCGCACCCACCGATTCTGCTCGGCGTGTTTGACTCGCGAGTCGGTCGCGCTCGGGTGGCGCGTCGCGGCAATGGCTGGATCCCAATTGCGTTTGACTTGGCACGCACACGGCGCAGCATCTCCGATGTCCGCGAGCGGATGGAAGCGAACGGTCGCGACCCGGATCAGCTCACTACGTCGATCCTCTATCTGCCAGCGGAAACTGGGGAGGATACCGTCCTAGAGGCGCTTGACTGTGGCGCCGATCGTGTAATCCTGCGGGTGCCGACTGAGGATGAGAAGACGGTGCTGGCCTTTATGGACCGGTTCCAGAAGTTTACAGGTTAGTGAGGCAGATCCAGGTTGAACGAGTGTGGTATGATTTGGTCAACGATGGCTCTTAGCCGCCCTAATCGATAGAATTGGCCCATGAGCACGCAACATTCCACCGACAAACGGCCATTGAAACGCAAAACTAAGCGCATCTCACCGGCGATCAAGCATTACACTTTTGTAGAGACACCGGTTGGGCGGCTATTGATTGCCGGCGCTAGAGAAATCGTGATGCTTAACAATTTCCCGACCGGAAGCCAGGCGATGCAGCCTTGGCCGGAATGGTTGCGTGACGACAATATGTTCAGTAATGCTAAGCAACAGTTCACCGAATATTTCGAAGGGACGCGGACCGAATTTACCATGGCGGTCGAAATGGACGGGACCAATTTCCAGAAACAATGTTGGACGGCGCTGCGCCAGGTGCCGTACGGCGCTACAATATCCTACGGTGAGTTAGCGCAGCGAATCGGTCGTCCTGGGGCGAGCCGTGCGGTCGGTGCCGCGAACCACGCCAACCCACTGCCCCTCGTTGTCCCCTGCCATCGGGTGATAGGTTCCGATAAATCCCTAACGGGTTTCGGTGGCGGGCTGGACACGAAATTACAACTACTGGCTATGGAAAACCCAACCGCCTACGGAACTGACACGCAAGGCAACCTCTTCGATACCGCCTAGTTATCAAACCGAGGAATGTACGATGACGGAAACCTATACAAAAACCGATCTTTACAGCCTGCCGGCGGAAGAGGCAGAACAAGGGCTGCGCGTGCAGCTTGCTGCTGCTTACCGTATGGTCGACTATTACGGTTGGACCGAACAGATCTATGGCCACTTGACCGCACGCGTGCCGGGGCCTGAGGCGCATTTTCTCATTAACCCGTTCGGCTTGAACTATGATGAGGTGACCGCGTCGAACCTGGTTAAAATTAATTGCGATGGCGAAATCGTTGAAGGCGACCACACGGTTAACAGGGCTGGATTCGTAATACACTCCGCCGTGCACATGGCCAATACCGAGACACACAAATGTGTTATGCACACCCACACGCGTGCCGGTATGGCGGTGGCAGCGGTGAAGGGGGGGCTCCAGCCAATTTCTATGGCCTCGACCGGTTTCTACGGTCAGCTTTCCTACCATGATTACGAAGGCGTCAGCCTGGACACCGATGAGCGTGAGCGGCTGCTCGACGATCTTGGGGACAACAGCGCTATGATCCTGCGAAATCACGGGCTGTTGACTACCGGCCGCTCGGTCCCCGAAGCCTTTCAGCGTCTCTACCGATTGGA
>CAYYUG010000090.1:0-14572 GCA_964474755.1 uncultured Rhodospirillaceae bacterium | reverse complement strand
TGCGGCTTATTACGCTCGAACTTCTCTTTCGCCATGCTTCCGTTCCTTTAGTCCTAAACCTTATCGACTATTCACCAATAGCCGCTATGCAAGTTTCGCCTTCACTTCTTCCGCAACGGCCTGTGGCACCTGCTCGTAGCGATCAAAATGCATCGTGTACTGCGCTCGACCTTGGCTCATAGAACGCAGCGTGTTGATGTAACCAAACATGTTGGCTAACGGCACCATCGCTGAAATCACCCGGGCATTGCTGCGCTGATCCATGCTACCGACATGACCACGTCGACTGTTCAGATCGCCAATAATATCTCCCATATACTCTTCCGGCGTAACCACCTCGACACGCATCACCGGCTCTAGTAGGCGTGGACCCGCTTTCGGCACCGCCTCGCGGAAGGCGGCACGGGCCGCAATCTCAAACGCCATAACCGAAGAATCGACATCGTGGCTGGCGCCGTCTATCAACGTCGCTTGGAAGTCAATGACAGGAAAGCCTGCCAACACACCAGATGCGCGTGCGCCCTCAAGGCCTTTTTCGACACCCGGAATGAACTCCTTCGGCACTGCACCACCAACAACCTTATTGTCAAAGACAAAACCTGTGCCCGGCTTGCCCGGCTCAAAGACGATTTTAATGCGCGCAAACTGACCTGAACCACCCGTCTGTTTTTTATGAATGTAATCACACTCATAAGTCTTCGTGATGGCCTCTCGATAGGCAACCTGCGGCGCGCCGATGTTCGCATCAACTTTGAATTCGCGTCGCATCCGGTCGACGATTATGTCGAGATGTAGCTCGCCCATACCCTTGATAATCGTCTGGCCGCTTTCCAAATCACTGGAAACCCGGAAGCTCGGATCTTCCTGAGCCAACCGAGACAGCGCCGTGCCCATCTTCTCCTGATCACCCTTCGTCTTAGGCTCAACCGCAATCTCGATGACCGGATCTGGGAACTCCATCCGTTCCAGCACCACGGGTTTAGAAGCATCGCAAAGCGTGTCACCCGTTGTGACATTCTTGAGGCCTGCCAGGGCGACAATGTCCCCAGAGCAAGCGCTCTTAACGTCCTCTCGGTGGTTGGCATGCATTAGCAACATTCGGCCGACGCGTTCCCTATTGCCCTTCACAGAGTTAAGGATCGAACTACCAGATTCCATGACGCCCGAATAAACCCGCGCGAAGGTCAGCGATCCCACGAAAGGGTCGGTCATAACCTTAAAGGCCAGCGCGGAAAGCGGCTCGCTGTCACTCGGCGTCCGCTCCATAGCCTCCTCGCTCTCGACCTTCATACCAGCTGTTACACCAATATCTAACGGCGAGGGCATAAAATTAACAACCGCGTCAAGCAAAGGCTGAACGCCTTTATTCTTAAAAGCCGAACCGGTCAACACCGGCACGAAAGCGCTGTCCAACGTACCCTGTCGAATACATTTTCTTAGGGTCTCTGCATTGGGCTCGTTGCCTTCCAGATACGCTTCGAGTGCTGCTTCATCTTGCTCGACGGCGAGTTCGACCAACGTCATGCGGTATTCTTCCACTTGGTCGCCCATATCTTCGGGGATATCTTCAATCTCGAAAGATGCACCCAGCGTCTCTTCGATCCAGCGGACCGCTTTCATCTCGATTAAATCGATTACCCCCATGAAATCACCCTCTGAGCCGAGGGGAAGCTGGGTCACCAACGGAACCGCACCGAGGCGTTCTTTGATCATCTCGACGCAGCGATAGAAGTCGGCTCCCGTGCGGTCCATCTTGTTGATGAAGCACATACGCGGTACGCCATATTTGTCGGCCTGTCGCCAAACCGTTTCGGTCTGCGGCTCGACACCAGCAACACTGTCAAAAACTGCGACCGCACCATCGAGCACCCTCAGGCTACGCTCGACCTCGATCGTGAAATCAACATGGCCAGGCGTATCGATAATATTGATGCGGTGATTTTCCCAGAAACAGGTGGTCGCAGCGGAAGTAATTGTAATCCCGCGCTCCTGTTCCTGCTCCATCCAGTCCATGGTCGCATTGCCATCATGGACTTCACCAATCTTATGCGACCGACCAGTGTAATAGAGAATACGCTCCGTCGTAGTCGTCTTGCCGGCGTCGATATGCGCCATAATTCCAATATTACGGTAGCGTTCGATGGGAGTGCTGCGTGACATGGTCGAGTTCCCGACGGGGTCCTGTGTCTTTATTACCAGCGATAGTGCGAGAATGCGCGGTTCGCTTCCGCCATACGGTGCGTGTCTTCGCGTTTCTTTACTGAACCGCCGCGATTGTTCGCAGCATCCATAAATTCACCCGAAAGCCGCTCTGTCATAGTGTATTCGGAGCGACCGCGCGCGGTACCGATGAGCCATCGGAAGGCCAACGCCTGGGCCCGATCGGAGCGCACTTCAACAGGAATTTGGTAGGTTGCACCGCCAACGCGTCGTGAACGAACTTCGATTGTTGGGCGAACATTTTCGAGTGCGTCATGGAACAGCTTGACCGGATCTCCGCCGGTTTTGCCCTGTATATTTTCGAAAGCACCATACACGATACGTTCGGCAACCGACTTCTTGCCGTCCAGCATCAGAACGTTGATAAACTTGCTTATCACCACGTCGCCGAATTTGGCATCGGGGATGACCTCGCGTTTTTCGGCTCTGTGGCGTCGCGACATAAACCGTTCCTTTTCTTACTTGGGCCGTTTCGCGCCGTATTTGGAGCGCCGCTGCCGGCGATCACTGACACCCTGCGTATCCAGCGTGCCGCGGATAACGTGGTAACGCACACCCGGCAAATCCTTAACGCGTCCGCCCCGAATCATAACGACCGAGTGTTCCTGCAAATTATGCCCCTCGCCCGGAATGTAGCTCGTGACTTCAAACCCGTTGGTGAGGCGAACGCGGGCAACCTTACGCAACGCCGAGTTCGGTTTCTTCGGCGTCGTCGTGTAGACACGTGTGCAAACGCCGCGCTTCTGCGGGCAACCTTCAAGCGCCGGAACCTTGTTGCGCGTCGGCGGAGATTTCCGCGGCTTACGGATCAACTGATTAATTGTCGGCATGTGCCGCCCTCATCATTACTTGTTCGCGCCAAAACCAATTTCCGTTCATCCGAGTGACGCCATCCCAATGATACGAACACAATACAACCCAGAGGCTTCCAGCAACGCCGGACGCCTCACGGGCGTATATTCTTCAACCGGCTGGCCGGCCCTATGGTCTTCCAGGTATTCGGGCACTCCGTCTAGGCAACTATCACTGCAATTCAGCGATCAAGGCCTACAGCCAGCCCCCTGAAAAGTGCGCGCATATTAAGGATGGCTCTTGGGGGCGTCAAGAAAAACATAACCTATTTTTTTTGAGGGATTCCGTTGGGTTAAGCGGGCCCGTTAAGTATTGGATCTACCCTTTTTCTGAAATATTATTGCGTCAAAGGTAGATCCAATAGCTCTTTATTATAGATTCAGGCAACTTCATGTTGTTCTGCTTCCGCAGAACTATCGTCGACCAGTGCAGCTGCCTCTTCTTCGGCCAAAGAAAGTTCCGTATCGCGTTCAATGGCAACTTGTCGCATCCGGTTCATGAAGCTGCCGGTACCCGCCGGAATCAGCCGACCGACGATGACGTTCTCTTTTAGACCATCGAGGGTGTCCACCTTGCCGCTGACCGAGGCTTCAGTAAGGACACGAGTGGTTTCCTGGAAAGATGCTGCGGAAATGAATGACTTAGTCTGCAGAGATGCCTTGGTAATACCCTGCAGGACAGGACTGCCCTTAGCCGGCTCCTTACCTTCCTCAATCGCGCGCTGGTTGGTTTCTTCGAACTCATCCCGATCAACTTGTTCGCCAATTAGCATGATTGTATTGCCAGAGTCCGTGATCTCAACCTTCTGCAGCATCTGGCGCACGATTACCTCAATGTGCTTGTCGTTGATCTTCACGCCTTGCAGTCGATAGACCTCCTGAATTTCATAGACGATGTACTCGGCCAATGCCTCGACACCCAACACGTGCAGGATGTCGTGTGGCACCGGATTACCATCGAGCAGGTAATCACCACGCTGGACGTAATCACCCTCCTGTACGGTTATGTGTTTGCCCTTGGGCACAAGATACTCAGTCGTCTCCTCATCCTCGTTATCGGGACGAACGATGATCCGTTGCTTGGTCTTGTAGTCTTTGCCGAATTCGACGCGGCCATCGGACTCGCTAATAATAGCGAAGTCCTTCGGCTTGCGCGCCTCGAACAGCTCGGCAACTCGCGGCAGACCACCCGTGATGTCACGGGTTTTTGACGACTCCCGCGGGATCCTGGCGAGCACATCACCGGCATGGACTTCTGCGCCATTTTCGACCGATAGGATAGCGTCGACCGACATGAAATAGCGGGCTTCCATATCGTTACGCAGCGTGAGCACCTCGCCCTTTTTGTCGCGCAAAGTGACACGCGGACGAAGATCCGCGCTACGCGGCTGTTGCTTCCAGTCAATGACTACCTTGCTGGCGATACCAGTCGCTTCGTCGACCGCCTCGCGCATGGTCACGCCTTCCTGTAGATCGACGTAGTTCGCAATTCCCGCTTTTTCCGTGATTATCGGAATCGTATACGGATCCCATTCCGCCAACCGCTGGCCTTGTGTCACTTCCGCCCCGTCTTCGACGGTAAGCCGAGTGCCATAAGGCACCCGATGGCGGGCCCGCTCGCGACTCTGCGCATCATGCAGAATAAGCTCGGTGTTCCGGGCCATAACAACCGGCCGGTTGCTCGAATCACGGACGATGTTTTGGTTGCTCACGGACACTGTCCCATCAATACTCGATTCTACCGATGACTGCTCTGCGCCGCGCTGTGCCGCACCGCCGATGTGGAATGTCCGCATCGTTAGCTGCGTGCCCGGTTCGCCAATTGACTGAGCCGCTATGACACCTACTGCCTCGCCAATATTGACATCCGTCCCGCGTGCTAAGTCACGACCATAACACGCAGCGCAAGTCCCGCCCTTGCTCTCGCAGGTCAAGACAGAACGGATAAGTACAGCGTCGATTCCCGCTTTATCTATCTCGTCGACCCTGGTTTCGTCGATCAACTCACCCGCCTTTACCAACTTGTCGCCAGTCTGCGGATCCAACACGTCGACCGCGGCCGTACGCCCAAGTATCCGTTCTGCAAGCGGATCGATGAGTTCACCACCCTCAATGATTGGCCGCATGGTAAGACCGTTTGAAGTCCCGCAATCAACTTCGACGATGACACAATCCTGCGCCACATCGACCAGGCGACGGGTCAGGTAGCCCGAATTTGCCGTCTTCAGGGCAGTGTCGGCCAGGCCCTTCCGGGCACCGTGGGTCGAGTTGAAGTATTCGAGAACTGTTAGACCGTCTTTGAAGTTGGAAATGATCGGCGTCTCGATGATCTCGCCAGACGGCTTCGCCATCAGCCCGCGCATCCCCGCAAGTTGCTTGATCTGTGCAGCAGAACCACGCGCACCGGAATGCGCCATCATGTAAACAGAATTTTCCGGCTTATCGGCTTCTGTAGTGGAAATCTCCTCCATCATCTCCTCGGCGACCCGGTCTGTACAGTTCGACCAAACATCAACAACCTTGTTGTATTTCTCACCTTGTGTAATCAGGCCATCTAGATATTGCTGCTCGTACTTCTTGACGCTGGCATGTGCGGATTCAATCAGCTTTTCCTTTGCTTTCGGAACTACGAGGTCGTCCTTACCGAAGGACAGGCCCGCGCGGCAAGCCCAGCTGAAGCCAAGCGACATCAACTGATCACAAAAGATGACTGTTTCCTTCTGTCCGCAATGACGATAGACAACGTCTATCACGTTCGAAACATCTCGCTTCGTCAGCAACCGGTTGATGGCCTCGAACGAAATGTTCGGGTTGTATGGCAGAATTTCGCCCAGCAACATACGGCCGGCCGTTGTGATTACCCGCTTGATGATCGGGTTGCCATCGTCGTCAAACGTTCGGCAATTGGCCTTGATCCGGGTGTGCAAAGAGATCGTCTTATTCTCCATCGCATGATGGATTTCACCAATTGACCCCAACACAGGGAATCGATGGGCAGTGATCTTGCCTGCTTTGATTGCCTTAAACAGCTTTTTAGCGCCGTCGCCTTCAACAATCATGGAGCCTTCCGCGTCACGCAGCACGATATCCTCTCGCTCCAATGCCGCGGACAGGGCTTCTTCGGAATCGATGCTCGCCTGCGGCCCTACCTGGTCGTCGCGCGCGATCGACAAATAGTAAAGACCAAGCACTATATCCTGGCTCGGCACAATAATTGGCTTTCCGTTCGCCGGCGATAGTATGTTGTTCGTCGACATCATCAACACACGGGCTTCGAGCTGCGCCTCGAGCGACAGCGGCACATGAACCGCCATTTGGTCACCGTCGAAATCCGCGTTGAAGGCTGTGCAGACTAGCGGATGCAACTGAACCGCCTTGCCCTCGATTAGCACCGGTTCAAACGCCTGAATGCCGAGGCGATGCAAGGTCGGCGCGCGGTTTAGAAGCACCGGATGTTCGCGGATAACCTCTTCAAGGATATCCCAGACTTCCGGACGCTCCTTCTCAACCATTCGCTTTGCCGCCTTGATCGTCGAAGCGAGGCCATAAAGTTCCAGTTTCGAATAGATGAACGGTTTGAACAATTCGAGCGCCATTTTTTTTGGCAGACCGCATTGATGCAGAAGCAGTTCCGGGCCAACCACGATAACCGACCGGCCGGAATAGTCGACGCGTTTGCCCAACAAATTCTGCCGGAACCGGCCTTGCTTGCCTTTAAGCATATCACTGAGCGACTTCAGAGGCCGCTTATTAGCACCCGTAATAACTCGACCGCGCCGGCCATTGTCAAACAGCGCATCGACAGATTCCTGCAGCATGCGTTTTTCATTGCGGACGATGATATCCGGTGCACGCAATTCAATCAGCCGCTTGAGACGATTGTTTCGATTAATCACACGGCGATACAGATCGTTCAGATCTGATGTCGCGAAACGGCCACCATCTAGCGGCACCAAAGGTCGCAACTCCGGCGGGATGACTGGCACAACATCGAGGATCATCCATTCCGGCCGCGTGTCCGATGCGAGGAAGGCTTCGACCAATTTCAAGCGTTTGACGAGCTTCTTGCGCTTGGCTTCGGAGCCTGTTTCTGCAAGTTCCTCACGCAGGTCGACCAAATCCTTTTCCAGATCTATTGCTGCCAGCATTTCTTGGATAGCTTCCGCACCGATCTTGGCCGTGAAACTCTCATTGCCAAACTCGTCCTGAGCGCTGATAAATTCCTCTTCAGAGAGAAGCTGACGCATTTCAAGGGCGGTGAGGCCCGGCTCCGTCACCACGTAGTTTTCAAAATAGAGCACCCGCTCGAGATTTTTGAGCGTCATGTCGAGTAGCAGCCCAATACGACTCGGCAAGGACTTCATGAACCAGATGTGAGCAACCGGGGAAGCAAGCTCGATATGACCCATGCGTTCGCGGCGGACCTTCGACAAGGTCACCTCGACGCCGCATTTCTCGCAGATAATGCCTCGATACTTCATGCGCTTGTATTTGCCGCACAAGCACTCATAGTCCTTGATCGGCCCGAAAATACGGGCGCAGAACAGGCCGTCACGCTCTGGCTTGAAGGTTCGGTAGTTAATGGTCTCCGGCTTCTTGATTTCACCGAAAGACCAGGAGCGAATTCGGTCTGGGCTGGCGATCGAAATCTGGATTTGATCGAAGCTCTGCGGGCCGGAAGGCTGGCCAAAAAAGTTCATCAACTCGTTCATCGAGTCACTCCTGGGTTCAAGCGTTGCGTTATAATGGCGGACGGCGCGTAAGCTGCCATCCGCCACAAATTAAATCAGCTCTGCTTCAATTCGACATTGAGGCCGAGGGACCGAAGTTCCTTCACTAAAACGTTGAAAGATTCCGGTATACCAGCTTCGAAATTGTCGTCGCCTTTTACAATGGCTTCGTAAACCTTTGTACGGCCCGAAACATCGTCCGATTTCACAGTCAGCATTTCCTGCAGCGTATAGGCCGCGCCATACGCCTCAAGAGCCCATACCTCCATCTCACCAAAGCGCTGGCCACCGAATTGCGCCTTACCACCGAGCGGCTGCTGTGTAACAAGACTGTAGGGTCCAATTGAGCGCGCGTGAATTTTATCATCCACCAAATGATGCAGCTTGAGCATGTAAATATAACCAACTGTCACCTTGCGATCAAAAGTTTCACCGGTCCGACCATCAACCAACGTGACCTGTCCCGACAAATCAAGGCCAGCCTGCGACAGCATTTCCAGGATATCTTCCTCCCGAGCGCCATCGAAGACCGGCGTCGCAATCGGCACGCCGTCGGAAACATTTACAGCTAAATCAAGTAGTTGTTCGTCATTTAACCCCTTGATATCGGCATTGTAAAGTTTGCCATAGGTCTCATTCAAATCCTTACGCAGGCCATCGATTTTGCCGCCGCGTTTGACCGCATCGAGGGATGCCTGAACTTGCTGGCCAAGTCCAGCGCAGGCCCATCCAAGGTGAGTTTCGAGAATCTGACCAACATTCATCCGGCTCGGCACACCCAACGGGTTAAGTACGATATCGACCGGCGTCCCATCTTCTAGGCACGGCATGTCCTCGATAGGCACAATTTTGGAGATGACACCCTTATTACCATGCCGGCCGGCCATCTTATCTCCTGGCTGGATCTTGCGCTTTACTGCGACAAAGATCTTGACCATTTTCATGACGCCCGGCAGCAGGTCATCGCCGCGCTGCAACTTATCGATCTTATCTTCGAAACGAGCCTGGAACTGATCAACGGCGTCGTTGAACTGCTTTTTGACTCGTTCAATTTCGTCATTGACCTTGTCATTCTTGACAACAATCTGCTCCCATTGACCGGGCGTGAACTCGGCCAAGAGGTTCTCGGTTACACGACTTCCGACCTTTGTGCCCTTCGGTCCGCCGGTCACCGTGTGATTCAGTAGCAGTGCTTTCAGCCGATCAAAAAACCAGCGCTCAAGAATGGTTTTCTCGTCGTCACGGTCCTTGGCGAGACGTTCTATCTCCGCCCGTTCGTTCGCCAACGCACGCTCGTCCTTATCGACACCGCGGCGCGAGAAAACACGCACTTCTACGATCGTGCCGTTAACGCCCGGCGGCACCCGCAATGAGGTGTCGCGCACGTCCGAAGCCTTCTCGCCGAAGATTGCCCGTAGCAACTTTTCTTCCGGTGTCATCGGCGACTCGCCCTTCGGCGTCACCTTGCCTACTAAAATATCGGCAGCTTGGACTTCCGCCCCAATATAGACAATGCCGGCCTCATCAAGGTTTTTGAGCGCCTCCTCGCCGACATTTGGGATATCACGCGTGATCTCTTCCTGACCCAGCTTGGTGTCACGCGCCATCGCCTCGAACTCTTCAATGTGGATCGAGGTAAGTTCATCCTCACGCACGATCCGCTCGGAAATTAGGATCGAATCTTCGAAATTATATCCATTCCACGGCATAAAGGCGCACAGCAAATTCCGTCCTAACGCTAGTTCACCGAGATTGGTCGACGGGCCATCAGCGACGATATCACCTGCCTCTACCTTATCGCCAACCTTCACCAACGGATGCTGTGTGATACAGGTATTCTGATTAGAACGCTGGAATTTCAACAAGTTATATATATCAACACCCGGCGTTCCTTCATTCGAGCTGCTGTCTTCGACAGCGCTCACTACTATACGTGTCGCATCTACCTGGACCACCGTGCCAGCGCGGCGGGCGATAATTGTTACGCCGGAATCCCGCGCAACTCGCTCTTCCATTCCGGTGCCAACCAGTGGCGCGTCACTCCGGATTAGCGGCACAGCTTGACGCTGCATATTGGAGCCCATCAGTGCCCGATTGGCGTCATCGTTCTCCAAAAATGGAATCAGCGCAGCAGCGACCGAAACGATCTGTTTAGGCGACACGTCCATCATCTCGATATCTTCCGCCCGCGACAAAATGTAATCGCCCCCGCCGCGACAGCTAATCATCTCTTCAACGAAACGACCCTTACCATCGAGTTCGGCGTTGGCCTGCGCAATCGTGTAACGACCTTCATCCATCGCCGATATGTACATGACATCGTCTGTGACCTTGCCGTTCTCGACCATTCGGTACGGCGACTCAATGAACCCGTATTTATTGACCTGCGCAAAGGTAGCAAGACTATTGATCAGGCCAATATTCGGGCCCTCTGGCGTTTCAATCGGGCAAATCCGGCCATAATGGGTCGGATGCACGTCGCGCACCTCAAACCCAGCGCGTTCGCGTGTTAAACCGCCTGGACCAAGCGCTGATAGGCGGCGTTTATGGGTAATTTCGGCCAGCGGATTAGTCTGATCCATAAACTGAGATAGCTGCGATGAGCCAAAAAATTCGCGGACCGCGGCAGCTGCTGGTTTCGCGTTGATCAGATCGTGCGGCATGACGGAGTCGATATCAACCGAGCTCATCCGTTCGCGGATCGCTCGTTCCATGCGGAGCAGACCGATACGGTATTGATTCTCCATCAATTCGCCTACCGACCTGACCCGTCTATTGCCGAGATGGTCGATGTCATCAATCTCACCCTTGCCGTCCTTTAAGTCGCACAACACCTTAACAATTGCCAAGATGTCTTCCTTGCGCAGAACGCGAATCTTATCGTCTGTTTCCAGTCCAAGACGAGAATTCATTTTCACGCGCCCAACCGAGGACAAATCATAGCGTTCACTGGCAAAAAATAGGCTATTAAACATCGCCTCCGCTGTCTCAAGTGTCGGCGGTTCTCCTGGCCGCATGACCCGGTAGATATCGATTAGCGCATCGTCGCGCGAAGTGTTCTTATCGATCGCTAATGTATTGCGGATATAAGGTCCGACATTCACATGATCGATCGCAAGCAGAGTCAAAGTATCAATTTTTTCCTCAGCCAGCAATTCGAGTGTCTCTTCGGTGATCTCATCGCCGGCCTCGACGAAGACCTCACCAGTCTCCTCATTGAGGATATCATTACCGACATAAGCACCAATCAACTCCTCGTTTGTAACACGAATATCTTTGAGCTTTGCTTCAGCCAGGTTACGCAGCAGGCGCGGCGTAACTTTGGCGCCAGCCTTAGCAACGACCTTGCCGTTAGACGCGTTAATAAGATCGAAGTTCAGTTTCGAACCGCGGATCCGCTCACCATCAAAGGCCTTCTTCCAACCTTCTTTGTTTCGACTGTATTCAATCGCGTCATAGAAAAAATTGAGAATATCTTCCGGCGACATGCCTGTAGCTTCTTCCGGCACCAGATCAACGCCTTCGCGCGCCAATTCCAGTCGTTTGGCCTGTGTCGCCTCGCTATCCAGGGCCAGCAACAACGTAGTCGCTGGCAGCTTACGCCGACGATCGATGCGGACATAGGCTAGATCCTTGGCATCGAATTCGAAGTCGAGCCAGGAACCACGATAGGGTATCACCCGAGCGGCGTGAAGAAACTTGCCGGACGAGTGGGTCTTACCCTTGTCATGATCAAAGAATACACCGGGCGAACGGTGCATTTGGCTGACAATGACCCGTTCAGTGCCGTTGACGATGAAAGTTCCATTCGGTGTCATAAGCGGCATATCGCCCATATAGACGTCTTGTTCTTTGATATCCCGGATCGACTTGGCACCTGTCTCTTCGTCCACGTCCCAAACAACGAGCCGCAAGGTGACCTTCAAAGGCGCCCCGTAGGTCATACCGCGCTGCTGACATTCCTCAACGTCATATTTTGGGTCTTCCAACTCGTAGCGCACGAACTCCAGCTGCGACCGCTCAGAGAAATCCCGAATCGGGAATACAGACTTGAAAACTTCCTCAAGCCGTGAGCTTTCATCTTCGCGCTGCATAAGAAACGTATCGTAGGATGCTTTCTGCACCTCGATCAGATTAGGCAGCGGCGCTACCTCTGTGATCCGACCAAAGCTTTTCCGAATACGTTTCCGAGCCGTGAACGACTTTGCCATAATCTATCCTCGCCTTAATGACACAAGCTTCTGGCAGCCGGGTGCTTCTAGCATCCACTGCAAACACGCCAAAGGGCAACGCCGAACGGCGCGCCCCTCGACACTTTAATGAAATTCATTGGTGCTACTTGAGTTCAACCGCAGCGCCTGCTTCCTCGAGCTTTTTCTTAAGTTCGTCTGCTTCGTCCTTGGCAACGCCTTCCTTCACAGGCTTCGGTGCGCCTTCGACCAAGTCCTTGGCTTCCTTTAGACCGAGCCCTGTGATTGCGCGAACTTCCTTAATTACATTTATTTTCTTCTCACCAAACGAGGCCAAGATGACATCGAACTCGGTCTGTTCCTCAGCCGCTTCGCCAGCATCCGCCGCACCAGGGGCCGCGGCGACTGCCACCGGGGCCGCCGCCGAGACGCCCCATTTATCTTCGAGCATCTTCGATAGTTCGGCAGCTTCGAGGACTGTCAAGGCCGACAAATCCTCCGCAATTTTTTCCAAATCAGGCATTGTTTAACTCCTAGGCTTGAATGTCTCGGTTTTCATTTCACGTCTATGCATCATTCCGCATTACCGTAGGCACTGAAGACACGGGCAAGCTGGGCCGCAGGCGCGTTCATCACGCCCACTATCTTGCTGGCCGGCGCCTGAAGTAGTCCCACAATGTTGCCACGCAGTTCATCAAGCGACGGAAGTTTCGCCAAGGCCCTGACATCATCGATGCCCAACACTTTCTCGCCCAACGCACCGCCAACGATTGTTAGCTTGTCGTTCTTGTTGGCAAACCCGACAGCCACCTTTGCGGCAGCTACCGGATCCTCCGACACAGCGATCGCCGTCGGCCCCGTGAAGGTTTCCGTCAGCGGCTCAAACTTCGTCCCTTGAAGCGCGATTTTAGCCAACCGGTTTTTGGTAACCCGGAAATTGGCACCTTCCGCGCGCATTTCACTGCGAAGCGCAGTCACTTCCTGAACCGTCAACCCGGATTGCTGGGTAACGACGACTAGGTTCGTGTCCTCGAAGGTCTGATGCAATTCAGCAACGAGCGCTTCTTTACGTGATCGGTCCACTATTTCGTCTCCGATCGTTTGGCCGCCACCTTGCAGAGAGCGGCCGTTTCAGGATGAGCACGGCAAAACAAACCACCGCACCCGACTCTCCTGTCCGAGAGGTTCAAGCCAAGCCGGTTATTCCGGTGTGACTCTCGACCCTCTGTCTCTTGCAGGCCGGTTGCCCAATTAAACCACCGATGAAGGCGGCGCCTGCAGTCTCGGACAGTTCACGGTGCATTGTTATTCTGCGCACCGTAATAACGCGGACGGCGAACCGTCCGGTGTATTTGGTTAGGCAGCGCCCGTTGCGCTGCTAATTTCCACCGACATGCCGGGGCCCATGGTGGAAGATACGAAAACCTTCTTAATATAAGTTCCTTTCGCGCCGCTCGGCTTGGCGTTCGATATCGCCTTAACGAAGGCCCGCAGATTTTCGGACAACTGCTCCTCCGAGAAGCTCGCCTTGCCGATACCTGCATGGACGACACCAGCCTTCTCGGCCCGGAAGGTCACCTCGCCCCCCTTTGCCGCCTTGACCGCGGTCTCTACATCGGGCGTAACCGTGCCCAGTTTCGGGTTTGGCATCAGCCCACGCGGGCCCAGCACCTTACCAAGGCGGCCAACGACCGCCATCATGTCCGGCGTCGCAACACAGCGGTCAAAATCCATCTCACCGCCCTGGATACGCTCAGCCAGATCTTCCGCCCCCACGATATCAGCACCAGCTGCCGTGGCTTCCTCTGCCTTATCCCCCTTAGCGAACACCGCGACGCGGACTGTCTTGCCGGTGCCGTGCGGTAGTTGCACAACGCCACGGACCTGCTGGTCGGCGTGGCGCGGGTCAATGCCCAAATTCAGCGAGATCTCAACTGTTTCATCGAATTTTGCGCTGGCGCAATTTTTGAGGGCCTTAACAGCATCTTCGACCGCAACCTGCGCCTCTCGGTCGAAATTTTCCATCATGCCCTTGCGCCGTTTTGTGTTTTTAGCAGCCATATTTCTTACCCCGCAATTTCCAGGCCCATCGAACGGGCCGATCCTGCGATGATCTTCATCGCAGCTTCAATATCGTTGGCATTCAAATCAACCATCTTCGTTTCGGCGATCTCACGCAGTTGCGCCTGGGTCACACTGCCGGCCACTTCACGGCCGGGTTCGTTCGCACCCTTATCCAATCCCGCCGCTTTGCGCAGGAAATAGGACGCTGGCGGCGTCTTAGTGATAAAGGAAAAAGAGCGGTCGCCATAGGCTGTGATGACCACCGGGATCGGCGTGCCCTGCTCCGAGTTCTGCGTATGCGCATTAAACGCCTTGCAGAATTCCATGATGTTAAGGCCGGCTTGACCCAGTGCCGGCCCAACCGGTGGTGAGGGGTTAGCCTGTCCAGCTGGAATCTCCAGCTTGATATATCCGCTAATTTTTTTCGCCATGTTCCGCCTTTCAATTCGGCCGCGCGGTGCAGTGCTGGCTCACCTCCCGCACGATTTTCTTAAAGTTTTTCAACCTGTGCGTATTC
>CAYYUG010000089.1:0-15247 GCA_964474755.1 uncultured Rhodospirillaceae bacterium | reverse complement strand
ATGAGGCGGCTGATCCGGAACGCAAGGATGCTAAAGCAATTGAAAACACCGAGGAACCGCAGCCGGAACGAGTGCCGCGCCGGACACGACGCAGTGGTGGACGGCCGCGAAATGATACTCCTACTGCAGATGTGACTGACGATGCTGAATCGGTGAATGTTGCCACGGAACACGCAGAAGCGGACGCCAGCGAAGTTCCATAGACCAAGTCACCCCGCGGCTATTGACGTGGCCTAGATACAAATTCCAAAGCTTGAACCACTAATGTTTGCCGGCTTGGCGACTGCAACGCTTTTCGCGCTTCCGCCGTCTGTCCGTAGTCGATGCTTCATTGGTTGGGCCGGGTGGATGGTCGACCAATATAATGACGATATTATTGTCTATCGTGTCGATTCTTTCAGTGATGCCGGTTACGGGATAGCCTGGAAGGGGTAGAATTTTATTTAAAATGATTGATTTGGCGCGTAATTTTCATAAATGGTGACCCACCAAAAGGGCCGGACAGCCCAAAAAATTACGCCGAGATCTTTGGATTCGGCAGCGCTCGCCTATCTGAGACGCTATGCTACTTCGGCTGCAAATCTACATAAGGTGCTGATGCGGCGGGTCCAGCGCGCCACATACGCTCACGAAGAAGATCTGTCGAACGGAGCGGCCTTGGTCGATGCGCTTGTCAGTCGTTACCTAAAATCCGGTTTGCTGGACGATCGGGCATACGCACAAGGTCGAACAGCGTCGCTGCACCGACGGGGTCTTTCGCGGCGCGGGATCGCCTCCCGCCTTGCTGCGAAAGGTGTGGCGTCGGAAGTCATCGATGAGGTGCTGTTACAATTACATAACGCCTATGACGAAGTCGATTTTGATGCAGCTTGCAACTATGCGCGTCGTCGTCACTTAGGGCCGTGGCGATCCAAGGAACGAGCGGAACGGCGGAGACGAGACCTTGCCGCGCTGATCCGGCAAGGTTTTAGCTACGAATTGGTAGTCCGTGTGATCGACGCAGCTGACATCACGGCATTGGAGGCTGAACTTCGCGGCGATTGATCAATCCAAATCAAAAGAGGTGCGAGCGGATACCGCGCTGCCGGGAATGACCACGAGCTTGCGTCCTGAGCGGGCGGCACTAACCGTCGGCGCAGCTCCGTAAATCTGCTTGATGGCTTCTATCAGTAAGACGCCGGAAAACGTCGGAAACAGACGGTCGCCGATCCTCTCTATAGCTGGGGCAGAAGACAGCACAAAGCGCCAGCGGCTAGGCGGGATATACAGGGCCCGCTCCGACTCGACCGGCGAGAAAAGACTGTCCTGCAGCAGCCGCCGCGTTTGCCGGTTCGTATAGGGGAGACCGTGCCCAAAAGGTGTGCGTTCGAGGCGCGCCCATATGCCGCGCCGATTCGGGACCACGATAAGGATACGTCCGCTCGCCGATAAGACGCGCCAAGCTTCCCGCATCATGGCGCTCAATTGCTCGCCATGCTCGACCGCATGCACCATCAGCAACCGGTCGATTGATAGGTCCCCCAAGGGTAACTCGGCACTGTCCGTCAACGTCACTAGGCCGGGACTTCCTTTTGGCCAAGGCATTATGCCCTGTTGTGCTGGCATAGCAGCTAAGACGCGGGCTGCTTCGCCCTGATAGGTTTCTAAATAGGGCGTAGCGTAGCCTAGGCCGAGCAAAGACATGCCACGCAAATCCGGCCAAATTTCTCTAATTCGGCGTTGAATCATCTGTCGGGCCACATCGCCTAGTGGACGACGATAGAATTCGTTTAGTTCAACTACATCTGGCCACATGCGCAGAGCATAACACATCTTATTTGCGAATTAATTAATTGGCGGCTTACTAGAATGCCGTCAGGTACATCAAGGATCCTGTCCTCAAGGTGACGCGCATTGCATTTGGTGCAGACGGCAAAATTTATCGGGGTGTTTGCAATCTAGAGCCTGACGGCAACGCACTATCCAGAACGCTAATCTTGTTGCTGGTTGGCAACACGTGTCCTGCCATGTGGTACAGACCCCTGAAAAAGCGATGTCAGGTGGCGGGTCCGTTAAACGACTTGACCCGCCGTATGTTATCGGGAACCGCCCAGCAATTTGCGGCAACAGCCATGTTTCTGCTCAACAACTCAACCTTTCCCTCTTCTTTAGTTAGACGCAGTACGCGGAAGTGGTCTTCGATTCGTCCGTCAGGGTACTAATACATCCGGGATCAAGGTTTTGGCATGTGTGATGGGGTAGGCTGGTTTTTTGGAAGCGACTGACTCTGTAGTGCTTTGACGCTAAACCGAACAGTTTTTCAATAAATAGCGCCTTTCGGCTCACTAGGTCGATGCGGTTCAGAATAGTGCTTCCAATGTGACGGTGTATTCTAGTGATCTTCGGATGGAAGCAGGGAGCGACTGTATAGCATTGGGATGCAACGCGCGGCGCGCCGTCCTAGTCAGTTCTGATCATGTTTTATGGTGACGCAGGCGCTAAGATGGGTGTCGTTCTTCGGAACCTGCCCTTTTAACGGACACGAGACCGATGTCGCTGAGAGTCAGGCAGCATCAGCAATTGCACGCAAAAATATTTCGCCGAAGTCCCGCAATTTGGCAGCACCGACGCCATGAACCTTGGCGAACGATCCGGCATCGTGTGGTCGCCGCTGTGCCATATCATTAAGTGTTCGGTCGGAGAAAACGACATAGGCCGGCACTCCGCGCTCCTTCGCGAGTTGAAGGCGAAGGGTTTTGAGGGCGGCTAATAAAGCGTCGTCGGCATCGTCCAAATCCGGTATTGGTTCGGCATGTCGTGATTTCCGGGTCAGTTTGGCTGGCGATCGGTCCTCGCGATAGGCAAAATTCGTGTCCCCATCCATCAGGGTTTGCCCCTTGTCGGTTAGTGACATCCCTCCATAGCCTTCGATATCGAGCTTAAGAAATTCCGCTGCGACGAGTTGACGAATGATCGAGCGCCAGGAGCCCTTACTGCGATCTGCACCGACGCCGAAAACTGGCAACTGGTCATGTCTTGCGCTCAAGATCTTTTCGTTTCCCGAGCCTCGCAGCACGTCTGTGATATGTGTGGCTCCAAAACGCTGTCCCGTCTGCAGAATGGCGGACAGAACATGCTGACCGGCGGCGGTTCCATCGATCAACTCTACCGGATCAAGGCATGTATCGCAGTTACCGCATCTCATGCCGGTATCACCAAAATAGGCCAACAGTATGCTGCGCCGGCAGGTGGCTGCTTCGCAATATCCAATCAAAGCGTCGAGGCGTTGATATTCGCGTCTTCGCCGGTCGTCGCCAACATCTTCCTGTTCGATGAAGACCCGACGCATTCGTATATCGTCAAGACCGTAGAGCATATGCGCCTCGGCGGGCTGTCCGTCGCGTCCGGCACGGCCGATTTCCTGATAGTAGGCCTCTATGCTACCCGGTAGATCCGTGTGAAAAACGAACCGCACATTGGGCTTGTCGATACCCATGCCGAAGGCAATGGTTGCCACCATCAATTGGCCAGGCTCGGTCATGAAAATATCCTGGTTGCGGTCGCGGTCCCATTTGTCCATGCCTGCGTGATAAGGCAATGCAGGAATACCATTTTCGGTCAGCAGTCGGCTGACTTTTTCCGTCTTCTTGCGTGAGAGGCAGTAGACAATTCCACTTTCGCCAATGTGCTGCTGCAGGAAGGCAAGTAACTGCTGACTGCCATTATGGCGCATTTCCACAGTAAGTTTGATATTCGGTCGGTCGAATCCGGCAACAAAGGTTTCGCTATCGTTGTTGAACAGTTTGGCGGCGATATCGCGACGCGTCGCTTTGTCTGCCGTCGCAGTGAGAGCGGCTATCGGAACGTTGGGAAAGTGGTGTCGCAGTTGGGCCAGCGCCTCATAATCGGGACGGAAAGCAGGACCCCACTGCGATATGCAATGCGCTTCGTCGATCGCGATCAGGCGGACAGACAATTTGGTGAGAGCGGCCAGCATCCGCTCAGTCATCAAACGCTCAGGTGACAGGTAAAGAAGGTGTATTTCGCCCGCGGCGACGCGCCGCCAAGCCGCTACATTGTCGGCCCGGTCGCGCGCGGAATTTATTGTCTCTGCAGGTACACCGGCTAGACGCAGGGCCGCAACCTGATCCTGCATCAGTGCGACCAATGGTGAAACGACTATTGTCAGCCCGCCTAGCGCTAGTGCGGAGACTTGAAAGCAGAGTGACTTTCCTGACCCTGTTGGCATGACTGCTAGTGCGTTGCGGCCCGCAAGCAAGGCGCGGACGACGGGCTCCTGACCTTCACGGTAATCATCGAAGCCGAAGACTTCGTGAAGTATGCGGCGATCGTCGGCGATCATGGCCCTTACGCGGCCAGAATTTCAGTGGCCTTTGTGCGGGCGGTTTCGGCTTCCTTCGGTTCGCCGCAGGAATTAAGCGCTTCGGCATACATGATCCAGGATGGTGCACTGGTTGGGGCCATATTGGTCCGTTCGGCGAGGAGGGCACGGGCTAGACTGTGCTGCTGATCATTTATGGCAGCGTGAATGAGCATGCGTTCCCATACGTCCCGCTGCGCCCAGCTGCCGCCGAGTGGCAACATCCGATAGCGGGTTGGCATCATAATCTCGATGACTTTTGCGTAATCCTTCGAACCATGCGCTAGGATTGCCTCGGCCACCGGGATGCCGACATCGCGGTACGTCGTGGCGATTGTCACGTCCTTTTCGGCGTTCACTGATACGAAGTCGCGCATCGAGGTAAGCATCGCTTGCGCCTCCGTGCGACGTCCGCTCATGGTCAGTGCCATGATGTAATGTAAATCGTTGAACGGCCGAAGGCGCGTATCGATCCGCTCGGCGCTGACCTCGGAGACCGACTCCCAGCGGTCACCGACATTGAGACCCAGTATGTCGAATCGCATGAGCATGCTGGACGCATTGCAGATATCGGTGTTGTCCTGCGACGGTTCCTTCCAGAATTGCCGGTCGTATGCATCGAGTACGTCGTCGAAGCGTTCCAGTTCTAAATAATGGAGGGCGCGGTGCCACCACATGTGATGGGCGAATATGCCTCGTTTTTGCCAGGCTTCTTCGTGGGTATCAATCCATTCGATGCCTTCTTGACGTCTTCCCATTCCTTCGAATACGTGCGCGACGCAATGGCCGGCCCAAATGTCGTTTTCGTTGATCTCTACAGCACGCTTACCAAGCGGTTCAGCTTGCGCGAAGTCGTGGTTTTCCTCCAACGAGAAAGCACGACAACCTAGGACGTAACCATAGCCGGGCACCGATTCGTCCCAGCGCGGCATAACCCGTGCCATTGAATCACGCATCTGCGCCAGGTCGCCTAAGAAAAAATGCATGGTGTGGGCGATGCGTAGGGCGAGAATATCGTGCGGGTGGTCGACCAGGATGGTCTCCCAAATTGCGTTCATACCGCGGATGTCTCCACGGCACCAGGCGGCGAGCGCGGCCACATGCTTGCGCTCCCGGTCGGTCGCGTTCGGTGCCAGTTTCTCTGCCGTGGCCAGCGCTTCGCCACTCATAGCGGCTAACTGTGGCAATGCCGGCAGACGGTAAAAATAGCCGCGCAACACCTGGCCCATAATCATATCGGGATCAACTTCACCGATCCGTTTCAGGAGGCGGGCGGCGTCTCGTCCGGACGCAAGAAATTCGTCGACACTAGCATCGAACGCGTCGACTGCGTCCTGATTTGAAGCGGTGAAGGCCAAGCCGCGTTTGTCGTAATACATAAATTCTCCTAGAGCCGGATGCTGAATATTGAGTCTAGAGGGTGTGACTAGAGCCGCGCAATTAGCAGTTCGCTACTCGTGGATAAATTCGTAGCTATAGCGGAAATCGCAATGGTTCATGCCGGGCATTTTATTTTTTTCTGGGTCAATTTAATATTGGAATTGAAGCTGGCGCAGCAACACTTGTCGCGGTTGCAGAAGAGCAGATGGCCGATCTCGTTAAAATCGATCTTGCTGTATAGCTCCGCATAGCGGTAGAGCGCTGCATAAAATTCTAGCGGGCGATCGAATTGCTCCCGGAAGTCGATTTCCATCTCATCCTGCTTGCTCCATTGCAGCAGCAGCGCGTCGAATCTCTTCCAGTCGGCTGTGATATCGACCCGTTCCACACGGTTTTAGCCATGATTGAAGGTGTTTAGAATTATAGCGCGGCCGAGGATTATCTGTGCCCGTTCCGGTTTACCTTTGTGCCACATTGTTGTCTGCGAGCAGCTGGTTACC
Organism: uncultured Rhodospirillaceae bacterium; assembly: GCA_964474755.1. GTDB lineage: Bacteria > Pseudomonadota > Alphaproteobacteria > UBA8366. The sequence goes on along the minus strand of CAYYUG010000089.1, from coordinate 9,007 downwards.
TTCCAGCGGGAGATTTACATTTCCGCCGCCTTGTTTGGTGGTGCTGTGTTCGAATTACCACAAATTTGCAGACTTGGGAGCACCAGGTTCGAATGGAACAGATTGCGGTTTCATTCGAACCTTAAATGGCCCTCTATCTTTATAAACGTAGATCGGATGAGCGAGATTGTTGGGCTGCAGAGAGCGATCCCAACAAGCCTCGATCTTATCTAGATTATTTTGTCCTCGCGCATCTTTGCGACTTCTTCCGGGGAGTAGCCAAGCCAGTCGCCGTAGATCTCCTCATTGTGTCCGCCGTGCAGGGGCGCGGTCGTTACATCGATCTTGCTGTTGGACATGAAGATGGGCGAGGCGGGAACGGTCATCTCGCCACGCACGGGATGGTTAATCTTAGTCATAATACCGCGCTGATGCAGATCCTTGTCATTGAGTTGCTCTTGCATATTGAGGACCGCGCCACACGGCACTTTGGCGCTCGCGATAGTCTCCATGACTTCCCGCTTTGTGTGTTTTGATGTCCAGTCGGATATTGCCTTGTCGACCAATTCCTTGTTCTCGTAACGGGTTCCACCGTCCTTCATGCGCGGGTCGTCCAGGAGGTCTTCGCGGCCGATCGCCTTACATAAACGCTTCCAATGCTCCTCGTTGCCACGTGAAGTGAAGATATAGGCCCAATCATCAAGACCGCCCGGCGCGCAGGGAAATAGGCCGCCGGGTGCCGTGCCGATGACATCGTTGCCGCCGCGGGGTAGCAGGGACCCGTCTTCTCTTTGGGCCTGACGGCTCATCGCCGTTCGACTGTAGTTGACCATGGCATCGCGCATGGCGATCTGGACATGCTGTCCCTCACCCGTGGTCACTCGTTGGAACAGGGCGGCGAGGATACCCATTGAGAGCATCATGCCGGTCCCGGTATCGCCCATTGTGGCGCCGGGGCGAATCGGCGGTTGGTCCGGCATGCCGTTGATAGCAAATGTGCCGCCGGTCGCTTGGGCAATCATGTCGAAGGACAGGTAATCTCCGTGAGGTCCTTCTGGCGAGAAACCCTTAACCTGAGCGAAGATTATGCGTGGGTTCAGCTCCTTCAGCCGCTCGTAATCAAAGCCGAGCCGTGCGAAGGTGCCGGGTGCCATATTCTCGATGACGACATCGACTTTCTTCACCATCTTCTCGATTAGCGCCTTGCCCTCGGGCGACTTCATGTTGCAGGTGATGCCCTTTTTGTTGGTGTTGTAAAAGATGAAATAATGTGCATCGGCATCTGGTCGATTGCTGAATCCCCACCGGCCAGGCTCGCCGCGTTTTGGTTCCTCTACCTTAACGACTTCTGCACCCAGCCAGGCCAGCGCCTGGGTGCAGGACGGTCCGGCTTCAAATTGTGTGAAGTCGAGCACTTTAACGCCGTCGAGCGCTGGGGCCATGGTGGGTATGCTGTTGCCGTCCATCATTGGGTTCCTCTCTTCCAAATGTTTCGTCGTACCGCGAGGCTGATTGTCTTGTGGCTACGTGCCGTTTTGACTGCCGGGATTTCGGAAATCTATATCGTCTGTCTAATGTTCCTTATAACATTGTCGCCAGTAGGCGGCTGAATGGCAAATATTGGGATGTTCTCCGGCTCGTATACCCGGATCAGTTGCCGATCGCATCATCTGCCCAATGGTTATCAGTCTAATTCTGAGGCACTATTTACCATGTAGAATCAGTATTATTGTCGTCGAGGGATATTGATTACCGCTCAATTTGTCCGCACACAACCCAAGCTGTTGACCGCTGGCGCAAGCTCGATTTCAGATTCGAGTGACAGGGTCACCAGCGTAATCGCATTTTCGGTAATAGGTGTTTAATGTCCCCAGCGTAGTGCAATTGGGTCCAACTGCGTGGCGAGTTCCAGCAATTGCGCCCGTGTTTCCAGTGCTAGTGGTGGCATAGGGTGGCGTACATGATCGGACGCTATCACACCTCCCTCAAAAAATACCGTTTTGCATGCGCGTAACCCACATTGCCGGTTCTCAAAATTTATCAGTGGAAGCAGGTTCGCGTACTGTTTTGCTGCATCCGCCGTTTTGCCGGCACGGTGCGCCTCGACCAACGGCTTCAAGAAATCTGGCATCAGTGCGCTGGGCATAGTGCCGGTGGCGCCGGCGTTGAGATCGGCCATCAAGGTGATCGCTTCCTCGCCGTCAAACGGCCCTTCGATGGCATCGCCGCCGGCTGCGATTAACGCCCTCAACTTGTCAGCCGTCATGGCCGTCTCGATCTTAAAATAGCGCACCTGTTCTATCTCGGTCGCCAGCTTGACCAGCAATGGTACGGATAGGGTCACGCCACTCAATGGCGCGTCCTGTACCATGATAGGGATGCCAATAGCGTCGCTAACCCGCGCAAACTGATCGCAAATGCCTTGCTCCGATGCCTGCAAACTGGTGCCATGATAGGGCGGCATCAGCATGACCATCGCAGCACCTCGTTGCGCAGCGTCACGGGCTCGGTTGACCGCGATCTGTGTGGAGAAGTGCGAACAGGTGACGATTACCGGTACTCGGCCATCGATATGGGACAGACATACCTTGGCGAGCGTTGCTCTTTCATCGTCCGATAGCAAAAATTGTTCCGAATAGTTCGCGAGGATACAGATGCCGTCGCTGCCTTGGTCGATCATGCAATCCAGCACGCGACGTTGGCTGTCGATGTCAAGGTCACCGGTTTCGGTGAAGGTCGTCGGAACAACGGGAAAGACGCCGCGGTAGGGTTCGGTCATGAAATGTCTCAGCTTGGGATTCCACGAGTAGGTCAGCTTATGCCGTTCGTTCGGTTAGGGAAACGCCTGAGTTGGCAGCAAACCAAACCATTGCCTGCGAAATTGTGGCGCGCTACCTTCACGCCATGCCTGATTCAGCTAACATTAGTGCGGAACGGCTGCATTCTGTCTGCCCGCACGATTGCCCAAGCCAGTGTCCGATTGAAGTCGAGCGGATCGATGACTACACCATCAAGCGCGTCTATGGCGCGACGCGCAGTGATTATCACGCTGGCGTCGTTTGTGCCAAAGTTGCGCGGTACAACGAGAGGGTGCACCATCCAGACCGGCTGACGACGCCACTGCGGCGTATGGGTGCGCGAGGTGACCGAGCTAGTTTCAAGCCGATATCGTGGGATGATGCGATGGATGCCGCGGCTGTGGGTCTGTCCAAGGCGATAGGCCGGCATGGTCCTGAATCCGTATGGGCTTACGATTTTGCTGGCACGATGGGACAAATTCAGCGGCACGGTATCAACCGCTTCCGTAACGTTCTACAATTTTCGCGCCATTTGGGTTCGATCTGCACATGGCTTCCGGATGCCGGTTGGGAAGCTGGCACTGGAGTCAAGCGCGGCGTCAATCCACGCGAAATGGATGAGGCGGATCTTATCGTCATTTGGGGCGGCAATCCGGTAAACACACAGGTCCACGTCATGACTCATGTGGCTAACGCGCGGAAGCGTGGTGCCAAATTAGTCGTCGTCGACCCTTACCGTACTAGTACCGCTGCGCAAGCTGACATGCACATCATGGTGCGGCCAGGCACCGACGGGGCGGTGGCTACTGCGATGATGCATGTCTTGTTCAAGGAAGGCTTCGCCGACCGCGAATACTTGGCGCGCTATACCGATCACAGCCCGGCGTTGGAAACGCATCTGGAGACGAAGACGCCGGGATGGGCAGCGGAAATTAGTGGCGTGCCGGCAGAGCAGATCATTGAATTCGCCCGGCTTTATGGTAGCACTAAGCGCGCCTATATCCGCTGCGGCTACGGTTTTGCCCGTTCGCGCAATGGCGCGGCACAGATGCATGCGGTGACATGTCTACCGGCGATCACCGGTGCCTGGCAGCACAAGGGCGGCGGCGCGTTGTACAGTAATTCTGGCATGTACAAGCTGGATCGTACACTGCTCGACGGGCTAGATATGGCTGACGCGTCGATCCGCGGTCTCGACATGACGCAGATCGGCGCCATTTTGATGAGCGAAAAGCAGGTGCTCGGCGATGGGCCGCCAGTCGACGCGCTGTTCGTACAGAACACCAACCCCATGTCGGTTGCACCGGACCAGACGAAGGTGCGGCAGGGTTTTTCGCGCGAAGATTTGTTCGTCTGTGTGCACGAGCAGTTCTTGACCGAAACTGCGGCGATGGCCGATATCGTGCTGCCGGCAACGATGTTCCTGGAACACACCGATATGTACACCGGAGGCGGCCATTCGTTGCTGATGCTGTCCAAGCCGGTAATAGAGCCTTACGCGGAATGTCGGCCTAACCATTGGGTGCTGACCAACCTGGCGAAGATGTTAGGCGGTGAGCATCGAGGATTCGATATGACGGAGTGGGAGATCATCGACGAGACCCTCATCGCCTCGGGACTACCCGGCGCGGATGAGGTCTGGGCCGGTGATAAATGGATCGACTGCGCTGCCCCTTTCGAAGAAGCGCATTTCCTTAACGGCTTCGCCACCCCGGACAAGAGGTTCCATTTTGCACCAGATTGGCGTCGCGTCGGTGCCAACATTGCGCCGATGCTCACCTATCCTGACCATGTCGACAATATCGACAAGGCAGATGAAGAGAAGCCCTTCCGTCTTGTTGCGGCACCGGCGCGCAACTTCCTCAATAGTTCCTTTAACGAGACCCCGACCTCGATTAAGCGCGAAGGTCGGCCGAAAGTGCAGATGCATCCGGACGACATTGCCGAACTGGGCCTCACCGACGGGCAGCATGTCCGCATGGGCAATCACCGCGGTGTTGTGAACCTGCATACCAAAGCTTTTGAAGGACTGCAGCGGGGTGTCGTGGTGGTGGAAAGTATCTGGCCCAACACCGCCTATAGCAACGGCCGGGGTATTAACACCCTGACTAGCGCTGAACCAGGGCCGCCTAATGGCGGTGCGGTGTTTCACGACACAGCGGTATGGATTAAGGCAGCGTAAACCCCTCACCCTCACCCTCACGCTGTGCACATACGACCCATTCCCAGGGGGAGACAATGCTTAGTCATTGGAAACGTGAGGCGCTTATCTCTGGGAAAGGAAGTGCTCGGGGACGCCGCGGGTAGAGGCTGCTACTAGGGAATTGCTTGAACCGGAGGGTACTGCCATGGACGACATCCTGCTAAAAAATGGCATCGTGATTGACGGGACGGGATCGCCCGAGCGGATTGCCGACGTAGCAATTCGAGATGGACGGATCGCCGCGGTCGAAAAGGACTACGTTGGCAGTGCAGAGCGTGTGATTGACGTGCACGGCCGCATCGTCGCGCCCGGCTTCATTGATATTCACACTCATTCCGACTTTACGCTGCCGCTAAATCCGAAGGCGGAATGCAAAATTCGGCAGGGCGTGACGACCGAAGTAGTCGGAAATTGCGGCTTTTCCGTTGCACCCGCGTTGCCCGATAAAGTCGAAATGCTGCGCGATTATCTTTCCGGCAGCGCGCCCTGGCTGCCGTTTGAGGAAACCGACTTCACCCGTTATATGGATGCCTGGCCGGCAATTTCGGTGAACACGGTGATGCAGGTGGGCCATAACACGCTGCGCATCATGGCGATGGGCATGGAGGACCGCGATCCGACGGCCGCCGAACTGCAGCATATGCAGGCGATGCTCGCCGAAGCGCTCGAGGCTGGTGCGTTGGGATTGTCGTCGGGTCTGTTCACCGCACCTGGATGCTATAGCAAGCCGGAGGAGATGCATGAGCTGGGCCGGGTTGTGAAGGCGCATGGCGGGCGTTATTCCAGCCATGTGCGCGACGAGAGCCATTGTGTGCACGAGGCGGTGGCCGAAGCGATCGATGTAGGCGAGTCGTGTGGCATACATGTCCAGGTCGCGCATCTTAAGCTAAGCGGTACCGGAAAATGGGGCGAGGCAGAGAAGTTGCTCGGCCAGTTTATCGCGGCGCGTGAACGCGGCGTTGATGTGCATTGCGATCAATACCCCTATGACTGGGCGACAAACCCGCTGCGATTTCTGCTGCCGACTTGGCTGCAGGAGGGCGGCTTGGATGCGATGTTGGAACGGCTAGCCGATCCGCAAATCCGCTCCCGCGTGCGGCAGAAAATCGCCGAAGTGGGTTTCAACAATTTTGGCCATATCGAGAGCTGGGCAGACATTCGCATCGCCATCTCGCCGAACGGCGCGGCGCAACCGGGCCTGACCATCGAGGAGATCGCGGGGCAGCGTAATATCGATGCGCTTGACGCTATCTTCGACATCATTATTGACGATCGGGGTGCGACCCGCATCCTGGTGCGTAGCATGTCTGAAGAAGACGTTTGCCGCATTGCAGCCGAGCCGTCGATGACGGTGGGCTCCGATGGACCCTGCGTCGCGCCTTACGGCGTCACCGGTCAGGGAAAACCGCACCCGCGCTTGTATGGTACCTTCCCTCGGCTGCTCGGCCGTTATGCCCGCGACCAGGGAATACTGACCCTGCCGCAGGCCATCGCTAAAATGACGGGAAACGCGGCGACTGCCCTTGGGCTGACCGAACGGGGTACGCTTCAGGCGGGCTGTGCAGCGGACGTCGTAGTCTTCGATGCGGAGACGATTATGGACGAGGCGACCTTCGACGAGCCGCACACCTATCCGACCGGTGTCGAAACGGTCATCGTCAACGGTGCAGTGGTTATCCATGACGGGACACATAGTGACGCCCTGCCTGGCAAGCTGCTGCGCCGGCGCGAGGGCGCCCTGAGCTAGGTCTTCCGTGTAATGATCGATAGGCCAATGCCAGCCACGGCGATGGCCCCCGCGAGAGCCAGGAACAGGACTAGATAGCTGTCGGTCGCACCGAGCAGCAAACTGCCGATGGCCGGGCCAGCGACGATGCCGCCATACATGAAGAACTGGTTGCCGCTGGTCGCGTCTGCCGCGCGGCCATCCGGCGACAGGATGGCGATTTCCGACATGAACAAACCGACCCAGCCATTCCCACCGACGCCGAGCACGATGGCAATACCATAGAACACCCAGACCGGCCATTCGTCATCGGATAGCGCGACGGCGACAAGCCCGACGGCCATGATGTAGGCGAGCAACGGCAGGATGGTGCGCGTTGCGATCCACCTTCCGGCGACGAGCCCCAGCAAGACGCGCGCAACGATGCCGGAAATATGATGGGTGGCGTAGATCAGCCCCGCCAGCTCCGGTACCATCCCGAGTTCGCGCCATAAATAGACGATTAGGTAGGTCGCTAGGGCGAGCTGGCTGCCGGCAAAGACCATACCGGCTAGCGCGTGGCCGCGCTGTAGCCGGTCGGTCCACACGAAACTTAGCGAACTGACCACGTCCCGCAAAGCGACACCACTGCCGGTACGCTGCGGCTCCCGCGGTCCAACCCCAAAAACTTGCGAAATCAGCAACGCGCCTATGACGAAGGCGGGTATTACGTAAAGTGCGGTGCGCCAGTCATATAGCACAATTAAAGGCGGTAGTATGACGCCCGCCAGCATGCCGCCGGCTGGTGTGCCGCACTGTTTGATGGAAAAGATTAGTGGCTGCCAGCGTGGCGGCGACACGCGAGCCAACACGTGGCTGCCGGCTGGGTTCATCGACGCCGTCGAGAAGCCAATCACGATCGCGCCGAGTAGGGCCCAGAGCGGATGCGCTAGACTGATCAGCAAAGTGCCTGTGGCTGTGAAAAGAAGGGCGAACTGAAAAACCCGTTGCGCGCCGATGCGGGCGATGAAAATGCCGCTTGGCAGACCAACAATCATTGCCGTCAGGTAGACTATAGAGACCGCTCCGCCCACGGCGCTCGCCGGTATCCCAAAATCCGCTGCCGCCGCACTGGCGATGACAGGGATCGTATAGGAACCCATCGTCAGGATCGACTGGGCCGCCAGAATGACCAGTAGCGGCGTCATCACCTGGCGTTGGAATAGTTCGCGCATAATATGCCTTACAGTCGACCTATTCAGCGCTCTCGGTGGTCCTTGTCGAGACCCGGTTTTTTGGGGTGTGGATATGGGTGATGGAAATCGCGGACGATATGGTCGATGGCAGAATATTTGGCACAGGTCTCATGGTAAATTGCGGCCAGAGCATCTTCCATCGCATAGTCCTCGGCGAGCGTTCGGACGAAATCGTCGCTCTCTGTTGGGGGAGCGTTGCAGTACCATCTCACAGAACGGACTAACGCTTCCATCGGATCGACAACGTCGCAATAGCCGAGCTCTGATTTAATTTTGTAGATGTCGAAGAACTTATGATCCGCCGGCCCGTAAAAGGTCATCAGGGTACGTGCCGGAAAAGCGTAGGCGTCGGGTACGCTGAGGATGTCGATGTTTCCGCCCATTTCCTGTCCTATCATCTCCACCCATTGCGCGCTGGTAAACTGCTGGTTGTCGGCGCAATTGTAAATTTGTCCACTAGCTGCTGCAGGCTGCTGCGCGGCCAACAGCACCGCGTGCGCGACATTCTCCGCGTATCCGCGTGAAGAAATACTGAGGCCACCCTCTGGCAGCACTATATGCGGCCGCTTGTCTATGAAGCGGCGCATCAGCGCCCAGATTGTGGGCGTGATCTGCCTCGGACCGTAGACGGAGGGATAGCGGAAATGTGTCGCGCTATAGCGCCCTGCTGCATGGCCCTCCATCACTGCTTCCTCGGAGATCCGCACCAGATAGCCGAATCGAAACTCGTCGATGTCCGGCACCTTCTCTGCATCTTCGTGTAATGGGATCCGCATGCCGACCGGCGTCAGTAGTTCGGGCTGGATCATGCCCCGATAGCATGGCGCACCGCCGACTGTGATCAGACGGTCGCAATGATCGCCAGCAATCTCCGCCACATATCGGATTCGCCCATATGTGGCAATGATCAGATCAAAAGTCCGGCCGGACAGCGCTTCGGTCAGGGTTTCGCGGAAATGTGGATCACCGATGATGCGCGGCACCGAAACTGGGATTTCATCGCTGTCATGCGTGCCGCGATGCATCATCGAGACATCATAACCCTGGGCGATGAGCCCGTTGATCA
>CAYYUG010000088.1:0-15393 GCA_964474755.1 uncultured Rhodospirillaceae bacterium | reverse complement strand
GGCCGGGATCCTAACACCTGCAAAATCCTCTCTGGTATGCAGCCAATCATCGGCGAGAGCGAAGCGGAGGCTATCGAGAAGCAAGAATTCCATAACGAGCTGGTACCGGAAGAAGGTAGCATGGCCATCCTCTCCGCTCATCTCAATTTCGACATGTCAAAGCTATCCCCCGATGTGGAGATGGCGAGCCGAGAGGAACCGGAACTGCAGCGCATGCGACCACGTTATACTAAGCCGGAGGGCGGCTCCTTTACCGCACGCGAAATTGCCACGCGGCACGGGCAAAGCGTCAGCCTGCCGCAATTTGTTGGGACACCTGCCAGCGTCGCCGACCAGATGGAAGCCTGGATCGAAGAGGTCGGTGGCGACGGCTTTATGCTTTCGCCGATCTATTGCCCTGGCGCAATCGAGGAGTTCGTCGATCATGTGGTCCCAGAATTACAGCGCCGCGGCCTCTACCGCGAGCACTACACTGGCAAGACCCAGCGCGACCACTTGCTGCAGTACAACTAGCTGAAATGCATCGCGCCATTGATGTCGAGGACGGCACCATTGATGTATGACGCAGAGGGCGAGACCAAAAATGCGAGTGGACCAGCAATCTCTTCGGCCCGGGCCATGCGGCCCATCGGAAAGGTTTCCGGCTGGAAATTTTCGCCTTGAGTCATTGGGGTCTCCACCGGTCCGGGCGCGACGGCGTTGATCGTCACGTTGTGAGGCGCGCCACGGCGCGAAAACCAATGGACGAAGGCGTGGATGCCGCCCTTTGACATTGCGTAATGCGGCGCTGCTCGAACTCCACCAATCCGGCCAGCAATCGATCCAACCAGCGCGATGCGGCCCTTTTTGCGGGAGACCATGGTGGGGAAAAACGCCCGGGTTACATTCAGCGGACCTTGCAGGTTAACGTTAAAAACGCGTCCAGCAACCTCGTCCCACCCATCGTCATTCCAATCATCAAAGGGGCAGATCGCTGCGCAGTCTATCAGTGCATCGACTTCGCCGCAGTCCTCGGCCCAGGCTTCGACCGCGGCGCGATCTGTTGTGTTCAGCGCTGTTGCCACCGATTTTCTTCCCTGGCTCCGCAAGTAATCCGCCAGCGGTTCTGGCGCCTCCAGATCGGCGATCAATACGTCTGCTCCCATACCGGCCACGAGCCGTGCCGTCTCCGAACCGATACCACCCCCGGCGCCAGTGATCGCAACCCGCTGACCCGATAGATCAAATGCCTGAACCATCTTTCCCCCTATAGACTATAATTTCCTTCGCGCACAATGAACGCCTCGATAGTGTCCTCTCCAAGTAGTTTCACTGCCTCCATACGATGAGCGCCATTGACAGCGATGAAGCCTTTCTTGGCATCACGACGCACCTGGATCGGTACTTTCTGACCCTCTTCCAGGATGCTTTCCGCAAGTTCTTCAATCTTTTCCGGCTCCAACCCATTGCGTCGCTTCGCCGGCACATAGATTTCAGAGAGCTTGATATGCTCCGATCTGAGCATTGCCATATTTCGTTCTCCCGCCCCTTACGCTGAAAAACCTAGTTCAAGCAACGGCGCATCGTCGAGCACACGTTTATAGGACATCCGACTAAGATCGATCGTCTGGTACCCGCCGTCGAGTAACAGCTCCTTCATGGCCCTGCCGATCGCTGGCCCCTTTTGCAAGCCCGCGCCGGAAAATCCGGTCGCAAAATAAAAGTTTTCCATACCGCCAATCCAATTGCCGATGATTGTATTGCCATCCATCCGATTATAGGCGTAATGCCCCGACCAACTGCGCATCACCTTAAGGCTCTCAAATTTTGGCACTCGATGCGCCACGGCTGGCCACATGATCTCGTCGAATAAATTATGCTTCACTTCCCAATCGAAACCACCCGGTACGTCGACATCGGTCAGACCGACGGTGTAGCCCGCGCCTTCCTGCCGAAACGACACATGCGACGGGTCCTTGGTCAATGGCATTGTCTCAAGTTCTTCTCGTGTCTCGACATAAAAAGTTGATCGACTGAGCGGTTCAACCGGCAATTTTAAACCGATCGATGCACTAAGTTCCGGTCCCCAGGCGCCGGCCACGTTGACGAAGACCTCGCCATCGACTTTACCACCGGATTCGAGCACGACTTTTTGGACCTTCTTCGTGTCGGTTTCCAATCCCACTACACGTTCCTGGATAAATTCAACTCCAAGGCTCCGCGCTTTACGCCGAAAGCCAACCACGGCCGCATAGGGATCTATAAATCCATCCTGCGGGCCGTGCAGCGCAGCGTCGATATCGTCGGTTCGCATCGAAGGAAAGCGTCGCTTCAATTCATCCCTGTCGATCATCTCATTGGACGCACCGTGTGCATTCTGAAGCGCACAATTTTGCTCCGCAACCCCGACATCGTCGATGCCTGCAAGCAGGTGCAAATAGCCATATTCTAAAAAGTCGAAACGGCCCGGCTCACCATCCACATCCACTCGGTTTGCGAAATCTCTATAGAATTCCTGACCATAAACCGACATTTCGATATTTTCAGCCAAACCATGCATCAGGCGTACACCGCCCGACGAGCGCGGTGCCGCAGCGAATTCATAGGTCGGATCAGGCTCAATAACGCAAATATCGCCCGCATTACCAGTAACCGCCAGATGATAGGCGATACTTGACCCCATAATGCTGCCACCGATGATCACGATATCCGCCATCGCGATACCCTTCCTGTCTAAGTAAATTCGGCCACCATGATCAAGCCCTTACCATCAGCAGGTCAAGGGCAATCGCCGATTGGCCCCGGCGGTCGTATTGTTTAGCTTACCCGTAAGATTTTAACACAGCGGAGACACACTATCTCATGAGCGATCTACACAAGGATGCCATCGTCATTGATGGTCTGGTTATCTCAAAATGGAGCCGCTCTGTCTTTGAGGACATGAAACGTGGTGGCCTGACGGCGGCAAACTGCACATGTTCGGTCTGGGACGGCTTCAAGGGTACGATGGCGAACATCGCTCAATGGAAAATTTGGTTCGAGGAGAATGACGATCTACTGACCCAGGTCTTCACTACCGAAGATATCCGGCTCGCCAAGCGAGAGGACAAAGTTGGCATCATTTTAGGCTGGCAAAACACCGGTGGAATTGAGGACCGGGTAGAATTCCTGCGTCTGTTTAAGGAACTCGGCGTCGGCGTGATGCAGTTGACATATAACACACAGAACCTAGTTGGCACCGGCTGCTGGGAAAGTGTCGATAGCGGCCTATCCGACTTCGGCCGTGAGGTGATAGAGGAAATGAACCGGCTTGGTATTCTGGTCGATCTCTCTCATGTCGGTGCTCAGACCAGCGAAGAAGCTATCCTTCATTCCAAGAAACCCGTTGCCTACACGCACTGCGCGCCAAACGGGCTGAAAGACTATCCGCGCAACAAAACCGATGAGCAGCTCAAATTCATCGCCGACCGCGGCGGGTTTGTTGGCGTCTGCACCTATCCGCCCTTCCTTCCTTGGGGAGCCGAAACTAATATCTATAATTGCATCGAAGAAATTGAATACGTCATTAATGTGGTCGGAGAAGATTGCGTCGGCATAGGCACTGACTTCACACAGGATCAAGACGTCGCCTTCTTTGATTACCTATCGCTCGACAAGGGACATGGCCGGCGTTTAGTGCCCAAACGCCCTGGTGGCGTCACCAAAATGCCCGACGGTTTGAGCACGATAGGCGAATTTCCGAACCTGACGGCGGCGATGGAAAAGGCCGGCTGGCCCGAATCAAAAATCCGTAAGGTGATGGGTGAAAACTGGATGCGTGTGCTCAAGGAAGTCTGGGGCGCCTAAGGAGAAGGAGAACGGTATGTCGATCATAAAAAATCATTGCAAGCAGCAACTTGATGCCGGCAAGCTGGCGCTTGGATTTGGCGTCCTACAATCACGCAAAGTGGATATCGCTAAAATCGCGAAGACCTGCGGCTATGACTGGTTATTTGTGGATCTGGAACACAGCGCGATGGATCTAGACACCGCCTCGCAAATTTGCGTCGCTGCACTGGATGTAGGAATAACGCCGCTTGTGCGCGTCTCTGGCCACGAACACTTTCATGCCGCGCGCATTCTCGATAATGGCGCAATGGGCGTCGTCATTCCTCATGTTGATACGGTCGAAGAGGCTAGGGCGGCGGTCGATCATGTCAAATTCCCGCCACTCGGCCACCGCTCGATGACTGGCGGACTGTCACAGGTCAGTTTTGTAAACCACGGTGTAGCCAAACAACCAAAGCTGATCAATGAGCAGTCCATGGTGGTTATCATGCTTGAGACGCCTACAGCCATCGAGAATGCCGATGCGATCGCCGCAGTCGACGGCGTCGATGTTCTGTTGATCGGTACCAATGATTTATGCGCCGAGATGGGTATTCCTGGAGAGTTCGGTCATGAGCTAGTTGAAGCCGCATACGATGCAGCGCTCACGGCCGCGAAAAAACATGGAAAACATGTCGGGCTCGGTGGCATATACGACGAAGCGCTAGTCGCTAAATTCGTCGAAAAAGGTGTACGCTTAATCCTTGGCGGTGCGGACCTAGGATTTATTATAGCGGCCGCTACAGCGCGGGGTGCTTTTTTGCGCGGGCTTGAGGACTCCTAACCAACGGATCCGGGGTTCGGGCCCTATTTGCATACCAATTTAGATAATTATAACAAATGATTAGTAAAATTATCTGTTTTGATTTTTGTACTAGCAACCATAAGGTAACGGCCAAGCTAATTTCATCACACTCGTAGAGTGCCGCCCTTAAGGTTTCCTATAAGGTGGCATCGAGGGCGCTGGTATATGTATCTGCTGGGGTGCCCTTTTGTGCCCAAACAGTGGCAGGCTTACCCCTATGAGAAACCTGATACCGGGTCCTAGAGGCGGCAATGCGTCCCATCCGTTGCGTGACTTCACGTCAGCCAGATACGAAGTTAATTTATTTGACCACTGGCAGAAGCACCACGGTCGGCTGGAAACCCTGATCTAAAGACAACCCATTCCGGCGTATCATTGCTGGTGGCGCATACATCGACAAACAGGCTCACCTCACGGCCACACGGCGCGCATGGTTAATCCGTAACGGTGCCATGCAAAGCAACAGGAAGCGGACCACCTGTCGCCCAATCAAGCAATTCAACCGTATGTACGACCGGTAACTCGCCCGCCGCGATCTGTTGGATACAACCAATATTGCCGGCCGCGACTAAGTTGGCGCCGGTGCGCGCGATGTTCGCGAGCTTACGATCCCGCAATTGGGTCGCCAGAACCGGTTGCAGCAGGTTGTAGGTTCCAGCCGAACCACAACACAGATGTGCTTCCGGTACCAACTTGATGTCAAACCCAGCCTCAGCAAGCAACTTTTTTGGTGCCTCAGTGATTTTTTGACCGTGCTGAAGGGAACAAGCCGCATGATAGGCAACGCTCAGCCCCTTTGGTGCCGCCGCCGCGTCTATCCCAATTTCTAGCAAATATTCACTGATGTCGCGGGTTAGCGCTGACACCCGCTCTGCCATTTCCCGCAAAGCCGGATCGCCGCGGAACATGAAACCGTAATCCTTTACAGTCGTGCCGCAGCCCGACGCGTTAATGATGATCGCATCGAGCCCTTTGCCCTCGATCTCAGCCGTCCAAGCCTGCACATTAGTCGCTGCCTTGGCCCGACTATTGGAAGTAAGGCCCATGTGGTGGGTCAGTGCGCCGCAACAGTCGGCGCCTCGCGCAACAACAACTTCGATACCACAACGGTTCAATAGCCTAATTGAGGCTTCATTAATTGAGGGGTTGAGAACCCTTTGTGCGCAGCCAATAAGCAACGCAACCCGGCCCCGACGCAACCCTTCAGCAGCATGTACCTGTGGCCGGTCTACAGAAGATGGCGCAGGTATATGAGATGGCGCCATCGAAAGAAGCGCTTTCAGTCGACCCGGTGCCAGCGCCGCAAACGGCTTTGCAAGCCAGGCCCCCAACAGCGCTAGCCGAAACATATTTGGCCGGGGCAAAAGCCAAGCTAGAAGAATGCGAAGTGTCTGCTCTGCATACGGCCGCTTGTATGTTTTTTCGATAACTTCGCGAGCGTGGTCAACCAGATGCATGTAATGCACCCCTGAGGGACAGGTTGTCATGCAGGAGAGACAGGACAGGCAACGATCGATATGGCGTACAACCCGCGCTGATGTATCCACACCGCTCTCTAACATCTGCTTGATCAGATAGATCCGTCCCCGCGGGCTGTCGAGCTCATCGCCGCGTAAGACATATGTCGGACAGGTTGCCGTGCAGAACCCACAATGCACGCAGTTCCGTAGGATCTGGTTGGCTTCTGCAACATTTGGATCGGCAAGTTGAGCCAGGGAAAAATGCGTCTGCATTGCCTAGAAGCCTGGATACATGCGGCCAGGATTAAGCACGCCGCGCGGATCAAATCCTTCCTTCAGTCGTTGGGAAAGACGCGCTAGACCGAGATCCTGGGGCTGAAAGACCGGAATAGCGCTACGCAGCTCCGCCGGCGCCCGGATAAGCGTCGCGTGACCGCCGCTTTCGGCAATGGCAGCGCGGATCAAGTTGTTTCCGCCAGCGCTGGCTTCCGACACCGCAAGCCAAATCAGCCCACCGCCCCAATCGAAGTAAAATTCCCCGCTAAGCGCCGCCGCCAATTCAGTTGCAAGACGGGCTCCTGATTGTGGCGGCACCGACAGTTTCCAAACGACGCGCGCATCCCCCGGCGCGGCAAATGGCCGGACGTCTCGAATCTCCCGCCAGAAATTCGAAGAATTATGTCCGTGCAATTCCTCCGTTTTGCCAAAACGCGCCAGTTCCTCGCGCAAAGTCGCACAGCGATATTCAACCGACGGGCCTGGCCCTTCGATCCGGATCGCCGTAACCGACATGTCGTTTTCCCGCACATAGCCAACGGTCGAACGAGATGCCAAAGCCTGCGGCAACCATGCGGCAGCTGAAACCTCATAAGGGGTTTGCAATGCCTGAGTAAGGGCCTCGACCCCCTTCTCTGGGTCGCAGCCGAAGACGAGCACGGTGCGGAGTTTCTCTGCCGCCGGCAACACCTTCACGGTTACCTGCATCATGGCGCCAAGCGTACCCCAGCTCCCCGCCATAACCTTGCAGAGATCATAACCCGTAACGTTCTTTACAACCCGTCCACCAGACTTGAACAGCTCGCCGCGACCGCTGACGGCAGAGAAACCAAGGAAATGATCACGCGCCGCACCCGCCTTGATACGCCGTGGCCCAGCCAGGTTAGCGGCTAGCACGCCGCCCAACGTTCCAGCACCTTCCGATCCTCCCAGTAAAGGACCATAGTCAGGCGGTTCGAAGGCAAGCTCCTGTTTTTGTTCCTGCAAAGCAACGTGTATATCAGCGATCGGCGTACCCGCACCGGCGGACAGCACAAGTTCTTCTGCCTCGTACAGAGAAATGCCGGAAAAAGCCGACATGTCCAGCGTATGCGCTGCATTACCTGGCCTGCCCATGCCCCGTTTCGTGCCGCCTCCGACCAGCTCGAGCGGCATTTCCTCCGCCACGGCCCAAGCAACCGCATCACGGACATGATCTACAGTCTCCGGTTTCAGAAGGTTCGCCACGTCCTTAGAACCGCGGCAAGTCAGGGAAGCGCATCTCACCGCGCTTAATATGCACGCGGCCCAACTCGGCGCAGCGGTGCAATTCGGGAAAGACTTTGCCTGGATTGAGAAGTGAGTTGGGATCAAACACACATTTGACCCGCTGCTGCTGGTTGAGATCGTCTTTGGTGAACATCGTGCCCATCAGGTCGCGTTTTTCTACCCCGACGCCATGTTCTCCTGTCAGCACGCCGCCGACCTCGACGCAGAGTTTGAGGATTTCCGCCCCAAACTCTTCCGCCTTTTCCAACTCACCCGGCTCGTTGGCATCGTAAAGGATTAACGGATGCAAATTTCCGTCACCGGCGTGGAAGACATTGGCAACACGCAGGCCAAATTCGTTCGAGAGTTCCGTCATCCGAGCGAGAACCTTGGGCAGTTGGCTGCGCGGTATCGTGCCATCCATACAGTAATAGTCCGGCGAAATACGGCCGATAGCAGGGAACGCCGCCTTACGGCCAGCCCAGAAGCGGGCGCGTTCCTCTTCACTGTTCGAGATGCGGATCGAAACAGCGCCATTTTCCTTCGCTATACCCTCGACCCTCTCGATCAGATAATCGACTTCGACCTCTGGCCCGTCGAGTTCGACGATCAGCAGAGCCTCAACATCGAGCGGATATCCCGCTTTAGCAAAGGCCTCCGAGGCGGCAATAGCTGGCTTGTCCATCATTTCCATCCCGCCGGGGATAATCCCCGCACCGATTACGCCAGCAACGCAGGCACCCGCCGCCTCATTAGAGGGAAATCCGACCAACACTGCCCGTGCCGTTTCTGGTGCCCGGAGTAACCGCACCGTAACTTCTGTCACGACGCCGAGCAGCCCTTCCGACCCCGTTAACAGACCAAGAATATCGTAACCTTCGGAATCGAGATGCTTGCCACCGATCCGCAAGACCTCGCCATCCATCATGACGATTTCCAGTCCGAGCAAGTTATTCGTTGTCAGCCCGTACTTCAGACAGTGGACGCCGCCGGAATTCTCCGCGATATTCCCGCCGATTGTGCAGGCGATCTGGCTAGAGGGGTCCGGAGCGTAGTAGTACCCATCGTCGCGCACTTCATCTGTAATCCCCAAATTGGTAACACCGGGCTGGACCACAGCGCAGCGATTATCGTAGTCAATCTCCAAAATTTTCTTGAACTTACCCAGTCCAAGAATAATCCCGTCGGCGAGCGGCAGTGCGCCACCGGACAGCGAAGTGCCCGCGCCACGAGGTACCACCTTGATCGTGTTTTCGTGGCAATACCGCAATACCTGGCTGACCTGTTCGGTCGTCTCCGGCAGCACGACGATTAATGGCAAGGTCCTATAGGCGGTAAGCCCATCCGACTCGTATGGCCGCAACGCATCCTTATCAACGATGACGCCTTCGCCGGGCACGATCTGGCTTAGGGCTGAGGCAATCTCCTGCCGCCGTGCGATGACACCGTCGTCGGGTTTTGGCATTTCCATGACTATTCACCCGCGATTACCTTTTCGGTTTAGCGCGTTAGCTTCATTCGGGAAACAAAAAACCGCGCCGAAGCGCGGTTCCGAAGACCCTACAAGAGTTCAGCTCAGCCTTGACGTGCCTTGAAACGTGGGTTTCGCTTGTTGATGACGTATACGCGACCCCGACGTCGCACCACGCGACAGTCCTTGTGCCGGTTCTTCATCGATTTCAGCGAGCGTACGACTTTCATAGCCGAATTCCGTTTAATTTTCAGGTTCAGTCAGAACGCGCGGAAAATAGGGATGGTGCCCCAGTATGTCAAATCGAAATATCAGTGATGACCCTCCCGGTCCAAGCTTATTAATACTTGAAAGCATTCCTTAAACTTGTGAGTAACGACACAGTAAGCAGCGATGCAGAACGGATGTTGGACGCTCAGCACGTCACGAATATTTTACTATACTAGAGGAGTTTCGGTTTATGCGACGGACGGCGTCAATTTCAAACTTTTCGCGGCGAATTTATCGTGTCGATAGACCCCACTAAAGCGGTAGTCTCGCCTACTCGAGCGAAGGAGGCATACTTTTCAAATAACATCAGCTCACCACATTCGCTGCATTGGCTTTCGCCGGCTTTAGGCGTTTCATTTGGGCTTCGCATTTCAGTTGTACAACGTGGTTTAAGCCTGCAGGTCATGGAAAACATCTTGTTGATAGCCGGAATCGCGCCAAAAGAAGCACTCACCTTTGTCGGGCTCGGCGGTTTTACTGACCATTAAAACTGTCAGCATACAGGCGAGAGCAGCAGGGTTTCGGCATAACCCGTTTTACCACATTCGGCTGACATTCTAGCTCTACGACCTAACGACCGATAAACTCGTGACTATCCTCTGCCTACTTTTCATTAAGGTCTAAATAACACCTTTGTCACGCAGTTCGGCAACATCGCTTGCCGCCATGCCTAACATCTCGCCCAAAACTTCTTCGGTATGCTGTCCCAGCATCGGTGGCGCATGACGGTAGGCGACCGGGGTTTCCGACATTTTGATAGGACTGGCAATCAGCTTTGCAGGCCGGTCGCCCGTCGCCGGATGCGCCATCTCGACCGTCATCTCACGTGCCTTGACGTGCGGATCATCGAACACCTGTTGCAGTGTGTTGATCGGGCCGCAACCGACCTTGGCCTTCTCCAATTCCATCAACCACCAGGATGACGCTTTCTGGCGCGTGATCTCATTTAACGTCGCCGTGACGTGATCTCGGTTTCGGACCCGCTCAACCGCTGTGTTGAACTTCGAATTTTCGAGCAGCTCTTTGCAACCTGCCACTTCGCAGAAGCGTTCGAATGTCGGATCGTTGCCCACCGACAACACAAAATAACCATCCGACGTGGGCATGACCTGATAGGGCACGATGTTAGGATGTAAGTTGCCGAGACGCGGCGGGTTTTCCCCAGTCGCCAGATAATTCATACCCTGATTAGCGAGCCAGGCCACATGCGTGTCCAGCATCGAAATATCAATATGCTGGCCTTCCCCAGTCAATTGCTGGTGCCGCACGGCGGCCAAGATCGACATCCCCGCATACATGCCGGCCATCATATCGGCGATCGACACGCCAACCTTCATCGGCTCGCCTTCCGGATCACCGGTCAAACTCATGACCCCACCCATGGCTTGGATCAGTGCGTCATATCCGGGTCGGTCTGCATAGGGACCGGTATGCCCAAAGCCCGTGATAGAGCAGTAAATAAGTTGCGGAAACTCCTCATGCAGCTGTTCGTAGCCCAGGCCATACTTGGCTAACGTCCCGGTCTTGAAATTCTCGGCCAGTATGTCGCATTCGGCGATCAAATTTTTAGCAAGCGCCTGACCCTCGGGGTCGGATAGGTTGAGCGTAATCGACCGTTTGTTCCGATTGGTGCCCGCGAAATATGCACTTTCGGAACTGTCCGCACCGCTGTCATCTGGCAGGTAGGGCGGCGCGAAGTTACGCGTATCGTCGCCGACCTTGGGCCGCTCGATCTTAATTACCTCAGCGCCAAGATCACCCAAAATTTGCGTGCAGTGGGGACCCGCGAGAATTCGGGTTAGATCAAAAACCTTCAGGCCGGCTAACGGACCGCTCATATTCCTCTTCCTCAAATTGTCTATCGCAGGGCGCGCACTTTTCGCATTCCGCAACGGACAACGTCAAATTCCTTTTGCGAATCGGGTATAGGGAACCAATGAAATTTTTTGGAGGCATATATCGATGAACGCGGTATTCCTTGCCGCCGCCCTGATCGCATTCGTCGTTGCCGGCTATCGACAGATTACCGCGATACCGACGCCGGACGCCACCACCCCAATGGACCTGCTTGGCCTAGCAATGATCGATGCTGCGAAAGGATCCGTTACCTTGGCAATCGGGCTCATCGGTGTAATGGCTCTATTCCTCGGGCTAATGAAGGTCGCCGAGGCAGGAGGGCTGCTCGCCATTATCGCCAAAACTGTGCGCCCTCTTATGGTCCGTTTATTTCCAGAAGTCCCCGCCGATCACCCGGCGATGGGAGCGATGATTATGAACATTTCTGCCAACGTGCTCGGTCTTGGCAACGCAGCCACCCCGTTTGGCATCCGCGCGATGCAGGAACTCGACAAACTTAACCCGCACAAGGGTACCGCGAGCAACGCCATGGTGATGTTCCTTGCAATTAACACCTCCTCGGTCACGCTGCTACCAACTGGCGTGATAGCGCTGCGCGCTTCAGCCGGTTCCGCCGATCCGGCTGGAATTCTGCCAACCACCCTCTTTGCGACAATCTGTTCAACTATTGTTGCGATCACTGCGGTCAAATTTTACCAACGGTTTACGGCGCCAGCGGAGACCTATACGAGCGATGTGCAGGCAGCCACCGAAGAAACGGTCACCGGAAGAGAGATGTTGCCGCCGGAACCAAGCGAACCCTATCCGGTCTGGATATCCGTGACGGCCCTCGCGGTTGTTGTCGCGCTGATTCCGATCACGATCCTCTATGGCCGCGATATCGCGCCTTGGATTATCCCAGGTTTAATGATGACCTTGCTGGGATTTGGCGCTCTGCGCGGTGTGCGCATTTACGAAGTCTTCGTCGAAGGCGCAAAAGATGGCTTCAATGTCGCCTTGCGAATTATCCCATACCTGGTGGCAATTTTGGTGGCAGTAGCCATGCTCCGCTCAAGCGGTGCCCTGGAACTGTTGATCACCCCGCTCGGTGCTCTCACATCGCTGTTCGGACTCCCGCCGGAAGCCCTTCCTATGGCGCTTCTGCGGCCACTATCGGGTTCTGGTGCCTACGGGGTTATGGCATCTATCATGCAGGAGCCAACTACAGGCCCCGATACCTATGTCGGCTATCTAGTCAGCACTTTGCAGGGGTCCACGGAAACAACTTTTTACGTACTCGCAGTATATTTTGGTGCTGTGCAGATACGGCGTATTCGGCACGCCTTAGCGGCAGCCCTCACTGCCGACATCGCGGGCATCGCAGCCGCAGTTGCAATTACTGCTTATCTGTTTGGCTAGAACTACATGCGACTAGCAACTCGATGAGTGGTTGATCACAGATTTAGTGCGTTGCGCCAGCGACACACTCTGCCCCGGTTACGTGCGCTTGACGACTTGGCGATATCCATTGGTAAATTTTCAATACGGATCCTTAGGTATCAACCCGAAACAGGCCAAATTTGACTCCGCCGAAGTCAGCAAACAGATGAAATATCCCAGCGAACAGGAATGTCCCTTATATTGACAGGTATAATTTGGCTAAGGCCTCTCTCCGCCGTCGTATTCTCTTTAATTAAGTGGGTGTGATCCATCGAACGGACGGTCGTTCTAAAACAGCCTAATAGTTCCTACCGGATTGTAAAAAACATGTCCCATCTCGCGATAAGCGGACCAATTACTTGCTAGTGTGGACAAAACCAACCCAGCTACGTCGCAACTATTGCCAATTAAGTTGAATTGTATATTCATAGCTTTTATCTGAGACGTCGAACCGCCTCTCTGTAGCAATATAAATCTGTGGTAAAAGACAAGGTTTCGCTCAAATTAGAATAGCAAGATAGTTCGTGTAAATTTTCATCGATTCGCGAATTTGCGGTATCCCAATCCACGTGCCCCTCAACCACCTGTTCTTCTAAAATCGTCGTAACCCTCGGTTCCCATTGGACTCCTAAATCGATATGGAGTTATCGATGAACTGTCACTTTGACTCTTGCACGGGATCTTCGGAGAATAATTGTCATTCCTAGGGGAGCCTCGTTCAAGAGGCTGAGATACTGATAACTCTATGGCCTGACCAGGGAGCGACGCAGTGACCCTTCGAACCTGATCCGGATCATGCCGGCGTAGGGAAAGGAAACCAGTTCTCGTGTACACTGGTAGGCAAATTAGTCACATAAGGGCAACGAAATACCGATAACGCTGATATACCGCCAGTCCAAGCAGCTGTCCTTAACCTACTTAATAAAAAGGAGAAGATTGGCGGCAACTATCTGGTAACACAGCTTCACAATGCCAGGCTGGGCGAGCTCGACATTCAGCCTATCCGCTGCTAACCAAAAATCGTTAAACGCTGCCGCGCACTATTGGTGTTCGATAAAGCGATAATGTATATCCGCCTTACGATCTGGGATAGGGAAGCAACCATGGAGCTCAAACTCTATTCACGTTACCGTAACTCCGCCGGTCAGCGGGTGCGTACCGCTCTCAACATCAAGGGCGTAGACTACGAATACATCGCCGTCGGCGATACCGGATCGATCAGCTGGGACGACTACCTCGTTATCAATCCGCAGCGTCTTCTACCAACCTTGGTAATTGACGGAGAACGGGTCACTCAATCGACCGCTTTGATCGAGTTCATCGAGGAAACATTCAGCGGGCCTTCCCTGCTCCCCGAGGACCCAGTGGAGCGAGCCCGCAGCCGTGCTTTTGGCCAGATCATCGCCTGCGAGATGCACGCAGTCGGCGTCGGGCGCATGCGGCGCGATCTCGCCGACGAACGTGGCCTGACAAAAGAAGAGGTGCGGCGCTGGTACGAGCACTGGCTGCATCACGGCTATCAAACCCTGGAAAATTTAATGCGCCAGCGGTCCTTGGCGACGCTTTTTTGCTATGACGATAAACCAACCGCCGGTGATCTGTATCTCGTCCCGCAACTTTACAATTCGCGTCTATTTAAGGTCGACTTATCGCCCTACCCGCTGCTTACCGCAATAGACGAACGTTGCCGCGAACTTCCAGAATTCGATAAGGCGATGCCACAGAACCAGCCAGACTTTCCGGAAAAACCCGAGGGCTATCGCTAAATGGAGTTCAGACTGCGTTCTCACTATCGCAATTCTGCCGGCCAGCGGTTCCAGGATGAGCATTTGAAAAGTAGTTACCTGAGACCCATCCAGAGTTCAGCCCAAGCATCTGTGCACCGTTCTGAAATCTTTCCGTCCTGATACAACAGCTCATCCCAAAGTAGAGAGCCTTCCTAGTTGATCCGCTTCCCCACCCGGTCGTGGCCAATTTCAAAATCGTTCAATCCACATCGGTCCAAACCGCGCATTAAAAACAGCGGCCGTTCCGCGTGATTGAAATTGATATCCATTTCAGCGTACTGCTTCGCTGCCAGCACGTGGTCGAAATGTGAGGTGGTGGGCATATAGTTGAGCACGATGGCGCGGCGCGGCCGATCAGTCTCGTTCGCATTGGAGCCATGCACCATGTAGATGTCGTGGATCGCCATCTGACCCGGCTCGAGGACGAGATCGAACAAGTCGGCTTCGTCGATTTCATTCGTGTCGATGCCGTAATGCAGCAGCATGTCACGATTGTCCGCCTCGTGATGCTGGCGGATTTCTTTCCTCTTATGCGAACCACGGACGTAGCGCAGGCAACCATTTTCGCGGCTAGTTTCGTCCAAGGCAACCCAAATGCGGGTCGTTGCCATGGGGCGAATGGGCCAATACTCACCGTCCTGGTGCCAGGGCACTTTCTTGCCATCGCGAGCCGGCTTACCAAACAGGCTCATGTTCCACAACGCGAAGTCGGGGCCGGCCAGCTGCTCGATCATGTCAAGTAGATCCGGGTTACGGGCGTAGGGGACGAATCTTTCATCATAATCAAACATAGTCGGCACAAACTGGCGCCGTTCCGGATTATCGCTAATAAACGCTTCGACGTCGCGCGACAGCGACGCAAGTGTGTCCACTGGCAGCCGGTAGTCCGGAACAACGAAGCCGTCCTCATGATATTGAGCAATTTGCGCGTCGGTCAGCATGTCACACCTCTGC
>CAYYUG010000087.1:8031-16498 GCA_964474755.1 uncultured Rhodospirillaceae bacterium | reverse complement strand
GATGGGCCACGACAAATTCCAGGGCTTTAATCAGATGCTAAGGATTAAAATTATGCACCCCCTGCAGAGTGATCAAACACCTAATTAAGTCCTTGCCATAAATCACAAATTTGGCATCGGGTTAACTAAACAGACAATCGTATAGTGACCACCAGTTGCAACATGCAAACTCTATCGACACACCTGCCGGGATACAGCAAACCTTCTGAGATGTTTGGCTCGTCAGCTAATTGTTTTTCTAAATAGCCGCAATTGTTTGAACTTCGACCAAAAATTCTTCCTTCACCAATCGGTCGACCATCAGCAGAGTGTTCGGTGGGTAAGCACCATTCTCAAAAAAGTTTGGGAACTCGCGCAGGCGAAATTCCATGAAATTCGGGATGTCCTGGCTGTGCACAAGATAGGTGGTGAACTGCACCACATTGCCCCAACCGGCCCCCTCGGCAGCAAGCGCTTTTTTAATATTGCCGAAGACCTGGACGCATTGCGCGTCAAAATTACCGATGCCAACGGAGTTGCCATCCTTGTCCGCTGATAGTGAACCGGCGATGAACAGAAACTCCGACGCCTTTACCCGCGTAATCTGCGAATACTGGCCGAGCGGCGTGCCGAGACTTTCTGGGTTGTAAATTTTGATATCGGCAGTCATGCCTCTCTCTCCTCTTTCAATCTTATTTTATGCCCTTTACTACTTTTTCGCTAAGTAGCTTCACCGCTTCCTCAAAGGCCGGGTTAATGCCGTCTGCCGGCTGAATTTCGGCATTAACAGTACGAGCGTGCGAGCGGCGCGTCGCTGACGACATAATCGGCTCCATTCCGAGCTCGGCTAAGTTCTCCATCACCTTGTCAACTTCCTCCATGCGACGTTTGGCGTGGTTGGTGTGGCTTGCAGTCAACGACTTGACCATGCCGGGGAAGGTCCTATCGTCTATATCCGCGAAACAGGCGAGAACCTCATTTGTCAGACCCGCCCGGTGCGCCGCCACCATGCATTCGACGCCAAGCGCCTCCAGCCCCTTGACCATGATTGAGCGTATGATTTTGACGGACGACGAGTCGCCTGCGCGGTCGCTCATCACGCTAACGTCAAAGCCAAGCGGCTTCATCCAGGCCGCGGCCCGCTCAGCCATAGGACCGGATAAGACGAAGGGTGCGCGGTAGCCATAGGTGCTGAAGCCACCCATTGCCGCTATATCCACATAGTGTAAACCCGCCGCTTCGACGCGCACCGCAATTTCAGCCTTTTGCTTGCCAGTCAACGTATTGACGTCGAGATAAAGGGTGCCCGGCTTGAGCTGCTCGCATGCAGCCTCCGCCGCACCCTTGGCGTCGGTTCCAGTCACAACCGAAATTAATAAGTCCACAGTACCGAGTGCCTCAGTATAACGGTCGTCAATCTCGATGCCGATTTCGCGGGCCCGTTCGGTGATTGCCGGCCCGCGGACGTTGTCTTTTTGCGCTATATCCACCGCCAGGATGCGGTGTGTTTCATCACCAGCGCGCCAATGTTCCGCAAGTCCTCGGGAAATCGCCGTGCCGGCCTCGCCAAGACCCAAGATCGCGACCGTCGTGATGTCATTGGATGGATTGACCATCATCATTTAGTTCCTCGGAATTTCATTTTCTCGATCCCGCACAGTATAAACGCCAGAGCGGCCGTTTCGACCGCCGCGCCTGAACTTTCCCAATAGGATCACACTTGCCCTACAAGATACTCATCACTGCGCCGACCTTGGCTAAAACCGCAATGGCGATGCTGGAGAACCTTGGCGCAACCGTTTTCACAATCCCAGACGGCGCGCCGGATACGCTGATCTACGACATCGCGTCACGGGAACAGGTTGATGGCATCATCGTACGCATCGGAGAAATCGATGCAAAGGTCATTGATGCATCCGCCAACCTTCGCGTCTTGTCGAAAAACGGCATCGGCGTTGACAACGTCGACGTCGCTCACGCGACACACAAAGGAATTCCGGTTGTCAATGGCCGTAACTCCAATTCACAATCGGTCGCCGAGCACGCGCTAGGTATGATGATCGCTTTGTTAAAAGATTTTCGGCGTCTTGACACCAGCGTCCGTGAGGGCAAGTGGGAGAAGGCGAACTATCAAGGCGTCGAACTTTGCGGCAAGCATGTCGGGCTCATTGGCTTCGGTGGGAATGGCAGCGCGCTGGCCAAACTCTTACTTCCATTCGGTGTGCGCATCTCGGCCTACGATCCCTACCTGGAAGACGATGCATTTTTCGATGGTGTGACACGGGCAGCGTCGCTCAACAAATTCGTGGATGCCGTCGATATCCTCAGTATCCATTGCCCGCGCACGCGCGAGACCGAAAACATGGTCGGTGCAGCCCAGTTCACGCAGATGAAGTCCTCGGCATATCTGGTCAATTGCGCCCGCGGCGGCATTGTCGATGAGATCGCTTTGGTCGCTGCCCTGCAATCCGGGAGCATCACCGCTGCGGGTATAGATGTTTTCGACGTCGAAGCGCCACCAAAGAAGCACCCACTCTGGGAAATGCCGAACGTCCTGCTGAGCCCGCACATCGCCGGTGTGACACATGAATCCTTCGAACGCATGGGCACTATGGCAGTAGAGAACACCTACAAAATTTTAAACGACGACCCGATCGACCTCGACTGCGTGGTCAATCCGGAAGCGTTGTAACTTTGGAACGAAACTTTATGAAAGAATTACTGAACGCCGGTCTGTCTCCGGCGGAAATCGATCGACGCTTCGAGGCTTCAGGCGAACGAATAACGACGCCATGTTACGACGGCGAAATGGTTTGGCGGGTGTGGGGCGAGGGACCACCCCTGGCACTGCTGCATGGCGGCTACGGGTCATGGCGCCATTGGATCAAGAACATCGGTCCACTCGCGCAGACCCGTCGCGTGTTCGTCGCAGACAATCCAGGACTGGGCGACTCCTCGTCGGTTCCCCTGCCCCATAGCGGCGAAAAACTCGCGGCGGTGATCGTCGAGGGCATCGATCAACTGATCCCAGCGCCGGCACGATTTGACCTAGTCGGCTTCTCCTTCGGCGGCCTCCTTGGCGGACATGTCGCTGCAATCATGGGAGACCGAGTACGCAATCTCGTGGTCATTGCCCCAGGCGGCCTTGGCATCGAACGGACGACAGAAAGGCCGCCACTCTCCAAGATCCGGGCGCACATGTCACAACAAGAGCTCGTCGAAGCGCATCGGCACAATCTGTCGGTGATAATGTTCCACGATGCGGATAAGATCGACGATCTGGCGCTCTACTTGCAGCAGGAAACGGTGAAACGCGCCCGGGTGAAAAGCCCGCTGATCGCGCGAACGGACACGCTAGCCCGTGTTCTCCCAAACATCACAGCCAATATGAATGCGATCTATGGTGAAATGGATGATGCCACCGGCGATGGGTTGAAGCGCCGCCAAAAGCTTTTCCACAGCATCCATCCAGATATCGATTTCCGCGTCATCAATGGCGCTGGCCATTGGGTGATGTATGA
Source organism: uncultured Rhodospirillaceae bacterium (assembly GCA_964474755.1). Classification (GTDB taxonomy): domain Bacteria; phylum Pseudomonadota; class Alphaproteobacteria; order UBA8366. The sequence continues at coordinate 12,998 of CAYYUG010000087.1, read as the reverse complement.
GACACCGGAGATTTTCAACGCGATGGTGCAGGAGATGATCAACCGGTTGTAACCCCTATTCCGCCGCTACGGCTAGGGTGAACCCATACTGCTTGTCTAATTCGAGCTCGTGCAAAATATTGAGACCTCGCTGCAAAGCCTCCCCCTGAAAGCCGGTCAGCGGCCGTCGCAGATCGCCCGCCGGCAAGCCCACCGCGCGCATCAACGACTTTACAGGTACTGGATTAATCGCTGAGTAGGTGAAGTGCAGCATCGGCAGCATCCGTAGCCACATCTGCTTAAAGTTTTCCGCATCCTCGAAGCTCTTCCAAGGCTTGGAGATAACCGCCATCTCGGCCGGGATGATGTTGCCGGACATATTCGCGGTGCCCTGCCCGCCAAGCGACATCGTCGACACGACTAGACCGAGGTTGGGCGCGTCGCAGCACATTAGTGACATATCAGGATTGCCGGCGGCCAGCTTTGCCGCTTGCCCAACGCGACCGGTGGATTCCTTGTTTACTACGATGTTCGGATGTTTAGCCAGACGCAGGATAGCTTCCGCCGAGAGGTCCGTCGTCACACGCGGCGGATTGTTGTAGATGCCGACCGGAATATCGCTCGCCTCGGCAACGTCAAAGAAAAACTGCTCGATATCCGGTTCTGGCGCGCAGATATAAGCTGGGGCGGCGATGATCGTTCCATCCGCACCGTTTGCCGCAGCATGCTCCACATAATCGATTGTCGTTTGGGTATTGTTGCCGGTGCAACCGTAATAGAACTGCATCCCACCGGTTTTGAACTTGATGGTTTCCTCGACGATGCGGTGGCGTTCTTCCTGGCTCAGCATCGAAACTTCGCCAGTCGACCCCATGATCAGCACAGCGCTGGTGCCATTCCGCTCCTGGAAATCTAGCAGTGTCCGAAAACCGCCGTAATCAACAGAACCGTCCCGATTAAACGGCGTGATCATGGCCACAAACGAACCAGTGGGTTTTTGCATCATACTCTCCATCACAGGAACCGACCGCTATAAAACCACAACCTTCACACTGGTTCCAGTGAGACATGCGGCGGGGCACCTTCGATATGCATGCCACCACGGTCACCGATCTCTATCCGACCATTATATTTGTCAGCAAAGCTATTCGGCAACGGCCGTCCATCCGGTGGGCATAGCCAAAGCCGCAGAAGATGCCGCTTCTTGTCCGGAAAATCTTTAAAGGCGGTCCGGTCGTGCAAAATCTGATGATTGTGAACGAACTGCATGTCGCCCCCTTCAAAATCCATGAACATGGCAAATTCGTCGGCCAGTTCTTCGAATAAATCCAGCGCCTCGGATTCTTCAGGGGTCAACGCCGGCAGGCCCGGGAAGCGTCGTGCGGATTCGATGTAGCGCCGCACAAGTTGGCTGGTCAATTCCCCTTCATGCCAAGCAAACACTGGAGCGGTGTAGTAGGGGTTGCGGCCGGGTGGCACTTCGCCGCGGCGGTCCGCGTCAAACAGGCGGAACAGCACATGCAGCAGATCCGGGCGGCGTCCCAACATCTCATTGTAGATCGTCACCGCACTAACCAAGCTGCTGCGTCCACCAGTTTTCGCTGGCTGCAGACAAAGTAAAGAAACGATATCACATGTATCGACGTGATAGGTCTGCCGCGCCGAGGTCTGATAAATTCGCGCACTGGTGTCGTGTTCGTGACGCCCCATGTCGATAACATGGCCGAGTAGATGCCCTTTCCCGTTCTGTGGCACTGCGCGGCCGAAATAACAGCCGATGCCCCAGTAAAGAAGCGCAACGTCCTCCATGGAATAGCGGTGGAGCGGCAAACCGCGGATCAAGACAAAGCCCCGGCCGCGCAGCACTTCACCGCGCAGCCGGTCTAATATCGCTCCAAAGGATAGCAACGGAAACCTTTCCCGCGTGACGTCAGCGATACCAAGACCAGCGGCGCGAACTGCGTATAAAGCGGACTCCAGTTCTGAAATCTCCGCCTGAGACAGCACGTAGACCCACTCGGTCGACGCTTCCATTTCCTTGCCGTACCACGCGGCTGGCCCCGCGATCGGGCCATTGGGCATGGGGACACTAGTAACGTCGCTGTCCAATGTATGTGCCATATTTTAGCTCTTTTTATGCCATGTGATACAGAACATAGCCCAAATCGCTCCAACTACGATATTGCCCTCACTCTGCCGGCTCAGTCACTAAGTCCGGCTGCGGCAACGTCTTCGGCAAGCTAAATACAGCGCACATGATCACGATCGCGGCGCCGGCCAAGATCATGAACAAGGTATCGAAGCCCCAATTGTCGTATACGAAAGCAATCATTGGCAGCGATGCAGCAAGAACGGTGAAGCTCACCACGTATCGGACGCCGTAAATACGAGCACGATAGGCGCCGCTAGCCGTCTTGCCGATCATGTAATCGTTTATCGGTATCTGACCGAAGGCACCCAACATAAAACCAAAGGCGACAGCTAAAGCGATGCCATCAGTCAGACCGGGCATCAAAGCGAAGAAAATGATCTGGATCACCGCTACCACCATGTACACACGCCGAGGGCCATACCGGTCGAGCATACTACCGACGACGAGTTGCGCGATTGAGGCAACCGAGAACACGACGAATGCCAGCGATCCAATAACTGTCGCGACGCCATCTTCATTACCTGTAGCAAGGCTCTCCAAAAAGCCAGATAGTTCCGTCGCCAACCCTTGCAGCCGCTCATCGAAAATTTTCGGCAGCGCAAAAGTCGTTGACTGGAAAATAATTGAGCCAACAGCCGCAGTTATAAAGACAATGATGGCAACTCGAATAAGGGCTGCGCGATAAGCATCCGAAACAGGCCCCGCTGCAGTGGCACCCTTTTCCTTCTTTGCGTTCCGTTCGGCCCAGATCCCCTCGCGGCGTAATGCCAAATAAGTAAAACCCATCAAAACAGAAAATACGCCTGGGATGATGAAGGCCAGGCGCCAGCCGGAGAAATCGATCAGGTAGCCGGTGATCAATGCCGCCGCTGCGACACCGAGATTTCCCCAAACACCATTGGTTGCAATCCGCATCCCGGTGTCTTTCCATTTCATGGTCACAATGGCGAGCCCAACCGGATGATAGATCGCTGCGAACATGCCAATCACGAACAGGCCGATGCCAATTTGCAAAGGTGTTTGCGAAAATCCGGTACCAATCGCGGTCAAGCCGATGCCGATGAAAAATACACACATCATGCCATCCTTGCTCCACTTGTCGGCCAGCCAGCCAGCAGGCAGAGAAAAGGCGCCAAACGCGAAGAAACCCGGTGTCGCATAGGCCAGCAATTCAGCATAGCCGACATTCCATTCGCGGTAGAGCACCAACGCCGCCACGGTTGCGAAGACCAGCATGAAGAGATGGTCAAGAAAATGTCCGATGTTCAGTAGTAGAAAATGGGTACGATCGCGATCCATACCTCTCGTATCCTCCAAATTCAGCCCGTTCTCATTCGGGGGTGCATTTCTCTTCGTTAGCAGGTTACATTTGGCGAAACTTCTATGTCATGCCAAATTTTGTCGAATTTCTGCCAAAATTTCCCCATCAAATAAATGCCCGCTCCCCCGCCGCGCAGCACAAACCCGGACGATTATCAGTCTCTACCGCAGGATATCGCTGCAATGGCGAAGTTGTTCGACGATGGATCCGACACGGGACTGCATGACATAAGCGAGATCAACTTCTCTATGCGACCCGCCGTATAATGCGTCTGCGCCCATCGGGTGAAGCGTGGGTTGCACCGCCCGGCAGTGCTGTATACATCCCCGCGCAGACACTGCATTCGGAAAGGTTATGGGATTGCCACCGTCCAAGATATCGTCGGACACCTAACAAAAGAAAGCAACTATCCCATGAGCCATGTAAACATCGTGGACCCTCTTACCCATTTTCAAGCGGTCGCCTCCGCATCGGCCCAAGGTGGCAGCGCAGATGATATACTGAAAGCGCTCGATCCAGCGCTAAACGCAGTATTCGGTCACAAGCTCTATACGGGATTGCTGTATCACGGCCCGGACGTCGGTGTGGAGCGCTACTACTCAAACCAACCTGAAACCTATCTCGTCGGCGGCCGTAAGCCGCCAAATGATCTACCCTGGACGCAGCAACTACTGGTCGAAGGTCGCCCCTATATCGGCTACGACGCCACTGATATCCGCGAAGTGTTCTTCGACCATGAGATCATATTTTCATTGGGTTGTGAGGCAATCCTCAACATCCCTGTCGCCCACAAGGGGAAGGTGCTGGGCACTCTGAATATCCTTCACGAGGCTGGCTGGTACAGCGAGGACGATGTACCAACCGCGCTGGTGTTCGCCGGTCTTGCTGTGCCGGCATTTATGGAATTATCCGAAGCGGCTTAAGCTGCTTTCGCCCGCTCGCGGTCTTCGATCGACATTGGCCGTTCGCCAACAATCGTCACACGATGCATCTCACGACGCTGTCCGTGATAATCGTTCAACGCATAGTGCTGCACCGCCCGATTATCCCAAAAAGCGACAGATCCCGTCTCCCAATGGAAGCGGCAGGTATATTCCGGTCGGACCGCATGGGTGCATAGGAAATCAAGCAACGGCTTGCTTTCTTCCTCTGTCCAGCCAGAAAACCTGATCGTGTAGACCGGATTAATGAACAGGCAAAGCCGATCGGATTCCGGAATATAGCGAATGACGGGGTGCTCTGTTTCCTCCTCAGCTTCATCGCCGGTCCGTATCTGCATCGACTGAACTTGGGCACCAAAGCGATTAATCGAGGTACCCTGATTACCATAAACCCGTTTTGCGCTGTGCACGGCCGTCATGCCGCTGAGCATATCTTTCATGCCATCCGAGAGTGTTTCATAGGCGAGATACTGGCTAGAGAACATGGTATCACCGCCATAGGCTGGTGCATCCAACGCGTAGAGAATCGAGCCGAGCGCTGGCTTCTCATAAAACGTCACATCAGAGTGCCATA
>CAYYUG010000087.1:5605-7931 GCA_964474755.1 uncultured Rhodospirillaceae bacterium | reverse complement strand
TAGAGAATCGAGCCGAGCGCTGGCTTCTCATAAAACGTCACATCAGAGTGCCATAACCCACCAAAATTGCCACCGCTGTCACCCGCTTCTTTGACAACCGGCATCACTTCTGGGTGATCAGGCAGACCGGCTGCAAAACGGTGAATGTCGAACGCACCAAAATGTGCACCAAAGGCCATATGCTGCTCGGGTGAAATTTTCTGGTTGCGGAAGAAGATGACCGAATGGTCCGCAAACGCCTTTCGGACCTGAACCAAGGCTCCGTCTTCTATGGTTTGCGAAAGGTCAACACCACGAATTTCTGCGCCAAGCGCACCTGCGATGGGGGATATTTCGATGTTGCTCATTGTATAGTCCTCATTCTGTATCTCACCTCTTCAATTGCTATGCTGCCACTGAAGAAGCAGGGATGTAAACGAATCCGTCGAACAAACGCCTCTGCGTGCGCATAACACCCGCCTTCGCCGCATACCAAACGCCGTCCTGATGCGTGACTTCGGCAGCGCAATGGATCACGCCAGAGGGTTGCACAATGCGCAGTGCGCCGCCCGGATTTGCCGACACCCGCGCCGCCCGATTCACCACGGTACCCTCAATCCTACCTGCCACAGTCATGCATAAAGTGCCAGTAAGCGGCAATGCGCGGTGAATGTTGCCCATCGACACCATACGACCGACCAAGTCGCCATCGTCTTCGGAAACGCTCTCGCCGGACAGTAATTTCGCGGCCATCGGCGGCGCGACAAAGCCAATCATCGGCAGTGCTGGTGAGAACTTCAGTCCCATCGCCTCTGCCGCGGCCTCCCGGATCCTCTGCAACCGCGCCATCAAATCTCTATCGGCGTCCAGGTCAGCAGGCATCTCATTGCCAACAATACCGAGTGCTTCTGCAGCAACAAAAACTCCGGGATTGGCCGCATCAACCAGCGACGCCTCAATCGATCCCATTCCTTCGACGTCAAGTATATCGACGACATTACCGGTCGGCAGCAAACTCCCGGTGCCGGCTCCGCCTGGCTCGACAAACTCCATACGCACTGGCGCCCCGGTTCCAGATACGCCAGGCAGCGCCAAGACGCCGTCCACTGCAGCCATCCCTTCATCGACGGGGAAGCGCGCGTGGATAATTTTCTGGGTATTGGTGTTATGGATGCGGACCAACGCCTCGTCGCCTTCGATGGTCAAAAGCCCCTCATCCACTGCAAATGGTCCCATTGCCGAGGACATGTTGCCGCAGTTGCCTGCATAGTCGACGGACGCATCTCGTACCGCGCATTGAGCGAAGGTGTAGTCGATATCCGCATCGGGATGGGTCGACGGCCCGACAATGCAAATTTTACTCAGGGACGAGATACCGCCGCCCATACCATTTAACTGCCGACCGTTCGGATCCGGACTGCCTATCGCCGCAAGAAAGATCCCATCCCACTGCGCCCGATCGCTGGGCAGGTCCTTCTTGTGGAAGACGATGGCGTTGCTGGTTCCGCCGCGGATGAACGCTGCAGGAATTCTGACCTGTTTCATGGACCGCTCTAAATTATATGTCTAAATCAGGCGAATTTTCCGTCGAAACCGGAGCGGACGCAAGGCCCTAGCTGAAACGCTTTTTTCGATCGCCCCGTAAATTCATTATATTGCCGACGATAATAACGGCAGCGCCTAGCCACACGAATAAGCTGGTCGGCTCCTGATAGAGAAGATAGCCGACTAGGGCAGCTACAGGCAGGCGGACAAAATCGATGGGGGCGACCCGCGCCGCATCCGCGAGCGCAAATGCCCGAGCGAAGCAGTAGTGCGACGCGAGGCCACTCAGGCCGGTCACCAAAATCCAGGGCCATAGTTCCTGTGGCGGCGCGACCCAATCTGGTAGCATAAAAGCCAAGCTGAGCGGAAGTTGCACCAAATTCATGTAGAAAATGATGGTAAGCGCTTCCTCACTTGAAGCCATCGATCGGGTGATTACAAACACCACACCGAAGCCCATAGCACTGCCGAGCACGGCCAGCGCCGCGGGATCAACGACCGCAATTCCGGGACGGAGCACGATGAGTACGCCTAAGAAACCAAGCAGCGTGCCGGCAATCCGTATCGCATTGAGCCTCTCCGCCAGGAACAGTGCCGCCAGAATCGCGGTCCAGATCGGAGCGGTAAACTCAATGGCGAAAACTTCAGACAGCGGCAGATGGATCAGTCCGTAATACCAGCCAGCCTGCGCAACGAAGTGTATCGTGTTGCGCAGACCATGCAGAGGCAGCCGTTGAGTGGCAAACAAATGCCTCCCCGATCGCGAAAGCAATACAACGATAATGCCCAAGCAGATCAGGTT
>CAYYUG010000087.1:4363-5505 GCA_964474755.1 uncultured Rhodospirillaceae bacterium | reverse complement strand
CCACCCAGTCCTGCTCTATCTTGGCACTCTTCTGACCCGCTAGAATGACGGCAATCAACCCGCAATCGACAGGAGGCAGATTGATGGAATTCGGAATCGCAATGGCAACGGATGCCGATGCTTGGAGGCTCGTTGCCCGAGCGGAAGAACTGGGGTTCAGCAGTGCCTGGTTCTACGACACCCAGATGTTGAGCGCGGACTGTTTCGTGGCAATGGGGGCAGCTGCGGTGAAGACAGACCGCATCCGCCTTGGCACAGGCGTGCTGATCCCGACGAACCGGATCGCGCCGGTTACCGCAAATGCCCTAGCCAGCCTAAACAAGCTGGCGCCTGGTCGCATCGACTTTGGGGTTGGCACCGGCTTTACCGGGCGCCGCGCCATGGGGTTGGGGGCGATGAAATTAGCGGATATGGAGACCTATATAAAAACAGTCGAAGGCCTGATTAGAGGTGAGACCTTGGAGGCCGAGTTCGAGTGCAAGGTCCGCAAAATCAAGTTCCTAAATCCTGACCTAGGACTAATCAATACAAATGATCCGATCGCGTTGCACGTCTCCGCCTACGGTCCGCGATCACGAGCGCTGACCGCCAAACTTGGTGCGGGTTGGCTATATTTCGCAGGAGATGTCGATACCGCCGCCACAAATGCAGCCGCTATGCGGAACGCATGGGCCGACGCCGGCCGCAGTGCTGGCGACTTGACGTCTGTCGCCTTCGCGCTGGGCTGTGTCCTGGATGACGGCGAACCCTACGATTCGCCACGCGCCATGGCTCAGGCTGGTCCGCGCGCCGCAGTCATACTTCACCGTGCAGCAGACGAGGCCATCGCCGGTCTACTCAATTCAAGCGGCATCCCGTCCGCTGCAGCCGACGCCGTGTCAGGTTATGTCAAGCAAGCGATGCGTTATGAACCGGCAGATGCGAAATACCTCGAAAACCATCGAGGCCACCTTATGTTCGTAAAACCAGAAGAACAGCAATATGTCACCGCGGAACTTATCCGCGACACGTCGTTCACAGCAACGGAGTCGGAACTAAAAAACCGTATCGGAAATCTTCGCGATGCGGGCTACAGCCAGTTCACGATTCAAATCGTTCCGGGCCAGGAAGCTGCTATCGAAGATTGGGGTAGGGTTTTCAAA
>CAYYUG010000087.1:0-4263 GCA_964474755.1 uncultured Rhodospirillaceae bacterium | reverse complement strand
GTCAAAAATTCCACTCAAAATAAACTTGAGGAGAAGTTAAATGCCCATCCAACATCTCGACTCGGGGGATATCCTGAGCCAAGCGGTCACCCACGGCGATACAGTCTATCTCTGCGGCATCACCGCGACCAATCGGGAGAAGGACGTTGCAGCGCAAACAAAGGAAGTGCTCGACAAAATCGATGACCGCCTCGCTGCGTGCGGCACTGACAAGTCTAAGCTGGTTAGCGCAACGATCTATCTGACCGACATCAAATTAAAGCCTGCCATGAATGAAGCGTGGAAGGCCTGGCTTGGAGACCTCGAACGACCCACGCGCACTTGCATCGGCGGCGTCGAACTGGAGCCGGGGGTGCTTGTCGAAATCACTTCGACTTCGGCAAAGTAGCGCTCGCACCTAGGGCATTTCCATAGCAAAACGCGGGCCATGCAATGGCTCCTGCTCGTGGTATGTCTCGCGGTAAAGACCAACAACTCGCTCATGTTCGACGATGGCTTTTTCGTCGAATTCGGCGACCGGGCGCTCGACTGTCCCAAAATGATTCCAGCGATCTTTGCCGCGTACCAACATCATGCTCATGGCAAAGCTGCCGGTCGGCTTCACATAGGCTGGAATGTAGTTGAAGGCGAGGCCGATCCGGCGGTGGCCGGCACGGTTTGGTCCGGATCGGTGCGGACAAAGCCCGTGATGAAACGAAAACTCACCAGCCTTTAGGGGCATCGAGACAGCCTTACTATCGTCTAGCGGTTCGATGATGCGTTGGCCTGCTCGATTAACACTGTTCTCAACGATATGGGCCTGATGGTGCATCAAGCGTGGCCCATCTTCATAAGGCAACACATCCATGCATCCTGCTTCCTCTGTAGCGTCGGTAAGGGCGATCCACGCGCCAACCTCCTCAATTGGCTTATAGCCGTGATAGGCCGAATCTTGATGCCAATCTGCCCAGGTTTCCGTTCCGGCTTCCTTGATGAAGAAGGTGCCCGTATAGAGCAGCAGGTCCGGGCCCATTAAATCCTCGACCTTGTCGAGAATGCGCGGGTCGGTCGCCAGCTTCAGGGCCCAGGGCATGGTGATGTAGGGCATGGTGCGCCATTTCAAATCGTCGGTCGCATTGACCGGCATCCCCAGATGCCCTTCGAGCCGCGCCAAGCCGGCCAGAGCGTGCTGCCGTTCCGTTTCGTCGAGCAGCGGAAAGGGCGACAGAAAGCCATCGCGCTTAAATTGTTGAACCTGTTCTGGGGTAAGTCCTGTCACCTGAGTGTCCTCGTCACGTTGCCCACAGCATTTCCTATCGCAGCAGGGTTTCGCAAGTTTTTAAGCGTTTTTGATTGTCATGCCGCCATCCACTGGCAAGGCGACACCGTTGATATATCCGGATGCCGGTAGGACGAGGCTGAGCGTCCCGTGTGCCACTTCCTCCGGTTCGGCATAGCGGCGCAGGGGAACGCGGCGTTTGGCGAATATCGTCTTGTGATCTTCCGGGATCGCCGCGGTCATGTTCGTGCGGATCGGGCCCGGACAGATACAATTTACGGTGATCCCCTCTCGCCCAAGCTCCACGGCCATCGAACGGGTCAAGCCGATCACGCCGTGCTTCGCCGCCGTGTAGGGGCTCGTGTGCGGTATTGCGCCAAGTCCTTCGGTCGAAGCGATATTGACGATGCGCCCGCCATCGCTCTTGCGCAAAAATGGCAGGGCCGCCCGGATCGTTCGAGTATGCGCTCGGAGTAGCACATCTTGCAGCCGGTCCCAGACCGCCTCATAGTCTTCATCGTCGATCTGAACATGCTGGCTGACACCGGCATTGTTGATCAGGATATCGAGGCCGCCGAATTGCGCGGCCACAGCCTCGATCACCTGCCGGATTGCGTCCGCGTCCCGCAGATCGAGCACCCAGCCGTGCGCGGTACCGCCTGCGCCGGTGATCTCCTTGGCCACCCGTTCCACACCGTCCGCGTCTACATCCACCACGGCAACCTGCGCGCCCTCGTCCGCGAACAGATGCGCAGTCGCCCGGCCCATGCCATTCGCCGCGCCTGTGATCAGTGCGACCCTATCTTTGATCGATCGGCTCAAGGTCGATAGTTTGGTCATGCGGAACTCCAAAAATCAGGTCGAGTTCAGTCGACGATAGCCCCTCGCCGCTGCCGACAACAGGGCATCACTTTGAGCCAACGCGATGCGCTGTGGTAAGTCTTCGCTAAGACTGCACCCGGCTCACAAACGAAGCATCCGATCCCATGTATCACCCCGGCGCACACGCCCTCTCGCGGCCCGACCAGCCCGCCGTCATCATCGCCGGCACCGATCAGCAGGTCACACACAAGGCGATGGACGAACGCTCCAACCGCATTGCGCAACTTCTGCACGCTCGCGGTTTTAGGCCCGGCGACCATGTCGCGATCCTGATGGAAAATAATCTTCGTTATTTCGAAATCTTCTGGGCCGCCCTGCGCTCCGGCCTGATTTTTACGCCGATCAATCGGTATTTCACATCCGACGAAGCTGCTTATGTGGTAAAAGATTCCGGCGCCAAGGCTTTGTTTACCTCAGCTTATATGCGCGAGACGGCAGAAGCGTTGGTGGACCAGATTTCAGATTGTCCAGTTCGTTTGGTTGTGGATGGCCTTTGCTCCGGCTACGAGGAACTGGACGTCGCGTTGACGCAATGCCCTACTACGCCGTTGGCAAACGAACCGCGCGGCCAGATGATGCTATATAGCTCCGGGACTACCGGACGGCCGAAGGGCATTTTGCGGACACCTGTTCCCGCTGACATCTCGGAAGGCCTGTCACATATCGAGCGGCTGCGTGATTACGGTATCGACGGAGATACGATCTACCTCTCACCGGCGCCAATCTACCACGCAGCCCCGCTCGCCTATAGCGTCGGTGTGCTGAGCCTTGGCGGCACAGTCGTGATGATGCCGCGGTTCGATGCAGAACTGGCGCTACGCCATATCCAAGATTATCGAGTGACCCACAGCCAGTGGGTTCCAACCATGTTTATCCGGATGCTGAAGCTGCCCAACGACGTTCAAACCGCCTATGACCTGTCGAGCCATCAGGTCGCAATCCACGCCGCCGCTCCCTGCCCGGTCGAGATCAAGCGTCAGGTCATCGACTGGTGGGGACCAATCCTGCACGAATATTACGCCGGTTCAGAATCGAACGGCTCAACACGTATCGACTCACAGGAGTGGCTCAAGCGGCCCGGCTCCGTTGGCAAGGCCAGCATGGGCGTGCTGCACATATGCGACGAAGATGGCAACGAAGTGGCGCCGCGTGAGGAGGGCATCATTTATTTCGAGCAGCCGGAGATGCCATTCCACTACCACAATGATCCGGATAAGACCCGAGAGGCGCAGAACCCGCAGCATCCTAGCTGGTCGACCCTGGGGGATGTCGGATATGTCGATGAAGACGGCTACCTATATCTGACCGACCGCAAGAGCTTCATGATCATTTCCGGCGGCGTAAACATTTATCCTCAGGCGATCGAAGACGCTCTAGTTCTGCATCCTAGCGTAACCGACGCGGCGGTCATCGGCGTGCCAAACGAAGAGTTCGGTGAAGAAGTGAAAGCTGTCGTGCAGTTGGAACCCGGCATCCCTGAGTCGGGAGAGGTTGCCGAAGAATTGATCGGCTTCATACGCGAAAAGGTCGCGAGCTACATGGTGCCCCGCTCGCTTGACTTCACGGACGCGCTACCGCGCCTCCCCACAGGCAAACTGTACAAACACAAACTGCGAGAAAAGTACTGGCCAGCGAAGCCGCGGTAGTCAGTCGCTAGCGCCCCTCGGGCGTCCCGTACATTTCAACAATCTTGTCGTCCTGCGCCTCGGGCGAGAACAGTTCCCACATGATGCCGTTAACATCGATGTCAGAGGAAAATCCCTCGGCAGCGTCATCTTCGAACCCCATATGGCGAAGCTGGCCAGCGTGGTCCGGGATCTCGTTGATCGAAAAATTCATCTGATCGGTCCGCCACATGGCGTATTTTCCCGTGACCACGACGGTCGGTTCCTGGCCTATACGGGCGGAATAATCAGGCACGGTTTCGGCGACATTGGCAACAGCGAGTGCGATATGAATCCGGCGCACGTGGAAGCTCCTTTATCGATCGGTTGAAACGGTGTTGCGCGGCACGTCGCGGAACGGTTTGTCCGCGTCGACGCGTATCTCTTTCGGCATTTTTAGCACTCGCTCGGAGATGATGTTCTTTTGAATCTCGTCGGTGCCGCCGGCAATGGAGTTCG
>CAYYUG010000086.1:0-16936 GCA_964474755.1 uncultured Rhodospirillaceae bacterium | reverse complement strand
TTTAACGAAAGAAATTGAACAACTTAAAACAACAATTTCTATCCTTCGTAGAGATATAGAAACTCCACAAAAAATATAATTGTAAATGATATTTCATATTAAAAATTAAAAAGATATATATTTAAAGTATTATATGTTCATAAAATTATATATCAAATTTGGAGAATGGTATGTATGAAAATAAAAGGAATAAAGGATTGACTAATCTAAATCTAGAAACCGAAAATATAGAAAATCTAAATAAACAAATAATTCGGTATCAAGAGCAACTTAAAAACACTGAGACACTGCTTTCGGTCACTAGAAAAATTTCCGGAATTACCAATCTAAGTGAGATATTATGGACATTAATAGATATTACTTCTCAAGAATTAAATGCAGAAAGGGGAAGCTTATTTCTTAATGATCCTGAAACAGGAGAACTTTATTCACGAGTAGCACAAGGAGAAATGACCAGAGAAATACGTATTCTTAACACAAACGGAATAGCAGGATCAGTTTTTCTGTCGGGAAAAGGGGAAATTGTACATAACCCGTACGATGATAAAAGATTTTTTTCAAAAATCGACGAGCAAACTGGCTTTGTTACTAAGAATATTGTTTGCGCACCTATACGTGCGGTAACTAATGAAGTAATTGGCGTTATACAAATTTTGAATAAAAAACGTGGAAGATTTACAAAAGCAGATCTTAAAATTGTTGAAGAGATTACGACGCTAGCTGCGGTATCCCTACAAAATGCCAGACGTTTGGAGTTGATGTCTAAGTCCCGTGAAAAAGAAATGCTTTTCTTAGATATTGTGTCAGAGGTAACGGCGGAAATCGAACTTGGAACTTTGCTTCAAAGGGTAATGGTCGAGTCAACAAATATGCTTGGTGCAGATCGTGCGACACTATTCCTAAATGATACTAAGACCAATGAATTATTTTCACGAGTAGCGATGGGCGATGGTGTAGGAGAAATTCGTCTTCCAAATAATGCAGGTATTGCTGGTGCTGTTTTTCAATCTCAACAAACCATAAATATACCTTATGCATATGCAGATCTTAGATTTAATCCGAGTTTTGATAAACAAACCGGTTATTTCACTAGTTCAATACTTTGTGTACCTATCATAAATAAAGATGGAGTATGTATTGGATGTACGCAAGCACTTAATAAAAAAGGAGGGAGTTTTACGGATGAGGATGAATCACGACTAAAAGCATTCACTCAGCAGGTAGCGATTGCTTTAGAAAATGCCAAACTTTTTGAAGATGTATCCAAAGAGAGGGCATACAACCACAGTATGCTAACAAGCATGACTAATGCAGTTATTACAATAGACGAGGAAGGGAATATAATTACCTGTAATAAATCTGGTTTAGAAATTTTTAAGATCAGTAGAGAAGAAATAATAGGTAAATCTGCAAAAACATTTTTTACTGAGAAAAATACTTGGATTTTTGATAAAATTGAACAGTGTAGGGATAGGAAAGAAAGGGAAACGATAATTGATGCAGAGTTTGAAGTCTGGTCTCTTGAATCGGATTGCATAGAAACAGTATCTGCTAACTTAAGTTTTCTACCATTAGAAAGCCAAGATCCAGACGGTCGGACGAACCAGGCACAAGAGCACCTAGGCACTCTGATTATGATTGAGGATATTTCAGATGAAAAAAGAATGAAGTCTACAATGTCTCGTTATATTGATCCTGTTATAGCAGATAAATTGATGAGTGAGGGAACTGATATAATGGGCGGTCAAGAAACAGAGGCTACACTTCTGTTTTCAGATGTTAGAGGTTTTACAACAATTACAGAGTCTCTCGGTGCTCAGGGTACGGTTACTCTTTTAAATGAATACTTTGATATTATGGTGGAGGCGATAACTGAACAAGGCGGTATGGTAGATAAGTTTATTGGTGATGCAATTATGGCGGGTTTTGGTATACCAATAGCTAATGAAGATGATGAGGATAGAGCAGTACGTGCTGGTATAAACATGATAAAACGGTTATGGGATTGGAATACCGTTAGAGAGAGTGAAGGTAAAAGCCCAGTAGATATGGGGCTGGGTCTCAATACAGATAAGGTCGTTTCAGGGAATATAGGATCGTCGAAGCGAATGGATTATACAATGATTGGTGATGGAGTGAACCTTGCTGCGCGGCTTGAAAGCGCATGTAAGGCTTACTCTGCCCGTATATTGATTAGTGAATTTACCTTTAAAAAACTGAAAGGGACTTATCAAATACGATATATAGATGATGTTATTGTTAAAGGTAAAACAGAGCCAGTTGGTGTTCATGAGGTGTTAGATTATCATTCGACATTAACCTTTCCTAATTTAATGGATACCGTCAATTATTTTAATGAAGGCCGGCGATATTTTAAAGCAGGAGAATGGGATAATGGTATAAAATCATTTGAGGAATGCCTTAGATTAAACCCTAATGACAAACTATCTCATACATACATAAGCCGCTGTCAGAAATTGAAGGAAGAAGATCCTAAAAATTGGGACGGAATTTGGATTATGGATTCCAAATAATAATATTTTATAAAATCAGCCGCAGGTATATAAGGTAATTTGATGGTACACTTCGTATTGGAGTTGGAAAGATAGAGTCTTAATTCCTCGTATGTGACAATCTAATAAAGACTGTTACGACTGGCTAAAAAGGTTCGTTGCAGCTTTTCAGCGCACTCATGACTGATTGGGACGCTCGTGAGTGGCCAACTTGAATTTATTAAATATATCATCCTCCGTCAGGTTTTCAGCTTGCCCCGCAACGGTGCGTTGTGCGGTGAGATATTTTCTATTGAGGCGCCTCCTAGTTCTAACGGTTGTTTGCGCTGCCAAAGTGTCAAAATGTAGGCTGCTAACTGTTTGAAGAAATAGGAGTGGCTAATGAGCGACCACGAAATTCAGGCGATTGATGCAGTCGTCAACATTTTCAATTCGGACGCGCTTCAATTTCGTCCAGAATGGCGAAATGAGTTCTTTGGCGACAAGATTGGCGCGAGCGCAGAGACCGTCCAGGGCGTCGAATTGGACGAGATGCTGCGCCGCATGGATGCGGCGGGTATCGAACGCGGTTTTCTAATTGCCGTGAAGTGCGGGCCGCCGGGGCATCCTTCCTGCTATCATATCCCTATGGAGGTCGTGGACCGGGCAATCAAGGACTATCCGGATCGTTTTTTCGGTCTCTACGGCATCGATCCTACGATGGGCATGAAAGGCGTTCGCGAGTTTCAGGAGGCCGTTGAAGAGCGCGGTTATATAGGTGCCCATGGTTATCCACATTGGTTCGAAATGCCGATTGACCATGCCCGCTGGTATCCATTTTACACGAAGTGCTGCGAGCTTGATGTACCAATTCAGTTCCAGATAGGGCAGTCAATGGTCTATGCACCAGACTATCCTATCCGCTCGGTTGGACAGCCGATCACCATGGATCCGGTGGCCTGCGACTTTCCGGAGCTTAAACTGATTGGCATTCATGTGGGCATTCCTTGGACCGACGAAGCTATCGCTATGGCCTGGAAGCACAAGAATGTTTATCTCGGCTGTGACGCACACAGTCCAAAATACTGGCCGGCCAGTTTTGTTCAATACATCAATACTTACGGGCAGGATAAGGTAATTTTCGGTACTGACTTTCCAGTATTGGATTTTGAACGCACCCGGCAAGAGATTGAGGATCACGGATTTCGGTCGGATCCTAAGCGCAAGCTGTTGCGTGACAATGTGATCCGGATATACGGACTGGAGGACCGGCTGTAACGGTCGGAGGAACCTCTCATGGCTAACTATAGACTGACCGCTGAACAGCGTCGTCTCAAGATTGCGGCTCGTGAATTTGCACAGGAAGAGCTGTTGCCGATCGCAACGCACATCGAACGAGCCAGCGAGCCGCTGCCACGCAATGTGCTGGAGCTCATGTCGGAGCGGGGTTTCATGGGGCTCGATATTCCGGAGGCCTATGGTGGTCTGGGTCTCGATACGCTGTCTTGCGCCATCATTCTAGAAGAGATTTGTGCGGTGTGGTTCTCGGCAGGTACCTATCCAGTGACCCTGCTGACTGGCCCATTGCTGTTTGCTGGCACTGAGGAACAGCAGAATAAGTACCTGCCGAAAGTTGCAAGCGGAGAACTTATCACAGCCTTTGCGTTGACGGAGACGGACGCCGGTTCAGATGCCGCCTCGATTCAGACTTTTGCGGAACGTGACGGCGGCGATTGGGTTATCAATGGCCGCAAGATATACATCACCAATGGCGGGCGCGCCGATTTGATCGTACTGTTCGCTCGCACTGACAGAGACGCCCCCCGAGGAGGTGGTATTAGTCTGTTCCTGATCGAGCAGGGGACGCCTGGTTTCACCGTTGGGCAGACCTATGACACGATTGCGCATACTGCTAACCCCATTGCCGAGCTGGTGTTCGACGATTGCCGAGTGCCTGACAGCTGCCTGATGGGGGCGCCTGGGGAGGGCTTCCGCTACATTCAAGTCGGTTTCGCTAAAACGCGTGCGATCTACGGCGTGCGTTGTGCCGGCGTCGCACAGGGCGCGCTCGACTATGCAATGTCTTACATGCAGACACGTGAGCAGTTCGGCCAGCCTTTATCGTCTTTCCAGGCTCTGCGCTTCCGGGCCGCCGAACTCGCCGCCCGCATCGAGGCCGCTCGACAACTATCCTATCACGCCGCAGTGCTGGCCGAGGACGAAACCTCTGATGCGTCGACGGCGGCTTCCATGGCTAAAATGTTCGCTAGTGACGTATGCACTGAGGTTACACAGCAGGCGGTTCAGTTCCTTGGCGGTCACGGGCTAACGAAAGACCATCCGGTCGAACGTTTTTACCGAGAGACCAAGTTATTCCAGATTGGCGACGGATCAAGCGAGATGTTGCGTTTACTCGTCTCGAGATATCTTAACCGGCAGTCCCAGGCGGGGATGAGCGCCCGGCTGGCCAGCGACTAGGCAGGGTTGTTAACTTTGCTCCCGTACTAATTGGGAGATATGAGTTTGATCTATTCCGTCGAATTGAATTTTAGCGAACCCTCGCGTGAGATGGAATGGCACGCTTGGTATGAGACCTATCTGATGAAGCTGGTCTCTCTAGATGGGTTGGACACAGCGCAGCGTTTTCGCGCGGTTTCTCCGGAGAGAGCGAACTGGGAATTTTTGGCACTTTACAGCCTTCACTCGCTGGACGTTTATGAGAGTGACGCCTATCGCAATATGGGTGGCGGCGGCAACGCGAGCAGTGCCTATCGCGGTGCAATCATCCGACGGCGCAACGTCTATAACGGGATCGCGCGCATGCCGGAGGTGCGCGAAAACGGTCGCATACTGTATTGTGAGGACGCGCCGACAGGGCTCGATTTGCCGAATACGCTTTTCGTGCCGCTGGTGGCTGCGTCGGGACCTCGGCAGGCCGGGGCGACATCGTTGGATGGAACACCGGAACGGCGTTCGATCGCACTGACCGATGAAGCGACGCTCGAGACGCTAAATTTCACCGCAATCGATGGAATTGTTGTCTACAAGCCGATAACTAAACGGCATGAATAACCGGTTCGATCTACTCGTTGTCGGCGGTGGGCTTGCCGGCCTGACCGCGGCAAATCGCGGCGTCCAACTAGGGATGACAGTCGCTGTCCTTGAAAAGGGAACGGACGCGCGCTACCTGTGCAACACCCGTTATACCGGCGGAACCCTGCATATCTGTCTTACTGATATCATGTCAGGGGAAGCTGCACATGTGGCATCGATAGAGCGGCTGTGCGATGAAGCCCGCCCGGACCTGGTTCGCGCTATAGCGAGCAATGCGGAACGCGCCGTTCGCTGGTTACAGAGCGAGGGTAGTAAATTCATTAAGGCAAGTGCGAGCCCGCATCATCGTTGGGTGTTGGCCCCACCGGGCCGCACTCGGCCAGGCCTCGAATGGGAAGGTAGGGCCGGTGATTTGCTGCTGCGTCGCCTCAGCCGCAATCTGAACGAGCGTGGCGGCGAACTTATACTTGGTTCCCGGGCACAACAATTGTTAGTGGAGAATGGCCGTTGTGTAGGTGTCCAAACGGAAATTGACGGTACGTCGCACCCTTTTACCACACAGGCCGTCGTCCTCGCCGATGGTGGATTCCAGGCGGCACCGGAACTTTTGCGCAAGCATATAGCCAAGGCACCAGAGCGGCTGCATCAGCGTAATGCCGGCACGGGTACCGGGGACGGATTGCAGATGGCGCTGCAGCTAGGCGCAGCCGCGGTTGGTTTGAACCGTTTTTACGGCCATCTGATCAGTCTGGACGCGTTGACCAATGAAAATCTTTGGCCCTATCCCTATTTTGATTCCCTAGTTGCCGCGGCGATCCTTGTCGACGGTGAGGGCGAACGGATCGACAATGAAGGGCTCGGTGGCGTGCATGCGGCGAATGCTGTTGCTAGTCTTGACGACCCTCAATCGGCCTTCGTCGTGTTCGACCAGGAAATTTGGGACGGAGCGGGCCGGCATGGACTGATTTCTGTTAACCCACACCTCACGCGGGAAGGCGGGACGCTGCACCGAGCCGATACGCTTGAAAACTTAGCAATCCTGATTGGTACACGGGAGCTTCCGTTCACAATAAACGCTTACAATCGAGCGGTCGAAAGGCGCTCGTTTAACTCCCTGTCACCGCCCCGCACGACACTCAAAGGTACACCGATAGCAATTCGGAAGGCCCCATTCTATGCCGCACCCGTCTGCGCTGGGATTACCTATACGATGGGCGGTATCGCGATCGATGGCGATGCCCGAGTATTACGTGGGGATGATAGCGTAATAGAGGGATTGTACGCTGCGGGAACTACGATCGGTGGATTGGAAGGTGGTTCTGCCTCGGGGTATGTTGGAGGCCTATCACAATCGGTCATTACAGGGCTGCTTGCGGCAGAGCATGCCGCCGAAATGAAAGAGGTAAGCGACCGGTATAACGCCAATTGGGGCTCGCCCAGGGGATTGGCTTAACCTTATCTGGAGTGTTAGGATTTCGCCGCCGTACGGTGAGGTGAATCCTCTGATACGGATTCAACCATAATTTAAATACAAAACAAAGCGCACCGACGGGGAGGAAACGTGACGAACAATGCAGTAGACGACGAAGTCCAGGCGAAACTGGACGAGCTTTCCGATGAAACACCAGATAACCGGATCTCCGGTCTGGTATACTGGATAGCGCTGCTATACGGCGCACTTGGCATCCTCGTAGCGATGAACCAGACCTTCAGCTGGGACCCGTTCGGGTTTGTACTGGTCGACAATTCTTATTTTTATCTGCTAATTGGTATTTTTTTACCGATTTCGTTCCTCGTATTTCCGGCGCGGCGAAAGGATGAGAACCAAGTCCCGTTCTACGACTGGATACTCTTCGCAATCACGCTTGCCGCCTCCCTGTACCTGTCCTATCACGGTTCAGATATGGTCGAGCAGGGCTGGGATATCGTGGCGCCGCCAACCCCAACAGCGATGGCGGCAGCGATCTGCTTTTTATCGATCGAGGCAGTGCGGCGCGCCGGCGGTACAGCACTTGCTATCATCGTGACATTCTTTTTTACTTTTCCGTTATGGACCGGCCATGCCCCAGGATTTCTGTGGGGGGTCGAGCAGACGCCGCTGGAACTCGTGCGCTCGCATGCGATGGGTTTCGAAAGTATCATCGGCGTACCTATGCGGGTTGCTGGTAATTTGCTGATTGGCTTCCTGATTTTCGGCTCGGCTTTGGTCGTGACTGGCGGCGGTGAGTTTTTTATGAATTTTGCTACGGCGCTGATGGGGCGCAGCCGCGGCGGTCCAGCTAAAGTGGCAATCCTGTCGAGTGGTTTTTTCGGCTCGTTGAGCGGCAGCGTGATTTCGAATGTCGTGACGACCGGCAAGCTGACAATCCCCACCATGAAACGGGTTGGCTATCCGTCGACATATGCTGGCGCAGTGGAATCCTGTGCATCAACCGGCGGGGCGCTGATGCCACCGGTTATGGGCGCGGTTGCGTTTCTGATGGCTGAATTCCTCAATGTTCCCTACGCGACAGTGATGATGGCAGCCCTCGTGCCGGCTGTGACCTTCTATATCGCGCTATTACTGCAAGTAGACGGCTATGCAGCCGTCAACGGTTTGCGCGGTATGGACGAGAAGGATATTCCCGATTTGTGGGAAACCTTTAAGGGCGGTTGGTACTACATTTTCAGTTTGGTCGCGCTAGTTTACATGCTAGTAGCGCTGCGCTGGGACCTATACGCGCCTTACTACGCGTCGGCTATCCTAGTGGTTTGCTCGTTCGTTTTCCGAAAGGGTGAGCAGCGCCTTTGGTATTATGCGCTGTTCTTGGGGTCGGCGGGTTCTCTTCTGGTCGCACTAATTTGGTATCCAAATTTCCTCGTTCTTTACCTCCCTTTGCCGATCTTCATCGTCTATTCATATTTTGATGGGAGAGGTGAAAAACGGTTTGACCGAGATAAATTGTGCGAATTGACCGTCGACTCGACCAAAATTATCTCTAACATTATCGCCATCTTGGCCGGCGTTGGGATGATTGTTGGTGCTCTCGCTTTTACCGGCGTTGGTGGCGCCTTTTCGCGCGAACTGCTGCAGATTGCTGGCGATAACCTCTATCTTCTGCTGGCGATGGGAGCCGTGACTAGCTTCCTGCTTGGAATGGGGATGACGGTGAGTGCTTGCTACATCTTCCTGGCCATAATCCTCGGCCCGGCGTTGATCCAGGCCGGGCTTGATCCGATCGCGAGCCATCTATTTATTCTTTACTGGGGCATGCTGTCCTACATCACACCGCCCGTTGCCCTGGCGGCGGTCGCTGCAGCGATCATCGCGAAGGCAGATACGATGGCAATCGGCGTGCGCTCTATGCGGTTGGGTCTGATTAACTTCATTCTGCCATTTATATTTGTGCTCAATCCGGCTTTGATCCTCAACGGTGAGTTGACCGATATCATCTTGATGGTCAGTTCGGCGCTGATTGCAGTTTGGTTGATGGCGTCCGCCTTCGAGGGCTATCTCTATTATGTCGGAACGATCAGTTGGGTTATTCGGGCGCCTCTGCTCGTGGGAGCCGGGTTTATGCTGTATCCGGGCACTTTGAGTTTTGTGGTCGGCGTCATAATTGTAGCGGCGTGCTATTTATTTGGTTTCGTCCAAAGGCGCGCGGCGGCATAGGATCCAGAGAAGGAATTTTTTTTACCGGGCTTAGCGCAAATAGTGAATTTGGGGAACGCAGTAATTGCTCATCGTCCCGGGCTGCATACTCCAAGAAATGCAAATAATAACGGACCAACAAGGAGAAAATTATGGGTCTAAGGAAACAATTATTGCAGGCGGCAGGCGGTGCTGCGACTGCGGCGCTTCTGGCGTCCGGCGTCGCACAGGCGGGGGATCTGCCGAAGACGATGGTTTGGACGTCGTACGATTTCGGCAGCGCCGGTTTTGCACAGGCATCAGCCGTCGCTAACGCGTTTCAAAAGAAGTTCGGCACGCGTATTCGCATCGTGCCGTCTGGCACCGGTATCGGACGCATGCTGCCCGTCACGCAACGAAAAGCGCACTATGGGTTCTTGGCGACGGAAGCTTTCTTCGCCGCGGAAGGGACCTACGACTTTGCTGTTCAGTCCTGGGGCCCGCAGAACCTTCGTATTGTTCTTGCGCCGCCTACAGGAACCGGTTTGACGGTGCCGAAAGGTTCTAAATTTGCCGATGGCGCAAACTTGAAGGGTGTGCGACTTGGCTATGTGAAAGGCAACCCGTCGGTCAACGTCAAGACCGATGCGCTGTTGGCTTATGCCGGATTAACACGTAGTGACATCACTGCGGTCTGGTTTGGCGGTTATGGCGTAATGAAGGGCGCTCGTCTTACGGGTAAGATCGACGGCTTCTTGATGTCACCTTATTCTGGCATCACGCGTGAGCTTGAAGCATCGCCGGCTGGTATCGACTGGGTGCAGTTTGATCCAAAGAACAAGGAAGGCTGGAAGCGCATTCAAAAAATTGCGCCCATGTATGGGCCGCTTAGCATTGATGATGGTGCTGGGATGGAAAAGGGTAAGCCTGTCAACATTATCGAATTCCGCTATCCCATGATGACGACTTACGCGGACCGAAGCGCCGATGAGGTATACACTGTCACCAAAGCGATGCACGATGCGTTTGATCTCTACAAGAACGTCAATGCGACGACAAAAAACTGGATTATTTCCAAGGCTGGCCGTACACCGGCTGACGTCGCCTGGCATCGTGGTTCCGTAAAGTTCCTGAAGGAGAAGGGTGTCTGGACTGCGGAAGATGAAGCCTGGAATCAGGCTCGCCTAACCCGTCACGCAAAGGTGATCGAGGCGTGGGATAACGCCACGGACGCGTTCAACCAATGGCGCGCTGCCGAAAAGAAAAAAGGTAACAAAATCAAAGCTGCAAAAGCTTGGCCAGGATATTGGGCCGACCATCGCAAAAAAGTGGGTCTTGACTAAGGTTCGAGTAAAAACTGGAAACTAGATGGGCGGCTTGAGCCGCCCATTTTTTTGCCGTGTCTTAATTAGGCACGGAAATAAGTCTTCATCACATCGTCGATGATCCGCTCCAAATCTTGGATTGTTCTGCAGGTTTTGGCGACTTGGCAGAAGTTGCGGTAGCGATGCATCTCAGAATCTCCGGTGCCCCAGAACGGTTCCGGTTCTGGATTGAGCCAAATCACCGATTTTGAGCGATCGTGGATTTGGCGCATTAGGTCCATGCGCGGATCAGTGTCGTTTGAGCGGCCGTCGCCCAGGATTATTACGGTCGTGTGCCGGTCGAGCGCGTCCATATGTAGATCCTCGAAATCCTCCAGCGCTTGGCCATAATCAGTCGAACGGAATCCGATCTTCTCGAGAACCTCTGGGATCGCTTCCTCAACATTTCTCTCCTTCAGGATGTCACTGACCTCTATTAAGTGACTGGAGAAGGCGAAGGCGCGCAACGTCGCGATCACCTCATGCAACGAATAGAGGAACAGCAACAGGAACCGCGCTGCGGCGGCAACTGATTGTGATACGTCGACGATGACAACAATGCGTGGTCGCTCAATCTTAGTCTGTTTCCAGACAGTCTCGAATGGTATTCCATCATGCGGAATGCTCTTGCGAAGTGTCCGGCGCACGTCGAGAACGCCGCGTTTTGTGTGCTTGCGGCGGCGGGCGTAGCGGGTTGCCAACTTCTTCGCCATGCGGCGCACGATCCGGTGCATACGGTCAAAATCGCGTCGTTCGACAGCGGATAGATTGGTCTTTGCCAGGAATTCCTCGCGTAGTTCTTCACCGGCATTGCGTGCGTAGAGGTCGAACTGACGATCGATATACTGCCGAACCTCCTCGAACATATAGCTCCGGCCTTCCTCGAGTCGTTCTGCCATTTCGACGGCAACTTGGTCACCTTCCTGTCGGTTGAGCGATGCGATCAGTCTCTCGAGATCACGCAGCCCCATACGGTCAAGAATACGCCGGGTAAAAAGGCCGCGCTGAGTTGAAAAGCGGATATTGGCGACGCCGGCATCGTTTGCGGCCTGTTCCATAGCCTGCGCCATTTCGGTCTCACTACCGCCCAGCAGCAACTCGGCCAAGGGTTGCTCGCCAAGCATCTCACTTTCGGCATTCGATAGGCCGTCACCACCGCTTGGCTCTTCACGGTCGCGGAACTCGTCCCGAGTGAAGAATATCTCAAAACATTCGTCGAACCGCTCGACTTCTTCCTCTGATTTGGCCAACGCGATACAAAGCGAATCCTTTAGCAAGGTGCGGTCGCTGTACCCGACGCTATCAACCGTAAAGTGTGCGTCGATTGCTTCTGCCGGCGAGACGCGGACATTCGTGGCTCGCAATGCGCGAAGAAAATTTTCGAGGGTCTGTTGCATAGCAGGCTGGCTAAGCTTGTTGTGCCTTGCGAGTGAGTTCTGGGACGCTACGTTCGACGGCTGCGATGTCTTGCTCGAAT
The DNA here is from genome assembly GCA_964474755.1 of uncultured Rhodospirillaceae bacterium. Lineage (GTDB taxonomy): Bacteria > Pseudomonadota > Alphaproteobacteria > UBA8366. The sequence goes on along the minus strand of CAYYUG010000086.1, from coordinate 4,939 downwards.
TTCAACAATACATTCAGCGTGTCGCGCACTAATGCGGTGTTTAGCGAGTCTGCGTGCAGCAGGAGTAGTACTCGGGCCCAGTCGATGGTCTCCGAGATTGATGGCAGCTTCTTCAAGTCGTCTTCTCGTAGCATCTGCACGAAGGTGACGAGTTGGCGGCGCAGCCGTTCCTCGATTTCGGGTACGCGCGAGGCGACGATTTTCTGTTCTAACTTGGCGTCTGGCAGCGGGATAAATAGGTGTAGACAGCGGCGCTTCAACGCATCACCCATCTCGCGCATATTGTTAGAGGTAAGGAAGACTAAGGGTGGAACCGTCGCCTGGATCGTGCCGATCTCGGGGATGGACACCTGGAAAGCGGATAAGATTTCCAGTAGAAAGGCTTCGAATTCCTCATCCGATTTGTCGACCTCGTCAATTAGTAGGACGGCTCCGTGTTTTTGACGCAGCGCCTTAAGCAGCGGTCGTGGTTCAAGAAACTGTTCTGAAAAGAATAGATCGCCAAACCCATGCAGGCGCTGCATCGCTTCGTCCAGTCCCTTAGAATCCGACAGGGTATCGCCCATTTTGTCCTTAAGAATTTGAGTATAGAGCAACTGTTTGCCGTACTTCCATTCGTACAAAGCCTTAGACTCGTCGAGGCCCTCGTAACACTGCATGCGGATCAAGGGCAGGCCAAGCCATTGTGCAGTCGACAATGCCAGCTCGGTTTTCCCAACACCGGCTGACCCTTCGACCAGGATCGGCTTGGACAGGTTCTCGGCGACGAAGATGGCAGTCGCGATGCGGCGTGAAGCGATATAACCGTTGCTGCCAAGGCCATCCATGATGGACTCGACGGAGGCCAGTTTTTTGTCGAGCGTATCCTGTGAAACGATGTCGTTCATGAGGTCTTGTTTTCCATTGTTCGTTCGAAAAAGGTGGACCCACGGCGGTGGGCCTCGATTAAGTAGGCACTGCGCGCAATACCCAGAGTTTTGCCAAGATCCCGGTGGGTCGCCGCCAGCACCGGGGAAGGTGTCAGTCCAGATATTTCGATAAGCGCATTGATCCTTTCGTACAGGCTACTGGCCCATTCACGGGCAGCAGCCGAGATGGCGCCGACCGCGTCGGTATTGGCGGTCGAGTCCATGTCTAGCAGTTCAGCCCCTCGAAAGGCTAGGGCACTCAATCCCGAACTCGCCGCGGCCAATTTTCCCAATTCCGAGAGACGATCCTTGTCTTGCGCTAGGGCTGGAGCCTCGATGCAGATATTTTTCAGGATATGGCGGATAGAACCGGCTTTCGATGCTGCGAAAATAGCGTCTTCAGTTCGCCGCATCGGGAGCGAGATTGCATCGAAGGCATCGCCTTCCGGTCCCAGAAGATTAGCCGCGGGTACCCGGACGTCTTTCATCCTTATCCCGCAATGGGACGACGGACGCAAATAGTCAATCTTTATTCCTTCGGTAAGCTCCAAACCCGCCGCATTGTGGGGCACAATCAGAACCGAGAACCGCTTGTGTTTCCCCACGCGGCCGGTAATCGCCAGAACGAGGAATATATCTGCCATTGGCCCATTGGTGAGATAGGCTTTCTCACCGTTCAGGATGTAATAGTCACCGTCGCGACGGGCTTCGGCGGCCAGATGTTTTGGATGTGCGCCGGCGCCGGGTTCGGAAATTGCGAGGCAGGGGGTTGTCCTACCAGCAGCCAGATCGGGTAGGTATGTTTCACGCTGCGCGACGGTCCCATGCCCCAAAATGTGCAGTCTTGAAATTAGCTGACGTCCCATCCAGGACGTGACCATGCCAAGATTGCCACCGGTTTCGGCCAAAGCTTCCGACGCCATGACCAGGGTACGTAAATCTCCACCGGAGCCACCATAGTCGGAAGGTAATGAGATCTGCGCCAGGCCTGCAGTGCCGAGCGCATACCATAAGTCTGAAGGTATTGTTGTGTGGTCATGCAGGTCGATGCGAGTTGCAATATGTTCACGGCCGAAATCTGCCGCGCGGTTTCTAAGCGCTTCGCGGTGAGCCTTGGCTGGCGCCAAATCTGATTTATCCATGCGCGGAAGCATAGTCTCGCGTCAATGGCGGCGGAAGGGTCGCGATGGATTCTACGACGCCCAAGAATGGGTATGCGTCGGAAGGATCATTGCACGCAAAACGTCGCCTCTGCAATGTAGGTACAGGCGCCGTCTATGTCTTGGCGACTTTATCAGTTAGGCGGCTGATGAGTCGCTTGTCTGCCTATACGCCATCGAACAATGCTGGTCGCAATAGGGGCGGTTGGTTTCTGCTGGCTGGCCACAAAAATAGAAGCCGGCTTCGCCAGGGTTTCCAATTGGCCACTGACATAGGCGATCGGTGACCGGATTCAATATCGCAATTGTCGGTTTTGAGGGTAAGCTCCGAGTCGATAGGCCAAGGCGGTGAGCTTTGCCGATTACGGCGTTTCGAGTCACATGCCCCAACGCTTCAGCAATTTGCCTCGCTGAGAGCCCTTCTCCCCATAATTTCTTAAGCAACTCAACACGATCCGTAGTCCATTCCATGCTGACCCCACACGACGTTGCCAATTACGATCTGCCAGGGCGTGCCGTTATTTCGGCACGTATATTGTGTGGCAGATACCAAGCACATACTATATCCAGTATGTTACCTGGCCTCAACCTGGTTGATGGACATCTGTAAATTTCCACCAATTCCTTTTGCCTATTCGACTGTTGGTCCGGTGCTGCGGGTGGGTTTTTTAGGATGACATACCTACAGCTAACCTCGACACCAAGGCCGAATCTGTATTCCAAATCGAGCAATTTCTTATACGCTTTGGTTTTAGGGACGACCATAGGGTATGACAGTAATAATTATTCTTTTTTCGCCTAAATTGCCTGGATTTCGATGGATCGGGGATAAGTCTGTGGAACGTTAACTTATAGTTAGCTTATAAGTTTTAACTATGATTCGAGACTTGGCCAAGCGATGGCCAGGATGGTCGCGCGGCGACGTCTTTTGCGCCGCACACCGTGCACCGCATACGGATCCCAATTTCTGGAACGGGTTGGTCAGGACCGAGCGAGCCGGTGAGATTCTCAATCGGGACAATAGCATTATGGCCGCAACGATTGCACCAACAGAACATATCAACCCCTTCCGATTCGAGATCGCTAAGTGTTGCTGGACACTGGGTACTTTTTTCTCCCACGAGTTCACGACGCCTTGTGCCAGCCATCGTCTGTTGTCTCCGCTTTTCTAAGTGCCTCCGCAACTTAGAACATATATAGAACAAACTGTGCTAGTCAATATGATGCAAACGCTTTTAACGCTGACCGGAATAGGCTAGTGGGCGGAGACTAAGCGGAGTGGCTTGTCGAAAACTTTGAGGACTTCAGGCATCGACTGGCCGCGTTTGATGCGATGCCGTCCGTCAGAGACCGTAAATTCGCAGTCCTTGCCACTGCCGGATTTCGCAACGGCGTATAGCGGTGCGTCGAAACTGTGTCGGAATACAGAAAACACCGCCACATTGCCGTAATGATCGATTGCGTAGTCACGCCATTCACCCAAGGCGACGCGGCGGCTGTATACGTTTAGCAACTGCCTTAATTCTTGACGGCTGAAGAAGACACGGTTTTTTCCTTTGAATGCCCTCAATTCGATCATTGTCGTCATTGCTAAATCGTCCCCATTCACCCTTGTATTCTTCTGCTGCTTGGTTCCCGGTTTCGTATCCTCTCGACACCGGTTCCGATGGGATCCAGTGTCTCGTAGAAATTATATTGAAGTATCGTCTGATAGCAGTAATACGGCTTTTCTGTAATCTCGCGTTTAAAACTATTGCGGCACATGGGGCCATCATCTTCAATCAATTTTAGCAGGTTATAATTTTTGCTCAAAACGCGGTTGGCGATGTGGTTTGTTGGCAATTTCTCCGTATAAACGAAGTTTGCGAAACCCGCACCGGTTGCGCCAAAGGGTCCAGTGACGCAGGTGGCGAGGAAAAATAGAATAGACACAAAGATCAGGCAGTGCTGCGCCCTGCCATGGATTTCTGAATCGATGTCTCCTCCGGCGCCGGTTTGTTCCAATCGCCACTCCATCGTCAGTCAAACGCCCGGTCCAAGCGTAACTCGCATGTGACAATCCTGCCGTAAGCTTTCACGTGGCGCAACCCCACTGCCTTCGGCGTGACGCAAGCCCAATACCATTAACGCCGGTTCTGAAAGGAATTTGAAATCGTGAGGGGATGTTTGCCTCTGTCATCTGGCAAAGTTATATTCGCCGGCCTCTGCACTGGCGCTGGGAGTGGTTCGTGGCAGATATCTTTGAAGAAATCGACGAAGAACTTAAAGAAGAGAATTTTAAGAAGCTGTGGGACAGGTACGGTTCTTTCCTGATTGCCACGGTTATCCTTCTAGTTGGTGGCGTTGCTGCATACAAATTTTGGGAATCCTATACTTATGATCAGCGGCAAACCTATAGCGAGGAATTTATGGCGGCGATTGCACTTGCCGAAGAAGGTAAAAATTTAGATGCCGCTGCAGCATACACTGTTTTCGCTGGGAATGCGGATGCTGGCTATGCGATGCTCGCCCGTTTCAGGGAAGCAGCAGTTCGTCGCAAGGAAGGCGATCGAGGGGCTGCGATCGATATTTACGAAACACTAGCGGTAGACGACTCCATCGAACCTCTTTATCGAGATCTCGCTATCTTGTTATCTGTAATGGCACGCTCTGATAAGGATGATGCGAAAATTCTGTCCGATCGGTTGGAACCGCTTGCAGCGGGGGGGGCGTGGCGGCACACCGCGGGAGAGTATCTTGGACTGCTATCACTGCGCCAAGGCGACTTTACTTCGGCGCGCCAGCGTTTCGAGACAATTTCTGATGACTCGGAGGCACCACAGGGCGTTCGTCAACGAGCTGCTGAATTGCTGCAGACGATTGGCAAATAGT
>CAYYUG010000085.1:0-17696 GCA_964474755.1 uncultured Rhodospirillaceae bacterium | reverse complement strand
AATCGTAGAGACCGTCCACATTCTAATTAGTGCCTAATTCGGTGTGTTGGAGCTGGGGTGAATTGCTATCTTCATCTTCGAACACCTGTCTCGTTTGGTTTGCTTTGTTGATGTTGTTCGCAGGTAGCAAGTGCATCTCAGAGGGCTTTGTGTGACACATTTTATCCTCGCTGCGGCAGCGCTATATCGCCCAAACCGGCCTAGCCTTAGAAATTGGATCGCGATCCGTTTCGACTGCAGCTGAATAGCCGTTAAGTTACGCGACGCTAGAATTCACAGAGGAGAAACCATTCATGAAACTAGGTCTGCTTCCCGGCAAGTTCAGCGGCCGCTACGCTATCGATATGGATCTTGTGCGCGAGGCAGAAGACCTTGGTTTTGATTCCGCCTGGACTTCGGAGGCCTGGGGCAACGACGCTATTACGCCAGCAACCTGGATCCTCGCCAATACGACTAAATTGAAGGTTGGTACAGCGATCATCCAAATGGCAGCCCGCACCCCGTCGATGGCGGCGATGACGGCTATGACTTTGCACGATTTATCTGGCGGTCGTTTTATTCTGGGAATAGGCCCGTCTGGGCCTCAGGTTATTGAGGGATGGCATGGCCAGGCGTTTGGCCGTCCGGTTGCCCGGACACGGGAATATATCGAGATCATCCGCGAAATCCTGAAGCGGGAAGCGCCCCTCAAACATGAGGGGCGGCACTACCAGATCCCATTTGACGGAGTTGGGTCTACAGGTCTTGGTAAGCCTCTGAAAAGCATTATGCACGGCGACCCCTCGATGCAAATTTATACCGCTGCGATCACGCCGGCGGGCTTACGGGTCAGCGGCGAGTTAGCAGATGGGGGCTTTCCTATATATATGGACCCCAACCAATTTGAAATCATTGGGGCGCCGCTTCAGGAAGGCTTTACCAAGGCTGGAAGTGGTAAAAGCCTATTGGACTACAAGGTGTCGCCATTTGTTGCAGTCGAAGTTGGAGACGATATCGAAGCTTGTCGCGCACCGGTCAAACGGGAGATGGCACTCTATATCGGAGGCATGGGTGCGCGCGATAAGAACTACTACAACGACTACGCTAAGAAACTTGGTTTTGAGGCTGCCGCGCAGCAGATCCAGGATTATTTTCTAGCGGGGCGTCGTACTGAGGCGGAAGCAGCTGTGCCAAACGATCTGGTAGACGCGGTTGCCCTTGTTGGTCCGAAGGAGCGGATTATGGAGCGGATTGGGGTTTGGAAAGAGGCGGGCGCTAAAGGGTATATTGATACGATGGTCATTCGTCGGCCGACGCGGGAATCAATGCGGACCATTGCCGAAGCTGTTCTGTGACCGGCTACATCGCTGATGTTGGGCGTCTTGCAGACAAACAAATTTTGCACCGGCGCCGGCACGCCACTCTGACGTAGTGGGTTTGTTGCTTCGACGGCAGACCCGTTGGTGGTGTTGAAATAACAATCGTTCCGACAACAACCAGGCGGCTCCTTATTCGAAGCCAGACTTAATACCGTATTAGCAGGTGCTGACATGGGCTGCGACAGCCGCTTCATGAGTGTTTCGAAGCTGCTGAATGAATTTTGATGCAAGGGCTTGATCAAAGGTGATTTGTGACAGGTCGGTGGCAAGAAAAATTGGAGGCCTATTGCGGCTAATTCGACAGATTTAGTGGCACCTGTATTATTGCTTTCTAGTGTTTTGTATTCGCGCTTTACTGATGGTCTGGGGAGATCTTGGTAGGAGAGGCAACATGAGCGACCTGCAACAAGACCGTTTCGGCAATCCCTTCGCAACAGGCGTTCCCTATGCGCGAGGTGATTTTGTCGGCAGCACTGCTGATGATCTGCGCAAACTGGGTCACGCTTGGTCGATGATCCGGAGGCGCATTGGCGAAGGTTCGGCTGGCGAGGTATTTAATTTCAGCGGTCTGGAACGGCGCTTTGAGGTTCCAGTGAATGAGATGACACCGCTTGATGACGAGTTGGCACCTGCCTTGCTCAATGACCGGCTCCGCGACCTTGGCCTGGAACATATGGGCGCCGACGCGGAACACCACGATATGATGATGTTTAATCGGCAGACTGCGGCGATCCTTACGGCGACGTTAGTCATGGTCGCACCCGGTGATACTGTGATTGGGGCATCGCCCACCTATAGCCATCCCTGCGTTACCCGTGCAGTGGAAAGGGCCGGTGCAAAGTTTGTCGATACGGTTGGTGTGACCGCCTTCAGTGCAGCATTCGATGCCGCTCACGCTGCCGGGGAGACAGTATCTGTAGTAGCCCTGACCCGCTTAGCGGTAAGTTACGAGATCATGGCCGAACGCGATATCGAGAAAATAATTGCTATCGCCCGATCTGCCGGTGCGAAAATTCTCGTCGATGATGCAGGCGGCGCTAGGGTCGGTCCAGCTGTCTTCAATCAGCCGAAATCGTTGGAGTTCGATGTCGATATTGCATCGACTGGGCTCGACAAATACGGAACGATAGGTCCACGGCTTGGTTTGCTTGCAGGCGATGCGCAACTGGTAGCGGATATCCGGGCGACTGCCTTCGAGCTTGGCGTCGAGGCTCGTCCGATGCTCTACCCTGCAGTCGTGAACTCTCTGGCACAGTATGATCCGCAGCGTGTCCGTGATCTTGTTGCCACAACAAAGGAAATTGCTGAGGTGATGAAGTCCCGTTTCGGCAATCGTGTGTCGGAAACACCGGTGACGGCGCAGCTAAAAGGCGAAGATATCTTGGAAATGGCTATGGAGCGGGCTGGCATCGCAGAACGACCGGCCATGCCAATCGAAGCTACTGCTGGGCTTGCGATGGCCATGGCGCGCAATCACGGCATTCTGTCCGTGCATCTTGCCGGGTTGCCCCCCGGCACTTCTGCTCTGTTGTTTAAATTTATTCCGCCGGAAACGCTGAAACGGTTTGGTGGTGCGGACCATTTTGTCGACGCGGTTGATCGTTCAATCGACACATTGGCCGCCGCGATTACCGATCCCGCCTCGATGCGATTGTTACTCTATGGAGAGTCGGACGCCGCATGATCTTTGGCGGATGTTAGTGTGGGTCAGCTCTAAGAAATACAAACTCCGCGCCTGTAGAGAGAGGGCAAGGAGAGTGTCACATTCGTTAGTAATATGCCGAACTTGCAATTGTTATAGGCTAATTCAATTACTCCAAGAGAGCTGAACTAGTGTAATTGCACGGTATTCGCCCAAGCCATTGTTGCGTTTCGCATCTTCCTGTGCGGTGGTCAGGTTGGATTGAGACGGGCTGCTTCGGCCATGAGGATGACGGCTTCATCCTGTTGGGTCCGCACGGTTACGCTAGTTGCCTCGCAGTCGTCCCAGACTTTGTATCGCTCCTTGATCCGGGCCGGAGGTCCCACCAGGGATTTTGAGTCAACCCACTCGTCGGGGACCGCTTCGGCCGCTTCTTTTTTGCGACCAGCAAGGAACAGTTCCTGAATCCGGTCGGCCGCGTCGGCGTAGCCGCGTCTGATCATCATGTCCTTGTGGAAATTTTTGTTTTTGTGACCCATTCCGCCGATGTAAAGCGCTTCGCGTGGTTTTAGTCGGTTTAGTGCGGCGGCAACGTCCTCATCTATCTCCACATGGACAGACGCTTGAATTTCGAAGTTGTGGAAGCCCTTGCCGTTTTTGGCGCGGGCGAAGCCTTCTTCCAGCCAGCCTTTGTATTCGTGGAACGTGCCGGGCGTGTAGCCAAGCGGTAGCCAGCCGTCCGCTACCTCGCCGGTTAGTCGGACCGTAGCCTCGTTGCCGGAGCCTATATAGATTGGAATGTCCGGGTTCATGTGAAGGATTGAAGTCAGCGGTTTCCCGACGCCCAGCCCATCCTCGCCCTCATAGGGTAATTGTAATTGCTTACCGTCGTGGGTGACGGGGGCCTCGCGGCGGAAGACCTTACGCATGATCTCAACATAATCCTTTAGCCAGTAGTAAGGCCGGCCCCAGGGCTCGCCGTACCAGCCTTCAACGATCTGCGGGCCGGACACGCCTAACCCGGCGAGAAAACGACCGCTACCGGCCATTGCGTCAATCGTGCCGGCACACATGGCGGCGTTTGCCGGCGTCCGGGCTGAGACCTGCATTATCCCTGTGCCGAGCTTTATCCGTTCGGTGACTGCACCCAGATAGGCGAGTGGCGTAACCGCATCCGACCCGTAGGCTTCGGCAGTCCAAACCGAATCGTATCCCAGGCGCTCCGCCAATTGGACACGTTTGACCGGCAAGTCCATGGTTGCGCCCGAATAGCCGATTGCCAGTCCGAGTTTCATCCCAATGCTCCGTGTTGGTGTGTGTTCAGGCTTGTAGATTAGGAAAAGCGCGGTGAACCGCGCTTTTCCTGTGTCGTAACTGAGAGTGGACTATGCGGCGCTTTCCGTCAAAGCTGGCCACGCTTCCTTGTCGTCGAGCACGGTGACACGATGCATGATACGGCGCTGTCCCTGGTAATCATTCAACGCATTGTGGTGCGTGCAGCGATTGTCCCAGAATGTCAATGTGCCTTTGCGCCAGCGGACACGGCAGCTGAATTCGGGGCGCGCCATATGGTCGTATAGATAATGCAGCAGTGGAGCACTTTCCTCGACTGTCATGTCTTCAAAATGTTTGGTGAAAGAGCGGTTTACGTAAAGACCTTTGCGCCCCGTTTCTTGATGAGTGCGGATGACGGGATGCACCGCTACTTGTTCTGCGTCTTTGGAATATTTGAACTTCATCGATTTGTTTTCGGCCCGCATCTTCGGCCCGGTGGCATTAGTGCCGAAACTTTTCGTTGCGCTGTGCACAGCGTTGAGACCTCCCAACAGTTCCTTCATGCCGTCCGACAGTGCCTCATAGGACGCATACATGCTGGCGAACATTGTATCACCGCCAGACTTTGGTACCTCCAGTGCATAGAGCATGGAACCGAGCGGGGGGGTGGCGACGTATGACACGTCAGTGTGCCAAACGCTGCCTACATTGCGCGTGTCTTCCGGATTTTTTGCGACTAGTTGAATATCAGGATGGCCCTCGACAGTAGGAAAAAATTCGTTGATGTGCGCAGACCCGAAGTTCCGCGCGAACGCCTTGTGGCTGTCAGGGGTCAGGATCTGATCGCGAAAGACGATTACCAGATGGTCGAGATGGGCCCTGTGGATTTCGTCTAAAACCGCTGGCGGCAAAGATTTCGACAAGTCGGGACCAAAAACCTCGGCGCCGATCGCACCGGCTATCGGCTTAACAGTGATGTGTTTGTAGGTCATGCTGTTGCCCTCGCTTGCCGGTTCGCAAATTTCGCGCGCGTAGTGTTCAAATCTGGTGCCGTCAGAACATTCGCGGTCAATCACTCGCTAAGTGGTCATTGGTCATGCGGACATAATCTACGCTGCGGGTCAACTGCTTCATCAAATCGGCGGAGGCTACCCCATCGAGGTCTTTCGGTGCAGACCCTGCGCGCAACGCCTTCAGCGTGTTATAGACGGCTTGGATGCCGGCCATGATAGGCATATGACCCTGCAGGCCTATACGGACACCAAGACGGCCTAGCTCGGCCTTGTCCTGCAGTTCCGGTCCCAGGCTACCAAGGAAAATAGGAATATCTATCGCACTGCCGATCGCTTTCAACTCCTCTGGCGTTTTTATCCCGACGAAAAACATTGCGTCGACGCCAGCATCTGCATAGGCCTTGGCGCGTGTGATGGCATCGTCTAGGCCGTTGATCGCGGCGGCACTGGTTCGCCCGGCAACCACTAGGGCTGGATCTTGACGCCCTTCAAGAGCCGCACGCATCTTGCCGACACCCTCCTCCAGCGAGATCAGTTCAGGGCCTCCTGTCTGTCCATAAGGTGTAGGCAGGATGGTGTCTTCGATCGTGAGTGCGGCGACACCGGCTGTTTCCAGTTCTTCAACGGTGCGTCGGACATTCAATGCATTGCCGTAGCCATGGTCAGCATCGACCAGCAAAGCGAGGTTCCCAGCACGGCAAATGCGATAGGCTTGTTGGGCGAACTCGGTCAAAGTAAGAACGATGAGATCAGGTGCTCCGAGCACGGAAAGGGAGCCAACAGACCCAGCAAACATACCTACCTCGAAGCCGAGATCCTCGGCGATGCGGGCGGAAATTGCATCGTATACAGAGCCGGGGTGGATGCATTCGTCGCCATCGAGAAGTGCGCGAAACCGTTCGCGCCGTTCAGTCCAGTGCATATCGCAGTATCCTTGCTATCAGTTTATATTAGGTGTGGTTGCGATGCCGCCTCGGAAGGAGCCCGCTTCGACATTGCGCCATAGTACGACGTGGTCTTTCGGTAAGGCGCGGCTGTTTGGCATGGAAAGCCACAAGCGGTGCAGAAGTCGCTTCCTTGGACCGTCATCATCCTGGTAGGCAGTTCGCGCGTGATAGATGACGTGGTTATTTAGAAACTGCATATCGCCTGGTCTGAAGTGGAAGGATATGGAGAATTCCGTTGCCATCTCGGCAAGCAAATCTAGCGCCTCAATTTGCAAGGCGGTTAGTTTGTTCCGCGGTTCGATCTCTTCTGCCGCTTCCACATAGGTCCGTGAATAGTGGCTCGTGAAACGCCCATCCCGTTGTCCGAAAACGGGTAGGGGATAGGTCATTTTCTCGCCGCCAAATTCCTCGCCTTGCCGTGACCGGTGATAGGGTTTGTAGAGAAGGGCGGCAAGGTCGGGCCGGCGCTCCAACATTGCATTGTGTATGTGCACGGAGCTCGCGATCTTGCTGATGCCTCCCGATTTTGCCGGATGCACACATAGCAGGCCGACCACGTCGCAACGGTCGGTATGGAAGCGCAAGGCACCGTTCGACAATGTCCGGGCCTTTGAGGATTTAAACGGTTTGCCATCGCGCGTCGTCAGGCGATGATCCAACAGCGCGTCGGTGTCCTCTTTCTTGTCTTCGATATCGCGCATCGTCATTCCGCGATAGTCCTGAGTGACCGGTGTTCCAAGATGCAGGCCAATGCCGTACCAAATATGACGCAGACGCCCGGTGAATTGCTCGACCGGAAGGTTTGACAGCCGCGCCATGCCGCAGCCATCCTCAAGTTCAATCTGGATAAGTGCTAATTTATCGACGAGGCCCTCGAGCGGAAAATCTTCACGCTTCATCTGATGCCAATCGATACCGCGGGCCTGCAGGCTTGCGTCGGCTCGCTCGATTTCGGCGATATCGCGATCTGACAGGCGAAACCGCCACTTCGGGTTGGCTTCGATATCGGAGACTGTCCAGTCGCATGTGCCTTCGATCTTAGCCGGTGAACTAGACATGGGTGACATCGTCCGTTAACCGATTTGGTGCTAATAGCTGTTGTTGGAATTTCTTACCGACGTTTAATAATCCTTCTCGCGTTTCGCTCATGAGGATCCTAATTTTCCCCTAATTACGCCATCTGATTGGATATTATCCCTAGAGTTTCATTGTATAAACGTGGAATTGATCATGCAATTTTTGCAAATTTTCAGGTGTTGGATTTCAATGAAAATTGTAAGGAATTGTTTGAGGCGCTGAAGCCAGAGGAAACGTTACCGCAATGTGAACCTGAATTGTTTAAAGGTATGGGATACATCAAATTACCGAGCGACGATGGGCAGGCGGGGATCGCATTCGTATTGGCCTAACTCGACCAATAGAACCTAATCCGATACCATTGATGAAAATCTCGAAGTTGATCGGACGTACCGATGCAAATGATATCCGATGGATTTATTATTGTTGCGAAACGCGATTGCCCGACCTGTACGATGCTCGAGCCGGTCTATCGCGAACTTGCGGATAGCACGACGCAAATTGTGATCTATAGCCAAGATGATCCGACCTTTCCCGAAAGTGTGGGGGGTGTTGTTGATGATTGTGCGTTGGAGCGGTCTTATCGGCTTGGTGTCGAGACAGTTCCGACCCTCATACTAATGAAGAGCGGACAGGAGGTGGCTCGGACGGTCGGCTGGCATCAAGAAGAATGGCGAAACCTGACCGGTATTAGTTCACTGGGTGCTGGTCTGCCCGATTACCGGCCGGGTTGCGGATCGGTGAGCGTTGAGCCGGGCATGGCTGAGAGACTGGCAATCCGTTTCGGCGACGTGGATATCGCTGCAAGGCGTATCGAGATCGGGCCACTCGAAGATGAAATGGAAGCCTGTTTCGACCGGGGGTGGAGCGATGGCTTGCCAGTCTTCCCGCCGACAGAAATTCGTTTGGTTCGAATGCTGCAGGGCACGACGCGCCCTCCAGATGAAGTTATTGGCAATATTCCGCCGAACTTAGCGCCTTGTACCGTTGAGAAGGTAGCGCTCAATGCTGTTATGGCGGGTTGTAAACCGGAGTACATGCCCGTGGTTCTGGCCGCGGTTGAAGCTGCCTTGATCCCGGCGTTCTGCATGCATGGCATGTTGTGTACGACCCATTTCGTTGGCCCGATGGTCATCGTCAACGGACCTGTTACACGGGCGATTGGCATGAATTCTGGCGGGAATGCGTTGGGCCAGGGTAATCGGGCAAATGCCACGATTGGTCGCGCGCTGCAGCTTGTTATTCGTAATGTGGGAGGCGGTGTGCCCGGCGGCATCGATCGCGCCACCATGGGGAATCCAGGGAAATATACCTATTGCTTTGCCGAAGACGAATCCGATTCCCACTGGGAACCGTTATCTGAGCAACGTGGGGCAGCAGCGGGTGCATCCGCCGTTACGCTTTATGGTGGAGAGGGATTGCTGGGTAATTTCGATCAGCTTTCACGAACACCGGAATCCTTAACCCGGTCGCTGGCTTTATCCCTTCGGGCGATTGGCCATCCTAAGAAGGCTGGTGCGCACGATGCGTTGATTATTTTATCACCGGAGCATTTCCGGACATACCGCCAGGCGGGCTGGACAAAGACGCAAACTCTAGATGCGTTTGAGGAGGCCTTATTGCTTCCTGGGCATGAGCTCATCCGGGGTGCGGGGGGTGTTGCTGAAGGTATGCCAGAACATTTAGCCAACGAGACTGTATCAAAGTTTCGGCCAGGCGGACTAAACATCGTGCGGGCGGGGGGTATTGCCGGCATGATGTCCGCGGTGGTTGGCGGTTGGGCGGCAACCGGTGAACGGGGTAGTGAAATGGTAACGAAGGAGATTGGAATATGACGGATGCGGTGGTGCTACTCGATCCTACTGCTGAAACGACGCCGGCAAAGCGCAAACGTGTCGCGCCGCTTGGATCACTCGACGGAAAGACGATCGCCCTGCTAGATATAGGTAAGGCGAGAGGCGATATATTTCTGGATCAGCTTGAAGCAGGCATGGTTTCTCGTGGTTTGAAAGTTAAACGCTATGCCAAACCGACCAATACCAGGGTCGCGCCGGTTGCCGTAGCGCAGGCGATTGCGACGGAATGTGATGTCGTAGTCGAAGCGCTTTCCGATTGAGGTTCCTGCACGTCGTGCAGTTTGCATGACATAGCAGATCTCGATAGCCGCGGCATTCCGGGTGGTATGATTGCTACGACTGCGTTCGAGGAGGCAGCCGTTTCACAGGGCCGCGCGCTCGGATTTGATCCCGCGATCGTCTATGTCCCGCATCCTATTCAAGATCGAACGGATGATGAAATACGAGCCATCGCAGATGATGCCCTCAATTCCGTCCTGGGTATGATTACAAAAGGATAACGGCGAAGGCGGCGCCGCCGAGGACGATTTTACGCTCCTCGGCGTTGATCCCCCTCCAAGCAAAAGCTGTCATTTGTGATAGGCTGTGGTCGCAATTGTGCCCATCGGGTGCCTTCTAGGGAAAACATTGGTAATTGCACGACAAGTGTTACCTTGTAACGGTATGCAGTCGCGAATGGATTAGTGGTAATTTTTACAAGCAAAAGTTGAATATGCGGCTATCAAAAGTATGTGATTGCTGATTCAGCTCTAAAAATAACGACTTTACAGGTTGATAGCTTGTTTTGGGACCACAGTGAGAATGCCGAGTCTTGGAACTCTGTAGCGTTCCTTCTACGGAAATCTAAGCAGCGACGAGTAGATAGACGATACCGGCAACGACCAGTAGCATACCGCAAAGTTCGCCTGGTGAAGTCCGTTCGCGGAAAAACAGAATGGAAATTGCCAGCGTAAATATGAACTCGATCTGACCGACTGCTTTGACGAAAGAGGCTTTCTGAAGCGTAAAAGCGGTAAACCAACCGATCGAGCCCAAAGCGCTTGTTATCCCAACGAAAGTGCCCACTTTCCACTCGCGGAGCATTATTGTGATCTGTTGGCGCTCCCGGACGACGATATAGAGCCCTAATATCGCGGACTGCATTAGTATGGTCGTCAAGAGTGTCAGGGCAGCCGGGAATAGCACCGTATCGTCACCGAAGGAGAGGGCCGCTTCTCTTATCGAAAGGGACGCCAGAGCGAAACCAAGTCCTGACGCAAGTCCAACCGCAGCAGATTTATTCCAAAGACGCGTGACCCAATTGTCATTGTCGATAGTAGTCTTCACGACTGTGATGATTATGACGCCGGTGACGCTGATGGTAATGGCGAGCCAACCCTGCAGACTTATCACCTCGCCGAATATAAATGCACCCGCGACAGCGGTCAGAAAGGCTTCTGTGCGCGCGTATGTCGTTCCAACAGCGAAATTCCGAAATGAAAATAGATAAATGAGTAAGGCTGTCGCTAGGATCTGTCCAAGGCCGCCGAGTAGACAGAAACTGAGAAAATATAACGTTATTTCAGGTATTTCTCGGCCGTACGCGTACATAAGAATAACGAAATAAGCAACGACGAATGGTAATCCATAAACAAACCTAACGAGCGAAACGGCGAATGTGCTCATGTGGCGAGTGAGGTACTTTTGTCCGCCGGTGCGTACGGACTGCACCGCCGCTGCCATCAGCGTCAGATAAACCCAGCCCCAATTTTCCATTGCTAATCCATCACATCATACAAAGGCTGTATCAACTGCTTAATATCCGACCTCTAATAAGTAGGGTTGATATCGACTCTAAAAATTTGCCGAGTTCAATAATTTAAATTACTAAATAATCTCTTAAATCAAATAGCTGGTGCAGCGCTTTCAAGCATTCCGATGTCGCTATCCAGAAATTGTTTTACTCATCTTAACCGACAGTGAATTGCTCAACCTTGTGTCTTGCGACGAATATTTCTCGGTTTATTAAGGTGAAGGCACCTACCCTAGCTTGATTGTAGAACTTCTGATCTCCAACTTGACCACTCCGGTCTGCAGTCTAAATTCGACCTCGGGAGACCATCCCCGGCAGACGCTGAATGATCTCTTCCAATTTACTCTATTGCAGGGTAATGGCAGTGACGAATTTGGCAATTCCGCTTACGAATGAGGGACGTGGTTGAGGTCGCATAGCGCAAGTGAACGCAACGGTCGGTCTACTGTTCGATAAATCGCTCAATGTTCTGTTTGCTACGATGGCGGACGTTGGGGCGAGAGTAGACAAAACTACGCTGGCCGTTGAGGGCTAAAAGTTGAAACATTTGGTCTGTTTGTTTGACGCCGTGCCAAAGTCATCGCCTTCCGGAATTGCTTGTTCGAGGCATTAGCTGGCGCGCCTTTCAATAGGGTGAATGTGCAATTTCAAAAGCACGAAATTTGGTGATGTAGCGACTGAAAACTGCAGCATTAACGCAAGATAAACCAGGTTATCGATGGTATCTTGCGCCACTTAACTCAACTCATCACGACCGTTATCGATAAATACGACACCGAGGCATCCATATATTACGCGGTCAAGTGGCTGGAGTCGCAGCAGCGATGGTGCGTTGCTGGTTTAACAGTTGCACTATTTCTTCGCATGTTCGCTAACGGCCTACACCCGACGATAGATTCTAGTCGTAGTTAAAAAAACAGACTACGGCTGAAGGATCCCTGTTATGCCTTATGGGATCCTGTGAAACGGGAACCGTTGGAACGAAAACCTCTCAAGTTCGGTCAAGACAGCATTGGCATCTGGCCTTGGCAGCATAACTTGTTGATCCTATATGCAAAGTGTCGGGATGCCTGATTAGGGTCCTGAGAGCTGCAATCCTTGGGACGCCTGCCTTAAAGAGGAGGCTAATGAAAGGATCCGAATTTTATGAATCAAGATCTTTATACTGAACGCGCTCGTGGTTTCGTCCAATCGGCACAATCACTTGCGTTGCGCAACAATCACCAGCAGTTGACGCCACTGCACATTCTGAAGGTTTTGCTCGACGACAATGAGGGGCTCACCGCAAGTCTGATTGCTGCTGCAGGTGGTGATGCGACCCGGGCCCTGAATGCTACTGAATTAGCGCTGAAAAAGTTGACCCGGGTTGAAGGGGGCGGGGCGAGCCAAGTTTATCTTGCGCCTGATACCGCACGGTTCTTCGACCAAGCTGAGCAAGTAGCAAAAAAAGCCGGCGATAGCTTTGTCACAGTTGAATCGCTGTTGCTCGCGCTAGCCCTCGACCAAGATACCAACGTTGCAAAAATCCTTGCTGAAGCTGGCATTTCGGCGCAGGACGTTAACACAGCAATCAATGAAATGCGTAAAGGTCGCAGAGCGGATAGTGCGACTGCAGAGGATGGATACGACGCTCTTAAGAAATACACACAGGATTTAACCGAGGCTGCCCGCATGGGCAAGCTCGATCCGGTAATCGGACGAGACGATGAAATTCGCCGCACGGTCCAAGTGCTCTCGCGTCGCACCAAAAATAACCCAGTTCTGATTGGAGAGCCGGGGGTCGGCAAGACAGCGATCGCTGAGGGTCTCGCGCTGCGCATCGTGAATGGAGATGTGCCGGAAAGTCTTATGGATAAGCGGCTTCTGTCCCTTGATCTTGGTGCCCTTGTGGCCGGCGCCAAATTCCGCGGAGAGTTCGAGGAGCGGTTGAAGGCCTTATTACAGGAAGTCACTTCAGCGGAAGGCGATGTTTTGCTGTTTATTGACGAGCTGCACACACTGGTCGGCACCGGTGCAGCGGAGGGTGCGATGGACGCGTCGAACATGTTGAAGCCCGCATTGGCGCGTGGTGATCTGCACACGGTTGGCGCGACGACTTTGAACGAATATCACAAACATATTGAGAAGGATGCTGCGTTGGCGCGACGTTTCCAGCCGGTTTTCATTGCTGAGCCGACGGTCGAGGATACGATCTCAATTTTGCGCGGTCTGAAAGAGAAATACGAATTGCATCACGGCGTGCGGATTACTGATGCTGCGATCGTGGCTGCGGGAACTCTATCAAATCGATACATTGCCGACCGTTTCTTGCCGGACAAGGCGATTGATCTTGTAGATGAAGCGGCGAGCCGCTTGCGCATGGAAGTGGATTCCAAGCCGGAGGAAATCGACGAACTCGACCGACGCATTATCCAGCTCAAGATAGAGCGGGAGGCGCTAAAAAAGGAAACGGATATCGGTTCGAAGAACCGGCTTGCCGCGCTTGAAGAAGAGTTGGGCGAGCTCGAAGCCGGCTCGCAGGAACTTACCGGTACTTGGCAGGCAGAAAAGAACCAGCTGCATGATGCGCAAGGACTGAAAGAACAACTTGACCAGGCGCGCGGTGGACTGGAGAGGGCGCAGCGCGAAGGAAACCTCGAACACGCTGGCGAATTGTCCTATGGCGTAATCCCCGACCTCGAACGCCGTTTGGCGAAATTTGTGGCCGCATCGGCACATCGCATATTGAATGAAGAGGTGCGCGAAAACGATATCGCCGCCGTGGTCTCTCGATGGACTGGTATTCCGGTCGACAAGATGCTGGAGGGCGAGCGAGAGAAATTGCTGGCGATGGAGGATGCGCTGGCTAAACGTGTTATAGGCCAGGAGGAAGCGATTGTGGCGATCTCCAATGCGGTGCGCCGCGCAAGGGCTGGTTTGCAGGACCCTAATCGTCCAGTCGGTTCTTTCCTGTTCCTGGGACCGACCGGCGTAGGCAAGACCGAACTGACCAAAGCTTTGGCTGCTTTTCTTTTCGACGACGATCAGTCGATGGTTCGTATCGACATGTCGGAATATGTCGAGAAGCATGCGGTATCTCGGCTAATTGGAGCGCCGCCGGGCTACGTAGGTTACGAGGAGGGGGGCACGCTAACAGAGGCGGTACGGCGGCGGCCCTATCAGGTCGTGCTGTTTGACGAAATCGAGAAGGCGCATTCGGACGTTTTTAACGTGCTGCTGCAGGTGCTCGACGATGGCCGGCTGACCGATGGGCAAGGACGTACGGTCGACTTCTCCAACGTTGTCATCGTACTGACGTCGAATCTAGGGGCCGAGATCCTCTCGCACCAGCCGGAGGGCGAGGATTCCAATACAGTGCGCGAGCCAGTGATGGAGGTGGTGAAGGCCGCTTTTAGGCCTGAATTCCTGAACCGGCTCGACGAGGTCCTGCTGTTCCGCCGCCTAACCCGTGGGCACATGACTGGGATCGTCGATATTCAACTGCAGTGGCTACAAAAACTTCTCGATGACCGTAAGATTGTGCTCGAGCTAGATGGGGCAACCAAGGAATGGCTTGGAGATGCAGGCTATGACCCGGTCTATGGGGCACGGCCGCTTAAGCGAGTGATCCAGCGGTCCCTGCAGAACCCGATTGCCAGCCTGATCCTGGAAGGGCGCATCACCGAAGGTAATAAGGTGCGAATAGGTGTCGGGATCGATGGCCTTATCATTAATGATGAAGCGGTTTCTGCTGAAGCCGCGTAGGGACTGAGCTGATAGGCGTCTTCATCCGCGAGCCTTTCGAGTTTACAGTTCAGGTTATGGTCGATGATGTCGTCAAACGCTTAGGGTGAGAAACCTGCTATTCCTGCTATCGACCGGCGTTAGTGTAGCCATGTTTTATTTCTCAGCGCCCGGTTTCTTGACGTAAGTTGTGACGCGCAGTTTTTGGTTTTAGGGGCAGGGTCGATCTTAGACCCTTTTACTTGGAGTAAGGCACGCATGCATATCAGCGACCATTTTGACGCCGGAAATATAGAGGTAATCGATGCGAGCGATCCGGCAGCGGTCCGCTTGGCGATTCGTAAAGATACGAATGCCGATTTCTTCCAATGGTTTCATTTTCGCGCTGCTGGCGTCGGCGGCGTTGAATGCGCCTTCCGGATAGAAAATGCCGGTAAGGCAAGCTACACGAGGGGCTGGGAGGAATATCAAGCCGTTGCTTCCTATGACCGGGAGGTTTGGTTTCGCACACCGACAGAATATCGGGATGGTGTTATGACAATTCGTCATACGCCGGAGCGGGACACCGTATACTACGCTTATTTTGCGCCCTATTCGGGCGAACGCTTGCGCGATTTCCTTGCGTACTGTCTCACTTCGCCGCGAGTACGTCATTCCGTGCTGGGGCAAACGATCGATGGTGCCGATCTCGATTTGTTGACGATTGGCACGCCGGGAGATGGAAAGCGAGTGTGCTGGACCATCGGGCGTCAACATCCGGGCGAGAGCCAGGCCTCCTGGTGGATGGAAGGGTTTATGGGACGTCTGGCAGATCCCGCTGATCCGGTGGCCCGAGCTGTTCTTGACAGGGCGGTTCTGCATGTGGTGCCGCACATGAACCCGGACGGTGCGCGGCGCGGCAATCTGCGCGCCAACGCAGCCGGTACTAATTTAAACCGCGAATGGGCGGCGCCCACTATGGAGAAAAGCCCAGAAGTGTTTCTGACCCTCGCCCGAATGCGGGAGACTGGCGTTGACTTCTGTCTCGACGTGCATGGCGATGAAGGGTTGCCTTACGTGTTCATTGCCGGTTCCGACGGTATCCCGTCGCTGACCGACAGACAGACCAATCTGCGCACCGCCTATGACGCGGCACTACTAAACGCCAGTCCTGACTATCAAATTGAGAAAGGTTATCCGAAGGCTCCGCGGGGCAAAGGCAATCTCACCATGTGCACGCCGCATGTCGCGGAATATTTTGGCGCACTGGCGATGACCTTAGAGATGCCATTTAAGGACAATGCCAACGCGCCTGATCCGCAATACGGGTGGTCGGCTGACCGATGTCGGCGCCTGGGCGGCGCTTGTCTCGACGCGCTGCACGCTGTCATTGACGATTTAAGGGGGTAGAGCAGAATGTTTTTTGGCATCGCCGTTGTCTATTCAAAACTGCGTTAACTCACTCTATAACAAGAAAAATAGACCAAATTTATAATATTTGTTGAAGCCAGTAACGGTTCCATTGAACATTGATCTGATTTAAGTGGATGGTCAGCAGATACCGCAATTGCTGGCTACTTGGGTGCCGAGAGGCAGGACAGCGTAGCGTTGCTCCAGCGCCTCGCGTGTTTTGACAAACCGCTTTAGCTCTGCGCCGACCAATTTGCGACCGCTTGGCAGGTTCAGCTTTTTTGGATTGACTTGGCGCCCGTTGCGATGAATTTCGTAGTGTAGATGTGGGCCAGTGGATCGTCCGGTGGACCCTACATAGCCGATGACTTGGCCTTGCTTGACACGGCGGCCACGACTGACGCCGCGTGCGAAGCCATTCAGATGGGCATAGGCGGTTTTGTATCGGCCATTATGGCGGATGCGGATATATTTGCCGTAACCACCATTGCGGCCGGCTGCCTCGATGGTGCCGTGCCCCGCTGCGTAGACCGGCGTGCCGCGCGGCGCGGCAAAGTCGATGCCTCGATGCATCTTATTGTAACCAAGGATAGGATGGCGCCGGCGGCCAAAGCCTGAAGATATCCTGGCGCCATCTATTGGTGTGAGGATCAGCGCTTTGCGCACACTGTGACCTTTCGCATCGTAGAAGTCGATATCCCCGTTCTTGCTGCGATGTCTGTAAAGTCTGATTTTTTTTCCGCTCAAAACCATATCGGCGACTAGGATATTGCCATCAGCAACGGCCGTGCCGGACTTGTCGAATAATCGTTCGAACATCAAGTCGAATGAATCACCCGGCTGTACGTCGCGCTGGAAATCTACGTCGAAGCTGAATATGCGGATTAGCCGGGCCAGCACGCTGGGCGGCACTTGCGCTCTTTGTCCTGCCAGATAGAGGCTCGAACGGATGACGCCGCTGGCACGCGTCGACTCTTTGGTCAACGCCTGTTCGACAATTACCGCCTCGAAGCGGTCATTGTCATTGTGACGCACCACGATATCTTGGCGGGGGTCGATGGCCAGATCGATTTGATGCAGCACCCGCTCGCCCCTTACCGTTTGCAGGATGGCAGTAACAGCGATTCCAGGCTTTAAGTCGCGGGGTTTAAATACTTTCGACAGAGCTGTGATTGCACTATGCGCCTCGGTACGTTTAATTCCAGCGCCAGCTAACATTCTCATAAGGGTGTCACCCGGAGATACGACCATTTCGACTGTTGTAAACGGATCTTCGACGGGCGATGCGGTGCCGATTTGTGGCAAAATTGTTTCATAGGCGATGATTGCCTGGATTTCTCGAGTAATGGTTGCTGATGCACTGGAATTCGGAACTGCAGCGAGCAAGGGTCGCTCGCTATGACTTGATGTAAACCAGCCGATCCAAAATGCCGCCGTAAGGCCAGCGACAACGGTGGCGGCGGCCGCACAATTACGCAGGAGAAATTTATTGTTGCCCAATTTTTATTTCTACGTGCATTTTGTAAAAATTTTTGAAAACTCTATGTTTATGGCGACGATTTTTTCATTCCTCTTGTAAAGAAAGATGAAGATAGCTGAATTTTCTGTCAATATTTTTGTATGT
>CAYYUG010000084.1:0-17856 GCA_964474755.1 uncultured Rhodospirillaceae bacterium | reverse complement strand
TGTTGACTACCGGCCGCTCGGTCCCCGAAGCCTTTCAGCGTCTCTACCGATTGGAGCGATCCTGCCAGGTCCAGGTTGATGCTTCGTCGTCAGGTGAGCTCAACCGTCTGACCGACAATGTTGCCCGTGCCTCAGCGGACGGGCTTAATACCGGTGCTAGCATGCACGGCGAGGCGACGTCCTTTGGCGCCCTGGAGTTTGCCGCCATGATGCGAAAAATGGACAAGGTTGACCCGAGTTACCGTGAGTAGTCCCCATGCCCCGCAATGGATGAAGGTAAGGTCTACGGTTGCGCTTAGTACCTTATGCGAGCGACCTATCCAGAACCGCTAATTCATCACGCAGGACTTTAGAGGTGTCCAGACCGACATTATCAGGCCAATTCCATCGACCGCAGAAATCCCAGCGCAGTATCATGAAGAATCTCTAATTGCTTAGCGTGAAGGCGAACCAGTTTAATATACGCGGCTTGCCTTTCTGCACCAATGGCCTCAGATTCGCGGTATGAAGGCGATCAGGCAAAAACGCAAGATCATCAATCGGCTGGAGCTGACGGAGGCGGCGCTCGCCCTGCTAGATGTCGACGAAACCGAACGGGTCGGAGCGTTGCTCGCCTGTTACCGGGTGGCGCTTGAAACCGGATTTGCGGAAGTGCGACAGCGTTTCGAGAAGGACCATGACGGTTCACTTGCGGTGAAGGGTTATTGCCACCTTATCGATCAACTGATCCGTACGATTTACGAAATCGCTGCAGACCACATTTATCCCGCTGCCAACCCAACCGCCACCGATCAGCTTTGTATCGTCGCCTATGGCGGCTACGGACGTGGTGAGCTGGCACCTAAGTCGGACGTCGATCTGCTGTTTGTCCTACCCTATAAGAAGACGCCGCGGTCCGAGCAAATCATCGAGCATACGCTATACATGCTGTGGGATCTCGGATTGAAGGTCGGTCACGCGACGCGTTCAATCGACGAGTGCCTGCGGCAGGCCAAGGCGGATATTACCATCCGCACAGGCCTCCTGGAGGCACGTTATGTCTGGGGCGAACAGAAACTATTCTTGGAACTACGCCAGCGCTTCTGGCGCGAGGTTGCGGAGGGTAGTGAGAGCGAGTTCGTCGAGGCTAAGCTGCGGGAACGAGACGAACGGCACAAGAAAATGGGTGATTCCCGATATGTGCTGGAGCCGAACATTAAGGAAGGTAAGGGCGGTATCCGGGACCTGCAGACGCTTTACTGGATCGCCAAATATCTCTACCAGGTTGAGGATGTAAGCCAATTGGTCGAGAAGGAGGTTTTTACAGCGGAGGAGGTGGCGCTGTTTGACAAGGCGCACATGCATCTTTGGACCGTGCGCTGTCAGTTGCACTATCTGACCGGACGGCCTGAAGAGAGGTTAACCTTCGACGTGCAGCCACAACTTGCCGAGACGATGCAATACCTTGATCGTGGCCGCACCCGCGGGGTTGAGAGGTTTATGAAGCACTACTTCCTGGTCGCTAAGGATGTTGGTGATCTAACGCGAATTTTCTGCGCCGCATTGGAGGCTCGCCAGCAGCGGCAGCGCCAGTTCCTGGCCCCGCTATTTGGGTTATGGAGCCGCGATATCGAAGGTTTCTCCGTCGCGAGTGGCCGGCTTGGCAACCCCGGACCGGGTCATTTCGTCCAGAACCCGATTGATATGTTGCGCATCTTCGAGGTGGCCCAACGCAATGGGCTCGACATTCATCCGGATGCGCTGCAGTCAATCACTCGCAGCTTGCGATGCATAAACAAGAAGGTTCGCGAAGACCCAGAGGCGAACCGAATTTTCTTGAAAATTTTGATTTCGGAGAAGGGGGCTGAAGCCGCGCTCAGGCGGATGAATGAGGCCGGCGTATTTGGCCGCTTTATACCGGACTTTGGCAGGGTCGTGGCGCAAATGCAGTACGACATGTATCACGTCTACACGACTGACGAACACACGATCCGCGCTATCGGCATGCTTAGCGAGGTCGAGCGGGGCGAGTTGAAGGACGAACTGCCGGTCTCCAGTGAGATCATTCATAAGGTGCTATCTCGCGAGGTTCTATACGTCTCCGTGCTCTTGCACGACATCGCCAAGGGCCGCGGCGGTGATCATTCTGTCCTGGGGGCGGAGGTCGCCGAGCAATTATGCCCACGCTTCGGCTTCAACGAAGCAGAAACGGAGACGGTTGCTTGGTTAGTGCGCCACCATCTCGATATGAGTAGCGTCGCCTTTAAACGGGATCTTGACGATCCGAAGACGATCATCGATTTCGTCGAGGTCGTGCAGTCGCCGGAGCGGCTAAAACTTCTGCTTTGTCTCACTGCCGTTGATATTCGCGCTGTCGGGCCCGGTCGCTGGAACAATTGGAAAGCGGCCTTGCTGCGTGAGATTTACTACCGGTCGGAAGCAGTGATGAATGGCGGCTTCGAAGACAAGCGAATGGGTGACCGGGCCACCAGCATTCGCAGGTTGCTGATTGAATGTCTGAAAGACTGGACGGAAGCTGCAGTAGATGAGCATTTTAAGCGGGGTCCAGCTTCGTACTGGCTTTATTACGATCCTGATACTTTGGTTAGGCACGCCCGTTTTGTACGGCAGGCTATGGATACAGAAAAACCGCTTGCCGTCGATATGGAAATCAAGCCGGATCGTGATGTAACCGAGCTGACGGTCTATGTCGCCGACCATCCGGGATTGTTTAACAAGATTGCGGCGGCAATTGCGGTGAGCGGCGCATCCATCGTTGATGCGCGGATCAATACTTTCAACAATGGTATGGCGCTTGACAGTTTTTGGATTCAGGATGCTTCGGGCCACGCGGTAGACAGCGCACACGGTTTATCGAGGATAGAGGAGCGTATCGAGCAATCCCTTGCGGGGCAGTTGCGGGTAGCCAACGAATTAGCCAAACGTCGCAGCTTGACGAGCCGTACCGACGTTTTCACTGTGCCGCCCCGGGTGCTGGTCGACAATAAGGCGAGCAACACTTACACCCTGATCGAAGTGAATGGCCGCGACCGGCCTGCCTTGCTATACGACATTACTGGCGCACTGCATGATCTTGGCTTGCAGATCGCTTCGGCCAAGATCTCGACATATGGTGAGCGCGTGGTGGACGTGTTCTACGTCAAAGACGTGTTCGGCATGAAAGTGGACCACGATGGAAAGCTGCGGCAGATAGAGGTAACGCTTCTTGCGGCCCTGAGCGATCCGGCTAACGAAGCGAAGCCGGCGCGGAGCAGCGCAGCGGCTGAGTAACTATTCTCGCTGAGATTGAGGCTTTAAGAAATCCGCCTCATTCTATCCTCTGCTTAGTGGAGGGCGTTTGCCAGCTTACTAAATCAATCCTTACCTCTTGGGTGTAGTTGATGATTGGAAACACATTGTTGGAAAAACGCTCTCCAATTTTATTGTGCCTTATTCGAGCCGCGAATTACGCGTAAAATCATTTCATGGCGCTTTTTCGATCCATAGCAACGGTTGGCAGCTGGACAATGGTCAGCCGTGTGCTCGGTTTCGCGCGCGATATGCTTATAGCCAACGTTATTGGCGCAGGGCTGATCGCGGACGCCTTTTTCGTTGCCTTCAAGTTTCCGAATTTCTTCCGTCGCCTGTTCGCGGAAGGCGCTTTCAACGCTGCCTTCGTGCCGCTGTTCGCGGGGCGTCTGACGACCGATGGCAAAACAGCAGCAGTGGAATTCGCGGCTGAAGTGGCGTCGGTGCTGTGCGCGGCTCTTCTGGTCTTCACCATTGCGGCGATAATGACCATGCCCTGGTTGATGCTGGCCATCGCGCCGGGCTTTACTGATCAGCCAGATAAGTTCGACCTCACCGTTAGTTTGACGCGACTCACCCTCCCATACCTCACCTTTATGGCTTTGGTGGCACTGATGGGTGGGATGCTGAACTCGTTGGAGCGTTTTGCAGCGACTGCGGCCGCCCCAATTTTACTCAACATCGTGCTGATCGCGGTGTTGTTAGGCGTTCGGCATAGAATTCTGCCCGACCCGGGATATGCGCTTGCCTGGGGCGTCGCGGTGGCTGGGCTGGGACAGTTTGTCTGGATCGCGCTCGCCTGCAGGCGGGCGGGAATCGGTTTCTTGCCGCCACGCCCAAGACTGACGCCTGGAGTTAAACGGCTTTTCGTATTGATGGCGCCGGCCCTTCTTGGCGCGGGTGTGGTGCAGATCAACTTGGTGATCGACGTGATACTTGCCTCGACCTTGGCGGAGGGATCCGTCTCGTTTCTTTACTATGCCGACCGGGTGAACCAATTGCCGCTGGGCGTTGTTGGTGTTGCAGTTGGTGTTACTTTGCTGCCGCTACTGACCCGACAACTGCAATCTGGTGAAGCCAAGGCAGCGCTCGGTAGCCAGAACCGCGCGATCGAATTTGCATTGACCCTCACGTTGCCGGCTGCGGCTGCTCTAATCATCATCCCTGGCCCGATTGTTACAGTCCTATTCCAGCGCGGCGCATTCGGTTCCGCCTCGGCCGAGGCGACCGCCAGTACGCTAGCGGCTTTTGCGGTTGGGTTGCCGGCCTATGTGTTGCTTAAGGCCCTGACCCCGGGCTTTTTCGCGCGTGGAGATACAAAGACGCCAGTCAAGGTAGCGATCGTCGCGATGATCGCCAATGTCGTGCTTGCGGTCGCCCTGATGCAGATGCTGGCGCATGTTGGGATAGCACTAGCGACGGCGCTGAGCGCTTGGTTTAACGCAACGACACTAGCCATACTAATGGTGCGGAGGGAACATCTCATTTTTGACGCGCGGTTGCGGCGTCGCGTACCACGGCTAATACTCGCGTCTGCAATGATGGGTGTAGCTCTTTGGTGGGGCGCTGACTTTATGGCCGGCTCCCTTGTTGGCGGCGAAGTGCAGCGGATCGTAGCGCTGACGGTCTTGGTTGTCGGCGGTGGCGGCCTTTTTGCACTCGTGGCAGTCGGCATTGGGGCTGTCAGAGTGTCGGATTTGCGCGCTGCGGTAATGCGTCGCGCCGAAACTTAGAAGGAAACGCGAATGGTCAGATTGACCGATATGTTGGAGGATGACCGCAATCACTTGCTGGCTAAGCCCTGCCCTAAGTTAGAGGGGGAGCCCTGGGTAGTAGGCCCACCGCTGTCTGAACGGCGGATTGCTATTGTCACGACGGCGGGGTTGCAGCTACGCGAGGATGCGCCTTTCAACTTTCGTAGCGCGGAATACCGGGTAATCCCCGGTACGGTGGAAGGCAAGGATTTGGTAATGAGCCATACCTCGGTTAATTTCGACCGGAGTGGCTTTCAACGCGATGTTAACGTGGTTTTCCCCATCGACCGGCTTCGCGAATTGCAGTCCGAGGGCGTAGTCAGTTCGCTTGCGTCTTTTCACTACGCCTTCAACGGCGCCTATATGGAGCCGGACGCCTACCGGCCAAATGCTGATGAAGTCGCAGGTCTCTTAAAAAATGATGCTGTCGATACGGTACTGCTTGTGCCGGTGTGACCGAACTGTACGCGTGCCGTGAGCGCGCTTAGCCATTTTCTAGAAAGCGAAGGACTGTCGACGACAGGTATAAGCCTGGTGCGGCCGCATACTGAACAGATGCATCCACCGCGCGCGCTATGGGTACCGTTTGAACTGGGCCGTCCCTTCGGCGCGCCGGATGATCCGGGGTTCCAACGCCGGGTATTGGAGGCGGCGCTGTCGCTGCTTGATGCTGGCCCGCGGCCGGTATTGGCAGATTTTCCAGACGATGCGCCCAATATTTACGCTCCGTCCCCCACAGGGGCTTGGGCGTGTCCCGTCTCCTTTCCGCCGCCACCAGTCGATCTGGACGATCTTGGTGCCGCGATTTTGGCAGAGGTTGGCCAGTTGGCGCCCTGGTATGAGGAAGCGCGCCGGTCGCATAGGCGCACCAGCGTACGCGGTGAGAGCTTCTCGGTCGAAGAGGCGGCAGAGTATGCTGCCGCCTTCTTGGACACGCCGCCTGAAACCGGTATGCGGGGTGTAGTGCGTCTAAAGGAAGCGCTGGAAGATCTCAAGGCCTTCTATGGCGAGGCCGCTATGGCTCGGCCCGGCGCGTCGAGTCTGGATATTGCAGATTGGCTGTGGCAAAAAACAGCACTTGGTAGACTGATGTTCAAACTAGCTGACAGTTTGGCGACCAGTGATGACGAGCATCTAGGATACCTGGCGGCACGTTCTCTTGTGCCTCGGGAACAGAGGAAAAATGTGCGCGTGGCGGCCTCTTGACCCGCGGCGGCGTAGCCGCGATAACACGCGCCTCTTCGATAAGTGCTTAAAAGCGAGACCGTCATGGACCGCATCTTCTCGGGCGTGCAACCGTCCGGCAATCTGCATCTAGGCAACTATCTGGGTGCGATTCGAAATTTTGTCCGGCTTCAAGACCAATACGAGTGCATCTACTGTGCCGTTGATATGCATGCGATCACCGTTTGGCAGGATCCGGAGGAATTGCGACAGAGTACACGTGAACTGGCAGCGGCGTTCATCGCGGCAGGCCTTGACCCGAAATCCAATGTGATCATGAACCAGTCGCAGAACCCCAACCATGCGGAATTAGCGTGGGTGTTCAACTGTATTGCGCGGCTCGGCTGGCTTAATCGGATGACGCAATTCAAGGAAAAAGCAGGCAAAGACCGCGAGAATGCATCGGTTGGTCTGTACGCGTACCCTAATCTTATGGCTGCTGACATACTGGCTTACAAAGCAACTCATGTGCCGGTCGGCGAAGATCAGAAGCAACATCTGGAACTGTGTCGCGATATCGCACAAAAGTTTAATCACGACTTCAAGACCGAACTTTTTCCTATTGTAGAGCCGCTGATCCTGGGGCCGGCAACGCGGGTCATGTCGTTGCGCGACGGATCGTCAAAAATGTCCAAGTCAGATCCGTCCGACAACAGCCGCATCAACCTGACCGATGGGCCGGATGCGATCGCGCAAAAGATCCGCCGCGCGCGAACGGACTCAGAGCCATTGCCGAGCGAAGCGGCGGGCCTGGAGGGACGACCCGAAGCGGCGAACTTGGTCGGCATATACGCGGCCTTAGCCGACCAGGAAATCGCTGATGTGCTTGGCGGGTTTGGTGGCACGATGTTTTCTGAGTTCAAAGGCGCCCTCACAGAGGTCGCAGTTGACAAGCTAGGTCCGATTGGAGACGAGATGCAGCGGTTGGTGGCAGATCCGGCCTATATCGATGGTGTTTTGGCTGACGGTGGTGCCCGCGCACGGGCAATTACCGCACCGGTCCTCTCAGAGATATATGAATTAATTGGATTTATTGGATCATAGGCGTATCTGTAATCGCTTTTTGCTATACGCTAATTATTTCCGAGGAAAGAGGCATGATTCAAAATTATTTATCGGTTGGATCGTGTCCCATACTTTAGCCTAGCGTAGCGAGAACGTGTATTGCTGATACTGGCGTTCTGCCGGCGCAATTTCTGAATTATCCGGCCAGAATGGTATAAATTCAAAAATAAAGAACATTGAAAAGTCGCCGCTGATATGAAATTGAAACAAAGCCTTTCGATCGCTGTGGGCTTATAATATCGGTTGGATTGGGCTGGGTAAGGACTTCTATCCGCATCCTCAGGAAAACTTTTTGTTTACTGTGGCTCGATGGGCTGCAGCGGGCTGGACGACGGCAGCGCAGCACGGTATGCCACTTTGATCACTGCGAATTTTTAAGGAACAGACCGCCATGTTCGCACTTACCGATGAACAACGTGATTTCCAGTCCCGTGCGCGGGAGCTCGCCCAGAACGTAATCGCTCCGCGTGCGGCCAAGGTCGACCGTAGTGAGCAATATCCCTGGGACAATGTCACCGCACTGCGCGATGCCGGCTTTGTCGGCATGACCATTCCCAAGGAATATGGTGGCCAGGGACGTTCGTTCCTCGATGCTGTGCTGTTGATCGTCGAGATGGCGAAGGTCTGTGGCGTCACTGGGAGAATTGCTGTGGAATGCAATATGGGCGCGGTTAGTGCGGTCATGAAGTACGGCAATGATAACCAACGCAAGATGGTTGCCGAGGTGGTGTTGAGTGGCGACAAACCGGCAATTTGCATCACTGAGCCAGACGCCGGCAGTGCAGCCAGTGAGATGACGACCCGTGCCGACAAAAAAGGCGATAAGTGGATCGTCAACGGCAAAAAGCACTGGATCACCGGCGGTGGCGTCTCGCGTCTTCATCTGATTTTTGCTCGCGTCTTCGAGGATGGTTTTGAGCAAGGTATCGGCGGATTCTTGGCTGTACGTAACCCAGACGACGGAACCCCTAAAGGGCTGATCATCGGGGAGCGCGAACCGACTATGGGGCTCCGTGGCATTCCCGAGGCCGAGGTGATTTTTGAAGGTTTGGAAGTGCCTAATTCAATGATGATCACACCACCTGAAGGGCTGCGGCGCGGCTTTGCTGGGCTGATGAACGCCTATAACAGCCAGCGCGTAGGGGCGGCAGCCGTCGCCCTCGGTCTGGCGCAGGGAGCCTACGAAAAGGCGCTCGCATTCACCCATGAACGCGAACAGTTCGGCCGTCCGATCCGCGAATTCCAAGGGCTTCAGTGGATGCTGGCCGACATGTCGGTACAACTCGCCGCCGCAGAGGCGCTTTGCTATAAGGCTGCCGGTAAGGCTGGCGATGGCTTTCCGGACGCGAATGAAGCCGCACAGGCCAAGATCTTTACCTCTGAAATGGCGATCAAGGTGACCAACGATGCTTTGCAGGTGTTCGGTGCGGCGGGCTATTCGCGCAACAGCCCGATGGAGCGCATGGTGCGTGACGCGCGCATGTTTACCATCGGGGGTGGCACGGCGCAGATCCTGCGCACGGTCGTCGCGTCGCGTATCTTGGAGACCAAGCTACCGCAGACCCGCGACGGCTACATGAACCTTCCGCGCGCTGGCACCGGTGGCTAAGGAGCGTATCTGAGCGATGGCAACCGCAGCGCAACTGGTCGCTCGCCGTCTATACGAGGCCGGCTGCCGGCACGCTTTCGGCATTCCTGGCGGCGAGGTTCTGACCGTGATGGAGGCGCTGAAGGAAGCCGGTCTCGAATTCGTTTTGGTCAAGCATGAGAACTCTGGCGGCTTTATGGCTGAGGGTACCTTTCACGTAACCGGCGCGCCGGGCGTGCTGTTGGCTACTGTCGGCCCTGGTGTTGCCAACGCGGTAAATTTTATCGTCAACGCTGAACAGGACCGGGTGCCACTAATCTTTCTGACCGGCTGCGTCGATCCCGCGGAGGCACAGACATACAATCATCAGGTCTTCGATCATGCCGCCCTGATTGGGAGCGTGGCTAAGGCGAGCTTCACTCTAGTCGACGGTGCGGTCGACACGATCATAGACAAGGCGGTATCGATTGCCATGGACGGTCGACCTGGGCCAGTGCATATCGATATTTCGACGGGGCTCGCTGGTCGTGAGCAGCCTGAAAAGGAGCCGGTCCGCCGAGCACGTCCGGCACCGGTGGCGCCGGCGCCCGGTCCCGACCTTGATCTCGCGCGCGATCTACTCGCCAATGCTGAGCGACCAATTTTGATCGCCGGGGTCGAAGTGCTTGAGCATGATGCGGCCGATACGGTAGAGGCTTTTGCGCGGGATTTTTCGATACCCGTCATCACCACCTACAAGGCGAAAGGGGTTCTTCCGGAGGACGACCCACTGTCGCTAGGTGGTTGGGGCTTGTCGCCGCTTGGTGATACCCACCTGCTGCCGCTTGTCGAAACATGTGACCTGGTCGTGCTTGCCGGCTACGACCCGATTGAAATGCGCTCGAGCTGGGTTAAACCATGGGACGCTAAGAAGACGGCGGTAATCGAATTCAGCGCTGTGCCTAACACACACTATGTTCATCAAGCGTCGCTCTCCTTCATCGGTGATGTTGGCGCCGGCATCACAACGTTACGCGATGGCGTCGAACCCCATCCGGTTTGGTTAAATGGAGCACCGCTGGAGACCCGCAACGCGCTGGCCGAGGCTTTTCCGACCGACGAGGTGTGGGGCCCCGCGGCAATTTGCGATGAGATTAACAAGCTATTGCCCGACGGTGCGATTGCTGCAGTCGATACGGGGGCGCATCGCATTCTGCTGTCCAGCGTCTGGCGGGCGAAACAGCCGCATACGCTAATACAATCATCCGCGCTCTGCACAATGGGCTGCGCCTTGCCATTGGCGACAGGAGTGAAACTCGCAGATCCGGACCGTCCGGCCGTCGCCTTCACCGGCGATGCGGGGCTTGAGATGGTGCTGGGTGAGCTAGCGACCCTGCGTGACCTCAAGCTGCCGGTCGTTGTCGTGGTTTTCGTAGATGCCTCGCTGGCGCTAATCGAGATGAAGCAGCGGGCCAGTGGGATGGATAACCTTGGCGTTGATTTTGGCAAGACCGATTTTGCTGCTGTTGCGCGGGCGTTGGGCGGTATCGGAGTCGATGTTGATAACCGGGCTAACCTGTCATCGGCTGTGCGCACCGGGCTGGAGGCAGACACCTTTACTGTGATCGCAGCCCATATAGACCGGACCGCCTATGACGGTCGTATCTGATTGGTTTTGGGTGCATGACCGGAGTGATCCTCAATCGTGATGCGATAAAAAATGGTCTGATCGATCGCATGGTCCAGTCCGTGCGCGAGGACGGCTTCATTAATCCCGTCAGTGAAGCGGAACGCCTTGAATCATTGCAGTCAATAATGGTCGACCATGTGCGGGGTGAGTCAGTTTGGGTGTTCGGCTACGGTTCCTTGATGTGGAACCCGGCCTTCTATCACATCGAAAAATGCTCCGGCATTGTTCATGGCTATCATCGTAGCTACTGCATGTGGACAGCGGGTGGACGAGGTACGCCGGAATTACCTGGCATGATGTTGGGTATGGACCGCGGCGGCGCCTGTCGCGGTATGGTCTTCCGGATCGCACCTGACCAGGTCGACGAGGAGCTGGACATTGTCTGGCGACGCGAGATGATCGGACAGGCCTACCGGGCGCGCTGGGTGACGGTGCGTACCGGCCGAAAAATGCTGCGGGCGATCACATTTGTTATCGATCGGCGCTACATTAGGTATGCTGGCAGGGTGCCGCGCGACGTTCAGGTCGCGCACATTGCGACTGCAGCAGGACGGATGGGTAGCTGCCGGGAGTATCTTGAAAACACGGTGGCACATCTCGATGAACTTGGCATTGGTAAGGGTCCGATGCACGATATGCTGGAACGGGTGCGGGGCTATGACGGTCCGGTGCCGCAAGGACGATGGGAGAAGGGACGATGGCAGGCGAGAAGATAGTGAAGAGCGATACCGAGTGGCGCGAATTTCTGACACCGGAACAGTATCAGGTGTGCCGCCAGAAGGGCACGGAGCGCGCCTTCACTGGCAAGTACGATAGTTGTAAAGACAAGGGTACCTACGTCTGCCAGTGTTGCGGTAACCCACTATTTGCCTCTGAAACCAAATTTGATTCTGGAACAGGCTGGCCTAGCTTCTATGGGCCGATTGACCCCGAAGCGGTGGCAGAGGAAGAGGACAGTAGTTTATTTATGCATCGTACCGAAGTGATGTGTGCACGCTGCGACAGCCATCTTGGTCACGTTTTCCCGGATGGTCCGGCTCCTACTGGTCTGCGCTATTGTATGAATTCCGTCTCGCTGAACCTGCAGCCGGACGAGGAGTAGTTGGAGTAGAGCTTCAGTCCTCGGTGCCTGCTTCACGCCGCGCTACCAACGGCATATTTTTACATTAAGTTGGCACCGTCACTTATCTGGGTGGCAGCGTTTCCTGCAGTGAGCGCCTTTGGCTGATCTTGTCGATCCATGTCGAAAGATTTGGGTTGTCGGCGTGCCAGTTGAATGTCTTCGGGTAGCCTCTAGGTCGGTGCAGGGTGCAGCCGAGGGTCAGCTGCGCCAGGTCGAGTGGCCCGTCGAAGGCGCCGTCGACGACCAGTTTGTTGAAAGCGCCGGCGAGCCGAAAGGCCCGGCGCGTTTCATGCGCGACGATCTCCGGGGACTGTTCGTTTTCTGGACGGCGGACTTCGCGGACCCAAACGGCAATACCATCCAGCATGCTGCGCACCCGCGCTTCCAAATGTTTAGCCTCCCAATTGTTCAAGGGTGCCAGGGTTTGAGGATTTTCCAGCGAGTCGATGTATTCGCAGATCAACTTCGTATCCTCGAAGAAGCTGCCATTGTCGAAAACCAGGATAGGCACCCGGCCAGAGGGGTTGTAGTCGAGTATTGGTGTATCCAAGGTGCGCGTCACGGTGGGGACGATTTCGATCCGATCTTCAAACCCTTTCTCGATTATCAGCGCACGGACGATCCGGCCGTAGGGCGAAGTCAGCGTGGTGAACAGCCGCATTACAACACGACTTCGATAAGATAGGGACTGGTCGTAGCAAGCCCGTCGGTGAGTGCTTTTGCTAAGCCTTCGCAGTCTGTGATTTGTGTTGCCTCGACGCCCATTCCGTTGGCCAATTTAACCCAGTCAAGATCGGGCCGCGACAGGTCCAGCATGTCAAGCGCTTTGCGGCCGGGGTTCTCCGCACCGACATTGGCGAGTTCACCTTGCAGGATACGGTATGCGCGGTTGGCGAAGATGATCGTCGTCACGTCTAAATCGTAGCGCGCTTGGGTCCACAGTGCCTGCAAGGTATACATGCCGCTGCCGTCGCCCTCCAGACAGATCACCTTGCGGTCGGGGCAGGCGACCGACGCGCCGGTGGCGAGTGGCATACCGAGGCCAATTGAACCGCCCATATTATTCATCCAATCGTGCGGTGGCGCGCCAGCGGTTAGCGGATAGAAACCGCGTCCAGTGGTGACGGACTCGTCGGAGATTATCGCGCCTTCAGGCATGAGATTGCCGAGCACGGCTGCGATAGTGTCGGGATCCAGCGCACCTTTCGGCATGTTGGGCTTGAAGGCTTTCTGAGTTTCCGAGCTACCTTCTTTCGCGCCGACTGCGTCGGCAACCCTCTCCAGCGCATCAATCATGTCTTCGTCCAGCTTGGCCAGGCGGTGGATTTGGCAACCCTCGGGATGCAGCTCGCTCGGCTGGTTGGGGTAGGCGAAGAAAGCGATGGGTGGCTTAGCACCGATCAGGATGATGTGTTCGTAGGGCGATAGGACGTCGAGAGCCTGTGGCACGGGATAGGGCACGCGGTTTAGAGGAACGATCCCAGCGCCACGCTGCAGCCGCTGGTTGGACCCCTGTGCCATCAGTTTGGCACCTGTGGTTGATGCAATGCGACCAGCCAGGTCCAGTCCGTATTCGTAAAGCGCTTGGCCCGTCATCATTAGCAGGGTTGGTGCGCCGGACTTAAGGACCGCGACCGCGTTCTCAACCGTTTTCTCGTCGACCTTTGACCGGTCCGGTGCGGCAGGCGTATTGGCGACCGCGACCGCCTCATCCCAGGCTGTATTGGCCGGCAGGATGAGCGAGGAGATTTGTCCTGGCGGTTGGTTTGCCGCGGCGATCGCCGCAGCTCCATCGGCAGCGACCGACTTCGCATCCGGCGACGTCTTGACCCAGTGCGAGACAGGGCTGGCGATGCCTTCGATATCGGCGGTAAGCGGTGCGTCGTATTCGATGTGATAGGTGGCGTGCTCACCGATAATATTAACCATTGGCGAGTTGGCTTTCTTGGCGTTGTGCAGGTTTGCTACCGCATTGCCGAGGCCTGGGCCAAGGTGCAGCAAGGTCGAGGCCGGCGTTCCGGTCATCCTTGCATAGCCGTCGGCTGCGCCGGACGCGACGCCTTCGAAAAGGCACAAAAAGCAGTTCATGCCGTCGACCTTGTCTAGCGCAGCGACGAAATGCATTTCCGAGGTGCCGGGGTTGGTGAAACATACATCGACCCCGCCCTTGACCATCGTCCGCACGAGACTTTCTGCACCGTTCATATTTGTTGCTCCTTCGAGAATGGCTGACGGCTGGCACGGCTAACCAATTGCATCGTGGGCCCTGACGTGTCAAACCGGCAAACAGAATTGAGATAAAAGACGGAACCTTGATGAGTGATTGGTCGGCGATTCATCTCTTTACGTTGGCGCTGGTCGCCGTGAGCTTCTTCCTCCAGCGGTGCACCTTGCTACTGAAGCTGAAACGCCGTGGAGAGGAGCGAAACGGATCAGGAGCCACGGTGCTGCGCAAACTCAACACCGTCATTCATCTTACGCAATGGGCCGCTGTATCCGTGATTTTGGTGCGGTTTTCGGCGTGAAGGGCCCGGGTCTGATCATCGCCGCACCAGCCAGCGGCTGTGGCAAGACCATTGTGACCCTCGCATTGTTGCGTGCTTATC
Organism: uncultured Rhodospirillaceae bacterium; assembly: GCA_964474755.1. Taxonomy (GTDB): domain Bacteria; phylum Pseudomonadota; class Alphaproteobacteria; order UBA8366. The sequence continues at coordinate 3,539 of CAYYUG010000084.1, read as the reverse complement.
GCCGTGCTGGTGAGGCCGTGGCTTCTGCCAAGGCGGGGCCTGATTATATTGACCCCGCCTTCCACACGGCGGCGTCCGGAGTGGATTGCATAAACCTAGATTGTTGGGCAATGCGGTTGGAGACATTGTCGGCTCTGGCTGGTACGCTAAGCGACGACGCGGGGTTGGTGCTCTGCGAAGGCGTTATGGGCCTTTTTGACGGAGCGGCTGATGGTACCGGCTCCACTGCCGACTTGGCGCTGCGGACGGGCTGGCCGGTCGTTTTAGTGTTGGATGTAAGTGGGCAGGCGGCGTCGGCCGCCGCTGTCTATGAGGGGTTCGTGCAGCATCGCAGTGGGGTGGATGTGGTCGGTGCGATCTGCAACCGGACCGGCGGGCTAGGGCACCAGCGGACTTTGCGCGAGGCGTTCGCTGCCCTCGACACCCCACCTGCCTTTCTCGGATTTCTGCCGCGCGATCCGGATTTGGATCTACCAGAACGGCATTTAGGATTAGTGCAGGCAAGCGAGCATGCGGGATTGGACGTATTTCTTGACCGCGCGGCCGACTTCGCCTCAGAGTATCTCGATCTGGCCGCGCTTTATACATGCGCGCGGCCAGGCATTGGCATGCCGGGGCGTGTCACACTGACACAGCCATTAGGACAGCGCATCGCAGTCGCGCGGGACGAGGCCTTCGCCTTCGTATATCCCGCGCTGCTGCGGGGCTGGCGTAAAGCTGGGGCGACAGTTTCGTTTTTCTCGCCACTCGCTGATCAAGGGCCGCCGGCCGACGCAGATGCGGTTTATTTGCCGGGCGGCTATCCGGAGTTGCACGCGGGGCGCCTTTCGGCCAACAGCCTATTTCGGGACGGTTTGACCACAGCATCGGCACGTGGCGCTGCCGTCTATGGAGAATGCGGCGGATACATGGTGCTGGGCCGGGGCCTGATTGATGGTGATGGCGAGCGTCACATGATGGCCGGTCTGCTGCCGCTGGAGACATCTTTCACTGATCACGGGCTGCATCTCGGCTACCGACTTCTCGAGACGCTGACCGACACGGCTTTCGGTAACGCTGGGACCCGAATGCGTGGCCACGAGTTCCATTACGCGACCCTCTTAGAAGAGGGTCCTGGCGATCCTCTGTTCCGGACGACGGATGCGCGTGGCGAAAATGAGACAACAAGCGGCCTAGTGTCGGGAACGGTCGCCGGATCCTTCATGCATCTGATAGATTGCGAAGTATGACCCTGAAAAACGCCCCGTTTTGGAAGACCAAAACATTGCGTCAGATGACACCGCAGGAATGGGAATCGCTGTGCGATGGGTGCGGGCAATGCTGCATGCACAAGCTGGAAGACGAGGATACGGGTGAGATCGCGTTGACGAATGTGGCCTGCCGTTATCTCGACCTCGAAGGCTGTCACTGCACTGACTACTCCAACCGCAAGAAGAATGTGCCTGACTGCGTACAGCTATCGCCCGGCAAGGCGACGCTGCTTCGTTGGCTGCCGGAGACCTGTGCCTATCGTCTGGTGGCAAACGGCCAGGACCTCGCTTGGTGGCACCCGCTTGTGTCTGGTAATCCGGAGACGGTGCACGAGTCAGGCATCTCGGTGCGCGGTGGCGCGATCTCGGAAGACAATGTTGAGGATCTGGAGCGACATGTTGTCGATTGGATCAATGACGACGCTCAACCCTTTGGTGCCTCGTTAAGAGCCCAACTGAGGATGAAGTATTAGCTGTGGCTGAGACGTTCAAAACCGTGAGGCTGACTCTCGATGGTCAAGCTGTTGACCTCGGTCTGCGACGAAGCGCCCGGGCGCACAAAATCGCCTTGAGGATCGATCCGGCGAAAAAGGTGCCGGAACTTGTGTTACCTCAAAGGGCGTCTGAATCTGAGGGGCTCGAATTTGCGCGGAGCCGGGCGCGCTGGTTGTGTGAACGGTTGGCGGCGTTGCCGCCGCACGTGCCGTTCCGCGTCGGAGAATATCTACCGCTAGGTGATGTGCCGCTCCGAATTGTGCACGCTCCCAACGCCCAGCGGGGTATTTGGCGGGACGGGGATCGCATCGTCGTTTCCGGTCGCACGGAGCATCTGGCCCGACGGCTCCAGGATTGGCTGCGTCGCGAGGCGCAGGCGGTGGTTGCGCCTGTGGCTCAGGGCAAAGCCCGCTTGTTGGGCTGCCCAGTTGGTAAAATTTCCGTACGCAATCAGCGCAGTCGCTGGGGCAGTTGCGCGCCGAGCGGCAATCTGTCGTTCAACTGGCGTTTGATCCTAACGCCAGACTGGGTTCTTGATTACGTCGTGGCGCACGAGGTCGCGCATCTCGCGGTGCCGAACCATTCTGGTGCTTTTTGGCACACTGTGGACCAGTTGACTCCGCACGCGGACAATGGCCGGGCATGGCTGCGCTGCAATGGCGACCGCCTCTTCCGATATGGTTAATTCGAGCCGTTCCAAAGAAGTAAGTACTGCGCTGTAAAAAAAGGGATTGCGGAAGAATTAGGATCCCCGTATGACACGATTATGAAAACGATCCGCCCCTTCACGACTGCGGTCGATCGGCTCACAGCTGTTGGCCTGCGACCAACCCGACAACGTCTTGCCCTCGCCCGTTTACTGTTCGAGGATGGCAACCGGCATATTACCGCCGAGCAATTACATCGTGAAGCGACGAAAGGTGACATTAAGGTTTCGCTGGCAACGGTCTACAACACGCTCAACCAGTTCACCGAGGTCGGCTTGCTGCGAGAAGTCGCGGTCGAGGCGGGCCGCGCCTACTTCGATACTAACATAACGAACCACCATCACTTCTTTAACAATGATACTGGAGATCTGCTGGATATTCCCGGTGATGCAGTGGTTCTGTCCGCTCTGCCGGAAGTGCCGGAGAACACGGTGATTGGAGCTATCGACGTCGTCGTTCATCTTCGAAATAAGTGAGAATTATTCTCATTTGTCCATAGGGATATTTTCGTTTTTAAAACCATTCTAAACTTATTGACACCGCAGATTGCCTACGCCATATAGTGGTTTCAGTAGAGGGGGCGTAAGAGATCGCTACGGCGCGTCGTAATCGCCTTTGGCCGGGCTGTGCCCTGGAGTACCGGCCTCAATAAACGATCAGGGTGTGGACCATTCATAGGAGGGAGAACCCATGTCGCTTAAAGGCACTAAGACCGAAGAAAACCTAAAGGCCGCGTTTGCGGGTGAGAGCCAGGCCAATCGTCGGTATCTGTATTTCGCGCAGAAAGCGGACGTCGAAGGTTATAACGACGTTGCAACTGTATTCCGATCCACTGCAGAGGGCGAGACCGGCCACGCGCACGGTCATCTTGAGTTCCTGGAAGAGACCGGTGATCCGGCGACGGGCCAGCCGATCGGTGGCACGCCGGACAATCTGAAGGCGGCGATCGCCGGTGAGACGCATGAATACACGGATATGTATCCGGGTATGGCGCGTACCGCCCGCGACGAAAACTTAGAAGAGATTGCTGATTGGTTCGAGACCCTGGCGAAGGCTGAGAAGAGCCACGCTGGACGTTTCCAGCGTG
>CAYYUG010000083.1:0-17963 GCA_964474755.1 uncultured Rhodospirillaceae bacterium | reverse complement strand
TAAGGGCGCTGCCCAAATACGGAAATAAGTGCCCACCAATTTAGCTAACGCTTAACGGCTTTGCCTTCGAAGGTTGAAATTTTCTCGACCAGTTCGTCTGGGAGGGGTGTGGAGCGGTGCGTTGTTTGATCTGCATTGACCCAGACAACCTCACCTGTGGCTCGCTGGTCTTCGGTGTCCTTGGGATGAATTTCCAGCAAGAAAGTCAGCGAAGTGCGCCCCATTCGGGCCGTTCGGACATGTACTTCGATATCTTCATCAAATTCGATCGGCTGTTGGTACTCTACTAAGGTCCGCACTGTGTGATAGTCTTCGCCTGTACGATCTACTTGTCCCATATAGTCGTATGGCAGTGCGCGAAAATATTCTGTTATAGCTGTGTCGAAATATGTCAGATAATGGGCGTTGAAGACGATCCGTTGCCCGTCGACTTCCGCGTATCGAACCCGGAATGGCCAGGCGAATTTAAAATCTGACTTGGCCATGGTTCAGCCGGGCTTTCGGGCATGAACTAGCCGCGTCATTCCGGGTACCATTTCTTCCTCGCGAATTTCCCTGAAGCCTGCATTTTCCATTCGCTCCTTTAGCCAGCCAGGTGTAACCGAGCGTGCTTCTGGGGTGAACGCCATGTGTTGCAACTGCCAGAGTGCGGCTAATGGCGGCCCCGTCCGATCGTCCTCGACCATGAAATCGTGCACTAAAATGTGTCCGCCGACGCTGAGGCATTCGAATGCATAATCGATTAGTCGTGGCACCTCTCCGCCGGGAATACCGCTGAACAGGTAGGACATTAGGATAACGTCCTGTCCGGTCGGCCATGCCGCTTCAAGTGCATCGCCTGGTATGAACCGTATCCGATCTACCATGCCTGCATCCGAAACGAAGCGCCAGCCGATTTCGGCGACATTTGGAAAATCAATAATTGTTGAAATTAGGTCCGGATAAGCCTCTAGCAGCCTAATGCTCATCGCGCCCGTACCGCCCCCGACATCCAGTAGGTTATGAGCACCGGACAGATCGACAAGTCGTGCGAGTGTTTTGCCCGGGCCGAGCGAACCAGAATGTTGGGCCTCACTATAGATTGAAGCCTGTTTTGGATCGGACATCCAATGTTGGTATGAATCGACGGCGTCCGGATCAAGAGACCCTTCGATAACCTCGTTCAATTGGCTAAGAAACGGATACATTTGGCGATCAATTTGGTATCGCAGATAGTCGCCAAACTCGTATTTTGAATCCCGTGACAAGAACATATCGGCAGCCGGAGCGTTGGAGTAAACTGTGTCCTTACGCTCTACCAGGCCGATACTAGTCAATGCCGTTAGTAAGGTTGTTATCCGGTTCGCGGGAACAGCGGTTTCGGCTGCTAGCTGAGCGGCTGTCTTTGGCTTTTCGGACAGGCGAGTGAATACATCGATATGGAGACCGGCAAACAGCGACTTGGACGCCATGAAACCAAACGCAATTTGTGAGACATCTTCGGCTGTTTTGGCCAATGAAACCGACATAGGAAAAACACTCCTAGCTTAAAACAAATATGCCGCCCAATTAGATTGGGCGGCACTCAATGTAGATTGAGTTTTCATTTTAATATTATTAGGCGCTGCAGATCAAATTTGCCCTCGCTGAAAGAGCGGCGCTCTTATGATCTTAGTTAACCGATTACATTGTAGGAACGACGTTTGGTCATAGAAAACTTCATAGAACGCGGCACGTGCATTTGCAGCTACGTTCGACGCTTACCAATTTTCTCCTACATTCGGCAGGTCCGCGTGATCTCCGGCTACGGTCCTATCTAAGGCTTCCATATCAACATATTTAAAATGAGCTTTGTGGAAGCGTGCTTGAGGTTTGCGTTATAGTGTTTTGATTATTTCAGACTACTCGGAAATATGCGATCAGCCCGATGACGGGACAGGTCACGAGGAGAGGACAAGGGCAATGTAGAACTGTGAAGGAATATGGTCCTGGTTTCCATCACTACAAAGACGCCGCGATAATGAACAACTTGCAGAATTAGCGCATGGACCGTCTCCAACCCGCCGCACGGGCTTCTTCTTCGGAACAAAACCAGCGCTCACCTTTTGTCTCACTAATTCGTGTGCGGCTGTAATTAGCGCTACCGGGAATGTGATAGATGCGAGCGCCATGCTTTCCGATATTACCCTTAACCGAGCATCGACGGTGTTCATTTATTGTCTCAATCGCGTGGCGCTTGCCGCGCCGCCAATCCCAAGGTGCAACGAAAGCTCCGCGCCAAAGGCCTTTGCCAGCCGCTTTGGCGGCATCTTCATTGGGAACGTAGTCCATTGAGTATTTGCGGTAAGCCAGCGCCCAGCCCTCTTCCACCATATAGGCGCCAATGTCCCGTCCACTAGGGCCACCAAATCTGCACACCGCCACAACGCGGCCGTAACGGTCTCTGTTCTGTTCGATGCAATCCACCCAGGTACGACCTATAGCGTCGGCTAGGGCAATGGTTGCCTCTTGACCGCATTGCCAGGGCATTCCATCGGCCTCGCATAACTGCCCTTTCTCTGGCGTGTCTATGCCGTGTAGTCGAATACGTTGACCTGCGATCTCGATGGTGTCGCCATCGATAGTTGTGGGTTTGCCCGAAATGTTGGCCATTGAATGAGGCACCCAGGAAATAAAGAGAATGCAGGCGATGAATAATAATTTCATCATAATCATCTGTTTACCCTGGCAGTATTTAGCTAAATTAGACTGTACGTACCATTGTCCAGATATGCTAAGGCAAACGGAATGCTCTCAGGGTTCCCGCTTCGTTTAAACTAACTAACCTATGGTATCCGACAACAGCATCCGCTGGTATTGCCTCGGGTATGCGACTGATGTGGACTGGGTCCCAACACATGTGAAACGCCGTAAGCCATCAAACTTCAGACAAAGCGGGAAGGTCTTCAACTTGCAGATTGTCTTTGTCCAGCCATCTGGTTGGTCCACGAAATCGTCGATAAACACCTGGTGTTAATGAGTATTCATACAGATTATGGGCTTCAATTGCCCATTGTTGCAGTGTAGCATCCTTGCCGATTGTCATCTCCCAAATTTCGAGAACATGCGTTGTTGTGGGCTGTAATCGACAACATCCCCAAGGCGAGATGGTTTGAGGACGCTCATGGCGATAATTGGCACCAGCACGGTTATAACTGCGGCTGCTAGGATCAAGTGTGATTAGCGAAGACATGGCAGCGCATTGCCAACATCTTTTACAACGCATATCGGCGGGATGTTCAGCATCAGAGCCCCTATCTGACAAACTACTGAACGAGTATCTTCCTTGTGCTACCGTCGAGCCGCATTCAGAGATTGAAGGAGAAGACTAATGGCCGTTCAAACAAAATCCATCGACTATGTTGATGGTGACACTGCTCTCGAGGGCTATTTCGCTTGGGACAATTCCACTGCCGACCCTCGTCCTGGTGTGCTGATCGTGCACGCCTGGGCTGGTCGTAGTCCTTTTGAAGAAGATGTCGCGCGCAAGCTCGCTGGCCTTGGTTATGCGGGCCTGGCGATGGATGTGTATGGCAAAGGCGTGCTAGGCAATGACCCAGACGAAAACACCAAGCTCATGACGCCCTTTTTAGAAGATCGGCCAATGCTCCAGAACCGTCTTCAAATCGGCCTTCAAGTGCTTCGCGACGAAGGGGTAGTCGATGCTAATAAGGTTGCCGCTACCGGTTACTGCTTTGGTGGACTGTGCGTACTGGATCTCGCTAGGACTGGGGAAAATTTCCAAGGTGCGGCAAGCTTTCATGGCTTGTTTAATAAGCCGGGAAACACCGATGGTAACTCTATCAAAGCCAAAGTTCTCGCTTTACATGGATGGGATGATCCGATGGTGCCGCCAGCAGACGTCGTGGCACTCGCCGAAGAACTCACTTCCGGTGGCGCAGATTGGCAAATTCATGGCTACGGCGGCACTGTGCATGCCTTTACCAATCCGGAAGCAAATGCGCCAGAGATGGGCGCAATGTACCAAGCGGATGCCGATCGCAGGTCATGGCAGGCGATGGAGAATTTCCTGGCGGAAGTACTTGCTTAGGGCTGCGGGTACAGAGCTTTTGAGATGTGTGATACGCACAAATTTCGAATGCCGTGCATAGACGCTGATATATAAACAGCAAAGCAATATGCTGTTCTGCGCAGGTGTGTATTACCACCAGCCCAGTCTCGATGCGCCTGCACGATCAATTCTCTGTGTGTAGTGGTTGGTATTGACCCTAAGCACGAGTATTTGACGCTGGTCAATATCGCACATCAGGACGCCGAAGACCGTGAATTTGAGCGGATGAGAAACAGACCATCCGCTCTACTGTCTGAGACGATCCACGGAGGAAACGCAATGGCCCACCATATGGGAGGCTGTGCGTAGTTGCATTGCTGCTCGGTTGTCCAAATGGACAGGATCGATAGACCGTCGTCCATGTCCGGTCGGCATCCAAAAAAGGTCAAAGGAATATCTGACCATGACGGACAATACGATGCCAATTGAGGTCCAGGCGCATCTTCACCATCAATACTTCCTCGGCCTGCAATTGATGGTGTCAGTGGAGGAAGGAAAAGAGGTTGTGGGCGAATGGATATACCGACTATTTCGCTATCAGCATGAGGACAAGTTCCTATCTAGTTTCGGTAAATTGGGCCTAGACGACCTGCCCCATGCCGTGGCGTGCGCTAAATATCATGTGCTTTCCAACAGCTTGGGCGGCGTTCGGGTCGAGTATATGGCAGAATCGGATACCAAAGCCTGGGTTCGCTTCCGCTACCCTCGATGGATGTATGACGGTCCAGCGATTTGCGGTATTCCGGTCGAGGCCAGCCGCGGTTTCTTGAAGGGGTGGTACGCACAGAATGGCGTATCGCTTAGGAACCCGCGCCTCGGATATGTGTGTGTTTCCGAAGATCTTACAGGTCAGTTTGGCTTCTGCGGCTATTTCAAGGAGTATGAATATGATCTCGCACCGGAGGATCGACTGCAATTTGCGTCAGAAGAAACGCCGCCCCCGTTCGATCCATCTGAGCAGCCCAGTCCGCCCGACGAACAGTGGAACCAAGAACGGCTGACTAAGGCCGCTCGAAACTATGCGATGGAATTCTGCCGAAACGGCATTCGGGAACTCATGGGGGTGATAGGTCGGGATCGTACCCTCGAAATTGGAACCAAGGCGGCCCGTCTTACGGGGTTGCAACAATACAAGTATATGGCGGATGCCTTGCACTGTAACGATGGCGACGTGGCCGATGCGGCGCAGTTCCTCGAAACCGTCTTCGAAGGTATGGGCGACCTGGTTGATAGCAAAATCAGTGCTGACAGGCGGTTCGCCAAGGTCCGGCAACAGGGGCTTCGGATTGTGCGGGGGATGGACAGAGGCGATCGCGACATCATGCTGTCGTGCTGGGTTGAACTCTGGCGCGGCGCCGTGAGTTCCCATCGTAGCTTTATCGATGTCAATGTCAAAGACGAGGGCAACTCTTTGACTTGGCGACTTTCGCCGCCTGGTGAAACGGAGTTTAACTCGATTGCGAAATAGGCCTAAATGGGCGAAGCAGCATTTCGACCTAAGAGGCGGATCGCGTGCGGCGACGGCGTATAATCCGTATAGATGACGATGGGCCTGACCTCTTGTTTCGAGGGTTACAAACTCAAGACAGGTGGCAATTCCGGCGTCCTCACATATGCAAGTGCGAAAGCTTTATTAGAATGTTCGTTGTGGCCGACGCGGAACAACCGCCAAGCAACTGCCGATACGATCTCTGGTCAGGTGTTTAAGACCAAATCACTCTTCCTGCTGCTGGGACCTTTGCTGTGTTCGTCATGTCAGGTGACCCCATTCCTGGCGCCCCGCGCAACTATCCGTATTCGCCCATGACAACGGCTAAAAGGATCTAATCAGCGAACTATTCAACTCGGCTCATGACTAACATCGATGGTGTCGCTGTGTTCGCCGAGTACAGTGCACTTACCGTCCAGTTGGGCCGTCCGCCGCATGAGGATTAAACGGAACGCTTCGCTAACATCGTCTAACTATTCCACATGGTTAACTTTGATATCGTGCAACGTTCGGCGATCTGAGTCCTTGCAGACCGTTAGGTGTCCAACGTGTTGTCGCGCTCCCACTGCGTTAGGTGGTGGGAGTAGTCGTTCCACTCGTCCATTTTGATCTTCATGTAGGCGACGGCGAATTCGTCGCCGAGGCCCGCCTTCAACACTCCGTTGCGGTCGAAGGCGCGCAGCGCGTCGATCAGGTAGAGCGGTAAACGTTTAGCGCGCAACTTATGGCCTTCGGCATACATATTGATGTCCGACCGCTTGCCCGGATTGGTCTTGTTGGCGATGCCGTCAAGGCCAGCCGCTAAGAAGGCGGCCTGCATCAGATAAGGATTGGCGGCCCCGTCCGCGAGGCGGAATTCGAAGCGACCCGGATCCGGTGTGCGCACCATGTGAGTGCGATTGTTGCCAGACCAGGTGATAGCATTTGGCGACCAGGTCGCACCCGAAGCGGTGACTGGTGCGTTGATCCGCTTATAGCTGTTCACCGTCGGGTTGGTCAGTGCACACAACCCCTCCGCGTGATGGAGCACACCGCCGAGAAAATGGTGTGCCAGGCCGGATAACCCTATCTCATCCTTTTTGTCGTGGAAGAGATTTTTGCGGCCTGTTTTGTCCCAGACTGAGGCATGCATATGGCAGCCATTGCCGGTAAGGTGTAGGAACGGTTTCGGCATAAAAGTTGCACGCAGCCCATGCTTTTCGGCGATCGACTTTACCATGAACTTGAAGAAGGAGTGCCGGTCCGCGGTGACCAACGCGTCGTCATAGTCCCAGTTCATTTCGAACTGTCCGTTGGCGTCCTCGTGGTCGTTCTGATAGGGCCCCCAGCCGAGTGCCTGCATACCGTCGCAGATCTCCGCCACCACCTCGTAGCGGCGCATCAGCGCTGACTGGTCGTAGCAGGGCTTGGCATCTATATCCCGCGGGTCGGAGATGTCCGTACCTTCCGGGTCGATCAGATGGTATTCCGCCTCGACGCCGGTTTTCATTCGGTAGCCCAGTTTCATTGCGGTACCCAATACGCGCTGGAGCACGTTGCGCGGTGCCTGTTCGACGGTTGCTCCATTCATCACCAGGTCGCCTGCGACCCAGGCAACCTCCTTTTTCCAGGGCAGCTGCGTGACGCTCGCTGTATCCGGCACAGCGAACATATCGGGATGCGCCGGTGTCATATCCAGATATGCGGCGAAGCCCGCAAATCCGGCACCGTCCTTTTCCATGCCCGGAGCGGCCGCGGCGGGAACGAGCTTGGAGCGTTGCACCCCTCGCAGATCGGTAAAGTTGAACAGGAAGTACTCGATGCCTTGTTTCTTTGCGAAGGCTTCCAGCTTGCTGGCCATGTCTTATTCCTCTCGTGCCATGCGTTTCAGTTTACCCCGATCCCGGGATCCAGTCAGTGCCCGCAAGTGGCACTTTGGCCATCGCAGCCGCTTCGATTGTAAGCGCAACCAAGTCCTCGGGCTCCAGATTGTGAACGTGCGATTTTCCGCAGGCCCGCGCCAAGGTCTGGCACTCCATGGTTAGGGTCGACAGGTAGTTGCGCACCCGTCGGGCACCTTCCTCCGGGTCGAGGCGTAACTCCAGTTCCGGGTCTTGGGTCGCAATGCCGACGGGGCAGCGACCGGTATGGCAACGGTCACAGTCGCCTGACCGGGTGCCAAGTGCCGCGTAGTCTTCTTCATAGAGCGGTGCGTTGCAATTCAGCGCCATTAGCGCCGCCATGCCGATCGACACCGCGTCCGCCCCCAGCGCCAACGCCTTGGCCACGTCGCCGCCTGTCCGGATGCCTCCGGAGACGATTAGCTGCACCTTGCGGTGCATATTAAGTTCCTTGAGAGCCTCAACCGCCAGCCGCACCGCTGGCAGGGTCGGGATGCCGACATCCTCGATGAAGATATGCTGGGTTGCCGCTGTGCCGCCCTGCATTCCATCGACCACGACTGCGTCGGCACCTGCCTTGACTGCTAACATGACGTCGTATCGGGTCCGAGTCGCGCCAACCTTGACGTAGATTGGTTTCTCCCAATTGGTTATCTCACGCAGCTCGCGGATCTTGATCTCCAGGTCATCTGGTCCGGTCCAGTCTGGATGGCGGCAGGCGGAGCGCTGATCGATGCCAGAGGGGAGGGTTCGCATCTCGGCCACACGATCGGTAATCTTTTGTCCCAGCAGCATGCCGCCGCCACCCGGCTTCGCTCCTTGGCCGACGACCACTTCGATCGCATCCGCTTGGCGCAGCTGATCTGGTGTCATGCCGTAGCGCGAGGGGAGGTATTGATAGATCAGGGTCTTGGAGGCCTCGCGCTCTTCCGGTGTCATGCCGCCATCACCTGTCGTTGTGCTGGTGCCCATTGCCGTCGCAGCGAGGCCGAGCGCCTGTTTGGCGTTTGCGCCGAGCGCACCGAAGCTCATTCCAGCGATGGTTATCGGAATATCGAGCTCAATCGGCTTTGAAGCATGGCGGGCGCCGATCACCACATTGGTGTCGCAGCGCTCTCGATACCCTTCCAGCGGGTAGCGCGACATGGAAGCGCCGAGGAATACTAAATCGTCGAAATTAGGCACATGACGTTTCGCCCCCGCACCGCGGATCGCGTATATCCCCTCGTGGGCGGCACGCTGAATTTCCGATATGACGCGCGGTGGAAAGGAGGCGGAGTTGGGTTTGTTGTCAGTCATGATCCGCTCAATAGTTGCCGGCGTTATCGATGTTGAAATGGTACAGTTTTCGGCTGGAACCGTAGCGACGAAATGTCGTTGCATCCGCCTTGACACCGGCCGCTTCTAGTAGTGCGGCTAAATCCACCCGGTGCGCTGATGTCATCTCCTGTTCCTCACAATCCGCGCCTAGGCTGGCGACGGCGCCGCGCACAAAGACCTGTGCTTCGTAGATTGAATCACCTAGATCCGCACTGGCGTCGCCCAGCACCACCAGCCGGCCGGCCTGAGCCATGAAGGCCGCCATGTGCCCGACCGAGCCACCGACTACGACATCTCCCCCTTTTAGCGATATGGCGCAGCGCGCGCTGGCATCGCCTTCGATGATCAGCAGACCGCCATGTGCCGTGGCGCCGGCGGACTGGCTCGCATCGCCACGCACGCGAACCATACCGGACATCATGTTCTCGGCCACGCCGGTACCGACATTACCATTCACTGTGACTAGGCCTTCTTGGTTCATCCCTGCGCAGTAATAACCTGCGTGGCCGTCGATCGTGACGTCGATCGGCCGCGTCAGGCCGGCCGCCAGCGCATGCGCCCCCCCAGGATGCCGGACTTCAAACGAACCGGATTCTGCCAACTGCAGCGTCTGGTTAAGCTCGCGAACGTCCGCCTTTGCCAGATCGATTACCGTCATCAGGCGTCGCCCCAGCTATAGATTGTAGCCGGCTCCGGCTCCCAGACCGTGGCGCTGTCGACGTCGGGCAGCTGGGCTAGTGCCCGAAACTCCGATGCCATGGCGACCCAGTCGTCGGTTTCCGCTATCACTGCGGGTTTGCAGGCGATGGGGTCGCGCAGCACGGAAAATCCGTCGCGCGTGCCGACGGCGAATGTGTAGAACCCGTCCAGGTCTGTGATCGCCGCTTCCAGCGCCTCCGCAATGGTCGCACCCTGCTCCAACCGCCAGGTCAGGTAGCCGGCAGCTACTTCGCTGTCGTTGTCGGTCTGAAAGGTGATACCCGCCTGGTGGCGTAGCCAGTCGCGAAGCTGATGATGGTTCGAGAGCGATCCGTTATGCACTAGGCAGAGATCGTCGCCGGTGTTGAAGGGATGGGCACCCTCCGTCGTCACCGCGCTTTCCGTCGCCATGCGGGTATGCCCGACGGCGTGGCTGCCTGTTGCCTGCGGAACGTTAAAACGTGCTAGCACGTCAGCCGGCAGCCCGACCTCCTTGTAGATCTCCAGGATGTTGCCGGAACTCATGATGCGAAGGCCTGGCCGGTTGGTCTGGATCCAGCGGCGCAGGACTTCGGCATCGACCGGTGCACGCAGGATTGCATGGCTAGAGACGCGCTTGGCCGTGACCGTGACGCCCAATTCGCCGGAGGCTGCCGCGGCGACCGCATCCCAGTCGAAGTCCAGCTTGGTGTCGTATAGCGTAACTTTGGCCTCATCATCCAAGGCGTGATCGCGATAGATCGCGACACCGGCGCTGTCCGGTCCACGGTCGGTCATCTGCTCCAGCATGGGCGAAAAAAATGCGCCAAGCCTATCACGCAGTTCCGGGTTCTTGAGATACAGACCGACGATGCCGCACATGATAATCTTTTCCTCCTAGTCCAACCCGCAGTATGACTAAGAATCCCGTTTCGGAAATAGCAAAGTGACGCCTTTGCACCGCCTAACCCTGTTTGGCGGTCTGGATCGCTTGCCATACGCGCTGCGGCGTGGCGGGCATTTCGATATGGGTTACACCATAGTCGGAAAGGGCATCGACGATGGCATTGATGACGACGCCCAATGCTGGTGTCGTACCACCCTCGCCCCCAGGCCGGATGCCATGCGGATGAGAGCTAGCCGGAATTTCGGTAATAATGGTGTCGACGGATGGTGTGGTGATCGCTCGTGGCATCGCATAGTCCATGAAGGAACCAGTCAGAAGCTGCCCGCTCTCTGGGTCGTAATGGATTGACTCCATCAGTGCTTGGCCGAGGCCCTGCGCTACGGCGCCATGCGCTTGACCGTGTAGGATCAGCGGGTTGACCGCCAGCCCCACATCGTCGACTGCTGTCCAGCGCAGAAGGTCGACGTCGCCGGTTTCTGGGTCGACCTCTAGTTCGCAAATATGGGCGCCATAAGGGTAGCCGCCGGCACGGTTTGTAATGTCGCCGACGCTTGCCAGACCATGCGGCGACATGGCAGAGGTTTTCCAAAGGTCGACACTAGCGCCACCCGCCGTACTGAACGCGCCATCCGCGAAGGTGATGGCGTCTTCTGGCGTTTGAAGGATTTGGGCGGCGATGGTCTTGCCCTTGGTCAGCAGTGCCTCGACAGCCTTATCGACCGCGATGCTGACCAATCGCATTGATCGTCCGGAATGGGAGCCGCCGCCAACCGTGACCCGGTTCGTGTCGTTTGCGGTGTAATGGACCCTCTCGAAAGGGATCTGCAGCCAGTTGCAGACTAATTGCCGAAAGCTCGTTTCGTGTCCTTGGCCACTGCTCATGGTGCCGGCGACCAGCTCGACTGTACCATCCTCGCAGATGGTCAATTCCGCACGCTCCCTTGGGATGCCGCTGGTAACTTCGATGTAGTTGGCGATACCGATGCCACGGCAGCGGCCACGCGCTGCCGAATTTTTTTTGCGTTCGGCGAAGGCGTCCCAATCGGCTTTTGACAGGGCTTTTTCCATGCAGGCAGGATAGTCGCCACTGTCGTAGGTGACGCCGACACCATTGGTGAAGGGCATAGCATTGGATGCAATCAGATTCCGGCGGCGTAGCTCAACGCGGTCTAAACTACATCGTTCGGCGGCGAGATCGATCAACCTTTCAATCATGAATATGGCTTCTGGACGCCCTGCGCTGCGATAGACGGCGATCGGCGCGGTATTCGTCAATACGGCATGGCCTTCGAAATGGATGGCGGGAATTTGGTAGATACTTTGCATCATCGACAGCCCCTTACGCAGCGGCCAGAAATAGACCGTGTAAGCGCCAAGATTGAGCGTGTTAACCCCGCGCAGGCCGAGAAATTTTCCCTCTGCGTCGAGTGCCAGTTCAGTATCGGATGTCAGGTCACGCGCCTGATAGTCGGTGAGAAAACATTCCTGCCGCGTGGCAGTCCATTTTACCGGTCGGTCGCATAGGCGCGCTGCCCAGGGCATCAGTGCGAATTCCGGTGTGAAAGCATTGCGAGTGCCGAAATTGCCTCCCATATCGCCGAATACGACGCGGCAGTTCTCGACGGGCACACCTAGGGTGAGGGCCAGCCGCTCGCGGGTTTGCACAACGCCCCGGCCCGATCCGGCACGTAAGGTGTAGTGGTCGCGCGCCGCATCGTATTCCCCGACTACAGCGCGCGGTTCCATCGGACTGCCGGTGACCCGATGGATCCAACTATCGAGCGAGACGATATGCACCGCGTTGGCGAATGCGTGGTCAGTCGCATCTTTATCTCCGACTTCACAGGTCAGCGCCAAATTACCGGGACAGTTGGGCCAAATTTGCGGCGCGTTAGGCGCCATTGCGTCGCGCGTGTGGACCACTGTTGGCAAGGGATCGAATTCCACTTTGACCAGTTCCGCTGCCTCGGCAGCCAGCGCGGCGGTCTCTGCCACGACGAGCGCGACGGCTTCTCCCACATAGCGCACAGTGTTGATAGGCATCGGCAGGTTTTCGGTTAGATAGACATTAAACCCCTCCGGTAGGCGCAGTTCGGCGTCTGGTGGGCCAACCCAATCGGGGTTGTGCGGGATCGGCCCCATCCCATCCGTTGCCGCATCTTCTCCGGTCAAAACGGTGAGGACGCCGGGCATTGCTTTCGCGGCTGACCCATCAATTGACCGTATCCGCGCGTGGGCATGCGGCGAACGCACCAGGGTGGCGTGGCAGAGATTGTCTGGGAAGAAGTCACCTGCGTAGTGCCCTTGTCCCGTCAGCAGCCTCGCATCTTCGACGCGCGGCAGTGGAGCGCCTATCCCATCGGCACGTTGTGTTCTCTGTGTAGGCAAATCAGCCCTCCTCGACGCGATTTGCATTGAGCCGGTCGAAGGCACGTTAATCAAGGGGTTAGTTAAGGTTCGGTTTCGGTACCCAGTCGGGTGGATTCCAAAATATGCGCGGACCCAGTTCCTCGATGCGGTTGACGCCGATTTGAGCCATCACCCGGTCCATCTCTGTCTTAAAGATTTCCAGCGCGCGATAGGAACCTGCCTCGCCGGCGACGGCCGACCCGTACAAAGTTGGCCGTCCAGACATAACCATATCGGCACCCAGAGCGATCGCTTTCACGATGTCACCGCCGCGCCGGGCGCCGCTGTCGATTAGTATCTTGATCCGGTCGCCGACCGCACCGCGCACCTCGGGAATGACCTCCAGTGGTGCCGGTGCGGAATCAAGATAGCGTCCGCCATGGTTAGACAGCACCACCCCTTGCAGTCCGATATCGGCTGCGATCACCGCATCCTCAGCGCTTTGCAGCCCCTTGACTAGAAGATTGCCGGGCCACATGTCTCGGATCCGTTTGACGTTGCTCCAGTCCTGCGCTGCGGGTTTCGTATAGGACGATTCGACCTCGGTCTGGGTTAGTTTGCTGGCCAGTTCCGGCGGGTTGTTTACCTTCCTAAAGTGGCCGCGCTTCAGGTATTGCGGCGCCAGCACGCGCAGGCACCAGCCGGGATTAGCTAAAATTTGCGAGATAAGGCGTGGCGAATAACGCAGCGGCATGGCAAAGCCGTTGTGATAATTGTACTCTCGATTGGAATTGACCGGACCGTCTACGGTGATGAGCATTGTGTTATAGCCGGCTGACTTGATCCGTTCGACGAACCGGGCAGTGAGATCCATATCGGTCCACATATAGAGCTGAAACCAGAGATTTTCGTCACCAGCCTCGTGAATTTCCTCCATTGAGGTCAGAGCGCTAGTGGCCGCTGTGCAGACCACCCCCATACGCGCGGCTGCGCGAGCCAGCCCGACTTCGCCGCCCTCGCAGACCAGACCGGCCGATGCTGTTGGCGAAATGCCAAACGGCATGGAGAGCTTGCGGCCGAATATCTCGGTCTCGGTGGTCCGTTCGGAGACATTCATAAGTACGCGGTTTTTTATTTTGAGCGACCGATAAATTTCGGTGTTGTGGCGTAGCGCGACTTCGTCCTCGGCGCCGCGGTCAACATATTCGAAAATGCCACGCGGCAGCCGCTTCTTCGCCTGCCGCCGTAGGTCATCAATGTTGTACGCATCGAGTGTTGGGTTCAAGGTCGAGCCTCCATTTCTGCCACGCAGCATAAGAGCCTGACCCCATGGATACTAATGCGCCACGCCATGCTAGGCTTACATCGAAATTGGGAAGGTGGGTTTATGAAATTTGGCATTCATTTCGGTTCCCGCGGCGTGGTGGGCGAACCTGACTCACTAATCGCAGTCGCACAAAAATGCGAAGCGCTTGGTTTCAGCCATTTCGGTATGAGTGACCACGTTATCGTGGCGACTGAGGTTGACAGCGCGTACCCCTATTCGGAATCTGGTAAGTTCTTCGCCCAGGATACCGGCGTTTCGTTAGAGCAGGTGACGGCGTTGAGTTTTGTCGCTGCAGCAACCAGCACAATTCGTTTGCTGACATCAGTCATGGTGCTACCCCACCGTCACCCGGTATTGGCCGCAAAAATGCTATCCACTGTTGATGTGCTTTCCAAAGGACGGTTGATCGCAGGGGTTGGGGTCGGCTGGATGGCGGAGGAGATCGCACTGCTGGGTGGTCCGCCCTTCGCCGACCGCGCCGCGGCCTCGGACGAATATATCGAGGCCTTCAGGGAACTTTGGATCGCGGATCGTCCATCACGATCGGGCGATTTTTCCACGTTTGAGCATCTGCTGTTTGCGCCAAAACCAGCGCAAACGCCATGCCCACCAATTTGGATTGGCGGGGAAAGCAAACCGGCGCGGCGGCGCGCGGCCTGCCATGGCGATGGCTGGTATCCGGTCGCCGCGAACCCGCGTACGCCGCTGGATACGCCAGAACGCTATCGTGTGGCGCTCGCCGGCGTGCGGGACAAGGCAGAAAAGTCTGGCCGCGATCCAGCTACCGTGGACGGCGCGCTGTTGGCCATTTATTGCCGTATCGGCGACGAGAAGGAAGGGCGCGACGGCGGCCGATTGGCTTTCACCGGGAGCGCTCAGGCTATCGTCGATGATATTGGCCGCTTTGCCGAGGCTGGTCTGCAGCACTTTCTCATCGGTGGCGACGGCAGCGATTTGCCAGGTACGCTAGATCGTTTGGAACAGTTTGCGACAGAGGTCATGAATGTGGCTCGATAAGAGGTCTGCGCCACATGAATCGACACTGCAAGAACGTTCGTACTAAGCTTGCGCAAAAAGGGAAATTAACATCGTTGCCGATCCAGACATACCCGCGTTAGACGGCGTGTTGAAGGAAGCTTGGCGGCTGATCTGTACTGGGGCGACGGATCGCAAATCGGGTTTTCACCTGCCGACAATCGCGACTGTTGACCGCGACGGCGCGCCGAGTTTGCGAACTGTTGTTTTACGAGAGGTAGATCCAGACCGTCGTACTCTACGTTTCCATACCGATAATCGATCACCAAAAATACAAGAGCTAAAGACAGAACCACGTGTGGCCTTGCACGCTTATGATCCGGCTCTTCAAACACAACTTCGTTTTGCCGGTCATGCCAAAATTCATCATCGAGATACCCCTTCGCAGACGGCATGGGAAGAGAGCGCTCCGATGAGCCGTTTATGCTATGCCGCGCCGGATGCGACCGGTGCAATCGTCTCGGTACCACCTACCGCACTGCGACTGAATGAAGTGCGCGACGGCGAGGGCTACGAGAATTTCTGTGCGGTCGTGCTTACCGTAGTACGACTTGAGTGGCTATACCTCGTCGCCAGCGGCCATCAGCGCGCTTTGTTCGAGTGGGATGCCAAGGGTTTCGTTTCGGCGAACTGGGTCGCCCCTTAGAGAGTATGCATTCCACCTCTTGCGACTGTATTGCCTGCGGGGGATGATCCCAGTTCTAAATTGAGGAGGAACCAATGGCGCGACTCGAAGTATTGTCAGAAGAGGCAATCGACGATCCTAGCCTTCGCGAGATGATGCGGGCGACCGGCGGAGATGAGATGTTTGGTGTTTACGGGCACCATCCGACGCTGTTTAAAGGCTTCTTGGATTTCTACCTACCAGCCAAATTTAAGGGTCTTCTGCCCTTTGCTATGAAGGAGTTGGTCCGGCTGCGTATAGCTGAACTGAACGACTGCCGGCGCTGACAGCTCAGCCGTGCACCCTCGGCGAGGGAGCCTGATGAGTATGATACACTTTTCGCGAAATTAGCGGATGCAACAAAACGGTCTTCACACGAGGCCGCAGCACTGGATTTCGCTGAAAGGATGGCCATCGCTCACGACACGATGGACGAAGCCTTCATGAACGGCATGCGGGACCTTTTCACTGATGCGGAGATCATTGAACTTGGCCTGGTCACAGGTGCATTCATTGCGCTCGGCCGATTGCACCGCGCACTCGACATCGCCCCGATGGCGGATGGCGGACACGAGGCTTTTCGTCATGGCGGTTAACGTGTGCCAATTTACCACAACGGATACGACGGCTTATGCTGCTGTGTCATTCAGTTTCTGGAGCAAACCGATATGAGCAAAAAGCCGGATCTGGTTATCCGCGGCGGGACCGTTGTCGATGGTACGGGCGGGCCGATGAAGGAAGCCGACGTGGCATTTTCAGACGGCCACATTGCGGAAGTAGGTGTCGTGACCGCGGCCGGTCAAGAAGAGATCGATGCGAGAGGCCGGTTAGTAATGCCTGGCTTTGTCGATGTGCATACGCACTACGATGCCCAGGTTACATGGTCGAACCAGATTCTACCATCGTCCTGCAATGGCGTTACCACGGTGCTGATGGGCAATTGCGGGGTCGGATTTGCGCCGGTGCGGCCCGACCATCACGACATGCTGATAAGTTTGATGGAAGGGGTTGAAGATATTCCCGAGGTGGTGATGAAGGAGGGGCTACCTTGGAATTGGGCTAGTTTCCCCGACTATCTCGACAGTCTTGAAGACCGGCGGTATGACGTCGATGTAGCGACGCAGGTTCCGCATGCGGCTCTGCGTGTCTTCGTCATGGGCGAGCGCGGCGCCAACCGCGAGGCAGCGACGGCGGCAGACCGAGCTGAGATGGCACGGCTCGCAGCGGAAGGAATTCGAGCCGGCGCGTTTGGTTTCTCTACTTCGAGGTTGCTGCAACATCGTACGGCGGCGGGCGAGCCGATTCCGTCATACGGCGCGGCGGAAGAGGAGCTATTAGAGATTGCCGACGCGATAGCCGATGTGGGCCGTGGTTGGATCCAAACCGTCGGCGATTTTGACGATGCCATCGACGCAGAATTCGACCTTCGCCGGAGGATGGCGGAACGATCGGGACGGCCGCTAACGATGACCTTGCTGCAAAAAGAATCTCGGCCTGAACAGTGGCGTGACTTGCTTGACCGGGTTGCCGCCGCCAACGCGGATGGGCTCAAACTTACTGCGCAGATCCGCGGCCGGCCGACCAGTGTGCTGCTTGGCTTCGAACTTTCGCTCAATCCGTTCTGCGCGTGCCCCAGCTGGCGCGAAGTGCAGGATTTCGATTTCGAGGCGCGCCTTGTAAAACTGCGTGAAACGGCCTTCCGCGCCCGTCTGGTCTCGGAACCTTGCGGTAATTCAGAGCGACAGCGCCGCTTTCAGCAATGGGATCGCATTTTCCCGTTCGGCGACCCGCCGCAATATGAACCCGATCCGGACATCAGTATCGCCGCGCAGGCAAAACGACTGGGAGTTGCGCCGGCGGAACTGGCCTATGATCTCATGCTGGAGAATGGTGGTCGCGGCATTCTCTACCGGCCGACGACGAACTACGCCGACGGGGATCTTGCCGTCGTGCATGAAATGCTCAGCCATCCGAATACCCTGATCGGTCTCGGCGACGGTGGTGCGCATGTTGGTGTGATGTGCGATGCGACCGACATGGCGCATACGATCAGCTATTGGACCCGCGACCGCACGCGCGGCCCGAAACACGGGCTCGAAGATATGGTGCGCCGGCTGACAGCCGCCAACGCTGAGGCGATCGGACTGCACGACCGCGGCCGCATCGAGCCGGGACTGCGCGCCGATATCAACATCGTCGATTACGACGCGCTGCAGCTGCACTC
>CAYYUG010000082.1:0-18309 GCA_964474755.1 uncultured Rhodospirillaceae bacterium | reverse complement strand
ATGATAGCAAGCCTGGGATCGGGCCTCCCGGCATTAATCCTTCATTTCGCAGTGACCCTGTCAATTCTGATCGCCGGTGTGGTCATCTATGAATGGATTACCCCCTATCCGGAGCTCAAGCTCGTGCGCGAGGGCAACAACGCGGCGGCGGTCGCTCTATCCGGCGCCATTCTTAGCCTCGCTATTCCCCTCGCCTTCAGCATGGCTGTCAGTGTCAGCGTACTAGACATCCTCGTCTGGGGCGGCGTCACCGTCTTCATACTGCTAATTGTCTACCGGATTATTGATTTTCTTCTGAAGGACCTGCCAGCCCGCATCGAGAATGGCGAAATTGGCGCTGCGATTCTGCTCTCGTCGGTAAAACTTGCCGTAGCCGCCATAACCGCCGCCGCGGTCTCTGGTTAGTGCATTGCGCGGATTCCGCAAAGGCTGGCTGATTCTGGTCTTGATCCTGGCGTTCCAGGTAGTCAGCAACTATCTCGATAGCGACGAAGACAGGCCCTCCATTCGGCGTCCCGCCTTTACACAACCCACCCTGCGGGGGCGCCAACCCCAACCATCCAGCCCGGTTCTACCGCAGGCAACGGCGCGCGATCCTCTCTTCACCATCGAGACAGGCGACAAAGCCAACAGCACCGGCACGGCATTTGCCATCCGGAACGATGGGATCTGGATCACTGCCCGCCATGTTATTGATGGGTGCGACAAGGTCGGACTGATCGTCAGTCCCCGCCGCGCGATCCGAGTAGCGCGCATATTGCCGCATCCGCGCGCCGACATGGCGATGCTTTGGACGCACCGAAAAGCGCCGCCTCTTTCAATATCCAAGGATCTACTGAGGGTTCGACAGACGGGATTCCACTTCGGATTTCCGCAAGCCAAGCCTGGCCAGGTCACCTCTTCTCTGCTGGGCCGGCGCAACATGCGCACGACCGGGCGCTACCGGCACACCGAACCTGTCGTCGCCTGGGCCGAACGCCACCGCATGCCATCAACGGACAGTTTGGGCGGCATCAGCGGCGGCCCAACCCTGAATGCCAAAGGTGAGATTGTCGGCGTCACGGTAGCATCAAGCGTACGTCGCGGCCGCGTCTTCACTACAGCGCCTATTTCAATGGAACAACTGCTTTCACAGGCGAAGGTCAAAGCCGCAGGCCTTCCCTCCGCTGGTCTGAACACCAGCCCCAGCGACAGCAATTTCATCGACTACGGAACAGCCATCCGTCAACAACTGACAGTCGCGCAGGTAATCTGCCGCATCGAAGGCGGCGGCCAAATACGGAGGCGACGCCGCCTTTAAGTTTTAAACATCGATCAACAGGCGCTGCGGATCTTCGAGGCATTCCTTCATGCGAACCAGGAAGGTGACCGCTTCACGACCATCGATGATGCGGTGATCGTAGGATAAAGCAAGATACATCATGTTGCAGACCTTGATCTCGTCACCGACAACCATCGGCCGCTTCTGTATTTTGTGCATTCCGAGGATACCGGATTGTGGTGGGTTAAGAATCGGCGTCGACAGTAGCGAGCCGAACACGCCGCCATTGGAAATGGTAAAGGTGCCTCCGGTCATCTCAGCTATAGTCAATTTGCCATCCCGGGCGCGACGGCCGAAATCGGTAATCGTACCTTCGATTTCCGCAAAGCTCATAGCATCGGCATCACGTAGAACCGGCACGACAAGCCCTTGTGGCGTACCGACTGCGACGCCGATATCGTAGTAATTTTTGTAAATCAACTGATCGCCATAGATTTCCGCATTGACCGCCGGGATCTCTTTCAGCGCAATGATTGCCGCCTTGACAAAAAAGGAAAGGAAACCGAGACGGACACTGTGTTTTTTTTCAAACTTATCGCGGTATTCTGCGCGCAGCTTCATCAGTGCACCCATATCGACCTCGTTGAAGGTCGACAGCATGGCGGCCGTATTCTGCGCCTGCTTGAGGCGCTCAGCGATGCGCTGACGCAGGCGAGACATGCGGACGATCTCCTCGCCACGCGGATCGGGCGTACGCTCCGACAACTCGGATGCAGGTGTGATAGCCACTGACGGAGGGGCAGTGGGCGCAACCGATTTTGCAGCAGATGCAGCAGGTTTGCCCTCCAAGTAGGTCAGCAAGTCCGTCTTAAGCAGGCGGCCTTTCGGCCCAGTCCCGGTGACCTGTTTAGGGTCGATATTGTGTTCTTCCACCAATTTGCGCACGGCCGGCGACAAGGCAGACGCGTTGCCCTGCGCCAAAACAGCCGATGTGGGTGGGGGCGCAGTGAAAGATTTCGGCATAGGCTCCAGTTCCAGCGCGGGTCTCTCTTCGACGACCGGAGCCCGATTCGCTTCTGCCTTCGCCGTCTCTCCCTCGGCGATGCTGCCGAGAATGGCCCCGACTTCCACATTGACGCCGTCTGTAGCAAAAATTTCGGCCAGCACACCCGCCGACGGCGCTGGCACCTCGACCGTTACCTTGTCAGTCTCGAGTTCCAGGATAGGTTCATCCGCATCGACAATGTCGCCGATCTGCTTGAACCATTGCGAGACGGTAGCCTCTACGATCGATTCACCGAGCGTCGGAACCGTGATCTCGATTATCATCTATAGACCTTTCGATCCGTGTGTTGGGTAATGGGTTAGCTAGCCTTCCGCTTGCGACTCTCTCGATCAGCCTTTGTTTTCAGCGGCAGTGTGAGCGCCTCGTCAACAAGCTTCGCCTGTTCTTCCAGATGGCGTTGCATGATCCCCGTGGCGGGCGCTGCCGCGGCGGGCCGTCCGATATAGCGCGGTCGATCCGGCGTCATACCGTGCTCGGTCATTATCGCCTCAAGACGGCGGTCGATGAAGGTCCATGCGCCCATATTCTCCGGCTCTTCCTGGCACCAGACAATTTCGGCTTGGCGGAACCGGCCCAGTTCTTCTGTCAACGCCTTCTTCGGGAAGGGATATAGTTGCTCGACGCGCATAAGATAAATGTCGTCAATGCCCCGTTTTTCGCGTTCTTCCAGCAAATCAAAATAGACCTTGCCCGTGCATAGCACGACGCGGCAGATGTCCTTGTCAGCCTTCAGCCCTTCGGTCAGCTGAGCATTGTCCCACAGCACACGGTGGAAGGTCGTACCGGGCCCAAACTCCTCTAGCTTCGAGACGCAGCGTTTGTGCCGCAGTAACGATTTAGGCGTCATGAGAATCAGCGGCTTACGGAAGTTGCGGTGCTGCTGGCGCCGCAGCGCATGAAAGTAGTTAGACGGCGCCGTCAGGTTGCAGACTTGAATATTATCGTCACCGCAAAGCTGGAGATAGCGTTCAAGCCGGGCCGAAGAATGCTCTGGCCCCTGCCCCTCGTAACCGTGCGGCAATAACATGATGAGACCGTTCATTCGCAGCCATTTGTGTTCGCCGGACGAAATGAACTGATCGATGATCACCTGCGCGCCGTTCGCGAAATCGCCGAACTGCGCCTCCCACATCACCATCGCATGCGGCTCCGCAGAGCTATAACCGTATTCGAAGCCAAGAACTCCGAACTCCGACAAGGGGCTGTCGATAATCTCGAACGGCGCCTGACCAAAGCGGATATTGTTGAGCGGTATATAATCTTCCTCGGTATCTTGATCGATCAAGGCGGCATGGCGCTGACTGAAGGTCCCGCGGCGGCAGTCCTCACCAGACAGCCTGACTTGCGTCGACTCGACCAATAAAGAGCCTATTGCGAGCGCTTCACCGGTTGCCCAATCCACTCCCTCCCCGGTCTCAAACATCTGCTTCTTAGTTGCCAATTGGCGGATAATCTTGTTGTTGGCGATAAAATTCTGCGGCAACTCAGTCAGCGCGAGGCCGATTTCGCGCAACACATCCATCTCGACGGCCGTATCACCACGGCGCGCATCACCGGAGGCAACGGTCAAGCCCTCCCATTTGCCTTCCAACCAGTTGGCCTTGTTTGGTTTATAGGATTGTGATGCCTTGAATTCCGCATCAAGTTCCGCCTCGTACCGGGACATTATGGTACTCGCGTCGTCAGCATTTATCACGCCTTCGGATGCAAGCTGCTGTGCGTAAATCTGCCGCGTCGTCGGGTGCTCGGCAATCTTCTTATACATGCGCGGCTGGGTGAAGAGCGGTTCATCGCCTTCATTATGGCCATGGCGGCGATAGCACCATAGATCTATCACTGCATCCTTTTTAAACTTCTGTCGGTATTCCGTAGCCATACGCGCAACCTGAACACAAGCCTCTGGGTCGTCGCCATTTACGTGGAAAATTGGCGCCGAAACCATCTTAGCGACGTCCGAACAATAGGGCGACGAGCGTGAGTGAGATGGACTAGTGGTGAAGCCGATCTGATTGTTGACGATGAAATGGATCGTACCACCGGTCCGATAGCCGCGAAGCTGCGACAAATCAAAGGTTTCCGGCACTATGCCCTGTCCGGGAAAAGCAGCATCGCCATGCAGCAATAAACCGACGACCTTCTCACGATCCACATCACCCCGTTGCAGTTGCTTCGCTCGAACTTTGCCAAGTACCACTGTATTGACGGCTTCCAGATGACTTGGATTGGGTACCAGCGACAAATGTATCGTACGGCCATCGAATTCCCGGTTAGCCGAAGTACCCAAATGATATTTAACATCGCCCGATCCGTAGCCGACGTCAGGCTCGGACGCGTTCCCCGAAAATTCCGAGAAAATAGCCCGGTAAGGCTTTTTCATCACGTTTGCCAAAACATTCAAACGCCCGCGGTGCGGCATGCCAATGATGACTTCCTCGATGCCAAGCTGCGCGCCGCGCTTGAGAATTTGTTCGATCGCAGGCACGACGGATTCGCCACCGTCCAGGCCAAAACGTTTCGTGCCCTTATGTTTGCGGTCGAGATACTTCTCAAAAGATTCCGATTCCGTTAGCCGTTGCAGGATCGTGCGTTTCCCAAGAATGGTGAAGCCTGTGTCATTACGCTTGCTCTCCATCCGTTCCTGAATCCAGGCCTTCTCCTCCGGCACCTGGATGTGCATAAACTCGACGCCTATATTGTCACAATAGGTCTCCTCGCAAACCTTGACGATCTGCTTGACCGACGCTGTTTCCAAGCCCAGTACGTAGTTGATGAAGATCGGTCGGTCGAGATCATGCTTTGTAAACCCGTAACTCGCGGGATCCAGGTCCGCGTGCGAAATTTTTTCCACTAGGCCGAGCGGGTCGAGATTGGCGTGCAGATGGCCCCGCACGCGATAGTTCCGGATCAGCATAAGAGCGCGCAGCGAGTCTGTCGTCGCTTGACGAACCTGGTCCGGCGCGACTTTAGGCACCGACGCATACTGACCTTGCTGCGGGGGTAGTTGCATGGAGCCGGCCGTCGCATCCGACATCGACAAGTTGCCATTTACGTCGCCGCCGCAAATAACCGAAGTCTCCCGCGGCGACCAACTAGCGCCGTCTCGATCTTTCAAGAACCCCTGCTTGTCGTCGTCCAGCTCACCAAAAAATTCAGCCCAGTCCGAGTCAACCGATCCGGGGTCCTTCAGGAATTGAACGTAGAGTTCGGCGATATAGGTTTCGTTGGCGCCGTACAGAAAAGAAGAATTTTTCATTTATGATGCCGCGGCGTGCCGACTATCTTTTTTTCACCCGAGCCTTTTTCTTCTCGTCCGCCTCCATTTTTGCAACCACCTTCTTTAAGGCACGAACGTTATCAACAGATTTCTTGAACATTGCACTTTCGCCTTTGTTCAGCGAAATCTCGACGATACGTTCTACACCACCGGCACCAATAATTACCGGTACGCCTACATACAAGCCTTTCACACCATATTCACCGCGCAGATGGGCGGCAGCGGGAAGGAGGCGCTTCTTGTCACGAAGATAGGATTCCGCCATCGCAATCGCCGAAGAGGCCGGTGCATAGAACGCCGAGCCGTTACCAAGCAATCCAACAATTTCACCGCCGCCATCACGGGTCCGTTGCACGATTTCATTGATTTTCTGCCGCGTCGACCATCCCATCTTGATCAAGTCGGGAACCGGAATGCCGGCGACAGTCGAATAGCGCACCAGCGGCACCATCGTATCTCCGTGGCCACCCAGCACAAAAGTAGTCACATCTTCAACGGACACATTGAATTCTTGCGCTAGGAACAAACGAAAGCGCGCGCTATCTAGTACACCGGCCATACCGACCACCTTGTTGTGTGGTAGTCCGCAGGCGTCGCGCAGCACACCAACCATCACGTCCAGCGGGTTAGTAATGCAAATCACAAATGCTTTCGGGCAGTAGCGCTTGATACCCGCGCCGACCTGCCTCATCACATTAGTGTTGATACCGATCAAGTCGTCACGGCTCATACCAGGCTTGCGCGGCACGCCCGCAGTGACGATAACCACATCCGAGTTGCGCAGCGCCGCGTAGCTATTGGCTCCTTTGATTGAGGCGTCAAACAATTCGACTGTGGAGGCTTGCTCAAGATCGAGCGCCTTACCCTGCGGAACCCCTTTGACGATGTCGAACAGCACGACATCCCCTAATTCTTTCAATCCCGCAAGCAGCGCAAGCGTACCCCCGATTTGACCTGCGCCAATTAACGCGATCTTGTTTCGTGCCATGAGACTCTCCATTTAGTAAACCGTTACAACGGCATTATCGTGATCGAATTCTCACCACCAATGCCCGCCGACTGGAGCACAGGTCGTACCTGAAAACCCCATTTTCCACGCACCTGAGACCTGTCGGTGTGGTACGATGAATCGATGTTCAGAGCAAGGACAACGGACTAACTATTCTGCGAGGGCCATGTTTTTCGTGGACCCTGCTTCGCTTCTAGGGCGCCATTACGGTGATCGTTCAGTAAACCCGCCATTTTGACCGGTTTGAAACCATATGTTTCATTCAAAACAACCCGCTTCGGTCGCTCTTCTCCAGGCATGTCATGATAAAACTCAACATAGTAGCCAAGGATACCGCGGCGGACATTGAAGACAGACACCGCAGACCATTCGTAGCGTTTGACTGTGAACATCTCCGCAACATTGAAGCCCTGCACATCAGGCCATAAAGCATAGGCGTTCGGCACAAGGTGAAAGGCAAAGAATATTGCGCCGAGAACCATAAAAAGAGCCGGAATCCACGCGTCGCCGGTCCCCTTAATCCAGAGGTAAACGAGCATCCCTGCTATGACAGCGCAGGCCGCCGACAAACCAAGACAACGTGCCGGAGACGGCCTCAAAACCTGTGTAGGTTCGCTATTCACGCGGCTTGTTCACTGCCATGCGGCGCGCCCAGATACTCTTCCGACTGCATTTCCATTAGTCGACTGACCGTACGCTCGAACTCAAACGCGTGCCGGCCTTCGGTATAAAGTTCCGCGGGCGACACTTCGGCGCCCATCACCAGATTGCAATTGTGTTCGTACAGTACGTCAATCAACAGAATGAAACGTTTGGCCTCGTTACGCCGCGCCTCCGGCATTTTCGGCACGCCGTCTAAGATGATCGTGTGATAGCGCTCAGCCACGGCGATGTAATCGACGGCACCGCGCGCTTCGGCGCAAAGTTCCTCAAAGCTGAACCAAGCAACCCCCCGTGCAGCCCGAGACACAGCCAGGGTCCGACCCTTCAACTCCAACTCACTCGGCTCTGCGATGGCACCCTCCGTCAGTGCGGCAAAATCCTGCTCCAGCGCTTCCATAGTCGCCTTCCCAAGCGGAGAAAGATAGACCTGCATGTGCATCAAACGTTCATGCCGGTAATCAGTCGGCGACGCGAGATGCAAAATGTCGAGTTTTTCTTTGATCAAATTGATAAACGGCAGGAATAGCTCGCGATTAAGGCCGTCTTTATAAAGAATATCCGGCGCGAAATTGGACGTTGCGACGAAAATCACACCCCGCTTGAATAGTGCCTCAAACAGCCTTCCCAAAATCATCGCATCGGCGATATCAACAACATGAAACTCATCGAAGCACAGCAACCAGGCATCCTTCGCAATGTCGTCCGCGATAGGGATGATAGGGTCGTCATCGCGATCATCCTTCGCTTGCTTGCGCCAAGCGTGCAGTTTTTCCTGTACTTCGATCATAAATTCGTGGAAATGGACCCGGCGCTTGCACTCGACGGTGGATTTGTCGAAAAACATGTCCATAAGCATCGATTTGCCTCGCCCGACACCGCCATGAATATAGAGTCCCATCGGTGGAATCGCGGTCCGGCGTGCGAGCCCGAGACGTGCCTTCCAGCCAGTCATACCCAGTGTCGGGTTGTACCCTTTAAGCCCGTTATGCAAACTTTGGAACTTCTCAACCGCGAGCTCCTGCATCTCGTCTGCTAGCAGATTGCCACTCCGTTTCATTTGCCGGTAAGCAAAAAGAGGACCGTCCTGCATTTAGAATCCTCCGGCAACTGGCAACACCGCGCCAGTTGTGTAGGCCGATTCCGAAGAGAGCAGAAATCGGATCGCCGCCGCCATTTCTGTCGGTGTGCCAGCACGGCCCAATGGAATCACAGAAGACAGGCGATCGATCCTTCCGGCTTCGCCCGCCTCGGCATGCAGTTCAGTTGCCGTTAAACCGGGCGAAATTGCATTCACGCGGATGCCCTCGTCCGCAACTTCCGCGGCCAATCCAACCGTCATCGTATTTATCGCCCCCTTTGTGGCCGCGTAGTGTACCCATTCCCCAGCCGAACCACGCGTGGCCGCCGTAGAGGAAACATTCACAATCGCGCCGCCCTTGCCACCGTGGGCTGTTGACATACGCCGCACCGCTTCTCGGCAACACAGCATGGAACCAATGAAATTCACGTCGCTAACTAATTGCAATGTTTCCGCGGTGACAGACTCGACCCGTGAGAACCCCCCAGTCACACCTGCGTTGTTGACTAATGCAGTCAGCACACCGAGTTCCCGCTCTACCATCTTGAACATCCTTACAATGTCCGCCTCCACCGCGTTGTCCGCCATAATTGCCAGCGCGCGTTGCCCAGCCTCTTCAATCTCATCAACCACAGTTTGTGCCGCGGCCTCATTCGATAGATAGGAAAAAGCAACGTCGTAACCGACCTCCGCAAGTAGACGTGCTGTCGTCGCACCGATACCACGGCTCCCAGCCGTAATCAGAGCAATAGGCGCTGTCATTCTGCCGCCCGCGCATTACGACGGTCGCTCATCTCCATTTGGCGGCGAAACCGCACCGTTGTATCATTTTTGTCGTAGTCGACATCGGACCAGCGCACCGGCGCCCCAACGGAGACGGGTGACGTTAGCGTCATGTTGTGCGCCAGCCCAATGGGTAGCCCGCCGAGGGCGAGCGAATCCTCGGCCCGCATTAGCTTGCCCCATACGGTAAACCCGCCTTCACCGTCCAGCACCTCACCCGCATTGAGATTTCGTTTCGCCGTCGCGACCACGTCACCGCGCCACCCGGTCACCACACCTGTCGGTTCACCGCGCAGCGCTACGCTGGCGACAGAGATGCCCAGCTCCAATCCGATAAGGTGGAAAGGTTTATACATAGCGCTATAGCTGCCGGTATCATCGGTCATCAGCCCATATTCGGCGAAGCAGCGTTCAACATAGTCGCTCGGCGCCTTGAAGGTGACGTAAACACCCCAACGCAGATCGCCAATTACATGGCGGCCATCGCGTTCCTCGCTGGAAATAACTTCGACCGTGCCCATCTCGGCTAAGGCTCCGCCATCGGCTCGCGGTCGAAGGATATGGGCAAGGTCTTGCACCCCGCAAGCGGGAAAAGTGAGCCCGGACTTAGGTGCGGTTAAGCCGGTCGCGTTGGCAACCGCCGCCATCTCTAACCCCGATTTGGTGCCATCAAGAAAGGAGTTAAACATTTGCGGATTCATACCACCTTCCGCCGCCTGTTCGGCATTGAGCCCGTAATGGCCCCAGACCGTATCCGGCGTCGACGCGTGGTAATCTGGCAGGTACTTCGTACCCTTGCCGGCGCAGACTACCTCAAAGCCGCAACTGCGCGCCCAATCAACCATTTCGCAAATCAATGCCGGCTGGTCGCCATAGGCCATGGAGTAGACGATGCCCGCCGCGGCGGCCTTTTCTGCCAGCAACGGACCTGCAAGTACGTCAGCTTCGACATTGACCATGATGATGTGAGTGCCGTGCTCGCACGCCAACAGTGCATGGCGCACGCCGGCGGATGGGCTGCCGGTCGCATCGACAACGACATCGACTGCAGCGATCAACGCTTCAGCATCCTCGGTAATGAATGTCTGGCCGTTATTGCGAGCGTCGTCAAAGGAGGATGCAGCGTATTGCGACGCAGGCCAGCCCACCCGGGCCAAAGCGGCACGGGCACTATCCGGTGCCAAGTCGGCAATCCCCAAAATTTGGATGCCTGCGGTGCGCGGCGCCTGCGAGAGATACATAGACCCGAACTTCCCGGCGCCGATTACACCGACCCTTACAGGTTTTTCCGCCGCAGCGCGTTCTACGAGCATTGCGTGCAAGTTCATGGACGGCCTTATTTCGCTTCCCAACTGCGCCGGCAAACTCCCAAATTCTTGGCGATCAGGCAAGCGATCTTCACTATGAGGAAACCTATTCTGCCCTATACGGGAAGATATTTTTAAAACGGATTTTGGTTACGATGAACATTATGACGGTTGAGTTGTCGTCAACGCAGGGTGTGAATCTGTGGCGCGGCCCGTCGGTCGACAGTTCACGAAGGGAAGCGCCCGACCTCACTTCGCATCAACTAGCGCTTCTTCTGAAGGTCTCTCTGACGCCGCAACCGCAAGCGATGCGTGAGCCTCTGGCGTCATAGCTCCCAGCGTGAGGCGGTACAATCGTGGGCCATAGTCGCATTTCACAACCATTTCAGGGTCGTTTAAAGGCGCCTTCAAGGTGACGGTATCGTTGCCATCGTCCCAGGCCTCAACATCGTTCATCATGTAAACGGCATAGAAAACCATGGCCCTGCATTAATTTCTCAATATCCTAACTCTCTATCCACGGTATTTAACGGCGTTTTGCCGGCTTGGATACGGCGGATGTTGGCGACAACTTGCTCGATGGCGGAAACCTGTTGTGTGACGCTGGCAATGTGCGGCGTCAGCGTGACCTTTGGGTGTGTCCAGAACGGGCTGCCGGTGGGTAGCGGCTCGGTAAGAAACACGTCGAGGGTCGCACCTGCTAATTGACCGCTGTCTAGTGCCGCCAGAATATCCTCCTCTACCTGATGGCCACCACGGCCGGCGTTGATCAGACAGGCGCCGCGTGGCAATTTCGCTAACAGGTCGCGATTCAAAATTCCTTGGGTCTTCGCCGTTAGCGGCAGGAGGCAAACGAGGATCTCCGTGCGAGCAAGGAAAGGCCCTAAACCATCCGCGCCGTAAAATGACTGGACACCCGCGACCCGTTTCGGGGTGCGCGACCAGCTAGCCAGGTCGAATTTCAACACGCGCAGAACCCGGGCCGCATCCTGCCCCAAAACACCGAAACCTAACAGTCCGACCTTACGGCTCGGCGCCGTCGGCGCGATCAGCTCGTGCCAGACCTTGTCGCGCTGCTGTTGCTCCAGGGCTGGGACTTCACGGTGATAGCGCAGAACGTGCATGGTAACGTATTCACTCATGCCCTGTGTCAGTTCCGGCTCGACCATGCGGACGATAGGCACACCGTCCGGCAGGTCCGGATCCTTCAATAAATGATCAACCCCGGCACCGATCGAAAAGATGCATTTCAGGTTGGGAAACTTACGCAGCGCCCCTGGTTCCGGTGCCCAGACGAAGGCGTATTCAATGTCCGCCATATCACCTGGGTCGGCCCAATCACGTACCGGCATCTCCGGCATGGCCTCAGAGAAAACGTCGTTCCAGGAGCGAGTATGCTCCAAATCGGGTTTGATGATCAGTTTCATAAGGCACCTCCTTACCTAATTAAAGAAGGCTTACATGCGGACGATGCCCTCGGCAACCGTGCGTTCGTCGAACTCCATATCAAAGGCCGCCGCCATCAATGCTTTGGTGTATGGCTCGACCGGCTTGTCGAAAATAGCTTCGGTCGCGCCCTGTTCGATGACCTTGCCGTCCTTCATGACAATGACATGGTCAGAGAGCGCCCGGACCACCTTCAGATCGTGGCTGATGAATAGGTAGGCGAGCCCGTATTTGCGTTGCAAGTCGCTCAATAACCGGATGATCTGCGCCTGGATCGACATATCGAGCGCCGAGGTCGGCTCGTCTAGCACGATGAAGCGCGGGCGCAGCACGATGGCCCTGGCGATGGCGATGCGCTGGCGCTGTCCGCCGGAAAACTCGTGCGGGTAGCGGAAACGGCTTTTCGGTTCCAGGTCGACGTCCTGCAACGCCTGGACAACCTTTACATTGCGGCCTGCCGCATCGCTATCCGGATCATGGATCTTGAGCCCTTCGGCGATGATCTCACCAATCGACATCCGCGGAGACAACGACCCGAACGGGTCCTGGAAGACGACCTGCATCTGACGCCGCAGAGGCTGCAGATCGGAAACCGAAAGGCCCTGTATATCCTGCCCCTCGAAGCGGATGCCACCGGTCGACTTTTCTAGCCGCAGCAGTGCCATACCTAAAGTTGTCTTTCCGGAACCTGATTCCCCAACGACACCGACCGTCTGCCCGGCACGAACCGTGACGCTAATGCCGTCAACGGCGCGTACATGGTCAACCGTCCGTCGCAACAACCCCTTCTTGATAGGGAACCACACCTTAACGTCTTCACCCTCGATAATCAGAGGTGCCGCATCCTCCAGCACGCGTTTGCTGCGCTTCGGCTCGGCCGCCAGCAGACGTTGCGTATATTCGTGCTCCGGGTTGGCGAACAGGGAAGCGGTCTCGCCGGTCTCCACGATTTCACCTTCACACATCACACACACACGGTCGGCGATTTTTCTCACGATGCCGAGGTCATGGGTGATGAACAGCATAGCCATGCCGAACTCTGCCTGCAGGTCCTTCAGCAACTTCAGGATCTGGGCCTGGATCGTCACGTCGAGTGCCGTCGTCGGTTCGTCGGCAATCAACAGATCGGGTTCGTTCGCTAGCGCCATAGCGATCATCACTCGCTGGCGTTGTCCACCAGAGAGCTCGTGCGGATAGGCAGTGAGACGTTGCTCCGCGTTGACAAGGCCGACCAGTTTCAATAGTTCCAGTACCCGGGCCCGCGCCTCTATCTCCGACATCCCCTTATGCAAGATTAGGGTCTCGGCGATTTGCTTGTGAACCGTATGCAGCGGATTTAGAGACGACATTGGCTCCTGGAAAATCATCGAAATCCGGTTACCTCTAATGTCACGCAAAGCTGTCTCGTCGGTGCCCATGACTTCGTCACCCTGCAACCGCACTGAACCACTCGGATGCCGGGCTACAGGGTATGGCAGCAATTGCAATACCGACAGGGCCGTAGCTGACTTGCCAGAACCCGACTCGCCTACCAGCGCGACGGTTTCACCCTTGCCTATATCGAAAGAGATGTGACGTACTGCCTCGACCACACCGCTTGGCGTGTCAAAATTGACCGAAAGATCATCGATGGAAAGAAGCTTTTCCGTCGCCATTTCACTTACCCTACCGCTGCGCCTTCCGTGGGTCGAATGCGTCGCGCACTCCCTCGCCGACAAAGACCAACAAAGTTAGCATCACGCTGATGATGATGAAGCCGGCGATGCCAAGCCAGGGCGCCTGCAGATTGTCTTTCCCCTGCTTAAGCAATTCGCCCAACGACGGTGATCCCGGAGGTAAGCCGAAGCCGAGAAAATCGAGCGACGTCAGGGTGACCAGCGCACCCGACGTGATGAAAGGCAGGAAGGTCAGGGTCGCGACCATTGCATTCGGCAGCACGTGGCGGAACATTATCTTGTGGTCCGACACACCCAGCGCCCGCGCCGCTTTCACATATTCTAAATTGCGCGCCCGTAACACTTCTGCACGCACCAGACCGACTAGCGCCGTCCAGCTGAATAGCAGCATCAGCCCAAGCAGCCACCAAAAGTTCGGCGTCACGATGCTGGCCAAAATAATCAAAATAAACAGCACCGGCATGCCCGCCCAGATCTCGATCAACCGCTGCCCGATCAAATCGAGTAGCCCACCAAAATAGCCCTGCAACGCTCCGGCTGCGATACCGATGAGGGAACTGAAAAATGTCAGAATAAGCCCAAACGCCACAGAAATACGGAAACCGTAGATCATCCGGGCAACCACGTCGCGCGACTGGTCATCTGTGCCAAGCCAGTTACGCGCCGTCGGCGGCGACGGTGCCGGCACCCCCAGGTCCGTGATGTTGGTGTCGTAGCTGAAACGGATCGGCGGCCATAGTATCCAACCTTTTTTTTCTACCAGCTCTACCACGAAGAGGTCTGTATAGTCCGCTTCGGTCGGAAACTCGCCGCCAAATTCGGTCTCTGCGTAAGACACAAGGAATGGCGTGTAAAAGTCGCCATCATATGCGATCAGGATTGGCCGATCGTTCGCAATCACTTCCGCGAACAGCGAGACAACGAACAGGAACAGGAATATCCACAACGACCAGAAGCCGCGCTTGTTGGCCTTGAAGTTCTCTAGCCGCCGCCGCGTTAGTGGCCGGATCGCAAACCCCAAAACACGGTCCTGCTCGATCCCAGCGTCGGTCATGCACCGTACGCCTCAAAATCAATACGCGGGTCGATCAGCATGTACATCACATCACTGACAATACCCATGATCAACCCTAGCAGGGTGAAAAAGTAGAGCGACGCGAACATCACCGGATAATCACGGTTGATCACCGCCTCGAAGCCCAATAACCCGAGCCCATCGAGCGAGAAAATGATTTCAATTAGTAGCGTGCTCGTGAACAAGATGCCGATGAAGGCGGATGGAAATCCAGCAATGACGATTAACATCGCATTACGGAATACGTGGCCATAGAGAACGCGGAGTTCCGTCAAACCTTTGGCCCGCGCTGTGACAACGAACTGCTTGTTGATCTCCTCTAGAAATGAGTTCTTAGTCAGTAAGGTCAAGGTCGCGAAGGACCCGATCAGCATCGCAGTCAACGGTAGGGCCAAATGCCAGAAATAATCGACAACCTTGGCCGGCCAAGATAGCGTTTCCCAATTGTCAGAGGTCAGGCCGCGCAGGGGGAACCAATCGAAATATTGTCCGCCCGCAAACAACACGATCAACAAAATAGCAAACAGGAAACCCGGCACTGCATTGCCGATGATAACAACCATGCTCGACCAGACATCGAACTTCGACCCATCGCACACCGCTTTGCCAACACCGAGTGGGATTGAGATCAGATAGACCAGCAACGTCGTCCAAATTCCAAGTGAGATGGATACTGGCATTTTCTCCAGCACCAGATTGACCACTGTCTCGTCGCGGAAATAGCTCTTGCCGAAATCGAACGTGGCGTAGTTGCTAAGCATCAAAGCGAAGCGTTCTAGGGGCGGCTTGTCGAAGCCAAACTGCTTCTCGATCTCCTTTATGAACTCGGGATTGAGCCCCTGTGCACCGCGATAGGTTCTCTCGCCGCTGCCCGGCTGTGCCGTCGATCCAGCTCCCACCTCAGATCCGGCCTGACCCCCAATCCTCGCAGTGGCGTCGACAGCTGTCCCCTCAATCTCGGCCAAAAGCTGCGCCACTGGACCGCCGGGCGCGAACTGCACGATGGCAAAGTTGATTGCCATAATCGCGAACAATGTCGGGACAACCAGCAGCAGACGTCGGATGATATAGGGCAGCATGGAGCGGCGGCGTTAGTTTCTTTTGGGCGCTAAGCGGCGGTATTCAGCCAGTTTTGTATCCTTTTGCGGATCGATCCACCATGCCATGAACTGCGTTCCCTGATCCGGCGTGTTTGCCGGCTGGCCGAACCGGTTCCAGAACACCAACCGATCATAGGGAATGTGCCAATGCGGCACCACGAGATGCTGCCATTGCAGAACCGCATCAAGCGCCTGCACGCGGGTCACGAGGCTCTTACGATCCGGAGCCGATATGATCAATTCGATCAACTCATCGAGGACGGGATCCTTGATACCGGAAAGGTTACGGCTAGCCTTACGCATAGCAGCTTCCGTGCCCCAATAACTACGCTGCTCATTGCCCGGCGATGCTGACTGCCCCCAGCCCGTCACCATCATGTCAAAATCAAAATTATCGAGCCGTTCCTTGTACTGGGCGGACTCGACTGTGCGTACCCGCGCCTCGATGCCCAACCGTTTGAGATTTCGGATGTAGGGCAACACGATCCGCTCGAACAACGGGCTGACCAGCAAAATTTCGAACGACATCGTCTCTCCGGTCTTAGCTTTAGTAAGCTTCTTGGTCTTGGGTTCGACCGCCCACCCTGCCTGTTTTAACAAGGTCAGCGCAGTCCGAAGGTTGCGTCGGATATCTCCCGATCCATCAGTCTTGGGGGGTTCATAGACCTTGGTGAAAATTTCATCAGGGATACGGCCGCGGTATTTTTCCAGGATTGCCAGGACCTCGCCGTCCGGGATCCCTACTGAGGCCAGTTCAGAATTATCAAAATAGCTCCGCGTACGGACATATTGGCCGTAGAATAGTGCCTTGTTCGACCATTCGAAATCCAATGCGTAGGCCAGCGCCTGCCGGACCCTAGAATCGGCGAACTTTAGCCGTCGCTGATTCATCACGAAGCCCTGCATCCCCGCCGGCCGGTTGTGTTCGAAGGTCTTCATAACGAGCATGCCATCGCGTTTAGCGGGCGTCTCATACGCAGTCGCCCAAACCTTCGACGCGTTCTCGCGACGGTAATCAAACGCGCCCGACTTGAATGCTTCTACTGCAACAGTCGAATCGCGATAATAGTCGTAACGAATTTGGTTAAAATTATGGTAGCCGACCTGTGTCGGATTGTTCTTGCCCCAGTAGTCAGGAACGCGCTCATAGATGATGTGTCGATTGGGTTCGAAATCTTTGATTCGGTAGGGACCACTGCCCAGCGGCGGTTCCAAAGTCGTCGCTTCAAAGTCGCGCACCTCCCAATAATGCTTCGGCAAAACAGGAAGTTGACCTACAATAAGAGGTAACTCACGGTTCACGCCACCGGAGAAATTAAACCTTACCTTCCGTTCACCCGTTTTCACCGGATCCTGAACATCCGCATAGTAATAGCGAAAGAACGGCCGACCTTTGGTTTTCAGCATCATGAAGGTCCAGATTACGTCGTCGACCGTGATGGGCTTCCCATCATGCCACCGCGCATTCATCCGCAGAGTAAACTCAACCCAGGATCGGTCTTTCGGGGTTTCAACTGTCTCTGCCAGCAATCCGTATTCCGAAAAGGCTTCGTCCGCCGAACTGGTCATCAGGGTCTCAAACAGATGCCCAATGCCGGCAGCCGTCCGGCCTTTGATCACGTAAGGATTGAACGTGTCGAACCCGCCAGTTGCGGCCCGCTTTACTTCCCCCCCTTTAGGCGCATTCGGGTTCACGTATTCGAAATGCTTGAAATTCGCCGAATATTTAAGATCGCCATGCATTGCGATGCCGTGGCTCGGCTGCGCGGCGGCGGGAGGAACAATGAGGGCAGCTAAACTGAGGAAAAGAGCGGTTCCGAAGATGCGGTTCAAGGGTGGCTCCTTATTGGTGCGCGGTTAACCTGCCAGGAATAGCATAGCCTGGATTAAGGCAATTATTTGAGAATTCTGGGCGTCTTATTCCAGCCCCAAATTAATCAGCATGGATTAAAATTGTTGCCCGTCCAGGCAACACAACGCGGCAGTGTGAAGGCCTGCGCTCGCTGAAGCGATAACATTCGTGTTGCCTTCTAGTGACAACGGATTGCCATGCCAGTCCGTCATGACCCCGCCGGCCCCCTCAACGATAGGTACCAGGGCGGCATAGTCCCAGAGGTTCATAGCCGCCTCCACGACAATATCGGCGTGCCCAGACGCCAGAAGCCCAAAGGCATAGCAATCTGCCCCATAGCGCGTGATCATCACCTGCTGACGCAACTGATCGAAGGCGTCCAGTAATTCCGACTTGGCATAATATTCTGGGCTCGTCGTAAAAAGCCGAGCCGCAGACAGGGTGTCACAGCTGCTGACGTTTGTTTCCGTGCCATTAAAAGTGGTTGCCTGTCCCACGGCGCCAAGCCAACGTTCGCCGCTGATCGGTTGATCGATGACGCCTATTACAAACTGTTTCTCGATCGCGAGCGCGATCAAAGTGCCGAACACTGGCATGCCGGAGACGAACGCCTTCGTGCCATCTATTGGATCCAGAACCCATAACGGACCTTCACCATCAGGCACACCGCCCATCTCCTCACCGAGGATGTCATGGTCGGGACAGTATTTTGCAAGAAC
>CAYYUG010000081.1:4141-18370 GCA_964474755.1 uncultured Rhodospirillaceae bacterium | reverse complement strand
GATGTCGAAATTGTCCAGACCAAATGGGGCGACACCGGCAAAGAAATTCAGCTCAAATTGGTGGAAGACGTAATCCAGTCCCAGACGTTTGATGGGGAAGTTGAGCTCGATTATATTGTTGGCGTTGGCCCAGCAATCGAGGGTGCGATCGCGACACTCCGGGATCTCGAGCTGTCGGGACAGATAAAGCTAGCCTCTTACTACTACACGCCAGGAATGCACATGTTCCTGCAACAGGGCCGTATGGATATGGCGCCAACCGATCAGATGATCATTCAGGCACGTATTTCTATCGATCAGGCCGTGAGGCTTCTTGAAAACAAGGGCTATGCTACGGGTGGTCGCCCAGAGTATGAGAACCCGAGCCGTATGGTTGAACATGCTCAACCTGTAGCGATCAGTGTGACGCCTGCTACCATTAAGGACTTTGATACCAGCACGACGTTAGCGCCGAAGGGCTGGGTTCCGTCCTTTAGTGTCGACTGACGTTGCTAGCGCTACTAACAGAAGAGCTGATGGAAGCCAGTTCCCATGGTTGAAACATCAGTAACTGAAGAAACTGCGTCCTCGGAGCTACGAAGCTCCGGGGACGTAATTCTTCGACTCGAAGGAATTTCCAAGCAGTTCCCCGGAACGCTCGCGCTCGACAAAGTCAATTTTGATGTTCGAAGCGGTGAAGTGCATGTGTTGTTCGGCGAAAATGGTGCCGGAAAATCGACGCTCATTCAAATCGTTGCGGGTGTTTATCGGCAGTCTTCGGGGTCAATCAATTTGAACGGCGACAATGTCACTTTGTCGTCTGTGAAACGTGCCCGTGAATTAGGCGTAAGCGCCGTATTTCAGGAATTTTCCCTGGTCCCTGAACTCAGTGTTGAAGACAATCTGTTTCTTGGTTCCGAACTGACGCGCGGCCCTCTATTGGATAAGGTATCGCTGCGTAGGCAAGCTAGGGAGACGCTTGATCGGCTCGGCTTTGCACTCAAGGCCAACTCTATTGTTCTTTATCTATCCCGCGCTGAGCAACAGATGGTCGAAATTGCAAAAGCGTTCCGAACCAAACCCTCAGTTATGATTTTCGACGAGCCGACGGCATCGCTTACCGAACGCGAAACGGAGCGGTTGTTTGAATTGATTGAACAATTGAAGTCCGAAGGCATTGGGATCATCTATATCACGCATAGAATGAACGAGATCAATCGGATCGGTGATCGTATCACGGTGTTACGAGACGGCCGGCTCATCGATACGATTCCGGTGGCAGAGGCAACCGATCAAAAACTTGTCGAGTTGATGACCGGGCGTGTCATTGACCAGATTTTTCCGGAGATCAAGAAACAGGTTGGCGAGGAATTGTTAACGATCGAAAATTTGGATGTATTCGGCGACGACGCGGTACACAATGCTTCGATCAATGTACGTCGCGGTGAAGTGGTCGGCATTGCAGGGCTAGTAGGCTCGGGAAAATCGTCTATTGGGCGCTCCTGCTTTGGGATTGAACGTATCCTGGGGGGAAAAATCACCTTCAAGGGCGAAGTGATATACGACCGCGCGTCGCGTGTGAACAAGCTCGGCCCCAGGCGCTGTCTTGATCGTGGGCTATATTATCTTCCCTCGAACCGCCGAGCCGAAGGCTTGGTGATGATGCAGAATGTTCGGGAAAACGTCACTATAGCCTCGCTCAACTTGTCAAAGTTTTCGAACAAGCTTTTTCTCAAAAAGCGAAACGAGCGCAGGGAAAGCGGGGATGTTGCACAACGCCTCGATTTATCGCCGCCCAATATCGAACGCGACCTGGAGCATTTCTCTGGGGGCAATCAGCAAAAGGTCATGATCGGAAAATGTCTCGTACGGGATGTCGATCTTTTCATTTTTGACGAACCGACGGTTGGTGTGGATGTTGGTGCGCGCGTTGCGATCTATGATTTTATTAGAGAACTCTGTGAAGCGGGTGCCGGCGTTTTGCTGATCTCATCCGATCTTCCCGAAATACTACATCTGACCCACCGCAGTTATGTTATGTATCGTGGCGAAGTGAAGGCT
Source organism: uncultured Rhodospirillaceae bacterium (assembly GCA_964474755.1). Classification (GTDB taxonomy): domain Bacteria; phylum Pseudomonadota; class Alphaproteobacteria; order UBA8366. The sequence goes on along the minus strand of CAYYUG010000081.1, from coordinate 16,330 downwards.
GAACTTGATAAATCGGAGATCAGCGAACAATCGATTTTGAATTACTTCTTTGAAAAATCGGCTTGAGACCGCGCATAAACCAATAATTCGCGAATCCGGGAGAAGCTTCCATGGCGAACATTTCGGCTCCTAGCGAGGAGTCATTACTTTCTAGAGTTGAGCAGAAAGCAGCGGTCATATTCGTTAAGGGCGGCGTGCTACCCTGGTTTTTGGTTATGGCGGTTCTAATATTCTGGCTCTCCACGGATAATTTTCTGTCGGGCAAGAATATGGTTAGCATGTTGCGGCAGGCGACCTATCTGACCATGGTCGCCATGGCACAAATGGTTGTGCTGCTCACTGCCGGCCTTGACCTGTCGGTTGGCGTCATGTTTGCGATTACCTCGGTTGTTACCGGTATGGCGATGGTCGCCGTTTGGTCGGGAGATATGGCCGATCCAGGGTGGTGGGCTATTGCCGTAGGCTGCGCGGCCGGCATGGGTGCTGGTACCATGGTTGGTGTCTTCAATGGCATCGGCGTTGCGATTTTCCGCGTACCACCATTCATGATGACGCTCGCTATGTCGTCAATTGTCTTCGGTCTCGCCCTCACTATTACCGGCGGCACTCCGATCTACGGCATGCCGACCGCTTTTGCTGAGACCTTCGGTTACGGAAAGTTCCTCTCCGTCCCTGTGCCGATCTGGCTGACCATCGGTTTCATCATCATGATGTATGTTTTCATCAACTGGACCCGTATGGGTCGCTACCTCTATGCCCTTGGTGGAAATCTGAAAGCCTCACAGCTCTCCGGCATTAACACTCGCCTTTACCTCTTCCTGGCCTATGTGGTGTGTGCGGCAATCACGACGTTCGCTGCCCTGATGCTGACTGCGCGCCTCGAAAGCGGCGAATCAAATATAGGTACTCACTATCCCCTGCTTTCGATATCCGCATGTGTGATCGGGGGTGTGAGCCTTTTCGGCGGCACTGGGCGCCTGCCCAACGTGGTGCTGGGTGCCATATTTATTATTTTGGTGCAAAACGGCATGAACCTCTTGCGTATTAACTCATACCTGCAAATGGTTGTGATCGGAATTTTGCTCATTCTCGCGGTGATTGGCGACAATTACCGGCAAAAGGTCATGCTGACCTTGCGTGACTGATTGAGAGAAAGCGTTTACGTCTAATTGAAGTAGAGCGACTATGCGCTGCTGACGCGCCGGTGGTAGATGACCGAACATACCATCAGGGGAGCCCATCTCCCGCGCTTAAGTCCGCTAGTGCTGAAACAGAATAGCCAGGGACCCATCAGGGTAATTAATTCTTGGTGAGTAATTAGGCGGATAAATTGCCGCGCATCAGCCAGCTTTGTGCCGACCGCACAAAGCTGGCTGATTTTCCTCGATGATAAGCCCTACGATTTTCTCCAAGCCGCGCCAACCGCGGCCGAACGGCTCAAGGCGGCAAATCCCGCTTCAGGTCAATCCGGCAGCTCCATGTTGTAGAACCTGGCGCAGTTCCGGTAGACGATATCGTCTTGCACCTCCGCATCCAGATGACCGAAGACCCGATCGATCACATCGCGCGTGTTCGGATAGGTACAGCGCGCATGAGGAAAATCCGAGCCCCACATGATGGTCTTGTGGTCGATCACGTCGAGTACCTTGTCGAGATAGGGATCGTCTATCAGGCCGTGATAAATTTGGCTCAAATACTCTTCGGCCGGCTTCTTAATTTCGGGAATACCCATCGCCGGGCCAAAATCATCCTGAATTTGTTTGGTGCGGAATAGCCAATAAGGCAGCCAGGAGACTTCATACTCCGAGCAGACGAGTTTGAGTTTAGGGAATCGGTCAAGAACGCCGCCGAAAATGAACTCGTTTGCTAGCACCGGTCCGGCTTCGGCAAACACCCCAATCGAGCTTCGAGGCACATTGATGCGGTCCTTGCCTTGTAGAACAAACAGGTCAATTTCGTTGCCGGTGATAATATGCAAGGTAACCGGTTGATCCAATTCCTGGGCGCATGCCCAAAAGCGATCGTAGACCTTGTCCTGATAAGGCGCCCAATCTCGTCTGGCATCGCAATTGATAATGCAGCTCTTGAGGCCCAATTTGGCGGTGCGCTCCAACTCACGTATCGCCCAATCAATATCCGCCATATGGATCATCGACGTGCCGTAAAGCCGCTTGGGCGCCTGGCTGCAATATTCCACCAGCCAATCGTTGAAAACCTGGCAACAGTCCTCGACTAGACGGTCGTTCAATGTCCGCATGCTGTAAAGCATCCAGGTCGAATTAACGATCTCGCCCCACACGCCGTCTTCATCCATGCAGGCCAGGCGCACAACGGGGTCGGTACCGGACGCGATCAGCTTCTTTTGCAATTCTTCGTCACCCTCCACGACTTCGTCGATACGGATATATTCAATTCCGGTGAAGAAGTGGTCTGTCTTATCGCCGTTGAATTCCTTCATTATGTGTGGCACGGCATCGCCATATTTCGCACCCAATGGCTTAGTCCAAAGTTCGGCCGGCTCGATTACGTGCGAATCTCCGGAAATGATCGTTCCTGATGTCATTCGTTAGTCTCCCTGGTGGCACATGGTATTATCACTCAGCGGCGCGTTGGACTTGGCCCACCATGCCGATCTCTTCTATTCGTGCCTGGGTGTAGACATCGCTCCACATGTCATAGGAAAACTCGGAGCGCAGGCGCCTTGCATTCTTGTTGATCTCGATATTCACTGTCTCGCCACCCTGAATGATCTCGCGGATGCGCGTGCGGTCCTGTAGCACCGTGATATCGGCTAGCGGGTCGCCCTCGATAACCAAAACATCGGCCAACCTGCCGACCTCTAACGCACCGACCTGGCCATCCTCACGGACGAACTCGCCATTGTTGACCGTCGCGCATTTGAGCGCTTCGGCCGGGCTGAAGCCGAGGTAATTAACATAATGCTGAAGCTCGCGCGCATGCCATTCGCCGTAAGGCGTCACCGCAAATCCGGCATCGGTACCGTACATGAATTTGACCCCCGCCTTGCGTGCTTTGGGTAGGCTTTCGCAGGCGCGATCGAGTTCGCGTTGATGCGCCTCGGGAAAGCTTGGATAGCAGCCATCGCCGGGTCTCGTGAAGTCAATATCGTTGATCACTAAGCTCATGCTCGGGCAGAGCGCGCAGCCATTCTCGATCACCGCTTCCAGACCCGCATCGTCCATCCAGGCGCCATGGAAAATGATATCCGCTTTGGCGCGCGCTGAATAGAGCACGCCCTCGGCGCCGCGCGCATGCACAACGACCTTTTTACCGAGACGGTGTGCTTCGCGCACCATCGCCGTCATTTCGTCCTGATCGTAACCCGCCACCAACACATTAGAGGACGGGTTCATCGAATCGCCGTCGATCGCGATCTTAATAAAATCGACACCGTCTTTGACTTCGAGGCGAATTTCCGCGATGCCTTCGGCTGCGTCCCGGCATAACACGCCGATCGAAGTTTCCGGCACACCGATCCAACTCGGATACCAGTCCGATAAGCCTTGGCGGTTAGTGATTTGCCGGCCTGAGGTCGAGATACGCGGGCCGGGGAACAGGCCGGCATCAATGGCGTCGCGGATCGCAAGGCTGACATGCCCTGTGGTGGTAGGATCGGCAATCGTCGTGAATCCAGCCGCTAATACCCGCTGTGCTGATTCTAGGCCCCTCAGTGCACGGAATTCAACCGGCGCGTAAAGATCGATATCCTCTTCCGATTTTGCGTTGCCGTAGGACAGATGAACATGCATGTCGATCAGGCCAGGCATGACGAAATGGTCCGAATGATCAATGATCTCATCGCTCGGCCCTGGCGTTGGCGCACCTGCGCTCGGACCGACATAGCAGATGGTCTCGCCGTCTAGAACCAAAGTCTGCCCCGCTTCAGCGCCATCACCGAGGCCGGTGAACAGTTTTCCACATTTAATATGCCTTGCCATGACTTGGTGCTCCTTTGACTTCCCATGCTGACGCAGGACCGCTTGCCGTCTCGCAGCTCGGCCCCGATTATGCGTTTCTTTTACTGGATTCCAACTATGATTTGGCAGGTGGCGGCATTTATCCGCAGGATGAGATCGCGCGTTCTGCTAAAACGGTTATCAAGTGAGCACGGTATTCAGCATGCGCGTGATGATCGTTGTTAAGGTCGTCGATAGCGACACGAATTTTTGCAACGGCACCTGGTGAAAAATCCGCAGACAGAGCATGTTCCATATCCGTCACCCGGAAAACACATTCCTTGGCGCCGGTGACTGCCACCCGCACATCATTACCCGTTACCGAAACCATTACTGCAACGATGGCAAAGCGCGACGCCAGGTTGGCAAACTTCGACCAGCCGGCCTTGTCGGGCACGGGAAAGCTCACCGAGGTGACAATCTCGCCGCTCTTGAGCGCCGTCTCGTAAAGAGAGACGAAAAAGTCATCGGCCGGAATGGACCGTTCGCTGGTGTGTACCGTCGCGCCTAGGCCAACCAACCCGGCGGGATAATCGGCTGCCGGGTCGTTGAAGCAGATCGAGCCGCCGATAGTGCCGCGGTTCCGCACCTGCACGTCACCGATGCCGCCGGCGAGTTCTGACAGTGCCGGAATGGCACTCTGGACTTCAGCCGAAGCGGCGACTTCCGCATGGCGTGTCATCGCCCCAATGGTGAGCGTGCCGTTGGCCAACGCGATGCCTTGTAGTTCCGGCAATCCGTTCAAATCAATAATCTCGCTTGGCGATGAAAGGCGCAATTTCATCGTCGGGATGAGGCTCATACCACCAGCCAACGGGTTGGCCTCAGGCAATTTTTGCAGTTGCGCGGCGGCGTCTTTCACACTGGTCGCGGCGTGGTAGGTAAACGCGTACATGGGCTATGCCTTCCGGTAGCGACGCCGTCAGCCGGCCATGGCTTTGGCGCCTGCGGCGATCGACTTGACGATATTGTGGTATCCTGTGCACCGGCAAAGATTACCTTCGAGTTCCTGACGGATGACGGCTTCAGAGGGATTCTTGTGGCGCTTGGCGATATCGATCCCCATCATTACCATCCCGGGCGTGCAATAGCCGCATTGCAGGCCGTGTTCCTCCCGGAACGCCGCCTGCATGGGATGCAGTGCACCGTCCTTTCCAACACCCTCGATGGTTTTGACCTCAGCGCCGTTCAGTTGCACCGCGAAGATGGTGCAGGATTTGATCGGCGTGCCGTTGACATGCACTGTGCAAGCGCCGCATTGGCTGGTGTCACAGCCGACATGGGTGCCGGTCAGCTTTAAATTCTCGCGCAAGAAATGAACCAGCAGCGTTCGCGGATCGAGCTCCGCGGATACCGCCTCTCCATTCACCTTCATATTAACTTGATTGCTTGGCATTGCTGCTTTTCCATCGTTAAAATTCAGCCGGTTCGCTATTTGGGAGTACGCTTCTGAAAGACTACTGCGCCTGTGCTTCGTGGATCGCTCGCCAAATTTTCTTGGGCGTCATCGGCTGGGTGATTTGCCGTACCCCCAAATGCCATAGCGCATCGATGACGCCGTTGCTCACGCAAGCGGGTGCGCCGATAGTACCGCTCTCGCCCGCGCCCTTGATGCCGAGTGGATTGCTCGGCGCTGCCGTCACCACTGTCCCTACGCCGAACGCCGGAATGTCACTGGCGCGTGGCATGGCATAGTCCATAAATGTACCACTAATATACTGGCCGGAATCTGCATCGTAGAGGCATTCTTCCATCAGCGCCTGACCGATTCCCTGCACAAGCCCGCCATGAATTTGCCCTTTAACAACCATCGGGTTGACTATCGTGCCGACGTCGTCAACGGCCCAGTAATCTCTGAGCGTTACGCCGCCCGTACTGGCATCGATCAGAACTACGCAGATATGAATCGCCGAGGGATAATTGCAATCAGTTGGATCGTAAAAATGGGTCTCTTCCAATCCGATTTCGAGGCCCTCGGGACGGTCGCCTCGATGATATGCCGCATCGGCAACCTCAGCATAACTGAGCCCACGATCGGTACCTTTTACGCTGAACATGCTCTCGGAAATCTCTATATCGTCCGCCGCACATTCTAACATATGGGCTGCCAGCATCTTCGCCTTGACTGTGACCTTGTCGGACGCCACGGCCACCGCCATACCAGCGGTCGATAGTGAGCGCGAGCCCCAAGTCCCTATACCGAAAGGCACCCGGTCAGTGTCTCCTTCGACGAGTTCGAGGTCATCGATATGACAGCCCAGCCTGTCCGCAGCGATTTGTAACCAGGTCGTCTCGTGTGCTTGACCGTGCGAATGGCTGCCGGCGAAAACAGTGATCTTGCCGCTGGGATGCACGCGCACGCTGGCGACGTCGTAGCAGCCGATCTTTGCGCCCAAGGAATTCATCATCTTAACCGGCCCTGCGCCCGCCATATCAAAAAAACAGCAGCTGCCGATGCCCATCAGCGTGCCGGCTTCGCGTAAACGTGTCTGCTCCGCCCGCAATTCCGCATACCTGCTCATTTCCCGGATTGACGAATAAAGAGCAGGTAAATCAGCAACATCGTAGGTGATTCCGACCGCTGTCTGGTAAGGAAACTTGGTCCTTGGGATGAGGTTCTTCTCGCGCAAATCAAGCGCGTCGATCCCCAGTTCCTTGGCGCCGTTCTCAATCAATCGCTCAACCTGATAAACAGCCTCGGGGCGCCCTGCGCCGCGATAGGCATCAACCGGCGTCGTATGCGTATAGACACCTTTGACGTGGGTATGGATGGCGGCGACGTCGTAGCCGCAGGACAGCAGGGCAAAGTGATAGGCGTTGGAAATGCTTGCCTGAAATTGACTCTCGTAGGCGCCGAACGCGGCCAATGTCTCGAAACTCATGGCTAAAATTTTACCATCCGCGTCGAACGCAATACGCCCCATCGTATGGTGATCGCGCGCATGGGTGTCCGATACAAGAGATTCTGAGCGCGTGCCCGTCCAGCGCACCGGACGTCCAACGATCTTCGAGGCCCAGAGCACGGTCGGCTCTTCCGGATAGTGATAGAGCTTCATGCCAAAGCCGCCACCGACATCAGGCGCGATGACGCGGCATTTATGCTCGGGAATTTTCAAGGATGCCGCGAGATGACGGCGTTCAAGGTGCGGTGACTGGGTAGTCGACCATAGCGTGTAATAATCGCGGTCGGCCTCATAATGGCCGAGATAGGAACGCGGTTCTATCGGCGCCGCTGTCACCCGATTGGTAGGCACAACGCATTCCGTGACATGTGCCGCAGCGGTAAACGCTGCCTCCATAGCATCCTTGTCGCCGTGGGTCGTTTCCAACACCATGTTTGTTCCCAGTGTCGGGTGTACGAGCGGGGTGTCGGCATCAAGGGCCTTCGCCGTGACGGTGTTGGCAGGGTGAGCTTCGTATTGGACGTTGACGGCTTCGGCGGCATCCATCGCTACATATCGATCCTCGGCGATGACCATGGCAACACATTCGCCGACATATCGCACAACCCTATCGATGGCGAGGAAGGGGCGGTTGACCGAGCGTGATGGTGCGCCGCTCATATCTTTGACGGGCCACACGCTTTCGGCTTCACCGTAGCCGGAGTCCGTCCAGTCTTTTCCTGTCAGCACGGCCAGGACACCCGGCATAGCCAGTGCGCGTTCCGTCGAAATACTTACAATTTTGGCGTGTGGATGCGGACTTCGCACATAAGCCGCATGGGCGATGTTTTCCGACAAGGCAACGTCGTCCACGAACTGGCCGGTGCCGGTCAAATACTTATTGTCTTCGCGTCGCTTGATCGATTGGCCAACATACATCGCTGAACGCCGCTCCCATGGTAAAGTAAGCTGTGCTGCGGCAGGCTAGTGAAATCTTTTCGTTTCAACCCTCACCCACGCTTGATTTGACACGGATGGATCTAAATCCTGAAGTTGTCGCGACCATCCATCAACCTTGCCCAGACGATACAGTCACCTGGCACACGAGCCTAGCACAATCGCCCTTCACTGCAACGTGCACATCTACGTTAGCATGCAGTTATATTACCTCTCCGTAAGGCGTTATTTCTGGGGGGTGCCTTCGATCATCTCGACGAAGCGAATCGGTTCGTCGAAGCGAATTGGTGAGAAATAGTCCAAAGAAAACAGGAACTGCGCCCGCTTCCACTAAACGGAACCACCGGGTTGATCCAAGGCAGGTTGCGCGGCCTTCAAGCGTGCGGCGGCGGCCTGTGCAGCTTCGGGCGAATCGTAGAGCGTGTCTTCGAGCAACATTAATGGCTTTTCTCGGTCAGCGCAGAGCTGGCCAACGCACCATTCTTTATCCGCCTTTGTGGACACCACCACGTAAAACCCAGGAACTGGGCCGTGTTTATTATTATTTAGGGCGAATAGCACCTCGGCCAAGTCGCTAAGTTTTTCACGATCGAGCCCGCCGAGTAGCCCACGCTCCAAGGGGCTCGCCTCTTCCGCCCGGGTCGGCATCATATGCTTTCCGGGTGGCGGTGTAACGAGCGGCATGCGCGAGGAGCGCGCCTTATCAGACATATGCCGTCCTTCCGACGCTGCCTAGGGTAACGGGCCCTCCTTGAGGAAACCCGTAATGACATTTTTCATGAGGCGCGAGACATTATTTTTGTAATTGTCATGCGATAGGCTGCCGCACCAGGCGAGAGAGCCAGGTGCAAATACCGCACCGCCATTGGGTGTTTTATAATAGATCATGTCCGCTCGGATCATTGGGTTTTCATCTCCGCCACCATAGTAGCCGCGCACGGTGAAATGAATTTCCTCATTAACCTGCATCATAAGGTCGGTGTGGCCCTCGGAGCGTGCCAGTAAGTAGCCGTTGTGCGGGGTGCCAAACTCGAGATCGTAGCGGTCGAGTTCCAAACCGGCAGCACCGCCACCCACCAGCCCGAAATCGCCGATGATTTCGTCGTCGCCGATGCCCTCGAACATCCAAGAACATTCGGGTCGGAAGCTATCGGTGTCACGTCGGTAGTAGGATGAGACATCGAAGCCATAGGCCGTGAAGGTCAGGCCGCACACCTTGCTAGGAATGCGGCCACGGGCGCGCCACATGCCGCCATATTTGCCGTCGAATGCATTGTTATATTCGCCCGGATTGGCGGTCCAGGCACGTGTCCCGGCCTCACCCTTGCGAACTTCTATGATGTTGCTGTTGTCGGGATGGTACTCCGTGATCCAATAGAAACCGTCAGCACCAAGATAGAGCCAGCGCCCGCCCTGCTGCTGATAGGCTTCATAGGCGTCGATAATTTTTTCCGAGGAATATTCTGGATGGCTGCCGGTTAGCACCACTTGGTATCGCTGCAACAGGTCCAGTCCCTCGCGATCAAGATCCTCATCAGTGTGCACATCGAATTCGAAGCCTTGCTGCTCTAACCAATCGGTCAGATGCAGATCGCCATTGAGTTGCCACAGGGAAGGCGACAGCCAGTGGCGATATTTGGGTCGCATGTTAAGGATCGGCCGGAGACGGGAGGAATAACAAACGCCGCTGCCGTCTGAATGCAGCGAATAGGTCGAAAGGCCGTATTCGCGATGCTCATTGAGATAGAGATCAGAGGCCTGCATGATTGGAATTTTGCCGGCGAGCAGTTCAGCGACCACAGAATTGGTCGACAGATTGTCATTGGAATAGGCCATATAGCTCGAGGTGGGGATGATCAGGCAGACCTTGGACGTCGCGGTACCCTGTGGCGGCCGCACAAAAAAGGTGATGAAATCCTCCGTCTCGGGTGAACTTTCTCCGCCGACGCGCAGCCGCGCCGCATAGGCGCCGCTTTTTGTGCCCTCGGGCACGGCGAAGGTGAAATCCACTTCCCAGCGTGCATCGTCGATATCGTCATCGTGAAAATGGATAGCGCCATATTCTTGGGGCGCATGATGATAAACGATCTCGTCGCCGGTCCAATTATAGCCGGTCATACCGCGCGCCGGCATATTGATGATAAAGCCATGCAGCACGTTCGGCGAGGTGTCTATAATCTGCGTCGAGGCAATATTTTTGGTGATGTTGGCGTGGAAGTCCCAAGCCCCTATGACGCTCTGGCGGAGCGACGCCGGGCAGGTTTTGAAGCCACGCGCCAGCGCATCGATCTCGCTTTTGTCGAGTACCCGGCCAGAGAGGCGCGGCCGGTCGATCTTACCGTTATAAACATCCGCCTGCTGGGGCAGCTCAACAGGTTCGCGCGCTTCTTTGAAGTGGCCACCAAATATCGTCCGTCCGGAATTTGAGACTTCGGTGCGCGCTGCCATCAGCAGCGGTGCGTCATTGTTACCCGGTGCGACGGCTGATTTGCCGTTCACAACTGAGGCGGTTTCCTCCATCGGGTGCAACAGTGACATGCCCAGGCCACCATTGGCCGAGGTCACGACGGGTTCCTGATAAAGGCAGACCTGGCCGCTCGTGGCATCGTAGGAGGCGGCGACGAGATACCACACCTTGCGAAGCAGGGGCTTACCACTGACAATCTTCTCGACTTTGCCCTTGCCGTCGCCGATCCACAGCGCCAGGTTGGCGTTTTCGTCGATAAAGAGGCCGTAGCCCGTCGTTCCATCGCTTTTGGTCAGAACGCCCTGAACGCCCTTGTCGGGCGTGGTCGGAAAGATAAATGCTTGCAGGGTGAAGCTCTCGACGTTCATCCGGTGATCGTGTGGCACCAAGCCGTAAGAACCGCCATGGATGATCTGATTGCGCCCGGGATAATCCTTGCTTACCGGCGTGTCCAGTTCCTCAACCTTGAACCCTGGACCCTCCGGATTGGTATCGCCATGAATCATCCGAACAATGTCGGCGCGATAGCTTTCTCCCTTCTCGGAGTTGACGTAGAACTTGACCTCTTCGCCGGGGCATAATGAGTAGCGATCGCTGTAACCGGTAATCCGCAACATGTTACTTCTTCCTCCCAATGTTCATTCTGCGCCGGGCCCTCTAATTGAGATCCCTTGGTGTATTTGAACCGTCTTGTTTGTTGCTTGGGCAGCGTTATGCCGCCACTCTGACGTCTAGGCGAGACCGTAGGAAGCCAGCAGGTCGCCGACCCGGCGCACGAATATTGCGTGCTCGCACGCTTCCTCGCTCGGATAGGTCTCGTCCTCTAATATTTTCACCGGTTGGCCGCGCACACCCGATACAATACCGATGTTATAACCTTCATGCGGCCTGATGCAGACGCGCACATATTTGCCAGTCATTGGCGCCCGTCGCAGTTTATCGAGTACCCTGGCCAAATCGTCGCTATGGCCGATCGCCTTGTTACCCGCCTTGCCTGGCACGCCGATCGGGTTTCCTTTGTGCTCCGCAATTAGCCGGGCCTTGCTTTCCGCATCTGTGAGTAGCGGCAAAACATAAGTTCGCGTGATGAAGTCGTCGGTAAGTGAGTGGCCCCGATTGTCTTGAATACCGGTTTTCTCGGGAATGTTGGGTATCATAAATGCCTCCGTCAATTGGTATGCGCTGGACTCTCGCGTCGGGGCTCTAGGCCATACTGTCTTTCATTATTGGACGAATTCCACTTAAACTCAATTACGCAGTGTCAGCAAGATCTTCTCAAGGTAATTGTCGCCAATCAACGACATTATTCGGGTGTGCGTTAATGCACAGAAGGTTCAAGCCGTTTTGCATCGGGATAACGAAGATTGTGCCGATCATCGTCTCGGGCAATGGCGCCGCTTCAAAATTTGAATGGCGTGAAAAGACCCCCTATGGGCGGACATAAGCTATTTATGGAACTCAGCGGCCAGCTAATAAGCCTTGCCGGTTGAGCCGATGGTTCACGGGCAGAACGTTTGGGAAACCCGAATCTCGTATCCCAAACGCTGCCACAATTTTGTTCTCGGCGTGCCCTAGACAGAACCAGACAAACATGGACGCGCATCCTTGAAATGTAGCGGAAATTAGCCACTTCTCGGGACATAGATGTGCAATGCTGAATAGCATAATGATGCCCCTGGAGGGGCGGTTCGATGCCCTAGATCGGAGCCATACGGGAACTAAATATAATATAATCAGCAGCTTAGCAGGTCTTCGGCAGGATCAAGTATCAAAACCTCACCTGCAACCATGCCGGTGCACGAGCTTCTATCAGGAAGTGGTGCATAAAACGGGGACTTTAACACAGGCACTTGGTGCCATTCATCACCAAGTAGTTATTTAGCCATGGGCACATAAGGCCATTCTC
>CAYYUG010000081.1:0-4041 GCA_964474755.1 uncultured Rhodospirillaceae bacterium | reverse complement strand
TGGTGCCATTCATCACCAAGTAGTTATTTAGCCATGGGCACATAAGGCCATTCTCAAGCAGAAGTAGCACCAGCGCACGCCACGGAAATTTACCATGTCCTACGCCAGCCCTTCTTTTTCGAGCAAAGCATCCGGCGACGGAAGTTTGCCACGAAATGCGATGTACGCATCTTCCGGGTCCATTGAACCGCCCGAGGAATAAATGTAGCGCAGGAGTTTATCTGCCGTCGCGATATCGAACGAACCGCCCGCTTCCTTGAATGCCCGAAACGCATCGGCATCGAGTACACCAGACCACATGTACGAATAGTATCCGGCCGAATAGCCGTCGCCCGCGAATACGTGACCAAAATGCGGTGTGGCATGCCGCATGACGATTGATTCAGGCATATTGAGCCCCGCCAACACATCGGCTTGAAATGCCATTGGGTCGATATTCGCTGCCTGTTCGGGATCGAGCGAATGAAAGGCCATATCGACCAGCGCCGACGACGTGAACTCCACGTTGGCGAATCCTTTGTTGAATTTTTCGGCAGCGCGCATCTTGTCCAGCAGGCGCTGCGGTATCGCGTCACCAGTTTGATGATGAACCGCGAAGCGTTGCAATACTTCCGGCTCTGTCAGCCAGTGCTCATAAAGTTGGGATGGCAATTCGACGAAATCCCGGTTGACGGACGTGCCTGAGATAGAGGGGTACGAGACGTCGGAGAGCATTCCGTGCAGGGCGTGCCCAAATTCATGAAAAAGTGTTCTCGCGTCGTCCATCGTAATGAGGACCTGTTTGCCGGCCGGAGCTTTGGCAAAATTCATAACGTTCAAGACGATAGGAATCTGTCCCTCGTTGGTGCGATCCGAGGAGAGCTTATGCTGCTTTTGCAGTTCACTCATCCACGCGCCGGATCGTTTGGAAGGGCGTGCGAAATAATCGCCTAGAAATACGGCGATGCGCTTTCCGCTCGTATCCAGCACCTCAAAGACACGGACATCGGGGTGATAGGCTCTTACATCATCATGCGTCCGGAAAGTGATGCCGAACAGCCTCTCAGCGGTATGAAAAGCCGCTTCGATCATTTTTTCTAGCTGCAGATAAGGCTTTATCTCCTCCTCATCGAAATCGTATCGTGCTGCCCGCACTTTCTCGGAATAGTGACGCCAGTCCCACGGCGCAACCTCGTGGTTTTCGCCTTCGTCCGCGATCAATCCCGATAGCTCTGCTGCTTCTTTCTCGGCCCGACCGCGCGCCTTTTCCCACACTGTATCGAGGAGCAAGCGGACGTTCTCAGGCGTCTTTGCCATGGTGTCGTCGAGCTTGAAATGAGCAAAACTACTATACCCAAGCAGCGTAGCTTTTTCGGCACGAAGACTCACCATTTCGGCAACAAGCGGGCGATTGTCTCGTTCGCCCGAGCCTTCGCCCCTGCCGACCCAGGCCCTGAACGCCGTCTCGCGTAAATCGCGCCGCTCCGAGCAAGTCAGGAACGGTTCGACAATTGAACGTGATAGCGTTACCACATATCGGTCTTTTTGGCCGCGCTCTTCCGCCGCTGCGCTCATGCTGGAAATCAGAGAATCCGGCAACCCTGCCAGATCTTCGTTGGTTTCGAGTACCAGGGCATAGTCGCGTTCGTCGGCCAGAACATTCTGCGAAAATTCAGTGCCAAGCACCGCAAGGCGCTGGTTGATGGCTGCGAGTTGCGCCTGATCGGTTTTGTTGAGTTGCGCGCCTGACCGTACGAATGACCTCCACTTCAGCTCCAATACACGGCTGGCTTCAGCTTCGAGGCCAAGGCTATCACGATTTCGATACAGTGCATCGATGCGGCCAAACAAGGAGCGGTTCATCATGATCGCCGATTGGTGGCAAGACAGCTCAGGCGATAGCTTGCGTTCTAATTCTTGCAGCGTGTCGTTCGTATTCGATCCGACCAAGTTCCAGAATATGTCCGACGCCCTGGTCAGTAGCTCGCCCGCCCGCTCCAACGCTGAGACGGTGTTTTCGAATGTCGGCTCCTCAGGATTGTTGGCGATCGCTTCAATTTCTGCCAAGTGTGCGGGAAGCGCGGCCGAGAATGTTGCCTCGAAATCCCGATCTTTTATACTCGTGAAATCGGGAAGGCCTAGCTGCCCTGTCCAGGTGTGGATAGCCGGGTTGACGTCAGGTGTCACGGCGTATTTCTGAGCCATTTGTTTGTCCTATTGAGACATTCTGAGGTGGTTCACCGCCGGCTTCGTCGCTCTGTCAATCGGGAGTAACAATATCAATACCACGTCGCCGCTCCTGGGGTGCGCTTTGACCTTTCCGATTTTCTCCTGACGAAGGTAGCCGGATGCTATCCGAATGTCTGAACGCGATCCGGCATGGAGACCGGACTTATTCAAAAGTTTACTGGTCGTATATATTCTCCTGGCTAAATCCTGCTATCAAACCACCGCTAATTTATGTATGTCGTTGGGTGCAAGGCGCCACCCAAAAGTGCCCCCGCTACCAGAGGCCGTAGCTGAAAGTCCCAGCCAGAACCCCGTTGTCAAGAGTCCTCTCGCCGTTCTTCAAGCATCCACGAAAAACTGACCTAGAAAATTTTGAATTAATGGGTTGACAGTCGACCTCTTAATTGCGAATGATTCTCATTCTCATTCTCATTTTAAGGTAGTCCCTTGTTCTTTCAACTCCACGCTATGCCCCTTCAAATTCGGTATTTTCTCTATGCTGTTTAACCGCTTGCCATTTTGTGAACAATTATTGATCTGGGCAGTTCGAAAGTGGGCCGAAACGCCTGAGGACGACAGCAATCTGCATAAAACGCTGCAAACGGCATTTCGATTGGCTAAGGCGCCAGAGGCCTACGTCGCGCTTGACGGATTTCTGACCGTTCTGTTTGCGACGACAATGCAAACAATCGATTTCCGCTCCCATAAGTCGCAGGAGGTCAGCGCCGACGAGTATCGGTTCCTGGCCGTGGTTGCGGCCTTGCAAGTGTCGGACAACAGAAAGGCGGCGGAAACACTTGTGGCGGCCTGGATGCCACCGGCAGCGCAGAGAATCGGTCTCGAGCAATGTGAGTTGCTGTCGCGTGATTTGGCGCTCGCTAACCACCGTCTGAGCCCACGTGAAGGCGGGGTCCTTGCTATGTCCACAAGCAATTTCAAGCATCAATTTTCGACACGACGACAAACGTAACCTAAACACCCCCTCTCAAATATCAAAAAGTAATGAACGATGATTAGAAAAAACCTACCCGATGTCACATTCAAGACCCGTGTCCGAGATACCGCCAGTGGTGGTGATAACCCATACAGTTGGGAGGACAAAACTACGGACGATTATTTTGCCGGAAAGCGTGTGATCTTGTTTTCTTTGCCGGGCGCTTTCACGCCCACTTGCTCGACCTATCAATTGCCGGACTTCGAGCGCCTGTACGGTGATTTTAAGGCGCGCGGTATCGACGATATCTATTGCCTGTCCGTCAACGATGCTTTTGTCATGAATTCTTGGGGGCGTTCACAGGAGATTGAGAACGTTAAGTTGATTCCCGACGGCTCCGGAGAGTTCACTCGTAAGATGGGCATGTTGGTGGCCAAGGACAATCTTGGGTTCGGAATGCGGTCCTGGCGCTACGCCGCTATCGTCAACGATGGAGTCGTCGAGGCTTGGTTTGAAGAGCCCGGTTACTCCGACAACTGTGGAGACGATCCCTATGGCGAATCGTCTCCACAGACCCTGATCGAGGCTCTCCAGGCTGTGGTGTGATCTAGCCTGTCTTAACTCCTTTCAGGGATTAAAATGGAAACAATCGATCAGCCGGACGAATCGTTGTCAGCATCGTTTGAAGACAGCGAAGTCAGCACGCGTCCCGTAACCAAGTTCCCTCGCAGACGCAAGCTGTGGGACATCGATAAGGGATACCATTGCTCGATCATCGGGACCTGCTTGAGCGTTGCGACCCTGTGCAAGCTGATCGTGAAAGCCGGTATGCAGTTTGAACCAGGCGTCACCGACTATGAGATGCACGGTTTCTTCGTGCGCGCCATGTCGGCGGAAAC
>CAYYUG010000080.1:12101-18535 GCA_964474755.1 uncultured Rhodospirillaceae bacterium | reverse complement strand
CCAGCCGCGCATTAACAGCTCTTTGATAGCCAACTAATATTCGAAACAGCAGCCTAGTTGAGTGTCAGGGAATTTTATACTTCGCGTCTCCGTCGGCTTCGATCTGCGCTGGCAGTTGTTCTTCCCAAGCGAGATAGTCACGCATCGACGCCTCGTTTCCGCTATGCCTGTCGTGGACCCAAAATAGGAAGTCGATGCAATCCGAATCCTGTGGCACGGCAGGTGACCTCTCTGTTGGTAGTCCCGCAGCTTTCCAGGCCTCGCGGCCGCCCTTTAGCACCAGCACGGGACAATCGGTTATCGAGCGCGTGTCGATAACAGCCAGCCGTGCGCGCGTCTCGTGTTCCGAATACAGAACTATGTTTCGATCTGCCGGAATAGATTTTATGGCTTCAGGTAGGCGGGGACGGACAGCCCAGACGGCGCCGGGTAGGTGGGCCTTCCGGTAGTCGAGCGATAGATCGACGTCGACGGCAACCGCTGTTCCGGCGTCCAATTCTGCGGACAGCGCGGCAGGCTCGATTGTTTCTATGTTTAGATCGTCGAGACCGAGTACGCAGTTTTCTGGTGGTGTTCTCTCAGTCAGGTTGTCTGCATCTCCCAATATGTATACGTCCCAGCACATTTGCATTAGCCAGTGCGCAGTCATGGTCGCTCGCACGCCGTTGTCGTCGGTCAATACAACACGGGCGCCGCGGGTACCCATCCAAGCGTCGGCGCTTTGCACAAGCTGACCGCCGGGTGCAGAAATGGCGCCTGGTAGATGTCCAGCGTTGTATTCCGATGGATCTCGAACATCGAATAGATAGAGGCTGCGCTCTTCGCTTTCCGACCGCCAGGCTTCCAATGTGGCAGTGTCAATTTTTTTGACACCATACCGATTATGGACCGAGTTCCTTAACGCATCGGCTCTGGCCATTCCTGCAGAGGAGACCTTTCGATACTTTGCTGTCGCACCGTGATCGAGTTTCAACCCAGCTAAGATCCAGCCCTGTGTGCCGCCGCGCAACGCCACCACCTTGTTTTCGATCCCAGCGTTAATCAGAGACTGGGCACCGATGATGCTGCGTGTACGGCCAGCGCAGTTGACGACAATAAGCGTGTCGGGTGAGGGCGCTAAATCATGTACTCGATAAGCTAGCTCGGCTCCCGGAACGTTGATGCCATTGGGGATGCTCATGCGGGAGAACTCCGCAGGTGTTCGACTGTCCAGTACCACGAGGTTCTCGCTATTTTCGAACATAGCCTGCAACTCCTCGGCTGAGATCGATGGCGTGTGGTTAGTCACCTCGACGACTTCGCCGAACGCCTTGCAGGGTACGTTGACGCCTCTAAATAATTCGTAGCCCGCCGATTGCCAGGCGGCGACACCGCCGTCGAGTTTTACGATGTCGGTGTAGCCGCAGGCGTCAAGGCGTTCAGCGGCTTTCTCTGCGATGCCATCGGCATCGTCGACGAGTACGATGCGGGTCGATCTGCGCGGCACGCGGGCATCGATGCGGGTTTCGAGTACGCTGTAGGGCAAGGGGTTGGCGAATAGCAAATGTCCTTCACCGAACTGACCGTCCTCCCTCACGTCTAGCAGCGCCAGTTCCTCACCGTCATTGATCATCGCCTTGAGGGTTTTCGCATCGATATTTTCCATTGGAAACTCCCAGTTGCGGTCAGTCGATTTCAACTCGTGTGACCCGCAGAACGTTAGTGGCTCCGGGCGTGCCGAAGGGAACACCTGCGGTAATAATAATCCTGTCGCTTTCTTGTGCGAAGCCGTCTGTGACGGCGAAGTGGCTTGCCTTCGTGACCATGTCCTGAAAATCACGGGCGTCGCTCGAATGGACGGTGTGCACACCCCAGACCACTGATAGGCGACGCGCTGTCTTCACGTTTGGCGTCAGACCGATGATTGGAACTTCCGGCCTCTCTCTTGCAGCGCGCAAAGTTGTTGAACCAGAGGTGGTGAAGGTGACGATGGCTTTAGCCGATAATGTGCGAGCGACCTGTCGCGCGGCGGCGCTGATTGCATCGGCCGCTGTCGCTTCGGGTTCCAGTTCGTCTGCATCTATCATGCGGCGGTAATTTGGCGCGCGTTCTACACGTTCGATAATGCGGTTCATCATGGAAACGGCTTCTACCGGATAGCCGCCTACTGCGGTTTCGGCGGATAGCATTACCGCATCGGCACCGTCATAGACCGCCGTCGCGACGTCGGAGGCTTCGGCGCGGGTCGGGGTCGGCGCCTCGATCATGGATTCGAGCATTTGAGTGGCGACGATAACTGGTTTTCCGGTTTGCCGGCAGGTGCGGATGATATGTTTTTGGAGGACTGGCACATCTTCCGGTGGCATTTCCACGCCGAGATCGCCTCTCGCGACCATGACTGCATCGCTCAACTCGATAATCTCTTCCAAGCGTTCGATGGCCGCTGGTTTCTCGAGTTTGGCGCAGATTGCCGCGCGCGATGCGATCAATTTTCGCGCCTCAGCGATGTCCTCCGGCCGCTGCACAAATGATAGGCCGACCCAATCGACACCGAGATCAAGACCAAAGCGCAAATCATCTTGATCCTTGCGGGTCAGCGGTGACAGCGGCAGCACCACGCCAGGCACATTAACACCTTTGCGGTTGGATAATTCACCGCCAATGAGGACCGAACATTGGGCAAAGTCTTTATCGCATTTATTGACTTGCAAACGTATGCGACCGTCATCGAGTAGAAGGTTCGTGCCCGCTTCGATTGCCTGGTAGATTTCCGGATGAGGTAAACAGACGCGGGTCTGATCGCCCTCCGTTTCGTCGCGGTCCAGGCGAAATGTGGCCCCTTCTTCCAAGGCGACGGCTCCATCGGTAAAAGCGCCGATACGCAGCTTGGGTCCCTGCAGGTCCATCAGGACAGCGATCGGCCGCCGGATCTTGTGCTCCAACTCGCGTATGATGTCATAATTGGCTTTGTGATCGGCTTGTAATCCATGGCTAAAATTCAGCCTAAAGACATCGACGCCGGCGTTGAAAAGCTCGGCAATTTTCTCCGCCGAGGCGGTTGCCGGACCCAAAGTCGCGACGATTTTCGTTCTATGCTGTCGTCTCATTTGTCACCTGGCACAAGAAATGGGTCAATATCGATAAGTACTAAACCTTCCGTCGATCGGGTGCAGCCCATATTACCAGTATTCGTATAACAAATTGATGTTTGAATGCTGCTAGCCAGTAATCGTGTTTTTGTAATGGTGAGCGCCTATGTCTTCACAGGACGTTAATGAAGCACTGCTTTCGCAGTTGTTGGATGCCGGTGATCCTGCACCAGTAACTGTCGTCAACCCGTCGGGCAGTGCTTCTGCGGTAATTATCTGCGACCACGGTGGTGATGCCATTCCAATAAAATTGGATGGGCTTGGGCTCGATCCAAACGATCGATTGCGGCACATCGCTTGGGACATTGGCGCGTCGGCGATAGCCTATCAATTATCCCGCAAGTTGGATGCACCGACGGTGCTCGGCAGCTTTTCCCGGCTGGTTATTGACCTCAATCGACCGCCATACGATCTGACATCGGTGCGTGAAATTAGCGACGGTGTTCTAGTGCCGGGAAACCGAAATTTGTCGTCAAAAGATATGGCGCAGCGCATCGCTTCGATATTCGAGCCGTATCACGGCGAGATAGCCGCCGCGATGGAGAGGGCGGCGCAACATGTTGCTGCGCCAGCTCTTGTCTCTGTGCATAGTTTTACACCAGTCATGAAAGGGTTCGAGCGACCATGGCATATCGGTGTACTTTTTGGATCCGACATGCGAATTGCTAATCCGTTAATGGCAGCGTTATCGAAGAACCCTGAAATCTCCGTAGGCGAAAACAAACCTTATTCGGGTTACGATTTGTATGGCTATTCAGTCGAGACACATGCGATGCCAAATGGATACCCCAACATACTGCTGGAAATCCGGCAGGACTTGATCGACACGCATTACGGTGTCGAAAAATGGGCAGCGATAATCGCCAACGCTCTGGCGCCAATCCTCGACGATAAAGCCCTCTACCAGCCACTGCTTCCAGATGAACCGAAGTAATCGTTATGAGTCAAACCGCCAAAGAGCATTGTCGTTAAAGAGCAGTATTTTTAGATCAATCCGGCCGCGCGTCGTTTGATGGACTGGCAATTGTGCCGAAAATACACCAAATTAATGGAAATCGAATTTTGACGATCGAGGAGTATTACTAGATGGCAAATATCGACGATAAGACACGCACTGAGTTAGAGGCCGCCGCCTTCCGGACACTGGTGTCGCATCTGCGCGAACGGACTGATGTCCAGAATATCGAACTGATGAACCTGTCCGGTTTCTGCCGTAACTGCTTGTCGAAATGGTACGTCGCTGCCGCTGAAGATAAGGGGCTGGAAATCGGCTACGAGGACGCGCGAGAAATCGTCTACGGCATGCCTTATGGCGAGTGGAAAGCGAAGCACCAAAAGGAAGCGACACCTGAACAATTGGAAAAGATGAAGGAAAGCACGCCGCACTAACGCCGGCATCAGATCGCCATTCTGTGCGATCTTGTATTAATCCGCATTCCCCGGATGAGACAGAAATATTGGCTGTAGGTCGAATTTTACTGCAAAATAAA
Organism: uncultured Rhodospirillaceae bacterium; assembly: GCA_964474755.1. Taxonomy (GTDB): domain Bacteria; phylum Pseudomonadota; class Alphaproteobacteria; order UBA8366. The sequence goes on along the minus strand of CAYYUG010000080.1, from coordinate 13,917 downwards.
TTTATTTAGCGTCGGTTGGATGGTGTGTGACGTCCCCCGACGGGTGAAAACGAATTCGGGGTTCTTTGGCAAAAATATAACCGCCTACTGAAGCTTGGGTTCCATACCTTCAAGGTCACGTTAGATGCAACTGTCCCTTTCTTATGGAAATTCGACGATGACCACGGTTTGACCGGCTGCCTCGCACTTGGCCTGGCCATACCATGTTTTGTGGGCAGCCGTGCTGACGATAGACAATTGATGTCAGAAGGCCAGGTGGGACGATTTGAGACCTGAAGAGACCATCGCGGTCCTCGCTGATCTGGCGGTGTTGGATTGACCAGTTCCACGCCCCCGCGGTGCATCGTTCCTCGTATAGAGTTCGGCATCAGCCCGTCCTAGGGTGACTAAAAAGGCTGGCCCTCCAAAGGGCACTTAGGCAGCGACTGGTTATTACCCAATGTTCTTGTTCAACCTCTGTCTAGGTGTCGCCAACCGGGTGACGTTCTATTAATTTTATTGTGGTGCTAACAAGCCGTGGATTAGGAGAGTAAGAACGCTACCAAGTGAAACCCGCTGTCGTGCCGCAGGCTCCTTAAGATCGAGGATCAACGATTTTTTCCTGCTCTGGCGCGCAATCTCTACAACGTCATGGGGACCCCGGTGTTACCTAAGGAGAGCGCGCCTTTTTTTGTTGATGATGTCTTGGAAGAAATTGTTCAATGTTAGAAACAGGGCGATTTTCATGGCCGACATGCTACGTCTTAGGTTCAGATTTCAGGGTGGTCGAGCGTCGTGACCTATTCCGAGAATTCCTTCGGCTAGTTTACGATCTTTTACGACCAACCATCGCGGTGGGTTGAATGAAGGCAGTTCCTAAATGACGAAGGGCAAAGTTTGGCAATCGCGAGCACAACCTTGGGAGTTTGGCCTGTCCAAGCTGATCTGTCGGTTGAAACCGGAGTTTGCTGTGTGGAAACATAGAACATGTTTCCGACGTTTGGCTTTTTCTGCTTCCGTCGGGGCAAAACCTGGGAACCAATTCGGTAATGTCTGATTCCAATAATGCACCTATTCGAAAGATGACTGTTGGCGACCGTGTGCCAAATTTCTATCTTAAGGACACCGGCGGCGCGCCATGTGAATTGTACAACACTGATCTGACCGGCGGCCCAATCATTTTGTTAATGACTGGGCAAGGTGGCGGGAATTGTTTGCGGCAATTCACAGAGCAGGCGGACGTATTCGATGGGTTTGGTGCGCACCGCTACGCCGTTGTCGACCCCCATGATTCCGCGTTGGACGATGTAGCAGTGCAAGGTGGGTTCAAACTGTTGTGTGACCCCGATGCCGGCGTCCAAAATGGCTATCTACGCGCGTCGGGCCTTACCGCGCCTGCCCTGTTTGCATTAGATCCCAACCAGCGGATTGTCGCACTCGCTGGTGCGAGCGATGCCGGTTCATTCGCTGATATCGCCCGCACAGCCTTCCAAAGGATTGCATCGCAAGAACCGCCGCGAATGATCGCCAAGCAGGCGCCAGTTCTTTTTATCCCGGATGTATTAGACGACGCGGATTGCGAGCGGCTTATTGACACCTGGCGAACCGGCGATAAACGCCAAAACGTGGTTAATGTCAATTCTCACCAGAAATCGTCACCGGCCTTGCGGTCGGAGGCCAAACGGCGAAGTGACGTTATCATCGATGGGACGTTGGAGCGACATCTGGCGATAACATTAATACCTCGTATTGCGCCGGAAATTGAACGTGTTTACGCGTTTGACAAAGAGTGGGGATTTGAAAAATTCAGGGTTGGTTGTTATGACGCGAAAGACGC
>CAYYUG010000080.1:5052-12001 GCA_964474755.1 uncultured Rhodospirillaceae bacterium | reverse complement strand
AGCGATGGCAAGATCTCTGAAGACATCATATTGTTGGAAAGAAACAATAAATTAATTTGTTTTCGCCTCAAGACGACATGTCGTTACGGGAGTTAAACACTTTTTGAGAAAATTTATAAGATTACCGTAACCCGTTTGTTGAAGTTTCCTGCTTCTAAAATTGCGCCTTCGAATTTCACGGTTTGGCCATCCTCGACGTTTCCCTCAGCATCCCGCAGCTTAACGGTATAGGACGCCCACAAGCACGGGGCGTTTGAGCTTCCATCCGCGTAGAACTGCGATTTGTCGAATTCGTGGCGTCAGCAAAGAACTCAACTGGGTGGCCGCCCACTGGCAGCATTGTGTTGCATTTCATCGAACATGGAACAGGACGAGGATGGAAATTGGGAGGTGATGAAACGCAGATCTACGTTCGTGCTGCGAACGTTCTGCTCTTTGCAGAAATCGAAGACGAAGATGCGGCACGTTTTTTGATATCATCAGTGCGGTTGACGACACCTTGTTGTGAAATAGCGTTTGGAGCCAGCTTGGCGGCGATGAGTACGTCTAACCTTTCGAGGCAAATTTTTAGGAACCTAAATGTTCCACGACGAATATTCTTGCCCGTCTCCGTCCGTCGTATTAAAGCGCTGCAAGCGCTTGGATGCGGCGCAAAATAACCAATTATGAGGGAGACGGCAGGCGATGGTTGATACGGGTGGCGTTACAGGTGAACGGCTTAAATCCTTAATTGAACGTGTTGAACGCCTTGAGGAAGAAAAGGCGGCGCTGGCCGAGGATATTCGTGAGGTTTACTCCGAAGCTAAGGGAAGTGGCTTCGATGTAAAGATAATGCGCCAGATTGTCCGACTGCGGAAAATGGATACATCTGATCGCCAAGAACAGGAGGCTATCCTTGACACCTACATGGCCGCACTAGGAATGCGTTAAGCAGGTTTAGTCCGCCGCGTCAGCATGCGTTGCGGGGTTGCTGTAGGATGTCAGAAGTTCTGTTTCCCGGGCTTTCACTGCGTCGATATGCCGTTCCTTTACATGCCCGTAGCCGCGGATCTGTTCCGGCAGTCCGGCAATCTCAACCGCAACCGGATGATTGTTTGCGTTAAGCTGTTTTAGCAACGTATCTATGACAGTTTCGTATTCTGTAATAAGACTGCGTTCTCGCTTTCGTTCCGCTGTTCGGTTGAAGGGGTCCAGCGGTCCGCCGCGAAGAAAACGCAGTTTCGCTAGCAATTTGAAAGCTATTAGTACCCAACGACCATAAGCTTTCTTTCGTGCTATACCGGTTTCCGGGTCGCGTTCCGCTAAAATGGGTGGGGCGAGATGGAAGTTGAGCTTGTAGTTGCCTTCGAATTGACTTGCTACTGTGTCGAGGAAACCCAACTCCGTATAGAGGCGCGCGACCTCGAACTCATCTTTGTAGGCGAGTAGTTTGAAATAGTAGCGCGCTACGGTGCGGGCCAGCGTGTCGTCATCGTGAACGACGCGCGCTTCAGCAGTTTGGACTTGCACCACCAGGTCCTTGTAGCGTCTGGCGTAGGCCTCGTCCTGGTAATCTCTCAAGAAGGCGAAGCGTTTCTCGACGATATCTTCCAGCGCCGTCGTCTGCACAGCCGCTGTTACGGCAGTTGGAGCAGCAACTTTCTCCACTGCAGCCATGTCATGCGCGGCACGGCGGCCCCAAAGGAAGGCACGCTTGTTAGCTTCAATGGCGACACCATTCAACGCGATCGCTTCTTCGATCGCTTCGCGGCCAATTGGCACAGCACCTTTTTGCCATGCAAAGCCCAACATGAACATGTTGCTGGCGATCGAGTCGCCGAGCAGCGCCGTCGCCAGTCGCGTTCCTTCGATAAAGTTAGTGCGCGCATTGCCTGCCCTGTCGGAAATCGCGCGTTCAAGTTCCGCCAATGGGAATGACAGGTCAGGATCGCGTGTAAAGTCAGCGACAATTGTCTTATGCGTGTTAATCACCGCTGTTGTTTCTCCAGGCGCGATCTTCGAGATGGCGTCTGGCGCAGCGGCTACTACCAAATCGCAGCCGAGAAGCAAATTTGCCCCGCCTGAAGCAATTCGTACCGAGTGGATGTTTTCTGGGCTCTTCGCGATACGGACGTGGCTCAACACTGCGCCGCCTTTCTGCGCGAGGCCTGTCATATCGAGTATTGAGCAGCCTTTGCCTTCGATATGGGCCGCCATGCCTAGCAGTGCGCCAATCGTGACGACGCCTGTACCGCCGACACCAGTAATCAAAATTCCGTAGGGTAATTCGTCAACATCAGGGACCGTCGGCTCGGGCAAGACCTCGAAGAGGTCAGCAGATGATGCTGTGGCTGCCGCCGGTTTCGGCTTGCGCAGTTGACCACCTTCGACGGTGACTAAGCTAGGGCAGAAGCCCTTGAGGCATGAGAAATCTTTGTTGCAACTCGACTGGTCAATCGTTCGCTTTCGGCCGAATTCAGTCTCTACTGGAACCACGGATAGACAGTTCGACTGCACCGAACAATCTCCGCAGCCTTCACAGACTAATTCGTTGATAACTACGCGGCGCACCGGGTCGGGGAATGTACCGCGCTTGCGTCGGCGCCGCTTCTCCGCGGCACAGGTCTGATCGTAGATAATTGCGGTTACGCCCTCGAGTTGTCGTAGTTCCTTCTGGATCCGATCCAATTCGTCCCGGTGTTCGATTGTTACTCCTTCCGCCAGACCGGAGCGGTTCGAGTATTTTTCGGGTTCATCGCTAACAACAACGATGCGCCGCACCCCTTCGCCGAACAGCTGGTGCGAGATCAGCGGAACCGAGAGGCCGGCGCCGACCGGTTGTCCACCAGTCATTGCCACCGCGTCATTGTATAGAATTTTGTAAGTGATGTTTGCGCCAGACGCGACGGCGGCTCGTATTGCTAGCAATCCCGAATGATAGTAGGTGCCGTCGCCCAGATTGGCGAAAACATGTTTGGTGCTGGTGAATGGCGCTTGGCCCATCCAGGTCACGCCTTCACCGCCCATTTGTGTGGAGGTGTCCGTGTCGCGGTCCATCCACTGCGCCATATAATGGCAGCCAATACCAGCCAGGGCGCGGCTTCCCTCCGGGACCTTTGTAGATGTGTTGTGTGGGCAACCGGAACAGAAATACGGCGTACGCTTGATCGGCGGCTCAAAACCATCCAGCGCCTTGTCCATTGCGTCCAGACGGATCAGTCGCTCTTGGATACGCGGACTGTTGTGAAAACGCTCGATCCGCTTGGCGATGGCACGTGCGATCAGACCCGGTGTCAGTTCGTAGAAAGTAGGCATGATCCATTCACCGTTTTCGTCGAACTTGCCAAATACGCGCGGCCGTAAGTCGGCTCGCAGGTTGTAGAGCTGTTCCTTTAATTGCTCCTCGATTAGCGCGCGCTTTTCTTCGACAACGAGGATCTCTTCCATGCCCTCGGCAAAACGTCGCACGCCTTCTGGTTCGAGCGGCCAAGTCATGCCGACTTTGTAAACCGATAGGCCTATTTCCTTGGCATAGGCTTCATCGATGCCAAGGTCCTCCAGCGCCTGCATAACGTCGAGATAGGATTTGCCCGCGGTGACGATGCCGAAGCGGCGGTTTGGTCCGTCGACCATCGCGCGGTTTAGATTGTTAGCGCGAGCATAGGCCAGCGCGGCGAAAAGCTTATATCGGTGCAGCCGTTCTTCCTGTGCCAGAGGTTCGTCGGGCCAGCGGATATTGAGGCCATCCTGCGGCATATCGAAATCGTTAGGGATGATGGGTTTTATGCGAACTGGATCGACGTAGACTGACGCAGATGTGTCCGCTGTCTCGGCTACAACCTTAAAGGCAACCCAACAGCCAGAATAGCGTGACATGGCCCAGCCGTGAATTCCCATGTCGAGGAATTCTTGAACGCCAGACGGGTTCAGGACTGGGATCATTGCATCCTTGAAGCCGAATTCGGTCTGGTGAGCGGTTGTCGAGGATTTACAGGTATGATCGTCACCGGCCAGAAGTAGGACACCACCATGCTTGGAGGATCCAGCGAAGTTGCCGTGCCGTAATACGTCGCCGGAACGGTCGACGCCGGGGCCTTTCGCGTACCACATGGAAAATACGCCGTCGTAATTGGCATCTGGGAACAAATTAAGCTGCTGGCTGCCCCAAACAGCTGTTGCGGCGAGATCCTCGTTAACACCGGGTTCGAAGTGAATGTGGTTCTTTTCAATGAACGGCTTTGCCTGCCAAAGCTGCTGGTCAAGCGCGCCCAAGGGAGAGCCGCGATACCCGGAAATAAAGCAGCCTGTATTCAGGCCGTTTGCAACATCGCGTTGGCGTTGCATTAACGGCAGTCGGACGAGGGCTTGGATGCCAGTCAGGAATACCCGTCCCGAATCCAGTGTGTACTTGTCGTCCAGCGATACCATTGGTGCTGCCATAGTGTTTATCCCAGTCTCGTAACGATGAAACGATCAATTGTTTTGAAAGGGTATCGCGCCGCGGGGCCAAATTAAACCGAATTGGCCTGGAAGTCCGCAATTCGCTACGTCGTTTGCGAAAGATTCAGTTCTGATTGGTAGGGTTGCAGAATTTTCCGCTGATTATCGCAATAAAACCGCCGACGCATCGCTCCTTCAAAACACTTAATAAGGCCGATCGCCCGCCACGGTGATCCGGTGCATGTGACGGACGTGGTGCGGATCGTAAGGCAGGGCGTGGTGCAGAGCACGGCGATTATCCCAGAACAGAACATCGTGGTGCTGCCACACATGACGATAGACGAATTCGGGTTGGATGCTGAATGTGAATAGTTTTTGCATTAGAGGCTGCGCTTCCGCTTCTGACAGACCAGCGAGGCCGATCGTGTGGCCCTCATTGACGTAGAGTGCCTTTCGGCCGGTGTCGGGATGGGTGCGGACGACCGGGTGGGTGACTTCACCCAGCGTCGCCTGCTGTTCTGCGCTGAGCGGCGGCCGATCTGGGTTTTTTGCGCGAGCCTTCTCGTAGTCACGTGTGTAATTGTAGACCCCCTGCAGATCGTCAATGCGGTTTCGGGTTTCCGGAGGAAGTGCATCCAAGACCGCGTGCATGTCGGCAAATAGTGTATCGCCGCCTTCTGGAGGGATCTCATGGGCATAAAGCATGGAGCCGAGCGGAGGTCTTTCTGCATAAGACATGTCACTATGCCAATGTCGGCCTGCATCGGCGATGCCGATAGGCTCGTCATTTGTGCGGCGGTTCGACAGAACTAGAATTTTCGGATAACCGGGTAGGCAAAATTTCGACAGCACATGCTCTTGCAACGTGCCGAACCTGCTTGCGAAGGCGATTTGCGCCGCTGGGTCGATGCGTTGATTGCGTATTGCAATTACGCCGTGGTCCAAGAATGCTTGGCGGATCTGCTCAAACTGTTCGTTGTCGTCCCAGCGATTGATGTCGGCACCAGTTACTTCGGCGCCGAAGACGTCCGACAAGGGTGTGACCTCGATAGGCATGTGCTACTCGTTCGATAATTTGTTCCAGCGCTCCAGTGTCGTAGTTTGGGCCATGTGTTAGAATTCGTCCAATCAACCAAAAATTTGGAGACAGTATGACAGCACTCCATTTTGAAAACCTAACCGAGAATGTTGGAACAGAGATCATTGGGCTGGATATGTGCCAGCCGCTGGAAGCTGACGTGCGTCGGCAGCTTGAGCGTGCCCTTGCCGACCGATCGGTCCTGTTGTTGCGAGGGCAAATTGAGCTCACGCCAGAACAGCACATAGATTTCAGCCGTTGCTTCGGCAGTCTTGAAGATCATGTGTTACAGAACTTCTGCCTACCAGGTTATCCAGAGATCTTCGTTGTTTCCAACATTGTGGAGAACGGCAAGCATATTGGCGCATATGGTGGCTCGAAGGAATTTCACTCCGATCTCGCTTATCTGCCCGAGCCTAGCATGGGATCGGTGTTTCATTGCCTGGAATGCCCGGTGGAGGGTGGTGAGACCGCGATCGTTAGCATGAGTGCAGTCTATGAGGCGCTGCCGAGCGAACGCCGTGACTGGTTATCGCGACGACGCGCGGTGTTTGATTATGTCTGGCAATACGAGCGGGCACATCGCGATCGTCCGGCGCTGACCGAAGAACAAAAGGCGCGTGTTCCGCCGATTGGCCATCCGGCTGTGCGCACACATCCGGTGAACGGCAAGCCGGCGCTGTTCCTATCTGAAATTTGGGTGCGGCGCTTTGAGGGAGTGGCCGATGCGGAGAGCCAGACGATACTTCGCGAGATCCTAAATTTTGCGACCCGCCCGGAATTCACCTACGTACATAAATGGCGGCCCGGCGATGTGATCATCTGGGATAACCGCAATTCCATGCATAAGGCCTGCCCATTCGACGAGGTGAACACCCGCCGTCGGATGCATCGCACGACGGTCAGGGGCACGGCGCCGTTTTTCCAAGCTTCGTCTGCCTAAACCGCATGGCAAGCGCTTCCTCAAAAAAGGTGATCTACACGGCATTATTCGCCAATGGTGCGATTGCCATGGCGAAGTTTGTGGCCTCTGCCTACACCGGCAGCTCGGCCATGCTAAGCGAGGCGATCCATTCCGTCGTCGATACCGGCAATCAGGGCTTGCTGCTGTACGGCAATAAGAAAGCATCGAAGCCGGCGGATGCGGAGCATCCGTTCGGCTATGGGATGGAGTTGTATTTCTGGACGTTCGTAGTTGCCATTTTAATATTTGCGGGCGGTGCCGGCCTCTCGATCTACGAAGGCGTCGATAAAGTTCGCCATCCCCACGCGGTCAGCGATGTTTATGTGAACTATATCGTGCTCGGTTTGGCGATGGTGTTCGAGATCTTTGCCTGGATAATTGCTTACAAGGAATTTAGGCGGACGCAGGGCGACGACGGCTTTATCAGCGCCGTACGAAAGAGCAAGGACCCTACGGTTTTTACCGTACTATTCGAGGATACGGCGGCG
>CAYYUG010000080.1:0-4952 GCA_964474755.1 uncultured Rhodospirillaceae bacterium | reverse complement strand
AACGAAGTCGAGGCAGCGATTTCGGAACTGGAAGATAAAATCAAACAGGAATTCCCCGAAGTCCGTCGCGTCTTCATTGAGGCGCAAAGCGTCACCGGCCATCGGCGAGCGCAGGTTAACAGCACGGCGCAGGTGTAGCGAAGAAGAGGAACCGATAATGCGCGGATTGATGATGGATACGCCGCTTCTGGTGTCGTCGCTGTTGCGCCACGGCGCGGCCATCTATGGCGACAGCGAGATCGTCTCGCGGACGGTCGAAGGCCCCATACATCGGTACGGCTATGCCGAAGCGCATCGGCGCTCACAGCAGCTAGCCAATGCGCTAACCCACCTTGGTGTCCGGCTTGGTGATCGGGTCGGAACCATCGCTTGGAATACCTACCGACATTTCGAGATTTATTTTGGCATTTCCGGCATGGGTGCGATCTGCCACACCATGAACCCGCGCCTGCATCCCTCGCAGATCCTCTACATGCTGGACCATGCGCAGGATCGCTTCGTCTTCGTGGACATCACCTTCCTGCCTCTGATTGAACAGGTCGCCGACCAGGCGAAGACGTTGGAAGGGGTCATCGTCCTGACCGACCGAGAGGGAATGCCGGAGAGCACGATTGAAAATCTGATCTGCTACGAGGAATTAGTCGGCGCTGAATCCGTATCCTACGACTGGCCGGAATTCGATGAGTGGACGGCGTCGTCGCTTTGTTACACTTCGGGTACGACAGGCAACCCAAAGGGCGTTCTATATTCCAACCGCGCGACGGTGCTGCATTCAATGACTGTTGCGATGCCGAATGTGCTGAACCTGTCAGACAATGAGTGCATTCTGCCGGTCGTGCCGATGTTCCACGCCAACGCCTGGGGAATTCCCTACGCCGCTGTGATGACTGGAACAAAGCTGGTGATGCCCGGCGCACAGCTCGACGGTGAGGCTGTATACGAGATGCTGAACGACGAGCATGTGACGTTCACCGCAGGCGTGCCGACAGTCTGGATTATGCTGCTCGCCTATATGCGCGCGCAAGGCAAGAAGCTCGAACATCTGCAGCGCATCGTCATTGGCGGTTCGGCAGCATCACGCTCAATGATCCAAGCTTTCGAGGAGGAGTTCGGGGTTGAGGTTCGGCACGGATGGGGTATGACCGAGATGTCGCCGGTCGGCACGGTCAACACCTTGGCGCCGGAAATGCGCGACCTGCCGGCTACGGAGAAACTTGATATTCAATGCAAGCAGGGCCGGCCGCCTTTCGGTGTGGAGATGAAGATTACCGATGAGCGGGGAAATGAACTGCCGCATGATGGCACTGCCTATGGTGAGCTAAAGGTACGCGGACCATTTGTCTGCAGCGGCTATCTCAGGCTCGACCATTCAGAAGCGCATGTCGATGGCTGGTTTGACACAAGCGACGTGGCCTCGATCGATCCGAAGGGCTATATGCAGATCGTTGACCGCAAGAAGGACATCATCAAGTCGGGCGGTGAATGGATCAGTTCGATTGACCTTGAAGATATCGCGGTGGGGCACCCCGACGTGCTGCAGGCCGCCGTGATCGGCATCGCACATCCACAATGGGACGAACGGCCACTGCTACTCGTCGTGCCTGCTGAAGGCCGTACCCCGGTGAAGACCGAATTACTGAACTTTCTATCCGATAAAGTGGCCAAATGGTGGCTTCCCGACGATGTCGTGGTCGTCGATTCTTTCCCAATTGGGGGTACCGGTAAGGTATTGAAAAATGAACTGCGCGAACAGTTCAAGGACTATTCGTTGACGGGAGCTTGATGCTTTCGGTCGTTAACTCCCATACAGAGCCTCCAAAGCTTCGCCATATTTCGCCGTGATGACATGACGACGAATTTTCATGCTGGGCGTCATCATTTCGTTATCGGTGGTGAAGGCTTCATCCGCGACCGTGAAGCGGCGAATTCGTTCTATCATGCTCAGTTTCTTGTTCACCAGTGCGACGGCATCGGAGAGTTTAGTTCTGAGTTCCTCTTCGTTACTGACGGTCTTGGCGAACTCCTCGTCTACTACCAACAGCGCAACCAGATGGGGTCGCCGGTCGCCGAAGACCATAGCTTGTCCGATTTCGGGTTCAATGGTCAGCATGCCTTCGACACGTTGCGGTGAGATATTGTCGCCTCCGGTATTGACGATGATGTCTTTCTTGCGGTCAGTGATCTGAATGTAGCCGTCTTCGTCCAGCATGCCGATATCGCCGGTATGCAGCCAGCCATCGACAAGCACTTCCGCGGTGGCGTCCGGATTGTTCCAGTACCCATCCATTAGAAGCTCGCCCTGCACAAGGATCTCGCCATCTTTGGCGATCTTCACGGTGACCCCAGTCAGTGCCGGTCCGACCGTGTGGATGCGTACACCATTGACCGGATTGCAACTGATGACCGGTGCTGATTCCGTTTGTCCGTAGCCTTGTAATATACGCACGCCAAGTGCCAAGAAGAAGGTGCCGATCTCAGGGTTGAGCGGTGCGCCACCGGAAACGAAGGCCTTCAGACGGCCACCAAACCTATCAGCGACTTTGGTGCGCACTAATTTGTCGAGAAGCCCGTCGAGCGCCCTTTGTCCAAACGATAGCGAAGTGGGGTTTTCGTAGCGTATGCGACCTAATTCGACTGCCTTCATGAACATTTTTTCCTTCAGACCGCCAGCCTGTTGGACACCATTGATAATCCGCCCATGGATTGCCTCATAAAGGCGTGGCACCGCAGTCATGATGGTCGGAGCGGTCTCCGCCATGTTACTGACTAGTCGGTCGATACTTTGCGCGTAGTAAATTTCTGCGCCAATCGAAAGCGCGAAATGTAACCCAGCCGTGTGCTCGTAGGAATGCGAAAGGGGCAGGAATGATAGGAACCGTTCTCCGTCCTCAACAAAGTCGGATAGCTCGCGCAGCAGGTCGTAGGCGCCCTTGCAGTTACACAGGATAGCGCCGTGGCTCAGTACAACACCCTTAGGCGTGCCGCCTGTGCCCGAGGTATAGATGATACAGCTGGCATCCTTGCGGTTGATTGCATCGATGCGATCTGCCACGTCGTCGGATAGAGCTCTTCCTGCGTTCAGCGTGTCTGCCCAGCTGACCAGATGTGTTCCATCTACTTCTGTGATATCTGCATCGACGGCGATAACCGTGCTGGTCTCGTGAGAGCGTTGAACGGCCGGCATTAGCCTTTCGGCCAGAGCTTTTGTGGATACGATCGCCAGCTTCGCGCCACTGTCGGACAAAATGTGGAAATGATCGTCTGGTGTATTGGTAGTGTAGGCGGGGACCGATATCGCGCCGGCCGTCATGATCGCCAGGTCAGCGATTGCCCATTCCGGTCGGTTCTCGGCAACGATAACGACACGGTCGCCGGGATTGATGCCGAGATCGCGCAAGCCACGCGACAAAGCCGAAACCTGATCGGAAACTGTGCGCCAGCTCAGGGTTTCCCATGTGTCGCCTGTCTTGGCGGCAAGGCAGGTGTCGTCACCACGACGTTGTGCCCGGTCGAAAAACATCGCCGGCAAATTGCGGATTGCATTGTAATCGATCATCTTTCAGCCTCATCCTCGTTATCCCGCTTGTAGGTGGCTTTTCCGGGACATATATCGATTGAGCCACAGGAGAGAAAACCATGAGCGATGTGAACGTACTCGGCAACTTGCCGGAATGGGACCTTGACGATCTTTATCCAGGACAGGATGCACCCGAACTGGAAGCTGATTTGAAGGGCGCAACCGAGGACGCGGAGGCATTTTCCAAGGACTATAAGGGCAAGTTGGCCGGATTGAACGGCGCGGGATTGGCCGCGGCGATCGCCGACTATGAGCGTATCGAAGAGACGCTTGGCCGGATTATGAGTTACGCTGGCTTGGTTCATGCGGGCAATGTTAGTGATCCCGAGATCGGCCAATTCTATCAGAATATGCAGGAACGAGCGAATACGATTGGCACGAAACTGCTGTTCTTCACCTTGGAGCTAAACCGGATCGACGAGAAGGAACTGGACGTCAAGACCAACGGTTCGTCCGAACTTGCTCGCTACGCGCCATGGCTCCGGGATGTGCGTGCCATGCGGCCGCACCAGCTTTCGGATGAAATCGAGAAACTGCTTTATGAGAAACATGTCGCCGGCCGGTCTTCCTGGGTGCGCCTGTTCGACGAAACCATGGCTGGTCTGCGCTTTCCCTATCGCGGCCGCGAACTGTCGTCGACGGAAATTTTAAATCTCTTATCTGCCCATGACGGCGAAGTGCGCAAAGCGGCTGCGAAGAGCACCGGCAAGGTGCTGGGCGATAATATCCGCCTGTTCTCGCTGATCACTAATACACTGGCGAAGGACAAGGAAATTGAGGACCGTTGGCGCAACTTTGCTCGGCCAGTCTCTTCGCGCAATCTGTCAAACTATGTCGAGGATGAGGTTGTCGATGCGCTGGTCGCGGCAGTCAAGGAATCCTATCCGCGCCTGTCACATCGTTACTATGCGTTGAAAGCGCGCTGGTTCGGTGTAAAGCAGCTCGATTATTGGGACCGCAACGCGCCACCGCCGGATGAGGACGACAGGATCGTCCCTTGGAACGAAGCGCGCGATACGGTGCTGAACGCTTATGGCGCCTTCTCTGATGATCTGGCAGGGCTGGGTCGCAAATTTTTCGATAACGCCTGGATCGATGCGCCGGTGCGGCCAGGTAAGGCGTCGGGCGCTTTCGCGCATCCGACCGTACCATCGGCGCATCCCTATTTGTTGCTCAACTATCAGGGAAAGACACGCGACGTGATGACCTTGGCGCACGAGCTGGGACATGGCGTGCATCAGGTGCTTGCCGGGCCGCAGGGGCAGCTGATGGCCGACACGCCGCTCACCCTGGCGGAGACGGCGTCGGTATTCGGCGAGATGCTGACCTTCCAGGCGATGCTGGATGCGACGACAGACGAGAAGTCGCGTCGCGC
>CAYYUG010000079.1:0-18787 GCA_964474755.1 uncultured Rhodospirillaceae bacterium | reverse complement strand
TGGGAAGACACCAAGTTTACGGTTCTATTCGTCACGCACTCTATCGAAGAGGCCGTAATCATTGGCAGCCGGATTCTCATCATGTCGCCACACCCAGGCCAAGTGAAAGCGGAACTCAATGCCCATCAAATGGGGCATAGCGATGTTGGCGATAAGGCATTTGCACAGCTTCAGGAAAAGATCCACGCGATGATCTTCGCAGACCGGGTCTTGGAAGATGAGACATTGCCCAATGTCTGACCAGGCGGTGACCAACGGTGAGCTTCGCGTTCGACCGGAAATCGTCAACGAAATCGGCCAGGCCGGCACCGGCGAGGTCGAACGCCGGCTATCGGTGTTCGAGCGAATTTCCAACATTGACCCACTGCGCAAATTCACCATCCTGATCATCATGGTTGTCGCCTGGGAGCTTTACGCTCGCATTGGCGAGATCAACGAACTGATGTTCCCCACCTTCTCGGCTACCGGGACGGCCCTCATCGATGCGCTGGTGAATGCGGGCTTGATGACCAATGTATGGAATTCGTTGAAGCTTCTCCTGTCCGGCTATGCCATCGGCATCGGTATCGCCTCCATTCTTGTGATCTTCGCCGTGGGCAGCCGAATTGGCAGCGATCTCTTGACCACCTTGACGGCAATGCTCAACCCGCTTCCCGCAATCGCGCTACTTCCGATGGCGATGTTGTGGTTTGGCCTTGGCCCCGGCGCAATCATCTTCACGCTGTTGCATTCAATCGTTTGGCCGGTCGCCCTGAATACACATTCAGGATTTCAGAGCGTTAGCGAAACACTAAGGATGGTAGGCGGCAACTATGGGCTTCGAGGTCTGCGCTACATCTTCAAGATTTTGGTACCAGCGGCCTTCCCCTCAATTCTGACCGGCTTGCGGATTGGGTGGGCCTACGCCTGGCGCACCTTGATTGCGGCGGAGTTGGTCTTTGGCGGTCAAGTCGTTGATACCTCGGGACAACTCGGCGCCGAAGGCTCCAACTCCGGTGGCCTGGGCTGGATCATCTTTGAGAGCCAGATGGAAAATCAAACACCATATGTCTTTGCTGGATTGTTCATGGTCATACTGGTCGGCATCACGGTCGAGAACGGTTTTTTCAGGAACATCGAAGAAAAAACTGTCCGCAAATGGGGCATGCAGAAGGCCTAAAATGAGCGATAAAGCTGTGGATATTCACGTTCGGCCCGAATTCGAGAATGACAATCTCGGAATGGCCGAGAATGTCGATATCGAACGTCCGCTCTCAGTCTTCGAGCGAATTGCAAATATCAATGCCGTCCGAAAGTTCAGCATCCTTCTGGGATTGCTGTTTGCGTGGGAAGCCTATACACAGATTTCCGAGGTTGAACCTTTACTGTTTCCGAGTTTTAGCGCCAGCGCCGGTGCGCTTTGGGAAACAATGCTAACCGGTGAGATGCCTACGAAGATCTGGGTTACCGTCGAAATTTTACTAGTTGGCTACGCGGCAGGTCTCGGCTGCGCAGCGATTTTGCTGATCTGGGCTGTGCTAACACGAATCGGCAGTGACGTGCTCGGTACTCTGACCTCAATGTTCCAGCCCCTGCCGGCGATCTCCTTGTTGCCGCTCGCCATGCTATGGTTTGGCCTCGGTGCGTCGAGCCTGGTGTTCATCACTATCCACTCAGTCCTTTGGGCAGTCGCACTCAGCACCCATGTCGGCTTCATGGGGGTCAGCGAGACCTTGCGCATGGTTGGCCGGAATTACGGGCTGCGTGGCATTCCCTACATCTTCAAAATTCTTGTCCCAGCCGGCTTCGCCTCCATCTTGATCGGCCTTAAGGTTGGATGGGCCTTTGCCTGGCGAACATTGATAGGCGCGGAACTCGTCTTTGGCGCTTTATCGGGCGAAGGGGGTCTCGGCTGGATGGTCTACGAAAAAGGTGAGAATTTAGATACGACGTACGTCTTCGCCGCTTTGTTCATGGTCATCGTGATCGGCCTGCTGGTTGAGAACGTCTTTTTCCGCAACGTTGAACTGAAGACAATCAACAAATGGGGCATGCAGCGCTAGAGGCCAGCAAACACCATCTCGTCAACCACAACTTGATTGGTAGTCCAGCCTACTATCCAAAAGGTCACTGTCCAGTTTGAAACAAACACTGAAGGCTCAAAGCCTTTCTTCACATACCTTTGAAGCTTCATTACGCCAGGTTTTCCTGGTCAAGTTGGAGATTGCGGTAATTATTGGTAGATAACGTTGCGTGGCATACGCGACATACCATTCGTTGAAGGAAGACACCATGAGCCTATCGCTGAAACCCTTGACGACTACCCGGTTCGTAGTGGAAGTCGAAGACCTTGACCTTTCCCAACCCGTCGACGGCACAACGGTTGCCGCGCTCCGCAAGGAGATCAACGAGCACTCAATCCTAGTCTTTCGTGGTCAGACCATCGACAACGACCAGCATGTCGCCTTCACTCGGAACTTCGGTGATCTCGAAATACATACCGTCAAACAGTATCTTTTGCCTGACTATCCAGAAATCATCGCACTGGCTAATCGTGGTGAAAAGGGTACGACGCCGATAGACAATGGTGGTGCTTACTGGCACACCGATATTTCCTACAAGGTAAAACCGCCAATGGGTTCCCTCCTATATTCTCTAGAGGTTCCTCCGGAGGGCGGCGATACAATGTTCGCCGATATGTACTCGGCCTATGACGCGCTCAATGACGATATGAAAAACCGGATCGATGGCTTGCGCGCAGTGCATGGATACGAGGCACGCTTCACGAAAATGGGCCAAGAAAATAAACGCCCCAAACTGTCGGCAAAACAGCTTGCCGAAGTGCCGGAAGTAAGTCATCCCGTAGTCCGCATCAACCCGGAGACGGGCCGGAAGGCGCTGTACGTCAACGAAGGCTTCACTTTGAGCATCGAAGGTCTGCCAATGGACGAGGGCCGGGAATTACTCGATAGCCTCAACGCCCACGCTATGAAGCCGGAGTTCGTTTATTCGCATAACTGGCGGGTCGGCGATCTAGTTTTCTGGGACAACCGTGCAGTCATGCATTGCGCCACGGCGTACGACACGAGTTACGCTCGCACCATGCATCGAACAACGGTCCAGGGCGACATCCCAATTTAGCCTGGCATCGCATTGCTTAACTGAACAAAATTGGTCGCGGGACCCGTTTCGGTTGCGACGCCGTCTTCTCAAAAACCAGCAGAATAATGCCTATACCGTGCTTCAACCGGGATTATATCCGGTTTAAAATTAGTGAGTTAGAAGGAAGTGGCCCTACTCTCACCCAGTACTCTAGTCCACTCAGCACAAACTTCAGGGTCCGTTTCTTTGACTAAATTTTCATCCCGTAAACCCATAAATTGTTGTGGAAGGAGCAGCTGATATAAGGCCCAAACCGCCATCGCACGCACCAACGGCGACGGATCATCCAGCAACTGCTCAGCGCATGGGGCGAGACTGGGATCACCACTATTTCCCACAGCGATCAGGACATTGCGAACGAACCGATCGCGGCCTGTGCGCTTTATGGTCGTACCCGCAAATAGTTTGCGGAAGGACGCATCGTCGAGCGTTGCCAGTTCGGCTAGCCGCGGCGCCGCTAACGCCTCGCGCTTTTCCAAGGCTGGTTCGGTCACAGCGTAGGCGTATTTGTTCCACGGACAGACCGCCAAGCAATCATCGCAGCCATAGATCCGGTTTCCCATCGCCGCCCTAAATTCTACCGGAATATGTCCTTGGTGTTCTATCGTCAGGTAGGATATGCAACGCCGGGCCTCAAGCCGGTAGGCCTCCGGAAACGCATTAGTCGGACAAACATTCAGGCAGCGCGAGCAACTCCCGCAATGGTCCGTCTCACCTGTATCAGTGGGCAGCTCCAACGTCGTATAAATTTCACCTAAAAAAAGCCAGGATCCATGGGAGCGCGATACTAGGTTCGTGTGCTTACCCTGCCAGCCCAGCCCGGCTCGCGCAGCAAGTGGTTTTTCCATTACCG
This sequence comes from uncultured Rhodospirillaceae bacterium, assembly GCA_964474755.1. GTDB lineage: Bacteria > Pseudomonadota > Alphaproteobacteria > UBA8366. Next base: position 14,793 of record CAYYUG010000079.1, on the reverse strand, counting down.
GCGCGGTGTCAACGAACACCTTGACCTCGCACTCGAACGTTTGGTGTATCCAGCGGGCGACCCGCTTCAACCGCTTCTTGACAACTTCGTGGTAATCGCGGCTTTGCGCGTAGACCGATACCGCACCTCGATCCTTGCGATCCAGAATGTCGAGCGGTGAACGATCAGGCCCGTAATTCATCGCCAGCGCCACCACAGACCGCGCCTCTGGCCACAACACTAACGGATCGGCACGGCGGTCAGCCTTAGCTTCCAGCCAGCCCATATCGCCGTGCCAGCCGTCTGATAGGAATTGGGCAAGTCTTTTTTTTGCTTCAGGGCCCACATCCGGGTGCGCGAAGCCAATTGCATCGAAGCCAACAGAAAGCGCCTGTTCGCGGATCGCCTCCCGAGGGCCTGCTGCTATGCCGCTATCCCCGTACACGGTAGGGAGGCACCCCTTGGTCCGGAATCCAGAGATCGTCCAGCGTCGAACCAGTCTGATAGAACATATCGACTGGTATGCCGCCGCGCGGATACCAATAGCCACCGATGCGCAGCCATTGCGGCGCTATCTCCGCCACGAGCCGTTTCGTGATGGCGACCATAAAATCCTCGTGGAAGGCGCCGTGGTTGCGGAAGGCCCCAAGATATAGCTTCAGCGACTTGCTCTCGACGAGGAAATTACACGGCAAATAGTCGATGACGATGTGGGCGAAATTCGGCTGCCCGTTCACCGGACAGATCGCGGCAAATTCTGGACAAGTGAACCGCACGATGTAGCGTTCGGCAATGTGCGGATTAGCGACTTTCTCTAATGCCGCCGCATCTGGCGATGCCGGCAAGGCGACGCTGCTTCCCAATTGGGTTAACGATCCGGCATCCGTCATTCTTCGATCCGCTACAAAGAGGCGATATCGCCCAGGCTCTGCATGTCCTGGAACTTTGATACAAAGGCCTCTAGCACACCATCCTCAATCGCCGTCCGAAGCCCCTGCATGAGTTGCTGATAGTAATGCAGATTGTGCCAGGTCAGAAGCATTCCACCGAGCATTTCACCCGCCCTGTGTAGATGATGTAAATAGGCACGGCTGTGCCTCAAGCAAGCCGGGCAGGAGCACTTCTCCTCGAGCGGCCGCGGATCGTCGGCATGTCGCGCGTTGCGAATGTTGAGCATGCCACGTGCGGTAAAGGCTCGCCCGGTGCGGCCCGACCGCGTTGGCAGGACGCAGTCGAACATATCGATCCCGCGAAGTACCGCGCCCACGATGTCGTCCGGCATGCCGACGCCCATCAGATAGCGCGGCCGATCAGCCGGCAAATATGGGACAGTAGCGTCCAGCACGCCGAACATGACCTCTTGCCCCTCGCCGACGGCCAAACCACCGACCGCATAGCCGTCAAATCCGATCTCGATTAATGCGGTCGCGGAGTTCGCACGTAAGTCTTCATAAACGCTACCCTGAACAATGCCGAACAATCCATAACCGGGACGCGCAACGAAGGCATTCTTGCTACGCCGCGCCCACCGAGTCGACAGCGCCATGGATTGCGCGGCCTCGTCACGGGTCACAGGGTGCTGTGTGCATTCATCCAGCACCATCGTAATGTCCGATCCCAGCAGATGCTGGATCTCAACTGCCCTCTCCGGCGTCAGTTCGTGCCGCGACCCATCGATATGCGAGGCAAAGGTAACACCGTTCTCGTTAAGCTCACGCAATTGGGCCAGCGACATGATCTGGAAGCCGCCAGAATCGGTCAGGATCGGACCCTGCCAGTCCATGAATTGGTGGAGTCCTCCGAGCGCTGCAAGCCGCTCCGCGCCAGGGCGTAACATCAGGTGATACGTATTACCCAGCACACAATGGGCGCCGGTGCCACGGACCGCGTCTGCTGTCATCGCTTTCACTGTCCCGGCCGTGCCCACGGGCATGAAGGCCGGCGTATCGATCACACCATGCGCGCAATTAATGCGGCCACGGCGGGCGTTACCACTGGTCGCCTTTGTTTCAAAAACAAAAGCCGTCACGTTTCCCTCTTATCTGGCGACAACAGGCAGGCATCGCCATAGGAGTAGAACCGATACACCATCTCGATTGCATGACGATAGGCCTCCAGCATACGGTCATGGCCAGCGAATGCGCAGACCAACGCAAATAGCGTCGATTTCGGTAGGTGAAAGTTAGTCATCATGAGATCTACCGCGTTAAACCGCCACCCCGGCTTAATGAACAGGTTGGTCTCGCCTTCGAACGGATGCATGATACTGAACTTATCGACCGCGCTTTCCATAAGTCTGACGCAGGTGGTGCCGACCGCCACAATACGACCGCCATTGGCGCGGGCCGAATTGATTGCTGCGGCAGCCTCCGCACTAACAATACCGAATTCGGCATGCATCCGATGATCTTCCAAACGATCGACCTTGACCGGAAGAAACGTCCCAACCCCAACATGTAACGTGACCCGTGTGCATCCAATCCCGCGCGACGCAAGACGGTCCATGAGTTCTGGCGTAAAATGCAAACCAGCAGTCGGCGCGGCGATAGCCCCTCTCTGCGTCGCGAACATCGTCTGGTAATCGGTATGGTCGGAGGGCAGCCCCATGCCATCGCGCCGGATATACGGCGGCAGCGGCAGCATGCCATGCGCCTCAAGTGCCCCGAAAAGCGCATCAGCAGACTGCTCGAAGTCGAGCGCCACATCGCCATTCGGTAATTTCTCATCGACGATCGCGTAAAAATCATCAGCAAAGACGATACGGTCCCCCACCCTTAACCGACGACCCGGTTTGGCGAATGCAAGCCACTGCCCACCGCCGATATCTGTGTGCAGCGTGATGCTAATCGCCACAGCGCCACGCCAACCAAATAATCGTGCAGGAATTACTTTGGTCTCGTTCACGACCAGCATATCGCCCGGTCGAAGTATCTCTGGAAGGTTGGATACCTGTCGATCCAATACGCTGTCACCAACAACTAATAATCTAGCGGCATCACGAGGGCTCGCCGGATGCTGGGCGACCCGGTCACTGGGGAGCTTGAAATCGAAATCGTCGAGCCGCATGCGCCCTGCCGTCAATCAGGCGAAATTGCAACGGGCCGAACGCGCGAAAGCAACACCCTGAAGGGGATTAGCAAGCAAGCTGCCATCAAAAACTTAGCCGCCAAATCGCCTATGGCTAAAGTCAGCCAAGGAGCACCGGTCCCAGCAAAGGCCAACGAGAAAAACAACGATGTGTCAATCGTCGAGGCAATTGCAGAAGAGCCTAGTGGTGCCTGCCACCAAGGACGGTTGCGTAGCCGATCAAAGATAAAAACGTCGCTAAGCTGCGCTATCAGGAAAGCACTACCCGACGCCATAGCAATCCGAGGCGTTGCCAACCAGATGGATAGGATGACAGCAAATGCAAATCCAACGTAAACCACGCGGCGCGTCGCTGCCGCCCCAAAGCGGCGGTTAGTCAGGTCGGTCACGAGAAACGTCACTGGATAGGTCAAAGCCCCCCAGGTCAGCCAATCGTTAATTGGGAACTGAACCGCATAGTTGGAAACCGCAACGATAATCGTCATCGCGGAGATGGGCAGAAGCAGCCCCATTATTATCTCTCCAAAACTGGGCACCGGCCATTTCGGATGGCTAGTGAATGCGCCGCCTAATTATAGATGGGCGGCCAAGCACGCAAGTCTCGTTTCCATTAAGCCAAAGACTTATGTATCCCTTCAGCATTTTAGATAAATTAGTCGTTTATTCGCGTAAATTTAGATTTCTAAAATTCATAATATTATCCGCCAGGAAAAGCTCTGAGTTAATCATTGTTTTCACCTATTTAAGAGCTGAACCATCAGGCAACCGATAGCACGACAATTAGAAATTTAGATTTTCTGAATATCGCAGTTCGCGTGGTAGTAACGGCCTACAGCCGGAGGCCTGCTTGGGAGTGCGATGCGGCTACCCAGCGGATCAATTTATAATCTGTCAATTATTTTTTTGCGGGAACATTCTAGCATTAATCGAATAAATAAAATTAACCAGGAGAGGTGTGGCATGCGCGTCGCAGTGCTAGACGATTATCAGAATATTTCTCAGACGGTCGCGGATTGGGGTCCTCTCAGCGGCAGGGCCACAATTGATGTGTTTACAACGCCAATTGGCGACGAAGATGCCGTGGCTTTGGCCTTGTCCAACTATGAAACCATCGTGTGTATGCGTGAACGAACTCAATTTCCAGCTAGCCTAATCGCCCAGCTAGAACAATTGAAACTGATAATTACGACAGGCATGCGAAACCGCTCAATCGATGGTGATGCAGCACGCGAACGAGGCATCACCCTTTGTGGGACGCCTGGCCTGGGCGCACCGGCGGGCGAACTCGCCTGCGCTCTTATAATGGCATTAATGAAAAACATCCCGGCTGACGATCAATCGATGCGCAGCGGCGAATGGCAGCCCAATATCGGGCACAACCTCGGCGGTAAGACACTCTCCTTGTTCGGACTGGGGAAACTCGGTGCTTACGTTGCTCGCTTCGGCCTTGCCATGGAGATGGATGTTATCGCCTGGAGCCAAAACCTCACGGACAAACGCGCCGCCGAAGTCGGCGTCCGTCGCGTGGAAAAAGAAGAAGCTCTCTCGGCGGCCGATGTCCTCTGTGTGCAGTTAATTCTCAGCGATCGGTCTCGTGGACTGATTGGCGTTTCGGAGCTTGCCTTGATGAAGCCAACCGCCTTTCTGGTGAATACCTCTCGCGGACCGATCGTCAACGAGAATGCGCTTATCGATGCCCTGCGTCAGAAGCGAATTGCAGGTGCTGGCCTCGATGTATACGACGTGGAACCGCTTCCCATAAACCACCCCTTCCGTTCCCTTGATAACACGATCCTGACACCGCATACGGGCTACGTCACCATCGAAAATCTTGCCCATATGTATAATCACGTCGTCGAGGATATCGCTGCTTTCATAGATGGCGTCCCGATCCGCGTACTTAATAAGTAAATATGAACTTTCATAGCTCGCGTATGACCAACGAGGCACTGAGCATCGAAGTTATCCGAATGCACGGCATCGTCAATCGCAACATCAATTACTGCGAGCAGCTAATTCCTTATCAATTTTCTGACGTTCAAGTCGGCCCCATTCCCATCAACGGCTTGGATGAACGGCCCAATTTAGGCACGGCCGACCAAACGATCGGAAATCATTCCTCGCAGAGTATCCTCAAATGCTTCTAGGGTTTGATCAACATCCTCATCGGTATGTGCCATAGAAGTGACACCACTCATATGCGACATCAGGTCGATGCCGCGCTCTCTTAAGCCATTTCGAAGAGCTAAAATGATCTCAGGCGACACACCCCGGATCTTTTCGGCGCCCAACTCTGCCACTGACCCATCAACGACACCGTCGCCGAAATAGATGTGAAAAGTCGACGCCTCGCCATAGACCGCGCCTGCAACCTGGTGCTGTTCGATGATCTGCCGAATACCGTCACGTAACCGTTTCGCCGCTGCGTCGGCCAGCCGGTTCGGTTCACCTGTCTTAACCTGCGTAAGCGCCGCAACACCGCTCGCAGAGACCAGCGGGCTGCCATTGAAGGTCCCCTTATGGACGACGCCAGGTTTCCGACCTTTGTATTCGTGCGTTGGGTCAAGAAGACGCATGATCTCCTCCTTACCACCCACCGCGCCGCCCGGCATGCCGCCGGTCACGATTTTTGCCATTGAGGTCAGGTCGGGGATGATCTTGTCACGCGCCTGCAACCCACCCGGGCTCCAACGAAAGCCAGTGATTACCTCGTCGAAAATCAGGACGGCGTTGTGCTGGTCTGCGAGCTCACGCAGCGCACTCAGGAACCCGTAGGGCAATGGCACACTGCCATAATTCGCGCCGGAAACTTCACAGATGATCGTGCCTATTTCGTTGTCTGCGTCCAGCACTTCAGCAACACGCGCCGCATCTGGTGGCGCGACGACGGTCGCTTCTATAGTTCCTGGCAGGATGCCCAGGGACGAGGGTTGGTCGTAGGGTGCCGCCATACCCAAATCGACGAATTCGTGCCAACCATGATAGTGTCCTTCGAAGCGCAATATTTTGTTTTTGCCTGAATAGGCGCGTGCGATACGGATCGCCAACATCGTCGCCTCGGTGCCGGAACCGACAAACCGCACTCGCTCTGCGCAGGGTATGAGACCCTGGATGAGTTCCGCCCAGTCAACCTCAAGCGGATGACTATCGGCGAAAAAGGTGCCTCTCGATGCTTGCTCTGTCAGAGCCTTGACCACATCTGGGTGGGCGTGACCTAGCAGCAACGAGGCACTGCCCATAGCGTAGTCAATAAATTCCTTGCCATCGACCTCCCACTTCCGGGAGCCCTGCGCCCGCTCGACATATTTTGGAAAAGGTGCCACATAGCGGCTTTGGTGCGACACGCCGCCGGCGAGGCTCCCTCGCGCGCGATCGTATAAATTTTCGGACGATAAGGTCATGCCGCTCCCTCCTCTATCGGTGAATTCGGCATTAAGACTAGAGCATCGCGGGTAACAATTGCGAGTAGCTTCTTCCCTCGCCCGTTAAAAAGCCGCAACATGAGTACATTGCACTTAGCATATGAACACACGGGAACCTTATCGCCATGATTCCACTGATAGGATATGCCGACCGACTCTCGCTGCGACCGGGCGAGACCATAAATTTCAAAGTCTCCTGCAGCAGCGCCGATCCCTACGAGGCGCGCCTAGTCCGTATCATCTGCGGCGACCCCAATCCAGACGGCCCAGGCATCAAGGAAGAAGAAATTATCGCCGATTTCGCAGGGTCCTACACGGCTCGTCCGCAGGCAGCGGTGCAAGGGTCTTACGCGTCGGTCGATTTGGGTAGCCTGTCGATCGACAGCTTCACGCTGGTCGCCACAATTTGGCCGACAAGGCCCGATAAAGCTGAACAGGGCGTCATAAGCCTGCCAAACGCCAGTGCCTCCCTTGCTATTGGGCCCGGCGGCACCACATTACGGATCGGTGGGGATTTTTCCGTTTCCGTCGGCAAACCGCTGCGGGAACGCGCCTGGTACCGGGTATGGGCTTCATACGACACCGCTACCAAAAAGGTGACCGTCGGACAGGATCCACTCGGTCCATTGACTTTGGTGGATGATGCGGGTCGCGAAACCAGCAGCGTAATAGGAAGCTCTGCATCGAACGCAGAGACATCCTTACTGATCGGTGCCATCGGAGGATCTCCGGTCGGCGGCCACTTTAACGGTAAGATTGAAGCTCCAGAAGTTTACGATACGGCATTGACGCCAGACGCGGTGGCCGGCGCGACGCCGCTAGCCGCCTGGGATTTTTCCCAGGACATGTCATCATTTCGTATTTCCGATACCGGTCCCAATGGTCTGCACGGCACACTTATTAACGCACCAGCCCGCGCCATGACTGGCTCGAACTGGAGCGGCCAAGAACGCAACTGGAGCCACGCGCCGGAAACCTATGGCGCGATCCATTTTCACGAGGACGACGTCGCGGACTGCGGCTGGGAGACCGATTTCAGTTTCACGGTGCCGGAAGGGCTGCGCAGCGGGGCCTATGCCGCCCGCCTCACCAGCGGCGATAATTGGGAAACCATCCCCTTTTTCGTCTGCCCGCCAAAGGGCACGAAAACAGCTGATCTCTGCGTACTGATCTCCACCTTTACCTACACAATTTATGGCAACCAAGCGCGGGTCGATTTTGGTGAAGACTGGAAACAACGGGCCGCAGAATGGGGCGCATTCCCTTGGAATCCGATGGAACATCGCGAATTCGGGCTGTCAACTTACAACCATCACACAGACGGGTCCGGCATCTGCCATGCGAGCTGGCACCGGCCAATGCTAAACGTTCGTCCTGGCTACTTCCCAATAATGGATGAACGCGGGTCTGGCCTACGCCATATGCCGGCTGACACCCATCTTACCGACTGGCTGGAAGAAAAGGGCATTACCTACGACGTGATAACCGATTGGGAATTGCACCATGAAGGCGCAGACCTGCTAAAGCCCTATAAAGCGGTCGTCACCGGCAGCCATCCAGAATACCACACGGAGGAGACCCTGGATGCGCTCACCGGCTATCGCGATAACGGTGGTCATTTCGCTTATCTAGGTGGCAACGGGTTCTATTGGCGCGTGGCGCTGCATCCGGAGTTGGACGGGTTGATCGAGGTGCGCCGTGCCGAAGACGGCATTCGCGCATGGGCAGCCGAACCCGGAGAATACTACCAGGCCTTCGACGGTCAGTATGGCGGCATCTGGCGGCGAAATAACCGGCCACCGCAGATGCTGGCCGGTGTCGGCTTCAGCGCGCAAGGCCTGTTCGAGGGCACTTACTATCGCCGTGCCCCCGGCGCCGACGATGCCCGCACCAGCTGGATTTTCGAGGGTGTTCCAGACGAAATTATTGGCGATTTTGGGCTGTCCGGTGGCGGTGCAGCCGGCTTCGAACTGGACCGAGCGGACCGCATGCTAGGTACGCCAGAGAATGCGGTCGTTCTGGCGGTATCAGAGAACCCACCTAACCATTTCGTGCTAGTGCCGGAAGAGTGGCTAACCCACGTCACGACGATCCCCGGTGGGACACATGACGAGCTTACGCGAGCCGACATGCTCTATTTTGACTGTCCGGGTGGCGGATCAGTGTTCTCCACCGGCTCGATCACTTTCTGCGGATCACTATCTCATGACAATTACGACAACAACGTTTCGAGGATCTTGGAGAATGTTTTAACCCGGTTCTTGAGTTAGGGAGATCCATCGATGAGTAGGATGGTCGACTATTTTTACACTCACTCTTCGCCTTGGACTTATCTAGGCTCAGCCCGATTTCATGACATCGCCAAGGCTGCCCAAACGTCAATCAACTATCGGCCTTGCAATCTGGGCCGAATATTTAGCCAGTCCGGCGGCCTACCTCTGCCGAAACGCGCCCAACAGCGGCAGCGCTATCGGATGTTCGAGTTGAAGCGCTGGCGCGACCATCTAGGTGTGGAAATCACACTCGAGCCCGCCTTTTTCCCGGCAGACGGCTCGACCGCAGACCGAATGGTTATCGCAGCCGATAAACAAGGCCTGGATGCAGGGTGCTTGTCTAACGCGATCCTTCGCGCCATCTGGGTCGAGGAAAAGAACATCGCCGACAGCGATACGCTGGTTGGTATCGCGTCAGCACAAGGCATGGACGGCTCAGTCCTGCTAGCCGCCGCGCAATCAGATGGGATCGGAACAATCTACGATGCCTACACGCAGGAGGGCATGGACCGAAACATCTTCGGCGCACCGACCTATATCTATAAGGACGAGCCTTTCTGGGGTCAGGATCGTTTGGACTTCGTCGAGCGCGCCCTAAAGGCGAGATAGTAGATCAACTAGCAGCGTATAGAAGCCATCGGCATCGGCATGGTCGATGACGGTCGTGTTCGCTTCCTTACCGGTCACATTCCACCAATCGGCCACTGTTTGGCCCATGGTGAGCGGCGAACCAGTCTCTACAGTCAGATGTACGCGCTTTCCGCGGAATAGGTTCGGTTGCAGTAGCCAGGCGATGACGCAGGGATCGTGCAAAGGCCCGCCCTGCTCGCCGTAACGTTCCGGATCGTTCTTGTCGTAGAAAGTGAGCATTCCGGTCACAGCCTCAGAAACCGGTGAGCCGATCTGTGTGATCGTGTCCAGCCGTGCCGGTGTGGTTATCACACGGTGGGTCACGTCGAGACCGAACATGACCAGTGGCGACCCAGCTTCCAAAACCACCTTTGCTGCGTGCGGGTCGGTCATGATGTTGAACTCCGCTACCGGTGTCCGGTTGCCCGGCCCAAGAGCTGCGCCACCCATGAAAACTATTTCCCTGATCTTACCTACTATCTGAGGCGCCTTGACAAAGGCGACCGCCAGATTGGTCATTGGGCCGAGCATACAAATTGTGATCTCGCCATCGCCCGCCGACAAGCAGGTATCGATGATGAAATCAACTGCGTGCCGGTCCTGCAGTGCAATACTTGGTTCTGGCAGACCTGACCCATCCAACCCAGTCTTGCCATGTATCGCCTCTGCCGTCCTCAGCGGTAGCAGCATCGGCCGTGGACATCCCGCGAAAACCGGCAGCTCGGGCTGCCCCGCAAGCTCGCAAATCCGGCGCGCATTGCGCTGCGTCAGGTCCAGCGGCACGTTGCCAGCGACGCAGGTGACACCAAGTACCTTCAAATTATTCGGCGAGGCCAACGCCATCAACAGTGCCACGGCATCGTCCTGTCCCGGATCGCAATCAATGATGACCGGGCGCGGCCCCATCAGGCGGTCGAAAATTCGGCGTTCAGCTTGTCGGTAACCAACATATGGCCCGGCTTATGCGTAATTGCAAAGGGCAGTTTAGCCTCTTCCAGCACCGCTTGCGGTGTCACCCCGCAGGCCCAAAACACTGGCACCTCATGCGCACGGATATCCGGCACTGGCCCGGAATAAAGTTCGTTAATATCGTCGATACCTATCATCGAGGGTTCACCGAAATGGACCGGCGCGCCATGCACGTCCGGATAACGTGACGTAATTTCAATTGCGCGGATCGCGTCTGGCGGCGTGAAGGGTCGCATCGATACAATCATCGGACCTTTGAACGGTCCGGACGGCTCGCACGCCACGTTCGTCTTGTAGACATAAACCTTCGTGCCGTTCTCGATATGCCGCAGGCTCAGCCCTTCCTGCATCAACGCCTCCTCGAAGGAGTAGGAGCAACCAAGCACGAAGCCAACGGAATCATCTCGCCATAGATGCGAAATGTCGTGCTCTTCGGACGTTTCAACGCCGTTCTCGAACACCCGGTAACAGGACAAATCAGTACGCAGGTCTATGTGGTCGCCCAGCGATGGCACGCTGGGGTCCCCCGGCTCCGTCATGCCGATCAGCGGACAGGGTTTGGGATTACGATCGCAGAAAATACGGAAATCCTCTGCGTACTCTGCCGGTAGCACAACCAGATTACCCTGCACCATACCGCGCGCCATACCCGTCGTGCGGTTCTTCCAGCGCCCGGTACGTACTTCCTCTCGCACTGTCTTCGCCGCCTCCAGCATCGACTTCCGGCCGCCGTTAGAACCGATCATATCATCCATATCACAACTCCTAATTATGCCACTGGGAACTATCCTAGCATGGACCAGCCCATTCGAAAGCTGCGCTAAAGCCCGACCACTGCCGTGGGTCGGCGCGGGTCGCTGCCTCCTTCCATCGTACCCCGCTCGCGGTCGTATACGATGGTGCAGACGGCACCTGCCTTGAATTCCCAGTCAGGCCAGAGCTGCACATCGTGCCCCATCGCACGCAGTCTGCCGGCCGTCGCCTCCTTATAACGACCCTCAAGGTTCAACAGACCGGGGCTGTAGGAATGGGGGTCAGAGGAGCGCGGATAGCTGAAGGTGGCAAACCGCGGCTGGTCGATCGCTTGCTGCGGCGCCATACCAAACTGATGCAGATTGAGTAAGACCTGCGCCATCGCCTGCGGTTGTACGTCATTGCCAGGCGACCCGAATGGCATAACCCAATCGCTGCCGCGCGAAGCGATAGCGGGATTTGGCGTCAGACGCGGCCGCTTGCCCGGTGCCAAGACAGCGGGCACCGACGGATCGGTCGAGGATTGCGCACCCCGCGTCGACGGCACAAAGCCCAACCCCGGGACCACTGGTCCGCCGGACGACCCGTCGCTCGGTGTCGCAGAAAACACTGTTCCGTCCACGTCAATCACGCAAATATAGGATGTGTCGAGCTGGCTGATTTCATCCGCTGGCCCGGTCGGTTGCAAGGCGACGTCGCCGTTCCACGCAGCCCCCATCGGACGGCCCGGGTCGGGCATGCCCGGCGCTGCGACCGCAGGATCAATAAGACTACGACGTTCGGCGATGTAGTCTTCTTCCAACATCCCGCCAATCGGCACATCGACGAAACGTGGATCGCCGATATAGGCGTGCCGGTCCGCATAGGCGAGTTTGAACGCCTCGACTATGGTGTGGATGTAGTCAGCTGAATTGTGGCCGTGCCCTTTGAGGTTGATCCCGTCAAGCAACCGCAGCGCCTGCGCCAGTAGCGGCCCCTGACACCAGGGCCCGCAGGTATAGACATCAAGATCGCCAAACCGAACTCTTATCGGTTGTTCGATTCCAACGCGAAATTGCGCGAGATCCGCTTGCGTCAACCAGCCGCCATTCGTAGCGTGGAAATCTGCCAGTCTTTTGGCGATATCACCGCGATAGAATGCATCACGGGCAGCCTGCAATCCCGCCTCGCGGTCTCCCTTCGCCACCGTCTCTTCGTCGATCATGTATTGGATAGTGCGGCCTAGATCAGCCTGGACGAATAGCTCGCCAACCTGCGGCGGCGCGCCATTCGGCAAATAGATAGCCGCATTACTTGGCCAACGCCGATAGCTATCCGCCGCGGCAGCGATAATCTGGCTAGACAATTCCGACATCGGAAAACCATCTCTGGCAAAGGCTACAGCTGCTGCTGCCACATCGCCAAATCGCATCGTTCCCCAGCATTCTAGTGCGGTTATCCACGCGTCCGGCGCTCCGGGCACCAGGGTACGCAGGATGCCCGGCGGAATACGCCCATCAAATTCGCGATGAAATACCTCGAGTGAAGCCGCCTTTGGCCAACAGCCCAATCCACTGATCGTCACCACTTCCCCGGTATTTGCCGGGCGAATCATGATTGGCGCGACGCCTCCAAATCCGACATATTCCGACTGCAAAACGCCTAGCGCCATTCCGCCACAGACACCGGCGTCCACCGCGTTTCCGCCGGCTTCGAGAATTTGGAAGGCTGCCTGCGCGGCGAGATAATGCCCGGCAGCCACCATGTGTCGCGTGCCGATGATCCGAGCACGAGTGGACGAGACACTCAAGAGGATACCTTAGAAACGAGAAAAGAGCTGAGTGAAACCGCGGAACTGATCGTTTATGCCAAGCGCCCGCAAGCCGTGCCAATAAGTCACCACGTTTATGCTAATGACCGGTTTGTTTAGCCAGCGCTCCGCTTCATCCGCGATGCGCGACATAGGAAGCGCAGCGCCAAATTGCACGAGGCATTCGGCCTCAGGCACATCAATAGACTTGATCGCCTCAATCATATCTTGATCGGTGAGATGGGTATAAGTCGCCGGGCTCTTGCCGCGCATATGCTGGTATTTAACGATTTCGTAACCGAGTTCGCTCATCACTCCTTCCATCCGCGGTTCAATAGTCGGAAAATATGGCTCCATAATCGAGATCTTCTTTTTTACGCCGTGCAGTTTCAATGCTTCGCGTACGCCGTCGACAGCTGTCGAGACACCAATGTTACGGCCAGCGCGATCCTGCATTCGCTTTTTGAGACTTTCAACCGATTGCAAGGTGCCACCCCATACCGAGAGGGCGGAGATACCAAGAACCAGGTAATCTGGATGGCAGGTCATTAATCGATCTACAGCCCCGTCGAGTCCAGCATCGATCAGCCGGATTGATTCGTCAAAACTATCATCGTCGACCGTTGCTATATCGGGAATGTGCATTCGCCCTATGTGGTTAGTCACGCCAGGAGGACGCATGGTGTCGTATTCTGGTTGCACCACCGTGTTGGTTGAGGGCGTTGGCACGCCAATCTTCGCCCGATACGCCAAATAGTCACTCATTCCTGCCCCTTTGTATTGCAAATCGTTGCCTACAGTACACGAGACCGCCATGTCTGCGGGAAAACTGTATTATGTTACCCAAAACTGCGAAAATTAAACTGATAACTATTATTCAATGGGATATGGAAAATATTATTTTTTATTAAAGTAATACTTAATAATTTTATATTTACTGTAAATTTAAGACCTATTTCTGAATATTGATATTTACCATAGCAATTTGCAATCATTCCTCTTTAGATTTTGATGAGCATGTTGTCTTACATAACGATACGGCGTTTAGATTGAAGGCTATCATCGAAATTCACAATACGGTCCGTGGTTTCGCAGATGCCGCATGTAGCTTAAAGCCAACCAATCAGAGAGCCTAACCAATACAATGTGGTGGAATAACCCCTTGAACAAGAACGGACCTTATCCAAGGTGCCACAAAGCAACGATACGCTGCCGGGAGTTTTAACCTATATCAAATTGGAGGATATCACCACCAACGCCGCCGTATACCGAATAGCCCTTCATCGGCAAAATTCAGATATTGGCCAAAACAGCGATAGGTGGATAACGGCCATAGGAGTAGGCAAGTTTCCGACACGGCTGATATAATACCCACGCGGATTAATGCACAGCGCCGGAGAACACCGATCAGCGAGCAACTGACACCGGAAGAGCAGGTACGCTTCCACAACCTGCTTAAATTAGCCAAGGAAAGTCCCTTCCCGGGCGAGCGAGAGAACGCCCTGGCAGCCGCCGAGCGGATGGCCACAAGGCATGGCCTAACGCTTGAAGAAGCAGCAACCGGAAATTCACCCTCTAAGACCTCGCGCTCAAAGGATAACGTTCACCAGTTCGCACAAGATTTAGCCGCCTACGTGCATATGACAGATTACCAGATCTTTCTGGAGAAGCAGAGGCGCGACCAAGCGCGACGCGAAGCAGAAGAGCGCGGCCTAGATAATTCTAGGGAAAAACGGCGCCCGTCGCCGCAACACCGATACCGCAGTAACGCTCGCATGGAACCCCACAAGCACGCATGGGCCCTTGTGCGGGAAACCAGCCTATCCTACCAGGAAATAGCCAAGATCACTGGCCTCGACATCTACCAAGTCCTGTTGATGAAAATACAGCT
>CAYYUG010000078.1:0-19111 GCA_964474755.1 uncultured Rhodospirillaceae bacterium | reverse complement strand
AGGTCTGCTAGGGCGACCATGGTCTCGATGTTCTTTCGGCCTTCATCGTTATCGTACCCTGGCAGCTTGGCGAGGACGATTTCCTCCTCGACCTCGTGCGGAAGGTAGTTCAGGGTCGTCACGATATTCCAGCGATCCATCTGGCCCTGGTTGATCTGCTGCGTGCCATGATAGAGACCTGTCGTATCGCCAAGACCGACAGTATTTGCCGTCGAGAACATGCGGAAATATGGATGCGGGCGGATAATCCGGCTCTGATCCAACAAGGTCAGTTTGCCGTCGACTTCCAGGATACGTTGGATGACAAACATGACATCCGGCCGACCCGCGTCGTACTCGTCGAAGCACAGGCCGCAGGGGTTTTGCAGCGCCCAAGGCAAAATTCCTTCTCGGAATTCAGTAACCTGTTTGCCGTCATTCAGGACGATGGCATCCTTCCCGATGAGGTCTATACGGCTGATGTGACTGTCCAAATTGATGCGGACGCACGGCCAGTTCAGTCGGGATGCGACTTGTTCGACGTGCGTTGACTTGCCTGTGCCATGATAACCCTGAATCATGACCCGACGGTTATGCCCAAATCCAGCGAGAATTGCCATGGTGGTTTCATGGTCGAAGACATAGGTGTCGTCGTGCTCTGGAACATAATCGGAGCGGGTCGAGAAGCCTGGGACCACCATATCAGTGTCGAGCCCGAAGGCCTGCCGCACGGAAATTTCGATATCGGGCGCGTCTAGTTCGTGGGCTCGGCTTGGGCCATCATTCATTGTCATCTACACAATCCAGTCTTTGTACCAACATATATTTTGGAAATTTAGTCGCGGTCCGACTAGGCGACCAAAAACTTTTTTAGAGTGGTGTACGCCTGGTTGATATCCTTCAGCTTTTCTTCAGCTTCACGATCACCGCCATTCGTATCCGGATGCAGTCTTTTGACCAGTTCCTTATAGCGCGATTTCAGCTTGGTCAAGGTTACTGGACCATCAATGTTCATGATTCGCAGGGCGTATTTGACCTTGACGTCCGGTTTCAGTCCTTCGGTCTGTTTTTCCCGCTCTTCACGTGCATCCAACGAGGCGACTGCCTCAAAAACACCTAGATCGTCGCGGAACCGGGCATTTGCTGATAATCCTCCGTCCTGACCCCCCAAAGGCCAGCTGGGGCGTCGCCAGACGGTGTCGTTGCGAATTTCAGTTTCGACCTGTGTATCCGTCAACCCAGCGCAATAGTTCCAACTTCGATTATATTCGCGGATATGGTCCAGGCAGAACCAGTAATAGTCGGTTAGCTGACTGCGCGCTTTGGGGGCTCGATGGTTCGCAGGCGCGGTGCAGTTCGGATGGTCGCACAGGGTAAGCCCGATCCCACCATCTAATTTTCCTAAACGTTGGTTACTTGCGTACCGCATCAGAACAGTATGGGGATGCAGTCCGGCTCTGACAAGAAGCAGGCCAATCGCAAATCGGGGCCTGCCGATTCCGTCCTAAGCAATAACAGCGTCAGCGTTATCGGCTGATGGCGGGTTCACCCGCACGGAAGAAATTTGGTTGCGCTGTCGCCGCAAAATCTCGAATCGAAAGCCGTAGAAAGTGAAGATCTGGCCTGGTTCCGGGATGCGCCGCGCTTCATGCAACACTAGACCTGCAAGTGTCACTGCATTCTCGTCGGGCAGGTTCCATTCCAGCTCCCGGTTCAGATCCCGCAGGGTGGCAGTTCCTGAGATAATATAGGAGCCGTCTGGTTGTCGTCGAACTCCCGGTACCGCGATGTCATGCTCGTCTTCTATACTGCCGACAATTTCTTCAAGGATATCTTCCAGGGTTACTATGCCCATAACCGCGCCGTATTCGTCGACGACGATCGCGAAGTGTTCGCGCCTGGTGCGGAAGGCCTGCAACTGATCTAGCAAAGTCGTTGTCTCGGGGATGAACCACGGCTTTGCCGCAAGGTGCAGGACATTGAGTTCTGCGACGCGATTTTCACGTGCGTGTAGCTCGCGGAGCAGTGCCTTTGCGTGCAGCACGCCGACTATATTATCCGGGTCGTCTCGATAAAGCGGGATTCGTGTATAGGGGCTGGAGAGCGCTTGCTCGACGATTTCCTCGGGAGGATCGGCGATGCCGATTAGGGTGACATTGCGGCGATGAACCATGATTTCTTCGACCTCGACATCGTCAAGATCAAGGATGCTGCGCAGCATTTGCCGTTCCTGCCGTATATCGGGATCGGAGCCTTCATGCAGATCAATTGCACCACGCAATTCTTCCTCACGCTGCCCAATACCGAACTCTTCACTTAACTCGATACCGAACGGCTTGACCGTGGTTCGCACAATCCAGTGAATCATGTGCGTTACCGGGGCTAAAACGATGACGACGGCGCGGATCAACGGCGCGACGACCAAGGAGGCCTTATCGGCATTCCCGATCGCATAGGTTTTCGGCAGCACTTCAGCGAAAATTACAATTAGGAGGGTCATCGCCATCGTAGCGTAGGCAACCCCAGCATCGCCGAACAGAAGTAACAACACATAGGTCGCGAGAGCCGAAGCCGTGATGTTGACTATATTGTTGCCGAGCAGAATCGCGCCAATTAATCGGTCCTTTCGCGCGTAGAGGTCGAGTACGATCCTTGCGCGGCGGCTGCCGCGCTTGGCATGCTGGTGCAAACGGGGCATCGATGCCGCCGTGAGCGCAGTTTCCGATCCCGAAAAGAAAGCGGAGATTAAAAGCAAAATAACGATCGCCGCGATCGCAATAATCAACTCGATCGTCATGACCGGATTGAGTCCTCCAGTGTCGCTATTAAGTCTTGCTGCGCCACGTCTCGGCTCAGAAAAGCCCGACCGATGCCTTCAACAAGAACGAATGTCATTCGCCCATCTTTAATCTTTTTATCCCGTCTCATATGGTCGAGTAAGGTCTCGGATTGCCAGGAAATACCCTGAATATGATCGAGGTTGGTGTTCAATCCGATTGCGGCGAAATGGCTATGCACTCGGGCCGAATCCTCGGCCGGGCAGAGTCCCATTCGAACGGACAGGTCAAATGCCATGGACATACCTAACGCGACCCCTTCACCATGCAGTAGCATATCGCTGAAGCCGGTTTCAGCTTCTAGCGCGTGTCCAAATGTATGGCCCAAGTTAAGAAGTGCGCGTTGTCCCGCTTCGCGTTCGTCAGCAGCAACGATTTCCGCCTTCGCCCGGCAACTGGTGACAACTGCGTGGATTCGGCCTGGGCGATCCCCATCCCGCAGGGCAGATCCGTGCCCCTCCAGCCAACCAAAAAATTCGGGATCGTTTATCAGCCCGTACTTCACTATTTCCGCGTAGCCAGCGAGGAATTCCCGCTGTGGCAGGGTATCGAGGGTTGTGATATCGGCTAGCACCAACCGGGGCTGATGGAACATGCCGACCAGATTTTTGCCATGTTCGGTGTTGATCGCGGTTTTGCCACCGACAGAACTGTCGACTTGTGCCAATAGCGTCGTCGGTATCTGAATGTAGTCGATTCCACGAAGCGTAATAGACGCCGCAAAACCGGCCAAATCTCCGATTACGCCGCCGCCGAGCGCGACTATCGTGCTGGACCGTTCGATTTTTCGCGTGAGTAATTCGTCAATCAGCTTTCGGAGGTGGGTGAAGTTTTTGGTCCGGTCGCCCGCGGGCAGGACCATTGTCTCAAAACTGATGCCCGAATCGCATAAGCTACGCTCAAGAAATTCCAGGTGCAGGGGTGCAATATGCTCGTCGGTTACAATGAATACGCGATCCTGCTTCAGCAGGGGTGAAATATATTGCGCCGCTTCCGCCAACAATCCTTCACCGACCAAAACGTCATAACTGCGTTTGCCGAGATCCACAGAGACGGTATTATGGGTGCTCAATAGGAACCACCTTTCTCATGCAGATACGCGAATATGGCCTCCAAGACACTATCGACTGTGTCTTCGGCCGGGCCGTCCACACTATCCACGATAATGTCAGCTTCCGAATAGATTGGATATCGTTCATCGACAAGTTGCGAGAGAGTCTCGTGCGGCGTTTCTGTCTTCAATAGAGGTCGGTCGCCTCGTCTTTTCACCCGGCGCCACAACACGTCCTTGTCAACTCGAAGCCATACTGACAGGCATTTTCGATGAACACTCGCGCGGGTTTCCGGATCTATGAAGGCGCCGCCTCCCGTCGCCAGTACGTGAACTGGTTGGGTCAGTAGCCGGGCAATCACACGTCGCTCGCCATCGCGAAAGGCGTTCTCACCATGGTGTTGAAAGATGTCTTCAATGGAACAGCCGGCAGCTTTTGCAATTTCGTCGTCAGAATCGATGAAGGGCAAATCCAATCGCGCAGCGACTCGACGTCCGGTCGCCGTTTTCCCAGCTCCCATCATTCCGACCATGACGAGCGTTTTCGGCAGTGTCAGTGTCTTGATATCGGTCATTTATCTGGTTGGTGGACTGGCACCCTCGTTGAACAGCTATTCAAGCGAATATAAACTGCCGCAGAATCGACATAGTCAAGTGATACGTTTCATTGGTATGCGCACGATCGGTGATAGGGGCATATGAATAAAATCTTCTCGTTCTTGGTAATTTTGCTTATCGTTACAATCGGCGGTGGTCTGGTCTTTTTAGCAACATGGGAAATTCCTGCACCGTCTCAGACGGTCGAAAAAGTATTGAAGAATGATAAATTTCCGCGTTAACCAGATCGCGGTATCGCTATCGGGCGCCGCGCTGATGTCGATGCTTGCGATGGGCATCCTCACCATTGACGGTCACCTGAATGTCACGCGTGCGCAAAGAGATGCGCCAACGCCGCGGCGCCTGTTGCCGCTAAAAACAATCGTGCCAGAGAGCCCTTCAGAGATTATATCACCGACGCCCGTGTCGCCAAAAACCCAGTCTGGAATAGAAGTCAATAAATTGGAAGGACCGGATCCACAGGAATTTGGAACGATCGATGCGCTTTCCGGTGGATTAGCGCGAGACATGTGGGCAGGGACATCCTCTGCCATGGCAGCAAAATTGCTTGGCCAGTTACCTAGCGCGATTGCGTCGCGGAGTTTGCGAGAGGTGCTGCGCCGTGCACTGCTTACCTCGGCGACAATGCCGTTGAAGAGACCGGGCAAACCGGGGGTCAATTTTGCCGCGCTTCGAATTTTGCAGTTGCAATTGATGGGTCTGCTGGGATCCGCTGCGGAACTGTTGGACGCCGCCCCTAACCGAAAGACTGATCACGTTTTGCATCGCCTGCATGTTGAAAACCTTCTGATGGGAAATAACATAGCGGCTGCCTGTGCGGAAACGCAGCGGCCTGAAACGAATCTAGCAGAGCGCTATTGGCAGCATCTGTTGATTTTCTGCCATGTTGTAGAAAATAATCTTGCCGAAGCGGCGCTGGGCATCAGTATCCTTGCCGAAGGGACGGAGCCGATCGATCCGGAATTCATTCTTTTGATCGATGGCTTTGTTGGTGGAATTCCGCCAAAGGTTGACGCGATTGGCCGGCCGACGGCGCTTTTGCTGGCGATGTTGCGCTACGCCAAGTTGCCAATGCCGGCTGCTGCGCTGGCAAGGGCTCCCCCACCGTTACTGGCGATGATTGCTGGCAGTCTGGAGACCGACTTGGATTTGCGGCTGGCGGCAGCGGAAAAAGCAGTTCGCGAAGGTGCGATGACTGCGGATTGGTTGACCAAAATCTATGCGGGCGCCCAATTTTCCAGGGAGGAACTGGATAATGCGCTGAGCACAGCGCAAGCAGCGCGATCCCCGCGGGGACGAGCGTTACTTTATCAGGCGGCCTACGGACAAAATGTTCCAACGGCCCGGGCTGAAGTGCTGCAGAGAGCGTTAGATTTCGCAGTAGAGGATGGTGTCTACGCGTTATCGACTAAAATTTATCAGGCTATGCTAGAGTCTATGGTGCCGTCGGTCGAGCTATCGTGGTTCGCTGCCGATGCCATCCGTGCACTGTCGGCTCTTGGCCGATTGGATCTCGTCAGACCTTGGCTGAACGGGTTGCGCTATCAATCTGCGCGCGACCATGCGGCTAAATTTGCCTTGGATTCTTTGTGGGCGATGGCAACACTAGCTAGTGCAAAGGATTCGGCGGTTGTTGCGGCCGGATCATTTGAAGATTGGCGCATCGCAATCGCGGCCGTCGTGCAGGAGACAGCGAACTCGCGAATCAAAGCCGGAATGGCACTTCTGGAAATCGCTGGCCATAATTTTGAGGGGGCGCAATGGGAGGCGGCGCTCAAGGTTTCCAAACCAGTTTCTGTTCGCCTATCCGACTATGCGTACCGGGCAGCATTGCGCAGGGCGGCCGCGGCGGGTCGGCTGGCGGAAACAATTTTGCTGTCTGCCATCGTCGTTGGCGGCGATGGGCCTGGCGATCTGGATTTGAGCCTTCTGGTAGAGGTCGTTGACGCATTGCGCAGGGTTGGACTTGATCAGGAAGCCCACGCGCTGGTTCTCGAAGCAGCTGTTGAAAGAGGGATTTAAAAAATTTCGCAGCTTGTAGATCTATTCCTGGAAATGATGGCGGCCGAGAGGGGTGCCTCGGAGAATACGCTAAGCGCCTACAGCCGCGACCTAGCTGAATATTCGAGGTTTATAGCGACACACGGTTGGAGAGCTGAATCGATGACAACGGGGAATATCCGCAATTACCTCGCGACCTTGGCGTGCGCGCAACTGGCGCCCAATACTGCGGCGAGGCACCTGTCTACGATCCGACAATTTCACCGTTTTCTGTTCATCGACGGCATACGCGCCGACGATCCAACCGTCGTTATTGACAGCCCTAAGCGTGCGCGGGCGTTGCCAAAATTATTAAGCGAGGCGGAAGTTGATACGCTTCTGAAAGAAACCTATAAGAAAGATGATCCCCAAGTTGTGCGCATGCGGGCCTTGCTGGAATTGGTCTATGCAACTGGATTGCGTGTTACGGAGCTCGTTAGCCTGCCGCTGACTGCTTGCATTCGCGATCGGGAGTTTTTGATTGTACGTGGTAAGGGTGCGAAGGAACGGTTGGTTCCGTTGAGCGAGCCGGCCTGCGAGGCGGTAGGCGCATACCGCAAGTTTCGCAAGGCACATATTCCCGGCGATGGTGAATCGCCTTGGTTGTTCCCATCACGGGGTGTGACCGGCCACTTGACCCGCCAGCGTTTCGGTCAGATGCTAAAGGCACTGGCCATCACGGCCGGCATCGACCCCCGTAAGGTTAGCCCTCATGTTTTGCGCCACGCGTTCGCCAGCCACCTCCTGGCAAATGGGGCAGATCTGCGCAGCGTACAGAAAATGTTGGGCCATTCCGATATTTCGACAACGCAAATTTACACCCATGTGATAGAAGCGCGGCTGCAAACACTCGTTGCGCGGGCTCATCCCTTAGCTTTGGTGTCGCGTCGCGGGCAGGGGTGAGACGGCGTTTGCAAATGAGCACGCTTATGTTAGGAACGCGGCCGCAATTGGAACGAGGCGGTCCATCGGATGCAGACCTTTCTTGAATTTGAACGGCCTATCGCGGAGCTGGAAGGCAAGATCGAAGAGCTCCGCCATCTGTCGGATGCCGGTGAGATTAATATCGCCGACGAAGTTGGGAAGCTGCAGGGCGAGGCCGAACGCTTGCTGCAGCAGGCCTATTCGAAACTAACGCCATGGCAGAAGGTACAAGTTGCACGCCATCCTGATAGGCCGCACTGCATAGCCTACATCGAGCGGCTAATCGATGATTTTACGCCACTCGCCGGCGACCGCTTTTACGCTGAAGATAAAGCAGTTGTCGGCGGACTGGGGCGCTTCCGCGGTTATTCGTGCATAGTGGTAGGTACTGAAAAAGGGTCGGATACCAATACGCGTATCGCCCATAATTTCGGAATGGCGAGGCCGGAAGGTTACCGCAAGGCGCAGCGGTTGATGCTGCTGGCCGGCCAGTTCCATCTGCCGGTGATAACACTCGTTGATACGACGGGCGCCTATCCTGGAGTCGGCGCGGAAGAACGGGGTCAAGCGGAAGCGATCGCGCGGTCGATTGAGACCTGCCTGGCGTTGGAAGTACCCTTGATCAGCGTTGTCATTGGTGAGGGTGGGTCCGGTGGCGCAATAGCGCTGGCAGTTGCTAACCATGTGCTCATGCTGGAGCACAGTATTTATTCCGTAATTGCACCGGAGGCGTGCTCGTCAATCCTTTGGCGCAGTATTGACCATGCGCGCGACGCGGCGGAAGCCTTGCGCTTGACATCCAAAGACATGCTCGAATTCGGGGTGATTGATCAGATAGTGTTGGAACCGGTCGGTGGCGCGCATCGCAACCCCAACGTAGCAATCGATGCGGTTGGCGCCGCCATTGAGCGTACCTTGCACGATCTTTTGACACTAGATGGCGAAATGTTGCGTGCTCATCGCCGAGAGAAATTTTTAAAGATAGATGGTAAGCTTCTAATTTAGCGTCACAATTTTCCATGACAATGTTTGTATTTCCGGCCCGAGCCGCAAGGACATCTGGCGTTCCGCGGGACTTTACCCCAGCTTGCCGGATTATCAGGATTGAGCGGGCCGTCCTGCCGATGGCGGACGGTCGTCACTGGCGCTCCGTCGGTGCCTGTCGCAGCATATTCGGCTCCTTCATGCCCTTCCGCCAATTCCGGCTGTCCACGATGTAAGATCTCTTCCGCTTGGCCCTCGACTTGTAATTCGATGCGAGCGAGGACGTTTGTGACCATCTCGCGGACATTGACGAGCATCTGCTCGAACATAGTGAAAGCTTCGCTCTTGTATTCGTTCAGGGGATCGCGCTGTGCGTAAGCCCGCAGGCTGATACCCTGCCGCAGATGATCGAGTTGAAGCAGATGTTCTTTCCAGCACTGGTCGAGTATCTGAAGAAGTAGACTCTTTTCCGCCATGCGCATCAGTTCTGGCCCGTAATCGACGGCCTTCTTAGCGAGCAGCTTGTCTACTTCAGTGTTAATCCGATGTTCTATTTCCTCGTTTGCGATGCCTTCTTCTGCCGCCCAGTCTCGGATTGGCATATCTAACCCGAACACCCGAATGCACTCACCGTGCAAGCCCTCCGTGTCCCATTGCTCAGCATAGGCATTTTCAGGTATGCAGGTGGCGACCAGATCCTCGACGATCTGATGGCGCATATCCGTTACATCGCTGCTGACGTCCTCAGTCTGCATTAAATCCTTGCGCTGTTCGTAGATGACCTTGCGTTGGTCATTCATAACATCGTCGTATTTCAAAAGCTGCTTGCGGATGTCGAAGTTGCGCGCCTCAACTTTTTGCTGCGCCTTCTCCAAAGCCTTGTTGATCCAGGGGTGGATTATCGCTTCACCGTCTTCGAGACCAAGCTTACCCAACATGGAATCCATGCGCTCGGAACCAAATATACGCATCAGATCGTCTTCCAAACAGACGAAAAATTTTGAATCGCCGAGATCGCCTTGGCGTCCAGCACGGCCGCGCAATTGGTTGTCGATACGACGCGACTCATGCCTTTCTGTGCCTAGTACGAAAAGTCCGCCTGCCTCGAGAATAATTTTTCTTTTCTTTTCGATGTCCCGTTTGATCGCCTCACTTTTTGCGTTGAACTCGGCGTTGTCCGTGACGCTGGAGAGCTCGCGTTGAATAAGCATATCCAGATTGCCACCTAGCTGGATGTCGGTGCCACGGCCGGCCATGTTGGTCGCAATTGTGACTGCGCCGGGGGTGCCCGCGTCGGCGATGATATGGGCTTCCTGCTCGTGGTGCCGCGCGTTCAGAACGTTGTGTTTGATCTTGCGCTTCTTGAGGACTGCCGAGAGTTCCTCGGAACTTTCTATGCTGACTGTGCCGACAAGGACCGGTTGTTGGCGTTTCTGACAATCGTCGATCTGCGTCAGGATCGCATCGAATTTCTCGCGCTTACTCCGATAAACTTCATCGTCTTGATCGTCCCGAATCATTGGCATATTAGTTGGAATTTCGATCACTTCGAGGCTATAAATTTCAGCAAACTCGCCGGCTTCGGTCGTTGCTGTGCCAGTCATGCCTGCCAATTTTGGATAGAGCCGAAAATAATTTTGGAAGGTTATCGACGCCAGCGTCTGGTTTTCCTGTTGGACGGTGACGCCTTCCTTTGCCTCAAGTGCTTGATGTTGGCCCTCTGAATAACGGCGCCCTTCCATCATGCGGCCGGTGAATTCATCGATGATAACAATTTTGCCGTCCTTAACGATGTAGTCCTTGTCGCAATAGAACAGCATGTGCGCCCGCAGGGCTTGGTTCACGTGATGTACGGTGGAAATATTTTGGACGTCATACAAGCTACCGCTCTCGAGCATTCCGGTTTCCTGCAGCAATAGCTCAATGCGTTCTGTGCCCTGGTCTGTTAGTGTTACGTTGCGTTGTTTTTCGTCCTTTTCGTAATCTCCTTCAACAAGTTGCGGGATCAACTTGTCGATTTTGACATACATTTCTGATAAATCATCCGTCGGGCCAGAGATGATCAGCGGTGTCCGCGCTTCGTCGATTAGGATCGAATCGACTTCGTCGACGATAGCGAAGTTGAATTTGCGCTGGACCATTTCCTCTAAGCTGAACTTCATATTATCGCGCAGATAATCGAAACCGAATTCGTTATTTGTGCCATAAGTAACATCAGCGGCGTATTGCTCTCGCCGCTCTTCGTCGTTCAATCCGTGGACGATGCAACCGACCGTCAGGCCGAGGAACTTGTAAATTTGGCCCATCCATTCGGAGTCCCGACTGGCTAGATAGTCATTCACGGTAACCACGTGAACACCTTTCCCCTCCAGTGCGTTCAAATAGACAGCTGCGGTTGCAACGAGGGTCTTGCCCTCTCCCGTCTTCATTTCAGAGATCTTGCCCTGATGAAGCACCATGGCGCCGAGTAGCTGAACATCGTAATGGCGCTGTCCTAGGGTCCGCTTGGCCGCCTCCCGGACGGTTGCGAACGCGTTGACCAACAGGTCATCAAGTCTCTCGCCATCGGCGAGTCGCTTCCGCAACCAGTCCGTCCGGTCACGCAATGCCGCGTCATCGAGCGCTTCTAGTTCGCGTTCCGCTGCGTTTATCTTATCGACCGTGTTTTGCAGGGATGTGATGAAACGGTCGTTTGGTGATCCAAAAACCCGTCGGAGCATGCCGCCGATCATAAAGAACCTCGGATCAGGGATTGAGACGCTAATAAAACTAGGTCCCTTTAATTAATACAATATTATAAAAGGACTTACGCTGTCTCTTAAGGTCCTTGACGGCCACTGTCAACGCTACGGTAAGTCCTCAGAAATTGGCTCTCGCCCTTGTGTGCGTCGCATGCATATGGTTTATCCCCAGACGCTCTGCGTGTGGGCGCACGCCGTTACAACATTTGAGGAGTAGTTGCATGCCACGCCGGACAAGCGCGCGCACCATCATTGTTGCGGCCGCTATCTCCCTTTTGTTGAGCTTTTCGGTCGCCGCGCAAGAAAATTTGGTGGTTGCCAGAGTTGCAGGTCAAGACATCCACCGCAGCGAGGTAGTTCGCGCATTTTCTTCTTTGCCGCAGCAAATGCAAAAAGCCGGCTTTGAGGCAGTCTATCCGCAACTCCTCGAACGCTTGATTCAGCAGCGCCTTTTGATTGTCGAGGGTCGCAAAAATAAGTTGGAAAATACTCCAGAGGTAAAAAGCCGACTCAAACTCCTCGAAGACGCACTCGTCGGAGAAGTCTATCTCAACCAGTTGATCGAACAAAATTTAACGCCAGGCCTTTTGGAACGCCGCTATCAGGAATTTCTAAAGAAGAATCCACCGGTAGCCGAAGTCCGTGCGCGCCATATTTTGCTGAAGACCGAAACTGATGCGAAGAACGTCATCGGTCATCTCGATGCAGGCAAATCCTTCGATGCGGCAGCAAAGGAGTATTCCACTGGTCCGAGCGCCGCAAATGGTGGTGATTTGGGGTACTTTAAGCGTGGTGACATGGTTAAACCGTTCGCCGACGCTGCGTTTGCGATGAAAGCTGGCACAGTTACACCATTGCCAGTGAAGACCCGGTTTGGCTGGCACGTAATCAAAGTTGAGGATCGACGCACAGGGACACCGCTATCCTTCGAAAAAATGCGACCGCGTATCTTGCGGGATGCCGGAAGAACCATAGCGGTCGGTGTAATGCAGAAATTAGTGGCCGGTGCAAACGTCGAACGATTTGGGCTGGACGGCAAACCTCTATCGGCACCACCAAAAACGCAATAGTTCGGCCATGCTGGAAAAATCGCCCCTCGCTCCGAAACAATTTCCCCGAATTCCCGGGATCGCTGGAGTTGACCTGGCAGGCCGGCATGTCGGCTTGAAGCCTGCGAAAGGCGTTAAGGATTTGATGGTCGCACGCCTCGCGCAAGGTACGATGGTGGCCGGGGTGTTTACCAAATCACGTTGCCCCTCCGCCCCGGTGGACTGGTGCCGAAAAATTTTGTCTCGAGGGCAGGCGCGTGCTGTCGTAGTTAATTCGGGAAACGCCAACGCTTTCACTGGTCTGGCGGGTGACGCGGTCGTGGCTGCAACTGTCAAGACAACGGCGAAGCTGATTGGTTGTCCAAAAAATCAGGTCTATGTCGCATCGACTGGTGTGATTGGTGAGACAGTGCCGCCAGACTACATTGCTGGCAAGTTGCCGGGCATGATGCGCAGTTTGAAGCCCGGCTCCTGGCGCCCCGCGGCGGAAGCCATTATGACCACGGATACCTTTCCTAAAGCCGCCATGCGCACTGCAAAAATTGGTAATACCCAAGTGACTCTGGCTGGCTTTACCAAGGGTTCTGGTATGATCGCGCCAGATATGGCGACCATGTTGGGTTTTTTATTTACAGATGCGAAAATTCCAGCCCGGGTCCTGCAGACAATTTTGAGGGCTGGGGTGGAAAAATCCTATAACTGCATTACGGTTGACAGCGACACCTCGACAAGCGACACCGTCCTGCTATTCGCCACAGGCAAGGGCAAGAAGCATCCGTCGGTTACGTCCGCCCGCGACGCACATTTTCGCGATTTTAGGCGAGCCCTGGAGGAGCTATTGACAGAGCTGGCGACACAGGTTGTTCGAGACGGCGAAGGTGTCCAAAAGTTGGTGACGATTGATGTGAGCAGCGCGGTGTCAAGTGCTTCTGCGCGAAAGATTGGCTTGATGGTAGCCAACTCTCCCTTGGTCAAGACGGCGATAGCTGGTGAGGATGCTAATTGGGGCCGAATTGTCATGGCTGTTGGGAAATCCGGTGAACCTGCAGACCGAGACAAGCTTTCTATTTCGATGGGCGGTGTGCCAATTACCGATTGCGGGAGCGTGCGCGAAGATTATGCCGAAGGTCCAGTTGCTGAGCATATGAAGGGTCAGAACGTGCACATCGCGATCGACATCGGTCTGGGACGTGGTCAGGCACGTGTCTGGACCTGCGATTTGACGCACGGCTATATCAGTATCAACGCGGACTACCGATCCTGAACAAACTCCAAGACATGCCGGAGGGATGTTGGGACGCAGGTAAAAATAACTGCGGCGACCTGCTGGTTGTGCTGGTTGTCGCAGTTGCCTTGATTGACGCAGATGGGCGAGTGCTCATTGCACAGCGGCCTGAAGGTAGGTCGATGTCGGGTCTATGGGAATTTCCTGGTGGCAAGGTCGAGCACGGCGAGACGCCCGACGCGGCGCTGATCCGAGAATTGCAGGAGGAGCTGGGTGTTGATACGCGTCAGAGCTGTCTCGCGCCACTGACCTTCGCCAGCCACGCATATAACGATTTTCATTTGCTCATGCCGCTCTATATCTGCCGTATCTGGAAAGGGATACCGCAGGCAAAGGAAGGTCAGAAGCTGGCGTGGGTTCACCCAATGAATCTAACCGATTACCCGATGCCACCGGCGGACGTGCCATTGGTCGCCATGCTGCAGGACTTTCTTTAGGACGGTCTCACTTTCTCGCTGGCGCTGATCTCCTTCGAGCCCAATGCGTCTGCCAGACGGGTTTTTGCACTGCCCGGCCTCAGCGGTTTTTGTTGGGAGTCATGCGGAGACCAGCCATGCATATAGATTACCTCGAAGGTGGCTGAGATGCGGCCGTCAATTGTACCGTAGCGTTCCTGATAAAGGTTCGCAGCCTGCAGGAAAAGTTCCCGGCGGGTAAACTGTTTCGGCCGCGCAAATGTGGCCTCCGTTTCGCCCATGCCTCGTAAATCGCTCATCAATTGAAAGGCGTTTTCATAGGTCACGGTGATCACGTCGCTGTCGGTCACCGGCAGACTGAACCCGGCGCGCTGCAGTAACGCCCCCACGTCACGCACTTGGGCAAAGGGTGACAAGCGCGGACTGACCCCGCCACATAGGTGGAGTTCTGCCTGCATCAGGCAGTCGCGCAACTCGTGCAAAGTGTCGCCGCCCAGAATTGCGCCTAAAAAAAGTCCATCCGGTTTAAGGCATCGGTTGGCCTGGGCCAGGGCGCCGGGCAGGTCGTTGACCCAATGCAGAGACAGGTTAGAAAGCACCAAATCGAAACACGGTCCTTCGAAAGGTAACACTTCTTCGTCAGCTATTACTGCCAACTCATTTGCGCGCCGTGCCATATTCTCGGAGAGATCGCATTGCACCAGCGTTTCGATTTTGCCGCGCCCGGCGAGGACCCGTTTGAGGCCGCCCGTGTGGCAACCGAGTTCCAGCGCAACGGGAAAGGCTCGGGTGATATCCAGTAATCGGTCCGCCAGTCGGTCGGCGACTTCGCGGAAAAGGAAATCGAATTCGTCGAAGTTTACCGCCGCACGGTCTCGGCGCGCGCGGACTAGCCGCCGATCGAATATTGTCATCTCGTTAGTCATCGTGCTGCACTATGGTTCGCATCTAGCTGACGGGCAATCTCAAGTTGGTTGAGGGGCGCCGACGGCTTGCATACAGTTGTCGCGTAAATGGACAGGGAGAAAATCATGCTTTCAGTCGGAGCTATCGACGCAAAGGCATTGCGGGCCGCGTTCGATGATGGATGCGAACTCGCCGTTATCGATGTACGCGAGGAGGGTGTCTTCGGTCAGCGCCATATCCTGCGGTGCAACAATATCCCGCTCAGCGTCCTTGAGTTGTCCATCCGTGACCTTGTGCCGCGGCTGGAAACTCGGGTCGTCCTGGTTGATGAAAAGGATGGGTTGGTAGAACGCGCCGCAACCACGCTGTCGGCGATGGGATACGTCGACCTCTCAACCCTGGAAGGCGGCATCGAAGGCTGGGAGGTAGCGGGCTATGAGTTGTTCAGCGGTATGAATGTACCGTCCAAAATTTTCGGTGAATATGTTGAGCACTATTGCGGTACCCCAAATATTTCCGCTGAAGAACTGAAGGCGAAGGTCGATTCCGGGGAAAATTTGGTGATCCTCGACAGCCGACCGATGGACGAATATGAACGGATGAACATCCCTGGTGGCATTGACTCGCCGGGTGCGGAAATGGCCTACCATATC
The DNA here is from genome assembly GCA_964474755.1 of uncultured Rhodospirillaceae bacterium. Classification (GTDB taxonomy): domain Bacteria; phylum Pseudomonadota; class Alphaproteobacteria; order UBA8366. The sequence goes on along the minus strand of CAYYUG010000078.1, from coordinate 3,628 downwards.
CGCGACCTGGCACCTGATCCGGATACTCTGGTGGTCGTTAACTGTGCGGGTCGGACGCGATCGATTATTGGCGCTCAATCGCTGATCAATGCGGGTACGCCGAACAAGGTCATGGCGTTGACCAATGGGACTATGGGATGGCACCTGGCTGGTTTCGAGCTGGAACACGGTGCGATACGGCAATATGACCCGGTTTCGGAAAGTGCACTCGATTGGTCACAAAGCGCTGCCGCGCAAGTGGCGAAAAAATATGGTGTCAAAACGATCGATGTTTCGACCCTGTGTGCATGGCAAGCCGAAACCAATAGGCGGACTTTGTATCTGTTTGATGTTAGGTCGCCGGTGGAATACGAGGCAGGTCACGTCGTTGGGTCGCGTCATGCGGCGGGCGGACAGCTCGTTCAGGCAACGGACAAATTTGTCGCAACTAACAACGCCCGCGTGGTGTTGATTGACGACACCGGCGTTCGCGCAATTATGACGGCACATTGGCTAATCCAGATGGGTTGGACCGATGTCCATGTCTTGGAGGGTGGTCTGGATAGTCTACCTAGTGACAGCGGTGCCGAAGCGAATTATGTCCCCGAAATTGATATCGCTACTGTAGCGGTCGTTGCACCGACAGCAGTACCGGCTGGTGCTGTCATTATCGACGTTGCGGACAGCTTGACATATCGGGACGGTCATATCGTGGGCGCCTGGTGGGCGATTCGTGCGCGTCTTGAAGATGCGGTGGGACGTTTGCCACCGGCGCAAGCCTATGTGGTGACCAGTGACGATGGCCAGTTGGCACGATTGGCGGCGCGGGATCTGTCGATGCTAACCGATGCGAAAGTCTACGCCTTGGAAGGTGGGACCGCCGCATGGTGTGCGGCCGGTCGGCCGATTGAAGAGGGCTATACGAACCTTGCGGCGGAACGCGAAGACATATTTTACAAGCCTTACGATCGCGAGGGTACGGTCGAAGACGCGATGAACCAGTATCTCGACTGGGAGATCGAATTGATCAATCAGGTCAAACGCGATGGGACACTTGTGTTTCCGGAATTTGCACCTTAGCAGCAATGCTTTCCGCCACCTCGTTTGGCTTGATTGATGCTCAACGCTATGTTGCCCGCGAGCTGCAAGTTATGTGGAGCGACGTTGGCGGAGGGCGACGCGCTTTGACTGAGCCTGCGTCGTGTTCAACGATTAACATGCCGACAGGGCACCGATCCCCTCCTCCAAGGACGCCGACCAGACCCATCAAGCGCTTGTCTTAGGACGATGTGTGGGCCGGGGTGGCCTTGCTCGCCGTCGCCGTTCTACTCGTGCCAGTGCAGGTGCCGTTGCACCGCCGGTGCCTCCTCGCCAGACACTACAAACAGGGCCCGCTATTGGCTTTTGGGCCGAGCTGAGGGGTAAAATAACCAGTCGCCGTAGACCCGCCGGAGCGGCGGCGCCATGCACGTTCACAAGCCTACTTGTCGTGGACCGGGCGCATCCATAACTTGCAGGGTGCACTCGCCGTAAGAGAGGCGTGTGGTGAATGACTACATGATGCGCGTATCCTGTTAGTCGACGATATGCAGACGCCCGGGGCGCTAGATTGGAGGCGCTGACCTGACTACTGGAGTGCTTCGGTTTGCGGCACATCGATGTTTTGACCTTGGCGTGGGACATTCGACCGCAGAATTGAGGAAGGAACGATGGAACCTATTGAGTTAACAGCTACGGAAATTGTTGCAGCGATCGAGGCTGGGGATTTGACCTGCGAGGCCGTGTCAGCTGCTTGCATCGAACGGATCGAGGAGCTCGAAGGTAGCGTGCAGGCCTGGGCCCATTTTGACCGCGATGCCGTTCTTGCAACGGCTCGAGTGGCGGATAAATCTCGTTCGAAGGGCCTTTTGCACGGCATTCCCTTTGGGGCAAAGGATATCATGGATACGGCGGACATGCCGACGGCGCACGGCTCGCGCATCTATAAGGAAAATCGGCCGGCCTGGGATGCTCCTTGCATCGCCGCTTGCCGGGAAGCCGGTGCAATACTATTCGGTAAGACGGTAACGGCAGAGTTCGCCCATGTTCAACCAGGTCCGACCTGCAATCCGTTCAACCCGGACCACACGCCGGGTGGTTCCTCTAGCGGGTCGGCGGCAGCGGTCGGTGCACGCATGGTGCCGGTGGCGTTTGGGACGCAGACTACCGGTTCGACGATTCGGCCCGCGGCTTTTTGCGGCACGGTGGGCTACAAGCCGAGCTATGGCGACCTCAACCTCACCGGGGTGCGGGACAATTCCCCATCACTTGATACGTTTGGCCTGATAGCGCGCTCAGTCGCGGATCTTGCTCTCTTCCGAAGCACCATTATTGTGTTGCCGTTCGCGCCCCTGGCTGCCGTCGATGTCATTGATATTCGGATAGGTGTTTGCCGGACGCCCTGGTGGGACCATGCGGAAGACTATACGCAAGAACTAATAGCTGATGTTGCCGACCGTTTGTCGCGTGACGGAGCCGTCGTCACCGATTTTGATATGCCGGAGGGAGCAGAGGAGTTGGTGCAGGCGATGCGCGACGTCTCCGGCTTCGAATTCGCTCGGGTAATGCTTCACGAGAGGCTTCGTCATTCCGGTCTGTTGAGCAAAAAACTCTTGAATGGAAGAGTCAATGATGGGGTCCTGTGCAGCTATGAAGATTATCGTAAGGCGTTGGTTATACTCGAAACCTATCGCGGCCAGTTTGCTGCGGCGATAGAAGGGTTCGACTTGCTTCTCACGCCCAGCGCAATAGGCGAATCACCGGAGGGTATTGACAGTACAGGAGATCCGGTTTTCAACTTGCCTTGGACTGCAACTTACGGGCCTGCGTTGACCCTGCCCGCGGGGCGGGGACCTAAAGGATTACCGGTTGGCGTGCAACTGATAGGCCACCGCAACGAGGATTATAGCTTCTTGTCAGCCGCTCAGGCGGTAGAGCGCTTGCTCCGGAAAACCGGCTAGTCTTTTGCTTTGCCGGCGGCACCGGACGCCTGCAGCGCCGCGATATCGTCGGCCGAATACCCAACCTCTTCCAATACGGATGCTGTACTTTCGCCAAGACGCTCGGGGTGACGATAATAGCCACCCGGCGTTTTAGAGAACGCTACTGGCACCTTAATATGGCGGATCGTGCCCTCTGTCGGATGCTCTACAATGGGGAACATGTCGACTGCGCTCAGATGCGGGCAATCGAACAGGTCTTCCGGCTCGTTCATCGGCATGACTGGCACGTCGGCCTCTTCCAGGATCGCAAGCCAGTCTGCTGTTGTCTTAGTCTGCATCACGCCAACTACGATCTCATAAAGTGCATTGATGTTCTGGGAGCGCGACGGCTGGTCAGTGAAACGGGGATCGCTCTTCATTTCCGGCATGCAGGCTACATCGAAGAACCGCGACCAGTGTTTGTCGTTATAGGGCAGTACGCAGATATGCCCATCGGCGGTCGGGAACGGGCGGCGATGTGGCGTCAGCATGCGCTGATAGCCGGCAGGGCTCTCCGGAGGTTCGTACAAGCGGCCTTGCATATGCTCGTTCATCACGAAGGCGGCGAACGCCTCGTACATCGGTACGTGGACGCGCTGTCCTTCGCCGGTCCGCTCGCGATGGAACAG
>CAYYUG010000077.1:0-19692 GCA_964474755.1 uncultured Rhodospirillaceae bacterium | reverse complement strand
TGGCTCTGTGTCCCTTGCATGAACCCGCGCCCGAACAACCCACCGGACCCTAGCGCAATCTTCGACTGCATAATTTGGTAGCCTTCCCTCAGAGGATCCGCATCGTTAGAGAGGAAGGTCAGGATTCGATCCTTTTGATAGTCCCGCATGAACGGCCAAGCGATAGGCAACGCGGCCACCATCGCGGTCAGCACAACGAGAAATTTCCATATCCGCACGCCGGCGAGAAAGAAAACCGCACCGCCACAAACGATGAGAAACAACGCTGTGCCGAGATCAGGTTGGCGCTGAATCAGTAAAACCGGTGCGGCTATCAACAAAAGGGGAATAATCAAAAAGTGCGGCCGCGCAATGTCCTCAATATTCAGCCTGTGAAAATAGCGAGCCAGTGCCATTATTAGGGCGATCTTCATAAATTCGGACGGCTGGACCTGAAATTCTCCGAACTTGATCCACCGTTGGGCATTGTTGATCTCCGCCCCGAAGAACTCAACATAGAGAAGCAGGGCAAGTGTAAGCGCATAGAAAACATAGGCGTAGCGCATCCAAAAGCGTATATCGACCACGGCAATTATCAGCATCAGAACCAGCCCGGCAGAAAACACCGCCATCTGCTTCGATGCCCAGGGAGACAGGTTGCCGTTCGCGGCAGAATAGAGCATCACGAAACCAATAGACGAGACCACCGTAACCAGTAGAACCAAGGCCCAGTTCACCTGCCAGAGTTTTTGCGCTAATCGGATATCCGATGGGTTGCGTGTCCGAATCACGTTTACAATCCAGTCTAGGTTGTAGCGACGGCTACTTTTTTTGCCACTCTGTTTCTCGCTGAGTTGTGGCGTTGCGCATGTTCCAGCAGGTCGCGGGCAATGGGGGCAGCGGCCTTCGAACCCACGCCACCATGCTCGACCAGCACTGAAACAACATATTGCGGAGCATGGACTGGCGCATAACCTACAAACAGTGCGTGGTCCCGTTCGCGCCAGGATTTATCTTCGTTTTTGCGAAGACCACCCTCCCGCTCCGATAAGCTGATACGACGCACCTGAGACGTGCCGGTTTTGCCACCCATCGCCATTTCCGGATCCTTCAGGCGAGACCGTCGCGCTGTTCCGCGCGTATGGTTCACCACCTCATCCATCGCCTGCATCACAATACGGCGCGATTCATCCGAAATACCGATCGAAGGAAACGCTAGTTCCGGTTTGGGCGCAATGAAATCAGCCTCAATCCGATCAGGGGTCAGCCGAGGTATTACAGCATGGCCCCCATTAACTAATCGGGAGGTCATAACTGCAAGCTGCATCGGGGTTGCTAGGACATACCCCTGGCCGATTGCTGCGATCGCCGTTTCACCTTTCTGCCAGCTGCTGCCAATCGTCGCTTTTTTCCAACCACGTGTAGGGATAAGGCCCGCTTTTTCGCCTGCAATATCTATATCATAGGTGGTTCCGAGTCCGAGGCGCCGCGCCATGGCAGCAATATTGTCAATACCGATCTTCAAGGCCACATCGTAGAACCAAATATCGCAGGACTCACGCAGCGCATCGGCTAGCGCAACTCTGCCATGACCATGCTTTTTCCAGCAATGAAAGCGCCGGTCACCCAACGTTATGTGACCATCACAGTAGATATTATGTTCGACGGTAATCCCTGCTTCTAGCGCAGCGAGGGCAACAGCAATCTTGAATGTCGAACCGGGCGCATAATGCCCCGCGATCGCTTTGTTGATAAGCGGCGTATGCGGGTCATGCAAGAGGCGCCGCCATTCGCTGCCGCTGAGCCCCTCATTGAAAGCGTTGGGGTCGTATCCTGGCGAGGATACCATCGCTAAAACATCACCTCGATGGGGATCCATCAGCACTGCAGCGGCGCTCCTTTCCTGAGCCAAACGCTTGGCTGCCACAATTTGCAATCCGGTATCGAGGGTAAGAGAAATTTCCTGGCCGGGCTCGCCTTCTTCACGACGCAACTCGCGGATCACTCGGCCGACGGCATTGACTTCAACCTGGCTGTTACCAGCACGCCCCCGCAGCGCCGAATCATATCTTTTCTCGACCCCGCTCTTACCGATACGAAAATCAGGCAACTCGAGCAGCGGATCCCGGCCCGTCAGGTCTTTTTCCGACACTGCCGCCACATAGCCAATCACGTGCGAAACCGCGGAACCAAGCGGATAATATCGAGACAAGCCAACTTCGATCTGAACTCCAGGCAAGTTGGGCGCATTGACTTCCAAGCGACTAACATCACCCCAACTCAAGTTTTCCGCCACGGTGACCGGGACGAAAGCGCGACGGCGTTTGGCATCCCGCAGAACGCGCACAACGTCGACAGACCCACTATCCAAGAGTTTTGCCAACCGTGCCAAAGTTACCGGTAGTTCCTTTGCCTCTTCACGAATGACAACAACTCGATAGTTCTGCACATTGGTCGCGATCGGCTCCCCAAATCGATCGACAATGTATCCACGGGGCGGCGCCATTAGGCGCAGGTTAATACGGTTGTCTTCGGCAAGCGTCCTATAATGATCTGCCTGCAGGACCTGCAGGTAATACATTCGCGCGCCAAGTCCAGCGAATAGGGCCATTTGACCACCAAGGAGTATGGTGGCGCGCCGGCTGAACTGTTTACTACGTATTTTTTCGGACTTCATCTACTCAGCCACAGGTAAAGCACGCTGCATTCGTACGAAAAACCAAGCAACGACAGGATAAAGCGCGATGGTCATCATATATTTAAAGTAGATCGACCGAGGAGAAACAAGACGCTCAAGAAATACGGACGTCAAGGCCCATTCCAGAATCAACGCTCCTCCGGCAATAACCATGAATCCCCACCACACAACCATAAATGATTTGCCGTAGAAGAACCGCCGCTGCGAGACACAAATTCCGTACACGACAAGAAAGCTCAACGTATGTATGCCTAGCGGACCACCAGACAATATATCCTGCAAGAAGCCTATAAAGAAGATTGCTGATACGGGCAGTAGATCGGCACGGTGCAAGCCCCAATAATACACCGCCATTAAGGCCAAGGCCGGAACGACAAAACTAGCTTCCGGCAGGCGCAGCGGCAGGACGGTGACGACCACGAGGCAAAGACTGGCCAGCATCGGGATCATCATCCGAGCAACGAAGTCAAGCCGCTGCCAGACGGTTCCTTTCATCGCGTCGCCGGGCTCCTATAGCGTTATATGTAGGGACAGACTATCCCAACCGAATGCTTCAAACGACGGCTTTCGGCATCACACTTCCTAATTTTGCCGACCTACTGTGCGTCGGCGTTTATGGTCCAAAAAATTCGACAGCTTGTAATCGATGATACGGACATACTCCAGAGCGGAAGCCTCGACAAAGGTTTCAACCCGAATTCCGTTACTGTCAATCGAGGACACAGTACCGACCGGAACACCCGGTGGGAAGACGCCTCCTTGACCCGACGTCGCGATGTGGGCCCCCTTCACGACCTGCGCGTTGCCGGACAAATAAATTAGTTTTGGATGCAGCGAGTTATCACCTGCGAGCACCGCGCGTTCCCGGTTTGGCCCGACGATAACGGGAATCCTGCTGTTCAAATCGTCAACCAACAACACGCGAGAGACTCGTTCCCCAGTATCTACCACCCGCCCAATTAAACCTTCGCCAACAACCACCGGCAGGCTGGCGCGAACGCCATCACGCGCACCGGCATTTACCAAAATACTGCGCACGAACGTGCCTCCCGAATCGGCGATGATACGGGCCGAGACAAACTGCGAATGCTCGTCCGACACGAAGCGGAGCAAACCCCTGAGCCGGTCATTTTCAGCCGCCAAATTGCGTGCAACTGTATGCCACTGGATTAGGCGGGCATTTTCCATCCTCAAGACAGCGTTCTTGCCGCGCAGATCAACCAGATAATTCACTTCATCGACTATCGCCGCGCCGCTAGCTATTGGTCGCGACAGCGCATCTAGAAAAGGAGCGACAGCATCGGTAACCGCCATGCGGGTCCGGTCGAAAAGTTCCGGATCGATTTTTGCGGCCAAAAACATTCCCCCAGCAGCAACTAGCAGGAACAGAAATGCGAAGCGCTGAGATAGCGCGCGCAAAGGCGCTGCCACTCTCTGAAAGGATAAAGACCGTTTAACCACCTATCACAATCCCTCGCAACATCAGCGCCGGGGCGGTTCCAACTCAGTACATACTGATAAGAACGTTTTTTAGCGTCTTCATTTCCTCTAAACAACGCCCCGTTCCGAGTGCGACACAGGACAGCGGATCATCGGCGATGGAAACCGCAAGGCCGGTCGAATGGCGCAGCACAAAATCGAGATTGCCAAGTAACGCACCGCCACCTGTCAAAACTATTCCCTTGTCTACGATATCGGCGGCAAGCTCCGGCGCGGTGTGCTCGAGTGCCACCTTGACCGCTTCGACGATAGCACCGACCGGCTCCGCCAAACTTTCGGAAATCTGTCGTTCGCTTATGAGCAATTCTTTAGGTACGCCAGCCATCAGGTCGCGGCCCCTGATTTCCATGACATCACCCTCGCCGTCTTCCGGCGGGCAAGCAGAGCCGATTTCTTTCTTGATGCGCTCTGCACTGCCTTCACCAACAAGCAAATTATGGTTGCGACGAATATAGGCAATGATCGCTTCGTCCATCTTGTCGCCGCCTACCCGCACCGATCGAGAATAGACGATGCCACCAAGAGACAGAACGGCAACCTCCGTTGTCCCGCCGCCGATATCAACGATCATCGAGCCAGTCGGCTCAGTTACCGGAAGACCAGCCCCAATTGCCGCTGCCATCGGCTCTTCAATCAAGAACACACGGCGCGCGCCAGCGGCTTCCGCAGATTCCTGAATAGCGCGTCGCTCCACAGCCGTGGATCCCGAAGGGACACAGATGATGACCTGTGGACTGGCAAAACTGCGCCGGTTATGCACCTTCCGAATAAAATGTTTGATCATTTCCTCGGCGACATCGAAGTCGGCTATTACACCGTCACGAAGCGGGCGAATAGCCTGAATATTACCGGGCGTACGACCAAGCATCATCTTGGCCTCGTCACCAACTGCGAGAACTTGTTTTTTGCCTCTAATCTCCGCAATTGCAACAACGGACGGCTCGTTGAGAACTATACCCCGGCCTTTCACATAGACGAGAGTATTTGCGGTGCCGAGATCTATAGCCATATCGGCGGACAACATACCCAAAATACCAGAAAACATATTTAACGACCTACTCCCAAGTCTTTATATGCCTACTTCGACGCTTCGCGGGTATACATAGCCATTAGAGATCAATTTAACGCAACATAAAGCGCCAATTTTTGTATGCGGCGCTACTTTTTCATCCATCCTAAGCGACAATGTATTGTACGCTTCACACATAATAAATCAAAACTAGATATGGTTAGAAAGCCTTTAAAGTTTATTTCAAATCACGAAGTTGCATGAAATTTATGCTCAACAAGCCGCTGAACCGCACACTGACAAAACGAAAACACCCGGGATGCGGCTACGGCAACCCGGGCGTCAATATACGGGTTTTCTGCGTCACCTCTGACGGCCCGCCATCTTAATCTAATTAGTTTTTGGATTTATCAACCAAGGCATTCTCCGCAATCCACGGCATCATACTGCGCAGGCGCTCACCAACCTCTTCCAATGAATGTTCGCCGGACATACGACGTTCCGCCTTAAGGCGGGGCTGACCAGCCGCACATTCATTCATCCACATATGCACAAATTCGCCGGTCTGAATTCGCTTCAATATTCCCTTCATTGCTTCCTTGCTAGGATCGCCAATGACTTCGGGCCCACTTACATAATCACCATATTCCGCGGTATTCGATACCGAATAACGCATATTGGCGAGGCCACCTTCATAGATCAGGTCGACGATCAGCTTCACCTCATGCACGCATTCAAAATATGCCATTTCCGGCGCGTACCCCGCATCAACAAGCGTCTCATAGGCCGCCTGAATCATGGAAGTCAGGCCTCCGCAGAGCACCGCCTGCTCACCGAATAGATCCGTCTCGCATTCCTCCTTGAAAGTTGTCTCAATGATACCTGCACGGCCACCGCCAATGGCGCTGCCATAGGACAAGCCGACATCATGGGCATTGCCGGACGCATCCTGGTGGACTGCAATCAGGCAAGGAACACCAGCGCCGCGCTCATATTCGGAGCGGACAGTGTGTCCAGGGCCTTTCGGCGCGATCATGAAGACGTCGATATCGTCGCGCGGCTCTATCAGGTTAAAGTGAATGTTGAGGCCGTGCGCGAAGGCTATCGCCGCTGCCGGCTTCATGTTTGGCTCCAGATCGTTGCTATAAAGATCACGCTGGATCTCATCCGGCGCCAACACCATGACGACATCAGCCCACGCAGCAGCTTCACCCGGCGACATAACCTTGAAGCCAGCACCCTCAGCCTTTGCCGCCGAACCGGAACCCGGGCGCAGCGCGACAGTGACCTCCGACACACCACTATCACGCAGATTCATCGCATGAGCATGGCCCTGGCTGCCATAGCCGACTATGGCAATCTTTTTGCTCTTTACCAGATTGACGTCGGCATCACGGTCGTAATAAACGCGCATAAGCTCTGTCCCCTATCTTCCAGTTATCAAATTCTCTCGTTATGACGCGCTTTTATAGGACCTCAGGGCCGCGGGCAATGGCGACCACACCACTGCGGGCGATCTCCACTGCTCCCAGTGCCCGCATAAGCTCCGTGAACGCATCGATCTTTTCTTGTGTCCCTGTGACCATAAAGACAAACGAGTCCACCGTGGTATCAGCGACCCGGGCCCGAAAAATATCAGCAATGCGCAGAGACTCGCGCCGCTCCGGACCCTTCGCTAGTAGCTTGATGAGCGCAACCTCGCGCTCGATATGTGGACCTTCCTCGGTCAGGTCATAGACGTCACTAACTGGCACCAGCCTGTTGAGCTGTGCCTTGATCTGCTCAATGATCATCGGCGTCCCGGAAGTCACGATGGTGATCCGGGATTTGGATTTGTCCTCACTTACCGTCGACACGGTCAGGCTCTCGATGTTGTAGCCGCGGCCGGAGAACAACCCAATCACACGGGCCAAAACGCCGGGCTCGTTGTCCACAAGCACCGCCATCGTATGTCGTTCGATTTCATGTGTCTGCATCACTCAAACTCGAGGGACCTGTAAAGAAACCAGGACCTACTTATATCAGTTGAAGTTCAGTTCAATCGCCGGCTAGACGAGCACCATTCCGTCTTCGGTAACCGAGTTCTCCTTTTCGTCCTCCGGTCCCAACAACATATCGTTATGCGCAGCCCCAGACGGGATCATCGGGAAACAATTCTCAGCCGGATCCACGCATATATCGGCGATCACAGCGTTCTCGGTCGCAATCATTTCGGCGATCACATCGTCGAGCTGATCTGGTTTTTCAGCTCGCAATCCGACCGCACCGAAGGCTTCAGCCAGCTTAACAAAGTCCGGCAGCGCCTCCGAATACGTCTCCGAATAGCGTCCACCATGCAGGAGTTCCTGCCACTGCCGCACCATTCCCATATATTCGTTGTTAAGTATGAAGACTTTAATCTTGGCCCGGTACTGCATCGCCGTTGACAGTTCCTGGATGTTCATCATCGTTGAAGCCTCGCCCGCGATATCGACGACTAACGCATCCGGATACGCCAACTGGACACCAATCGCTGCCGGCAGACCGTAGCCCATCGTGCCGAGCCCACCCGACGTCATCCAATGGTTTGGTTTCTCAAACGGAAAATGTTGGGCTGCCCACATCTGGTGCTGGCCAACCTCAGTGGTAATGAACGTTTCACGATCTTTCGTCGCCTCATAGAGACGCCGGATCGCGTGCTGCGGCTTGATCAACGTATCAGATTTGCCATAGTTGAGGCACTTGATAGCGCGCCAGGCCGCAATTTCCTGCCACCAAGCATCGAGTGCCTTGCCATCCATATGGTGCTGACCACTCTTCCAAACCTTGATCATATCTTCCAGGACGCAGGCTACGTCGCCAATGATAGGCACGTCGATCCGAACGTTCTTGTTGATCGATGACGGATCAATATCGATATGAATTTTTTTCGCATATGGCGCGAAGGCATCGAGACGGCCAGTCACCCTGTCGTCGAAACGCGCGCCCACGCAAAGCATAACATCGCAATGATGCATGGCTAGATTGGCTTCATAGGTGCCGTGCATGCCCAGCATACCAAGAAACTGCTCATCGGATGCGGGATAAGCACCCAGCCCCATCAGGGTCAGTGTACAAGGAGAACCGGTCATCCGGATGAACTGGGTCAGCAACTGGCTACCCTTGTCACCAGCATTGATGACGCCGCCACCGGCGTAAATGATTGGCTTCTTGGCACCCGCCAAAAGCATGACGGCCTCTTCGATTGCGCCCTGGTCGCCTATTATTTTCGGCTTGTAGGTCTTGTGCTCGGCAGAATGCGGTACCTCGTAATCGCCTTCGGCGAACTGCACGTCCTTAGGCAGGTCGACAACGACCGGTCCCGGCCGGCCAGTGCCGGCTACGTAGAATGCCTCGTGCAGTGTGCGGCCCAATTCCTGAACGTCCTTCACCAAGTAATTGTGTTTAGTGCAAGGCCGGGTGATACCCGTCGTATCACACTCCTGGAACGCGTCATTGCCGATCAAATGGGTCGGCACCTGTCCAGTGAGACAAACCAGAGGCACCGAATCCATCAGCGCATCGGTCAGGCCAGTCACCGCATTGGTCGCGCCTGGTCCCGACGTCACCAGCACCACACCCACCTTGCCGGTCGACCGCGCATACCCTTCAGCTGCGTGCACCGCACCGCCTTCCTGGCGCACCAGGATATGGCGGATGTGATTCTGCTTGAAGAGTGCGTCGTAAATCGGCAGTACAGCGCCGCCAGGGTAACCAAAGACAACTTCGACACCAAGGTCCACCAAGGACTTGATGACGATTTCTGCACCGGTCATGCGTTCGCTAACCATGGCACTATCCATACCTTCCTATCATTTCATTCCACTCTCAAGATGTGACTTTTGCAGCGCAATATCTGTTTCCCCGCCGTTGGTCAATCGCGATGAAACATGTTGAAACCAACTTATCGTTCTTGATTTTCCTTTGGTTTCCGGTCCTTACCGGCCCAAAGAGCGCGGACAATAGGGATTCATTCGTAGTGGGTCAACAAATTTTGGCGAATAAATGAAAAGATTTCTTCATTATATTTAAACGAATATTGCGATTTTAGTAGAAAATTAGAAATAATCTGATTCCTGAACCAAGTAGTCTGTCTTTTAGCGTAGCGTCGCGTTACCCGTTGCGCTACGTCGATTGCTTCTTCCAAACCCAACTCACCGGATTGATGGCGCAGAAAAGCCGGAACACCTAGCGCCCGCATCGCGGGCAATGATGGATCAAATCCCCCTTGCCGTAACACTTCCACTTCCTCCAAAGCACCGGCGCGTACCATTGCTAACAGCCGATCATCACACGAGGCGTATAGCGCGGCGCGTGGCGGCTCGAGAACTATAGTCTGAAAACGAAGTTCGGGCGGTGGCCCGACTAACGGCTCCACTTGCCATTGTGATAGCGGTCGCCCAGTTGCCGTAAGCACCTCGAGCGCCCGTGCGACCCGCTGTCTGTCCCCCGGCTCAAGCTGTGCCGCAGTTTCCGGGTCTATATTCCGCAACTTTTCATACAGCGCCACCGGCCCATCCCGCATTAGACGGTCACGAATATCCTGCCGCACCTCCTCCGGAATCCGTGGGATCGGCGACAGGCCCTGCATCAGGGCTCGCAGGTACAGCCCCGTACCACCACATAGGATCGGCAGTTTACCAGCCGCATACGCCGCGCTGATCGCTTCTATAGCCATCTCGCGCCACCGCGCGGCCGAGCAAATTTCGGTGACTGGCAGCACACCGTATAGTCGATGCGGCAGGCGCGCTTCATCCGCCAGGCTCGGACGGGCTGTCAGAACGCGGAGTTCTGTGTAGACCTGCATACTGTCGGCATTGATTACGACACCGTCGAACTCTTCTGCGACCGAGAGCGCTAGGGCCGATTTGCCACTTGCCGTCGGCCCGGCGACGACTAATACGGGTTGATGCGACTTGCCTTCCATGAGTGCCAAAGATACAGACTGCATGATGATGAACAATGTTCTTACGTTGATTAGTGACCCAGTTGCCGTAGCGCTCACCTTAGAAGATACTCTTGCCGCTGAAATGGCGATCAAAGAAGCCGGTGGTGAAGTAGGGACCGCAGTCTGGCTAGCACCTGGCATCGCTTGCGACCTGCCATTCAATGCGCCTTTGAATATAGCAGACGGCGTGCGGAAAGCCCTCTCCGGCCGGCCGCTCGACGTCGTCACACAGCCGGCAACGGAGCGCCGCAAAAAACTGATGGTTGCCGATATGGAATCAACCATCATCGAGAACGAAATGCTAGACGAACTAGCCGAGTTGCGTGGTATTGGCAAAGCTATTGCCGATATCACCGCCCGCGCTATGGCCGGCGAGCTAAACTTTGAAGACGCCATCAAGGCCCGCGTCAATATGCTAAAAGGACTAAGCGAAAGTGCTTTGGAAGACGCGCTCGCGACTATCCGAATAACGCCTGGTGCTGCAACGCTGGTAGCCACGATGCGCAGCAACGGTGCCTACTGCGCGCTCGTCTCAGGAGGCTTCGAGTTCTTCACCAGCTGGGTTCGCCAACGTCTCGGATTCGACTACGACCAAGCGAACCATTTGGAGATCAAAAATGGCGCCCTCACGGGATCAGTCAGAGAACCGGTCCTAGGGCGCAACGCTAAGCATGAGACGTTGCTCCACCTATCCGCCGAACACGGTATCGATCCCACAAAAGCAATCACCGTCGGTGACGGCGCCAACGATTTGGCGATGCTCGAGGCCGCCGGCATGGGTGTTGGCTTCCGCGCCAAACCCATTGTCGCCAAGCAGGCCCGGGTGCGTGTCGATTACGGTGATCTAACAGCACTGCTCTACATCCAAGGCTACCGAGGCACAGAATTCATCCACAGTGTCTGACAGTCAACGATTTTCCTCAGGGATCAAATTGTGAAGCGTGTAAAACAGCAAAAGCGACGGGATTAAGCCTATAATCCACGATACAATCGGTTCGGCCTCGACTTGCAAAATCCAAATAAGAACCAGCGAGCACAGCACCCCAATTGGTCCCAGAGCCGCCAGCAATCACCATCGCACCAATTTGGGACGCAACGAAATATTCCCCAGCATTATTTCGCTTCAGGCCGCGGTAGCAGGATGACGGCAAGATTAGCGACCAGCATAATGCCAGCAATCACGTAAAACACTTCCTTCAAACCGTAGGCATCAGCGACTGCGCCTCCTATAAGCGGCATCAGTACGGACAGTGCCGCCTGCGTTCCAAAAAGCAGACTGGTCGCAGATGCCGCCACTCCCGACGGGGCGAGGTCCATCATCCAGCTGTGGATCACCGGCCGAACGGCGTAAAGCACGAAGCCAAGCATTGCGACAACGGCGATGAAAACAGTTGCATTCGGAATGAAGGGCAACAGCAAAATTATGACCGTCGTCGCGCTCAACCCCGACAGGACAACTGGTCGTCGCCCTATACGATCAGATATCGTACCTGCAATAGGTGAAACGATGACACCGCCCAAATGCATGCCTGTGATTGCAATTCCCATCAGCCAAGGGCTGACCTGCAACACATTATAGAGATAGAGCGGCAGGAATAGCACCAGACCCACCTGTGCTGTCGAGCGGAAAGCTGCCATAAGGCATAGCCCCAAGACAGCACGGCTGCGCAATAGGACGGCAAGACCGCTAAAATATTCATGCACACCCATAGTTTTTCGGGCGATACCGGGCGCTGGCCGATCCATTGGCATCAAGTAGAACACAAATATCAGTGCTACGAGAAAGACAGGCAGAGTACTGACGGTGGCAGCGCCCTGCCACGAAAACGTTATTAGCAACAGCCCAACCAGCGAAGGTGCAATCATATCGCCAATACTGGCGCCAGTCGCGTGGATCGAAAGGGCGTAACCTCGATGGTCCGGAAATCGCTCGGAGATAAAAGCAATCGCAGGTGGATGCCATAAATTATTGGTTGCGCCTATCAATGCAACCATCGCCGCAAGCACAAGGTATAGCCCTGTCACCCCGAAGACAGCGAGGGCTCCAGCACCGATAACCAGGGACAAGATCTGAAAGATCACTTTGCGGCCAGTCACGTCGACCACAATCCCGCTACCTAAATTTGCCGCGAAAGAACTAACGTAGAAGATCGAATAAAGCAGCCCAGCTTCCGTATAGCTAAGCCCTAAATCTTCCGTTATCAGCGGCAAAAGTATGGTGAATGTAGCCGCAATCCAATGGGTCGCCCCATGACCCATCCCCATCAGATAGATGGGTGCCTGGTTCTTCAGTCGGAAAATAGACGTTGTCTCGGCGTGGCTCACCCTGACGGTTCCGATCTATCTAGGATTTTCAGCGGGGCTGCAGAATAGAGCTCAAGAAACGGTCGGGCAAAATTAAACTGCGCGTGAAAAGGCCCGCGTCGCTCGCCAGAACAGTCTTTTCCAGGTCTACTCTTCCTTTATTCTTAAGGGAATGAAACGCGGATCCCCGTCTTTATCTACCAGAAGAAGAACGACCTTACGTCCCTTCTCGGTAGCCTTCTCAACCTGGGCCACCACATCGGCCGGCAAGCTGACCGGCTTCTGGCTTACTTCGACGATGATATCGCCAGGGCGCAGCCGACGTTCCTCGGCTTCGCTTCCCTTCTTAACTTCAGTGATTACAACGCCCTTCGTCTCCTCTTCTATCTTGTACTTCTCAGATAGCTCCGGCGTGATCGGGGACAAAGCCAAACCCAGTGCATCGATGTCACGGCTTACATCCTTGTCGGAGTCACGGCGGGAACCGCGCGCCGTCAAAGACGCCTGATCGACTTTCTCCAATTCGCCAAGTCGCACAGTCAGTGGCACTTCCTTGCCGTTGCGCCACACGCGTAAGGCGACATCCTTGCCGACACTCGTCTCCGCCACCATGCGGGGTAGTTTGCGTGATTCCGGGACATCACGATTATCGAACCCGACTATAACGTCGCCTTGTTTGACGCCCGCCGCCTCTGCCGGACTGTTCTTCAAGACACCGGCGACCAACGCTCCCTTCGGCACATCGAGGCCCAGGCTTTGAGCTATTTCCGGCGATACAGTCTGGATTTGCACGCCTAGCCAACCCCGGCGTGTAGTACCGAACTCGCGCAACTGGCCGATCACATTCTTAGCCAAATTGGCGGGGACGGAGAAACCAATACCAATACTGCCGCCCGATGGTGATAGGATTGCTGTATTCACACCAATAACTGCGCCCTTCATATCGAACAGCGGGCCACCAGAGTTTCCCCTATTGATGGGCGCATCGGTCTGAATGTAGTCGTCATAGGGCCCAGAGCGAATATCCCGCCCACGAGCGGATATGATTCCGGCGGTCACAGTCCCGCCGAGACCCATCGGATTGCCAATGGCGATAACCCAGTCACCGACCCGCGACTTATCCGAAGCGCCAAACTGAACAGAGGTCAATTCAGTATCACCCGCCTTGATCTTCAGCAGTGCCAGGTCCGTCTTTTTATCCTTGCCTACAATTTCTGCATCAAACTTTTTGCCTTCATGCAGGATAACGGTGACCTTATCTGCCCCCTCTATCACGTGGTTGTTGGTGACCACGTAACCAGTTTTATCGATGATGAAACCTGACCCCAGCGAGGTCACGCGCCGTGCCGGTTGATCACCATGCCTGCGATTGAAACGATCAAAAAAATCGCGAAAGGGCGAACCCTCCGGAAACTGAAATTGCTGCTCTTCATGGGCTCCGCCTTGACGCTGAATTTTTTGCATAGTGGAAATGTTCACCACCGCCGGCAGCAGGCGTTCAGCCAAGTCAGCAAAGCTATCTGGGGCATCCCTTGCGTCAGCGCGGAGCGGTTGCCATAAAATTAGTGCCGCCAAGGGCAAAAACAGCAGCCACCGCAGAGCCGCTGAATTGCACGTCTGAATAGAATGCATTGAACGGTTCACACCGACCTCCTTATAAAACCTTGCCCCATCGTCGAGCCATCTGTTGTTGTTCATTTAGGGCAGTCCGGAAGGAGATCAATGCAAATGCCTAAAATGCCATAATATACCCAAACTTTTGGCCCAATTAAGGCAAACCCGGTGACCACCGCGCTTAATTCAACTACGAATTAACCAGATAACTAGGAAACCAAGGATCGCTGCCGCCAAACCGCCATTCCGCAGAACAGTTGGCGGCGCTTCAAGCGCAACACGCATCATACGTTGCATTGCATCCGGAAACAGCGCGTATAACATCCCCTCGATCACTAGGACGAGGGCGAGCGCAGTGGCGAGATCAGCCAAGCACCCGTCCTATTTCTGATTCACCCCTTGAAAATCGCCAAAGAAGCGGAAAAAATCACTATCCGGCGATAGCACCATGGTGGTGTCATTGCCAACTAGGTTCTCCTGATACTCAGAAAGCGACTTGTAGAACTGAAAAAATTCAGGGTCCTGGCCATAGGCCTTACCAAGAATAAGGTTACGCTGGCCCTCACCTTCACCACGCAACTGCTCAGCTACTCGTTTTGCCTCTGCTAGTAAAACCGTCCGATCGCGGTCGGCTTCAGCCCTAATTTTCTGTGCAGTTTCAGCACCTTGCGCACGCAGTTCCCGGGCTTCTCGCTCTCGTTCGGTGGTCATCCTGTCGAAAACCGACTTGCTGGTCTCCGCCGGCAGATCAGTTCGGCCGATACGAATATCGACAATCTCGATGCCTAGATTTTTCGCCTTGGCCGCCACTTCCACCTGAATTTGCTGCATAAGTTCGCCGCGGCTCGGCGAAAGAAGGTCGGTCAACGAGGTTTTTGCTATGACCCTGCGCAGTGACGAATTAACGAGGTTCCCCAGCCGGTTACGTGCGGTCGTCTCATCACGTACAACTTGCAAAAACTTCAATGGATCCCGGATCTGATATCGGGCAAATGCGTCCACCTTAATACGCTTTTTATCATCGAGCAGGACTTCAAATTCGGGCGGATCCAAATCAAGAATTCGGCGCTCGTAAAATTGGACATCCTGTATAAATGGGATCTTGATACTCAGCCCAGGTTCTTGGACCACGCGGACCGGCTTACCAAACTGCAGTACAATGGCCTGCTGCACTTGATGGACAGTAAACAGTGCAGACGACGCAACAATCCCAACTATGAGAACGAAAACGCCGAGAATTGCGAGTTGGACTTTACTCATAACTTAATCTCCAATTCTCTAATTGCTGGACTCATTTTCGTCCCGCTCCAAACGCTTTTGGACCTCAGGAAGCGGCAAATAGGGAATGACGCCAGATGCACCGCCCTTCTGGTCGATGATCACTTTTCGCGCGCTACCCAGCACTTCGCCAAGCGTTTCCAAATACATACGCCGCCGGGTCACTTCTGGTGCTATTTTGTAGGCGTCGTAAACAGAAGTAAAACGGTCGGCCTCACCCTTAGCTTCCTGGATCTGCTGTTCGCGATAAGCCTCCGCCTGCTTGATGTCTCGTTCCGCCTCACCTCGCGCCACCGGGACCACCGAGTTCGCATATGCCTCAGCCTCATTACGCAACCGATCGCGATCTTGGCGCGCCCTTTGCACATCGTTAAACGCATCGATGACTTCGCTCGGCGGGTCCGACTTCTGCAGCTGCAAATTCGTAATCTCGATACCCGATTTATATTGATCAAGAATCGTTTGCATTAATTGCCGCGTCTTATCCTGTATGTCCTCACGGCCCGTCGTAACGGCCCTGTCAAAACGCGTCTGTCCTACAACCTCACGCATCGCACTTTCGGCCACGATCTTAACCGTGTTTTCCTGTCCGCGAATATTGAACAGGTAGTCACCAGCATTCTTGATTTTCCAAAAAACGGTAAAGTCCATATCGACTATGTTCTGGTCGCCCGTAAGCATAAGACTTTCTTCCAAAACATCCCGTTCCGTATTACGACCACGCGTGACTTCGCCCGCGCCGCGAAATCCAATATCGACGCGGCGCGATAGATCGACCTGCGGCGTGAAGACTTCACCTATCGGCGCCGGGAAATTGATATCCAACCCAGGCGCCGTTGTCTTCCAGACCTTGCCAAACACAAGTGCTACACCCTGCTGACCTGGCTGCACCCGATAGAATCCGGAGAGCAGCCACGCGACAACCGCGAGAACCACCAATAAGATGATGATTTTCGGCGAAGCACCGCCTCCCGGAAGGATATTTTTGACACGCTCCTGGCCCTTTCGGAGCATTTCCTCGATATCAGGTGGGGGCCGACCCCCGCCGCTACCACCGCCGGCGCCGCCACCGCCCCAGGGGCCCTGTCCATTATCGCCACCACCAGATTGATTTGACCAAGGCATCAGCTCGTCTTCCCTAAATTTACGGCGTTTATGCTTTCGCAAACGGTGCGCTATAATTAACGTATTTCTTACCGCGGTACCATCTCATATAAGACAGCACACATATAGGACAGCACCCAACGTGGCGCAAACCCCCTTAACGGCAATCGTCCAAATAGTATGGAGACAAAATTATGCCCACGGTGAGTGAAGAACAGGTTCTCAACGCACTCAAATCAGTTTGCCATCCAGATACGGATGAGGACATCGTGTCGATGGGCATGGTTTCCGGGCTCGTCATCAAGGATCGTAATGTCGGATTTTCCCTCGAAATCGATCCGCGGCAGGCGCAGGCCTTCGAACCATTGCGCCAGGAGGCGGAAGACGCTGTCGACGGCATACCCGGTGTCCTGTCAGTTACCGCTGTCCTGACCGCCCACAAGCAGGCGACTCAGCAGCAACAAGCTGGACAGCAGCAGGGCGGGCCGCAACAGGCTCGGACCAAACAGGCGGTTCCTGGCATCAAGCACATTGTAGCTGTAGCCTCCGGGAAAGGCGGTGTTGGTAAATCGACCGTCGCAACAAACCTGGCACTGGCGCTTTCCGCGTCAGGCCACAGTGTCGGTATTCTCGACGCCGACATATACGGCCCCTCACAGCCCCGCATGATGGGCATCACTGGCCGTCCTGAAAGTCCGGATGGAGAGCGGCTGGAAGCAATGCAAAATTACGGTGTCAAGGTCATGTCGATGGGCTTCCTGGTGCCGGAGGATAACCCGATGATCTGGCGGGGGCCCATGGTGATGAGCGCGCTGCAGCAACTCATGCGAGACGTCAATTGGGGCGAGTTAGATGTCATGATTGTCGATATGCCGCCCGGGACCGGTGATGCGCAATTGAGTATGGCGCAAGACGTGCCGCTCGCCGGTGCGGTTATCGTCTCTACGCCACAAGACATCGCCCTATTAGACGCACGCAAGGGCCTCAATATGTTCCGCAAAGTCGAAGTGCCGGTTTTAGGTATCGTCGAGAATATGAGTTACTTCGCCTGTCCCCATTGCGGCGAGCGCACGGATATTTTTAGCCATGGCGGCGCGCGCGAAGAATCCGACAGGCTGGGCGTAGATTTCCTCGGCGAAATTCCACTCGACATCGCCATTCGTGAAACGTCAGATACCGGCCGGCCAATCGTTTTCAGCGATCCAGGCAACGCGCACAGTCAAGCATTCCGGATGATTGGGAACCTGATCTGGAATAAATTGAACAGCGACCTTAATGTTCGCGCGATGCCTAATATTGTTATGCAGTAGAGGCAAACGTTCTCTTTCAATCACTGTCCAATCCTTTAATGAGGTTGCAAACTGTCGGCGTTCCTGAGGCATTAAATAGGCCGCATGAAACTCTTGATTTAGTCAACAGATTTCATATGAAGCGGGCCTTTGGTCCATTGCGGATGTAATGTGGCTCTCCCTTTTGGCGTGCTTACCACGGCGGCGATGCATCCTCACGCCAGGTTCGCCTACCCTCAGGCAGCCCAATAGTCCACTATCGAATACTCGGACGATTAAGTCGTTACCAATTTTAGACGAGCAGCCGTCAAAGTCAGTAAAATTCTAATTAAACAGAATCTACGAAAAACAGGTATCGACAGCACGATCCACAGCAACGAAGCACTCGATCATTTTTCAGAGGCCACTACTGGCGGCCCAACCATACTAGTCGGAGCAATTCGCAATGCGAGATCCTCCGTCACGTGCGCCTGTTTCTTGCCAACACCAGTCGAGCTTGAATATGGGCTGGACCGCACCGCCCAGCGCTATCCAATTGAAAGCGCGTCGCGACTTTTTTAAATGATGTCACGTCCAATGCCACACCGTCGGCCAAAGCCATAGGGCTGTAAGCCCCGACTATCGTCGGTAAACCATTCTGGAGAACCTAGCCACAGGTCAGGAATGCCCGCGCGAAGTCGTCGAATACTAGATCAATTCCTACTACGTCCTAGGACGATATTGGCTCCCTTCAGGGAAGGAGTCGGTATACCTCCCTAGCGCAGGATACCAGCAACGTCCCCGGCCATCATTTCTGGACCATGAATAGGATTCAGATGCACTAATGCAGGCCTGAAACTAAAAAGAAGGGCCGCCCTCGGGACGACCCTTCCATTGTCTGACCTCGGTGCTTTTATGCCCGGGTCGGAAACTGTCGCATCAGGCGAAGCAACTCCGCACGGCGGCGACAATCCAGCTCCGAACGACCGTAGGCCGCAGATGACAATGAGACACTGGATCACCTCCTTTCCGTTGTTGAGAACACGCGCAATATGACGCGTAACGTGATACACGACAAGCGTTATTCGGTATGTCTCAGTCCGCGTCAAAGACGTTGTTCAAGGGTAGAGACAGAACCAGAGTCAGGGTTTCTGTGCCCGGATTGTTGTCGCTGATAGAGGCATTCGAGATATGGTGGAATGCGACACCGAGACGGGTCCGACTGTCCAGCCGATAGGCTAGCTCGATCCCAGACCGAAACTCGATTACTGATCCGAGACCTTTGCCGTCGCCGTCAGAGTAGAGACCAGCCGCCACATTGGGCGTCAAGACGAAACGGCGCCCGAAATAAATATCTAGCATGAAGCCAGCATAAGCATAGGCGGCCGCGTCAGTCGTCGCCATGATGCCACCAAACGGCTTGGCGTACCAATCGTCCCAATTGGAGCGGTATTCTATATTCAATTGCCCAGCGGTTTCGTTGTCGTTCACATCGAAACCGCCTACATGGAAAGCGATAAAAGACGGATCGTCACCAGCCCAAACCGGTGTCACGATAATCATCGAGAGCGCTGCAAACAGCACCCAAATCTTATGACCAATTGGCAAATTTTGCATGAACGCTCCTCCGAGAAGGCGGGCTAATACGATCCGATCCTATCTGGGCAACCCATTGATTCGGATCATGGATCAATTGCTTTAAACTTTTCGGTCGCCTGCACCAACGATTTCCGGATACCCGGTTCCATAGCCGAGTGGCCAGCATCAGGAACAATCGCATATTCCGCCTCCGGCCAAGCGCGAGATAACTTATCTGCCGACTCCAAAGGGCAAACCATATCGTAGCGACCCTGCACAATAACTCCCGGCACGTGGCGGAAGCGCTCGACACCGTCCAGCAGATGATTTTCCGGCATAAAAAGATTATTGATGAAATAATGCGCCTCGATACGTGCCAAACCAAGGGATTTCG